>CAILUG010000045.1 GCA_903837345.1 uncultured Gammaproteobacteria bacterium | reverse complement strand
GGCAGATGTGTTCAACTACATCGAGCTGTTTTATAACCCGGTTCGAAGACATGGTAACAACGACGGCATACCACCAGCGAAGTTTGAAGAGCAGTACTTTATGAAGCTGTCAGGTGTATAGGAAATCGGGGGCTTGCCAGTCTGTGTCCGCAGACCATTACTTTCTCCAACCCCGGCACGCAAAATTTTGGCACTACGTTGTCGCCTACCGCAGCCACTTCTAGCTCTGGTTTGCCAGTGGGCTTCACGGCAACAACTAGTGTGTGCGGGGTTAGCGGTTATACCGTGTATTACATTTCCACAGGTACATGTACTCTCCAGAGTTACCAGTCTGGTAACAGTGTTTATGCTGCTGCTTCAGGACCTACCCAGTCATTCAGTGTTGTCGTTGCGCCTGGCACACCGATTATGGGCACGGCCACTGCGGGCGATGCCCAGGCCACAGTGACCTTCACCGTTACTGCCACCGGTGCAACATTGACAGGCTACACGGTCACTGCCAGCCCTGGAGGACTCACAGGCACCGGCAATGCCAGCCCGATCACAGTCACAGGCCTGACCAACGGCACGGCTTACACCTTCACCGTCACGGCCAGCTACAGCGACAGCACTGTCATTGTCTCAAACGCTTCCAACAGCGTGACACCGAAAGCCACCCAAACGATCACGTTTCCAAACCCTGGCACACAATATTTCGGCACCACGCTGTCACCGACGGCAGCCACCGCCAGCTCCGGTTTGTCAGTTGGATTCACAGCCACTGGCGGTGTATGCGGGGTCAGTGGCATCACGGTGATCTATTTCTCCACTGGCACTTGTACTCTCCAAAGCTACCAGTCTGGTAACAGCATCTATGCTGCTGCTTCGGGCCCCACTTAGTCGTTCAGCGTGGTGGCGCCAGTCGTGCCGGGTGCACCGACAATCGGCTCTGCCACTGCCGGCAATACTCAAACCACTGTGACCTTCAGTTCCCCAGGCTCCAATGGTGGTGCGACGATTACAGGCTATACGGTCACTTCCAGCCCTGGGAGCCTCACTGGCACCGGCAGCGCCAGCCCGATCCTGGTGACCGGCTTGACCAATGGCACGGCTTACACATTCACCGTCACTGCCACCAACAGCGTTGGTACTGGCAGTGCTTCGGCAGCTTCCAACAGCGTGATACCGAAAGCGGCGCAGACGATCACCTTTACAGGCCCCGGCACCCAGAATTTTGACACCGCTCCAACGCTGACTGCCACCGCCACTTCCTCGCTGACTCCAACATTTTCTTCATCGACCACCAGCGTATGTATGATTACAAGCGGTGGGGTACTGACCTTCATAAATGCCGGCACCTGCATCATTGCTGCCGATCAGGCCGGCAATGGCAGCTATCTGGCCGCTGCTACTGTCGCTCGTTCGTTTGCGGTCGCCGCCGTAGCGCCAGGTGCACCAACAAATGTGACAGCGTCAATAAGCGGGACTACTGCCACAATTATGTTTTCTGCTCCTGCATCGAATGGTGGTGTTGCCATTACCGGATACACAGTCACCGCAAGTTCCGGCGGCTTCACTGGTACTGGCAGCTCCAGCCCGATCTCGGTGGCCGGATTGGCCAAAGGCACGAGTTATACGTTCACAGTGATGGCCACAAACAGCATTGGCACAGGGGCAGCCTCTGCCATGTCGAATTCAGTAACCGCAGTAAATCCATCGATCAATTTGATTGGCAGGAATATTGAAACCAGTTTGACAACGAATACCGGCTTCACGCCGACGCGTGCGCCATCCAATGTTGTGACCAACCTGGACAAACTGAACAACAATGTCGGCATCTCGGATGGCGGCACTCTTGTTATAGCAGGCAGCTTGGGTAGTGAGACGCTCAAGCTGGCAGACAACACGCCAAACAATGTGCTGATCGGATTCCCATCCCGAACTCCGGTGAATGTGCAGTTGAATGGAAGCGTATTCAACATTCAGGTCGATCCGGAAACGGCCAACCCATCCAGCCCCACAATCATCAGTACGACGACGCTGACGCTCCCCAATGGCTCGACAACCAAAAGCCTGCAACTGCTGCAGGGTGAGACCACGATCGGCAATACACAGTCGGGCGGCATAATCGGTGGAATGGAGCTGTCCAAAGACACCACCTTGCACAACGTGGTTGCACAGGCGGGACCGGCGGGCGGCACAGCCGGTTTCAATATAGCAACCAATGGCTTAGGCTCTGTTTCGGCTGAATCAGGAGAAGTGCAAATAAAAGTGGCGTTGCAAACACTAAGCGCGGGGGCTTTGGCAGTTTCAACATCGAGTAGCGGGCATACACTCAACGCCCTCACCACGGATACTGTGTCTATTACCCTGGAAGCCGGCGAAGTGGCCCGCTTTGATGCCAATGGCAATCTGACGGGTGTGTATCTGGGTTCACTATCCGGCAATGGCGGTAAAACCGATGACGCTCTTGCTTTGATTACGCCTGTCGGCATAAACAGCTATCCGGCCATCACGGCGCGGTTTGAGGGTGGCAATGTGCTCGGTCGCACTGGTACCCGCTTCTCTGATTTTATGAACAGCCAACAGAACGGAAGTATGCAGTTCAATCAGCTGGCTGATGGTTTGATCAAGATAACCAGTGGCAATCACGAGCTCTTTGCACGCTTGGTGGGCAGTATTCAGGTAACGGCAGGCGTGGCTGATGGCACCATTCTCAACCCAGACAACAGCCTAAGCATGACTTTCGGCGGGCTTCGCAGTAGCTACCAACCGATACTTAATATGATGGCGGACTTTGCCTCATACATGAAGGCTACCTACAACTTCACCACAGGTGTACTCGACAACGGTTTGTTAAAGCTGGCAAGTAACACAGATAGCAGCAGTGGTTTCTACATGGCGCGGCCACATTATGAAGTGTTGCAGAACCCAGACGGCAAAATGAATCTGGTCGTTGCCGAACCAGGCAAGCCGTCACTGGAGTTCGTCAGCACAGCGGCAACAAGACAGCGCCTTGAGCCGGCTTTCTATGACCAGCTTCAAGTCAGGGATGCAGCAATCAAGCTGGGCTGGACCTTGAGTGCAACCAATAATGACGGAACCAACTTTGTGGCCATTTCACCTTCAGGACAAAGCCAGATCGTGGTGCCCAACTTCCATGCCGAACAGGTTTCCATTGCACAGGCTGCTGCCTATGGCGGCACCTTCCGCATGGAAAATGGCACACTCTACTTCTATTACAAGGACCAGCCATTACGACAGCAATTGTTGCTGCAGAATTAGTCTGTACCAGCCACAACGGGTGATACAGGCATTTACAGGGTTTCCTGCGAAAGAGGGGGACGTTGCTGGACGTCAGTAAGCCAGATATTGGTGCCGGAGGCCGGACTTGAACCGGCACGCTTTTAAGGGCAGTGGATTTTGAGTCCACCGTGTCTGCCATTTCACCACTCCGGCATTGTAGGAGAGGGTAAAGCGGCGCGCATTATAACCATGCTGGCAGCCACTGCCTACCGTTAATTTGCAGGCTACAATGGCTGCATGCAGCTATCTGATTTCCATTTCGATCTTCCACCCGAGCTCATTGCCCACCATCCCGCGGCCCAGCGCAGCGGCAGCCGTTTGCTGTGTATGGATCGTTACAGTGGTGCGTTGCAGCATCGCCGCTTCACCGACTTGCCGGGGCTGCTGGATGCGCGTGACTTGCTGGTCTTCAACAATACACGGGTAATTCCCGCCCGGTTATTCGGACACAAGCCCAGCGGCGGCAAGCTGGAAGTGCTGCTGGAGCGGGTGATGACCGGCAACCGGGTGCTGGCCCAGGTGCGCGGCAGCAAATCGCTGGGTGAGGGCAGCTGGATATTGTTGGCAGACAGTGATGGCAGTCAGCAGCGAGTCCACATCGAAGGCAGGGAAGGCGAGTTCCTGATCCTGCAGTTCCCGCCCGCACTGGATCTGATGGCGTTGCTGGATCGCATCGGTCACATGCCGTTGCCACCCTATATCAAGCGCGCCGATGAAGTGGCCGACCGCGAACGCTACCAGACCGTATTTGCCGAAAAATCCGGGGCAGTCGCGGCACCGACTGCAGGTCTGCATTTCGACAGTGAGTTGTTGGCAGCAATCAGTGAGCGGGGCATACAAACAGCAACTGTGACCCTGCATGTTGGTGCCGGCACCTTTCAACCAGTGCGAGTCGACAACATTGCCGATCACCGCATGCATGCCGAATATCTGGAAGTGAGTGCTGAAGTCTGCCGGCAAGTGCGGGCTTGCCGTGAACGTGGCGGGCGGGTGGTGGCAGTAGGGACCACCACTGTGCGTTGTCTGGAAACGGCAAGTCAGACTGGCGAGCTGCAGCCGTTCAGCGGGGACACCCGCATCTTCATCTATCCTGGCTACCAGTTTCGCAGTGTCGATGCGCTGATCACCAATTTCCATTTGCCTGAATCAACCCTGCTGATGCTGGTGAGCGCCTTCAGTTCGCGTGAGCACGTGCTGGCTGCTTATCAGGCTGCAATTGCCGAAAAGTACCGGTTTTTCAGCTATGGCGATGCAATGTTCATGGCTTCAGAGGTGCTGTGATACCCGGCCCTCTCCAGAGTTCAGCAGAAGACCTCTGCGAAATTCAGCGATAGGTTCTATAATCGTGCTTCCATCAAGGGGATCACCAGCCATGACAACAACAAAAGCATTACTGGCAATATTCACATTGGCCGCAATTTCAACACTGGCATTGGCGCAAGATGCAGCTGTTGGCGTGCAGTGGCTCACTTACAACAATGGCCTTGGCAGTCAGCGGTTTTCCTCGCTCAAGCAGATCAACACGCAAAACGCCAGTCAGCTGGGCCAGGTGTGCAAGGTGCAGATTGATGGCCCAGGGTCGTTTCATGGGGGGCTGATAGTCAGCGATGGCGTCATCTATACCTCTACCGCACGCGAAACCATGGCGTTGAATGCCAGCTCCTGTGCAGTAATCTGGAAATACGATTATCAGCCTGAAGATGCGCGGTGCGGTGGTTCCAGTCGCGGTGTCGCGCTGCTCAACAACCGGATTTTTCGCGGCACCTGCGATGGGCGCCTGATTGCGCTTGATGCAATTACCGGTGCACTGCTGTGGAAGAACCAGATAGCCAACCCGGCACTGGGCGAATCCACGCCGGGGGCACCGCTGGCCTGGCAGAACGTGGTGTTCATGGGCATCGCCGGTAGCGAACTGGGCATACGTGGCCGCGTGATGGCATATGACGCGATCACCGGTCACGAACTGTGGCGATTCAATACCATCCCGATGGGCAAGGAAACCGGTGCCGATTCCTGGGCGCGCCCGGAAACAGCCAAAACCGGCGGTGGTGGTGTATGGGGTGCCATGTCCCTGGATGTCAGTTCAGGTGAACTGTTCGTGCCGGTCGGCAATCCGTGGCCGGACATTGATATCGGTTATCGTCCAGGCAAAAACCTGTTTACCAACTCCATCGTCGTGCTGGATGCAGCCAGTGGCAATCTGAAGTGGTGGTATCAGGTATCACCTTCTGACTGGAAAGATCTTGATCTGGTGGCAGCGCCGGTGCTGTACCGGGTTGAGGGTGGACGTGACCTGATGGCCATTGGTGGCAAGGATGGATATGTCACCGTAGTTGATCGTGATACCAGGAAGTCCGTGTTCCGCACTCCTGTCACCACGGTGGAAGAAATCTACCAAAAGCCTTCACGTGAAGGTTCGCGCATGTGCCCGGGTTACGCCGGCGGTGTGGAGTGGAACGGCCCGGCGCTGGATCGGCTGAATGGCGCGTTGATCACTGGTGCGGTCGACATTTGTTTCAAAGTGACGCTGGGTGAAGGCACGGTATACAAACCCGGTGAAGCCAATTTCGGCGGAATGGTGGAGCCGGATGGCGAGGCCACTGGCTGGGTCACTGCGCTCGACAGTCTCACTGGCGCAGTCCGCTGGAAATATCATGCGGAAAAGCCGGTGGTAGCAGGTATTACGCCAACTGCTGGTGGCGTGACGTTCGCCGGGGATCTGGCCGGCAACTTCCTGGTGTTCGACAGCAAGAGCGGTGTGCTTTTGAAGAAAGAGAATGTGGGTGGCGCGATGGCCGGTGGCGTGGTGACTTATGAACTGGCCGGCAAACAATATGTGGCTTTTGCTGCCGGCAATATTTCACGCAATGCTTTTGGTGATGTCGGCTTGCCAAGTGTGATCATCATGAGCCTGAACCCCGGCGCACCAGTGCGGGCGATCGATGCAACCAAGGGCACTGCCACCAGCGGGATCGACAATGGCCGTCGCCTTTACAGTCAGGTTTGCGCTTCCTGCCACGGCACCGATGGCAACTTCATGGCCGAGAAAAAACTCGGCAACATAGCCAAACGCATGGACATGGCAGCCGTCGGTGCAGTAATCAAAAATCCGAAAGCGCCGATGCCGAAGCTGTATCCGGAGCTGATCAATGACCAGAGCGTGACTGACGTGACCAGATTCCTGTTCGACGAATTACAGAAGTAGCCCGAGTTCTAGGACAAATAACGGATCTGGATGCCAACGCTGTCCTTGTCGATCAGCAGGTCGGAAATCACCACCACTTTGTCACCACTGACAAAGTTGACCTTGTCTTTCAATTCGGCAAACGCGCGGGCCAGTGTTTCTTCAGGGTCGGTACTGAACTCGATCTTGAAAGGATACACATAGCGGTTCATCGTCATGATGCGGCGGGTGACACCAATATTGGTGAAGGCAAAAATCGGTGAACTTTGCGGATGGCAGTTGGTGACGTAATTCGCCATCACGCCATGACGGGTCACCACCACGATGCCCTTGGCTTCCAGCGATTCTGCCAGTTCCACTGCGGTGGCGGCCAGATGCTCCTTGTCGCCGTTCTTCTTCAGGTTTTTGGTAAAGCCCAGCCCCTGGTTGGGCTCGGTCGCGCGGGCGATTGAATCCATGTACTTGATGCAGCGTATCGGGTGCTTGCCGACTGTAGTCTCGCCCGAGAGCATGATTGCATCGGCCTCTTCATAAACTGCGTTGGCAACATCTGTCACTTCCGCACGGGTAGGGATCGGGTTTTCAATCATTGATTCCAGCAGGTGAGTGGCAACAATCACGCGTTTGCCGTATTCGGCACACAGTCGCACGATGCGGCGCTGGGTATTGGGCAGGTCGGCCAGATCAATTTCCACGCCCAGATCGCCGCGCGCCACCATGATGCCGTCGGCCACTTTCACGATCTCTTCCAGGTTTTTCACTCCTTCCTGGTCTTCAATCTTGGCAATGATTTTTATCGTGTTGAGCTTTTCCGGCCTGTGCTTGCGGATCAGGTCCTGCAGCTGCAACACATCCTTGGCTTCCCGCACGAAGGAGAGGGCAATGTAATCAAGCTCGCGATCCAGCGCGAACTTGATGTCCTCTTCATCCTTCTGGGTGATGGCGGGCAGGTTGACGCGGATGCCTGGCAGGTTCACATGCTTCTTGCTGCCCAGCGTGCCGCCGTCCAGCACCTTGCAGCGCAGCAGGTTCTTGTTCTTGGCCAGCACTTCCAGATTGATAAGGCCGTTGTCGACAGCGATATGGTCACCCACATGCATGTCATCGATCAGTTCAGCATAGTTGATGCGGATCGAAGTCTCTTCCACGTTGGCGCTGTCGCGTACGGTGATGGAAATTTCGTCACCGGCTTTCAGATGCAGATCGCTGTCGCGCACACCGGTACGGATCTCCGGTCCCTGGGTGTCGAGCAGGATACCTACCGGAAACCGTGTGTGCTTGTTGAGCTCGACCACATGATTGATCATCGAGTCTGCCCACTCGCGGGTAGCGTGCGACATATTGAGCCGGATAATGTCCATACCGGCTTCGTGCATCTGGGACAGCATGTCATAGGTATTGGTGACGGGGCCGAGTGTGCAGATGATCTTGGTTTTGCGCATGAGGGGTTCCTTGCTGAAGTCCCCCGGAGAATAGCAAATTCACCTCCGGTGGTCAGCAAAGGGTGAGGTATAATCCCGTTCCGCAGTATTGCCGCTGTGTGCCTCCTGCAAGTGCACAGGGGCCTCCACCCAATCCAGTCCATTGTTGATAGGAATAGTCCATGAAAGCTCCTGTAAGGGTCACCGTGACCGGCGCTGCCGGCCAGATCAGTTATTCACTTTTGTTCCGCATTGCTGCCGGCGACATGCTCGGCAAGGATCAACCCGTCATTCTGCAGCTGCTTGAGATCACCCCGGCGCTGGAAGCACTCAAGGGCGTGGCGATGGAACTGGAAGACTGCGCGTTTCCGCTGCTGCGCGGCATCGTCCAGAGTGACGATCCGGCCGTGGCCTTCAAGGACGCCGACTATTGCCTGCTGGTGGGTGCACGTCCGCGCGGTCCCGGTATGGAGCGCAAGGATCTGCTCGAGGCCAATGCCAAAATCTTCTCGGCCCAGGGCAAGGCCATCAATGACCATGCCTCCCGCAACGTCAAGGTGATCGTGGTCGGCAACCCGGCCAATACCAATGCCTTGATTGCCTACCGCAATGCTCCCAGCCTGCAACCAGGCCAGTTCACGGCGATGACCAGACTCGACCATAACCGCGCGGTGGCACAACTGGCGCTGAAAACCGGCAAGCATTCCACTGATGTCGACAGCATGATCATCTGGGGCAATCACAGTTCCACCCAGTATCCCGATATTCATCATTGCAAGGTGGCAGGCACGGCCGCTACTTCGCTGGTGAACAACGACTGGATGGTCAAGGACTTCATTCCCACCGTGCAGCAACGCGGGGCTGCCATCATCAAGGCGCGTGGCCTCTCCAGCGCCGCCTCTGCCGCCAATGCTGCGATCGAGCACATGCGCGACTGGGCGCTGGGTACCAATGGCAAGATCGTCAGCATGGCCATCGTCAGTGACGGCAGCTATGGCATTGCCAAAGGGCTGGTTTATTCCTACCCGGTAACTTGTGCCAACGGCGCCTACACCATCGTGCAGAACCTGCCGGTCAGCGATTTCAGCCGGGATCTGATGAAAAAAACCGAGAAAGAACTGAGCGAAGAACGCGACGCAGTCAGTCATTTGCTGCCATAAAACTTGCCGTTGCAGTCCACGCCAAAGAGCCGGGCAATGAGCAGTTGCCCGGCTCGATCTCCACTTGCTGAAATTAACCATGCGTTTTGAATTGATCCAACAGGATGGCAAGGCCCGCCGGGGCCGCCTCCATTTCGACCGGGGAGTGGTGGAAACGCCTGCATTCATGCCGGTGGGCACCTATGGCACCGTCAAAGCCATGACTCCGGATCAGGTGGCTGCAACCGGCGCCCATATTGTGCTGGGCAATACCTTTCATCTGATGTTGCGGCCGGGCGTTGAGGTCATCAAGGCCCATGGCGATCTGCACGATTTCATGGGCTGGTCGAAACCCATCCTCACCGATTCCGGCGGTTTCCAGGTGTTCAGCCTGGGCGAGATGCGCAAGATCAGGGAGGAGGGGGTCGAGTTCCGCTCGCCGATTGACGGCGACAAAGTGTTTTTAAGCCCCGAAATCTCCATGCAGGTTCAGCATGATCTTGGCTCGGATATCGTGATGGTGTTTGACGAATGCACGCCTTATCCGGCCACTGTCGATGAGGCCCGAAAATCAATGGAGCTGTCGATGCGCTGGGCTGCCCGTTGCAAGGTGGCGCATGGTGATAATCCGGCAGCGTTGTTAGGCATAGTGCAGGGCGGCATGCACACGGCGCTCAGGCACGAATCATTGCAGCAACTGACAGCCATAGGCTTCGATGGCTACGCGCTGGGTGGATTGTCGGTGGGTGAGCCCAAGCCGGAAATGTTACATATCCTTGACGAGATTGCGCCGGCAATGCCGGCTGACAAGCCCCGCTACGTGATGGGAGTCGGTACTCCTGCCGATCTGGTGGATGCTGTCAGCCGTGGCATTGACATGTTTGATTGTGTAATGCCGACCCGCAATGCACGCAATGGCTATATCTTCACCTCGGGCGGCGTGTTGAAATTGCGCAACAGCCGTTATCGCCAGGATCTGGCCCCGCTGGATAAAAATTGCAGTTGTTACACTTGCAAAACTTTCAGCCGGTCATATCTACACCATCTGGACAAATGCGGTGAAATGCTTGGGGCCCAGCTTTGCACGCTGCATAACCTGCATTATTACCAGCATTTGATGAGTGAATTGCGCCAGCATATTGAACAAGGTAAATTGGCCAGCTTTATTGAATGCTTCGGGCAGGAACAGACCAGATTGGCCGCCGAAGCAGCCTAAAAGGCAGCCTAAAAGGCAGCCTAAAAGATAGAAAAGCAATGAAACGGGCTGAACTCTCGCCAGCAAGGACTGCAGTAGGTCGGGTCAGCACCATAATTTTCCAGAACTTCAGGTAATCCCATGAACTTTTTTATAAGCTCGGCAATGGCCCAGACTGCAACCGACGCAGCCTCGTCACCTTCTCCCTATATCAATTTCGTATTTTTGGGCGGTTTCGCGCTTATTTTCTATTTCCTGATCTGGCGCCCCCAGTCCAAACGTGCCAACGAGCTGAAAAGCCTGTTGTCCGGTCTCAGCAAGGGTGACGAAGTGATGACCAACAGCGGCATTCTTGGCCGCATCACCAAAGTTGATGATTTGTACGTAGGATTGCAGGTGGCCGACAATCTTGAACTGAAAATGCAGAAAGCCTCGGTTGCGGCTATTTTGCCCAAAGGCACCATCAAATCCATCTGATCGCTTACAGCACTCCCGGATCCCTCCCATGCTGAACAAATACCCGCTCTGGAAAAACATTTTCCTGATCGTGATTGCAGTGTTGTCTGCGATTTACGCTGCACCCAACTTCTACCAGCCCGATCCTGCGATCCAGGTTTCGCATGACAACGGCGCCATGGACAAGGCGGCACTCGACATGGCCACCGATGCCCTGAAAAAGGATGGCATCGAATTCTTCGATCCGGAAATTGGCGCCAATGGTGTGGCCCTGATCCGCTTGCGCGACAAGAATCTGCAGAGCCGGGCCCAGCAGGTAGTGAACCTGAAGATGCCACAGAACTACATTGTGGCTCTCAATCTTGCCCCCACCACACCGGCATGGCTGGAAAAACTGCATGCAGGCCCGATGGCCTATGGTCTGGATTTGCAGGGCGGGGTCCACTTCCTGATGGAAGTCGACATGAACGAGGCCACCACCAAACAGCTGAATGACACCATTGCCTCCATACGCAACGATTTGCGGGATGAAAAAATCCGTTATCGTCCGCCTATCTCTCTCGATCAGCAAAAACACATCAATATCCGCTTCCTTGATGCCGCTACCCGCAGCACTGCCATCAGCAAGCTGGGTACAAAATTTGCCGATCTCAAAATGAGTACAGTAGAAACCGGTGAGGATTTTGTCCTGCAATATGCGATGACACCGGCCAGCATCATTGAATTGCAGAAATATGCCGTTCAGCAAAACCTGCAGACCTTGCGTTCCAGGGTCAATGAACTCGGCGTGAAAGAACCCAAGATCCAGCAGATGGGTGCCAACCGCATCATCATCGAATTGCCGGGCATCCAGGACACCACGCGTGCCAAGGATCTGATCAGTGCGGTAGCAACCCTGCAATTCCATCTGGTGGCTGAGCCCGGCGCTCCGGCCGGTTCCACGGTGGAATACCAGTACAAAGGCGCACCGGTGAAAATCAACCAGGACATTATCATGGGTGGCAGCAATGTAACCGGTGCCCAATCCTCGATTGATTCCCAGACCAGCCTGCCGCAAGTGAACATCACACTGGATGCTGCCGGCGCCAAGAAACTCAATGACGTCACCCGCGTCAGTATTGGCAAGAGCATGGCGATCATTCTGAGCGAAACCAAGACCCGCAGTGTGACCAGGAAGCAGGAAGATGGCACGCTGGTAACCACTTCCGAGCCGGTCCTCAATGAGCGGGCCATCAGTGTTGCCACCATCCAGTCAGCGTTGGGTCGCCAGTTCCGTATCACCGGACTTGCCAGTGCAGAAGCCAACGATCTTTCGCTGCTGATCCGTTCCGGTGCCCTGGCCGCACCGATGCACTTTGTCGAGGAAAGCACAGTGGGTCCCAGCCTTGGCCAGGAAAACATCAACAACGGCATCAATTCCGTGTTGCTGGGTTTGGGCCTCCTGGTGGTGTTCATCATTGGCTGGTACCGCATTTCCGGCATTGCTGCTGTTATCGCGCTGTTTTGCAACCTGCTGTTGATGATGGCCATCATGTCCATCGTCGGCTGGACGCTGACCATGCCCGGCATTACCGGCATTGTGCTGACGCTGGGTATCGCAGTGGATGCCAACGTGCTGATTTTTGCCCGCATCCGCGAGGAAATCGAAAACGGCATGAGCATACCGCGCGCAATCAACGCCGGTTATGAACGGGCTTTTGTCACCATCGTGGACGCCAACGTCACTACGTTGATCGTGTCGGTGATCCTGTTTGCAATCGGCACGGGGCCGGTCAAGGGGTTTGCGGTAACACTGACGCTGGGACTGCTGACCTCAATGTTCACCGCATACATGTATTCAAGGGCCATCATCAACCTGATTTATGGTGGCAACAATGTGAAATCCATATCCATTGGTACCAATATCCATCTGGGAACCATAGCGGCGCATGAAGCTGCACAAGAATAGTCAGGCCAAGGTCTGAACAACCGGAGTCAGCATGAGCAATCTATCGTCCATTCCATTCATGCGTTATCGCTACATCGCTACCGGCATCTCCGGTTCGCTGGTGCTGATGGCGCTGATTCTGCTGTTGGTGCGCGGCCTCAATTACGGGCTGGATTTCACCGGTGGCACCCAGGTGTCACTGCATTATTCGGAAGCGCCATCGCTGGATGACATTCGTTCGACGCTGACCACCTCCGGCTTTCCCAATCACGAAGTGGTGACTGCCGGCACCGATCACGATGTGATGATCCGCGTGCAGGACAGCGGTGGCGCTGGCGGCGCCGGTATCAGCGAAGCGCTTTCGACAGAGACTGCCGGCAATGTGGTGAAAATACTGAAAGCCGCAGCAGGCAAGATGGAATTGACAATGACGAGCAGTTCTTTTGTGAGCTCGCAGGTCGGACAGGAAATGAAGGAACTCGGCATCCTCGGCGGATTGATGTCGTTGATCATGATCATGATCTTCATCGCGTTCCGTTTCCAGTTCAAGTTTTCGGTGGGAGCCGTGATTGCGCTGGCGCATGACATGATTCTTACACTGGGATTTTTCGCATTGACCCGGATGAATTTCGATCTGACGGTAATGGCAGCAGTGCTGGCTGTGACCGGTTATTCACTGAATGAAACCATCGTGGTTGCTGACAGGATCAGGGAAAACCTGCGCTTGTTGCGCGGGCTGGAGCCTTCGGAAATCATCGATATTTCGATTACCCAGACCATGGCCCGGTCCATCATGACGGCATCGATGGTGGTGCTGGTGCTGCTGGCATTGCTGCTGGTCGGCGGCGAAGTGGTGCATGGATTTTCGGCTGCGATGCTGGTCGGGGTGTTTTTCGGAACCACCTCATCCATCTATGTGACAGCCAACACGCTGCTGTACATGAAGATCAGCCGCCACGATCTGATAGTGCCGGTCAAAAAGCAGGATGAACTGGATTCCATGCCCTGAATGATGCCGGCATCAAGGCCGGTATCATTCACCGGTTGCTGAAGCTCAGGCCTTGCCGGAGGCCAGTTGCAGCAGCGATTTGAAGCATTTCGGATTGCCGAAAACCAGGCTGTCGCTGTGCAGGCATTCGGGATTGCCTTGCAAGTCACTCACCAGTCCGCCGGCTTCCTGCACCAGCAGAATACCTGCTGCGCTGTCCCACGGACTCACTCCGGAAGTCCAGCCTGCATCCAGCCTGCCAGCAGCTACATAAGCCAGATCCAGTGCAGTTGAACCCGTGAAACGCAGGCCACCGGCCACGCCTTTGAGTCTGGTCTGCAATTCCATCATCGCTTCGTAATTGCGCAAACCGGCGCAACTGAGACTGATGGTGGCACCGTCCAGATTGGGGCGGTTTCTGACGCGAATGCGATTGCCGTTGAGCGAGGCACCACTGCCTTTGCTGGCGATGAATTCTTCACCCAGGATGGGATCTATGATGATTGCGTGCTGCAATTTGTCTCGCTGCATGCAGGCAATGGAAATGCAGAAGTGGGGGATGCCCAT
Organism: uncultured Gammaproteobacteria bacterium; assembly: GCA_903837345.1. Taxonomy (GTDB): domain Bacteria; phylum Pseudomonadota; class Gammaproteobacteria; order Pseudomonadales; family Pseudohongiellaceae; genus CAILUG01. The sequence goes on along the minus strand of CAILUG010000045.1, from coordinate 24,331 downwards.
CACAAAATTGCGGGTGCCGTCGATGGGATCGATGATCCACACGGTGTCCTTGTCGGCGCCTTCCTGCATGCCGCTTTCTTCACACAGGAAGCTGTGATCAGGATAGGTTTTGCGCAGGCTGCTGATCAGTTGGTCTTCTACGGCCTTGTCGACATCGGTGACGTAGTCGTTCTTGCCTTTCTGGCTGACTTTGACGCGGTCAGGTCGTGCATGGGCCTGGACCAGTACGGTAGCGGCGTCACGGGCTGCTCGCAGGGCGATATTGACGATAGGGTGCACGATTGCTCCTTGAAAGAAATGCAGTCGGTGGGTCAGCTCAAGTTGGAATAAGAACCTTTACACAGGATCGCGTAAAGCGCGCCCATGATAGCAAATGTGCGGGAGCCTGTTTACCATCATCGCTGCCGATTTGCTGAAAATACCGACATGAATTTTTCCAATATACGCATAGTGCTGGTCGAAACCTCTCACTCAGGCAACATCGGCTCCGCCGCGCGCGCAATGATGAACATGGGGCTGACGCGGCTGGTGCTGGTGAAGCCGCGGCACTGGCCATCACAGGAAGCCGTCAGCATGGCGGTTTCCGCTGCAAGCATACTGGACAGTGCGGTGGTGGTGGAAAGCCTGGAAGCTGCAGTCTCTGATTGCCATGTAGTCATTGGCACCAGCGCCCGCTTGCGTACCATGCCGGTGCCGCTGCTGGATCCGTCTGAATGTGCCGCCAAAGTGCTGGCGCTGCCGTCACCACAACAAGTGGCGCTGGTGTTTGGCCGTGAGATCAGCGGCCTCACCAACGAAGAGCTGCACCGATGCCATTATCACGTGCACATTCCGGTCAATCCTGATTACAGTTCACTGAATCTGGCGGCTGCCGTGATGGTGCTGAGTTATGAGCTGCGTAAAGCAGCACTGGCAATGCCGGGTAATTCCCCGCCGCCAGCCACCTTGAACGGCAACAAGGTAGATGATGGTGGCGAGTGGGATCAGGAACCGGCCACAGCCGAAGAGCTGGAGCGCTACCTGCAACACCTGGAACAGGTGCTGATCAGGCTGGATTTTCACAAACCCCAGTACAAACGTCCCTTGATGCGCCGGTTGCGGCGTCTGTATCAGCGCCTGCAACTGGACAAAATGGAGGTCAATGTCCTGCGCGGCATACTGACTGCCACTGAACAGGCTCTGGTTTCAGGCAAATTCCCGGTAGATGCTCCTCCGATCCGGGATGAGCGTAATACTTGAGTAAATTGATACACTATAATACTTGAGTTAAACAGTAGGATTTGGCAAAATACGCCCACTCAACAAGAGGGCGCAGCCATGCGACTGACTACCAAAGGACGTTATGCCGTCACCGCGATGCTGGATTTGAGCATCCATGCGGCCAAAGGTCCGGTCAATCTGACCGAAATTTCGCACCGTCAGGCCATTTCCCTGTCCTATCTGGAGCAGTTGTTTGCCAAATTGCGGCAACGCAAGCTGGTCAGCAGTGTGCGTGGCCCTGGTGGCGGTTACCGCTTGGCCAGACCGGAAAAGGAAATCCATGTCGCTGAAATAATCGATGCCGTGAGTGAATCCCTGGATACCACACGTTGCCTGGGCAAAGGCGATTGCCAGATGGGTGAAACCTGCCTGACCCATCATCTGTGGCAGGACCTTAGCGACCAGATCCACAACTTCCTCAGCAATATTTCACTGGCCGATCTGGTGTCGAAACGCGAAATCGTGCAGATAGCCCAGAACCAGAGTGAGCGCGCCAAGCTGAAAGAACAGCAGAAGGATCAGGAAAAAGAACAGCAGCTGCTTGAAAACCGTCGTCGCGATGCCAATAACATCGCAGTTTCCACGATATAGACAACTAACTGACCGTACACAGAAGCAAAGCCATGTTACCGATTTATTTTGATTATTCCGCCACCACACCGGTCGACCCGCGCGTCATCAAGGTGATGGTTGAGTGTTTGGGTATGGAAGGCAATTTCGGCAATCCTGCCTCGCGTTCACACGTGTTTGGCTGGAAGGCAGAAGAGGCTGTCGAGCAGGCACGCCAGCATGTGGCAGACCTTGTGAAATGTGATCCGCGTGAAATCGTCTGGACCTCGGGCGCCACTGAATCCGACAACCTGGCACTGAAAGGTGTGGCCCATTTCTACCAGAGCCGGGGCAAGCACATCATTACTTCCAAAATCGAACACAAGGCAGTGCTGGACAGCTGCCGGCAGCTGGAACGAGAAGGCTTCAGCGTGACTTATCTGGAGCCCGATACCAACGGTCTGATTCATCCGGAAGCAGTGGCTGCCGCAATACAGCCTGACACGATTCTGGTGAGCATCATGCACGTCAACAACGAGATCGGCGTCATCAACGACATCAAGGCCATTGGCGCCATCTGTCGTGAAAAGAAAGTGCTGTTCCATGTGGATGCAGCGCAGAGCACCGGGAAGGTCGATATTGATGTCGAAGACATGAATGTGGATCTGATGTCGTTTTCAGCCCACAAAACCTATGGACCCAAAGGCATTGGTGCCCTCTATGTGCGTCGCAAACCACGCGTACGCCTGGAGGCACAGATGCACGGTGGTGGCCATGAGCGCGGTTTCCGCTCCGGTACCTTGCCAACCCACCAGATCGCCGGCATGGGTGAAGCCTTCCGTATTGCCCGTCTCGAAATGCATGAAGAAAACCTTCGCATCAAGGCATTGCGGGATCGCCTGCTGGCGGGTCTCAAGGATCTGGAAGAGGTGTACGTCAATGGCGATCTCGATCATCGCATCGCCGGCAATCTCAATGTCAGTTTCAATTTTGTGGAAGGGGAATCGTTGATAATGGCCCTGAAGGATCTGGCAGTCAGCTCAGGCTCTGCTTGTACCTCCGCCAGTCTGGAACCATCGTATGTGTTGCGGGCGCTGGGTCGTAACGATGAACTTGCCCACAGTTCGCTGCGTTTTTCGATTGGCCGCTTCACCACCGAGGCTGACATTGATTACGCAATAAGCCGCATCCGCGATGCGGTCAACAAGTTGCGCGAACTTTCACCACTGTGGGACATGTACAAGGACGGCGTGGATTTTACGAAAGTGCAGTGGGCCGCCCACTAGGCGGACCGCTGGGAAATAGATAGTGCAGTGGGCCGCCCACTAGGCGGACAGCTGCGATATAGAGAGTGCAGTGGGCCGCCCATTAAGTGGCCCACCAACAGAAATGAATTAACCTGAAGTTCAAAAGCAGTAATGAGGTAACCAGAATGGCATATTCAGACAAGGTACTGGATCACTACGAGAATCCCCGCAACGTTGGCAAGCTTGACGACAGCGATGCCAATGTCGGCACCGGCATGGTCGGCGCTCCCGCCTGCGGCGATGTCATGCGTCTGCAGATCAAGGTGAACGATGCCGGCATTATCGAAGATGCCAAGTTCAAGACTTATGGCTGTGGTTCTGCGATTGCATCGAGCTCGCTCTTGACTGAATGGGTCAAAGGCCGCTCCATTGATGATGCTGCCAAAATTCGCAACACCGAAATAGCCGAAGAACTTGGCCTGCCACCCGTCAAGATCCACTGTTCAGTGCTGGCTGAAGATGCAATCAAGGCGGCAGTCGCTGATGTGAAGCAAAAGCGCAGCCAGGCAAAAATCTGATTCAACGGTTAACAGAACTGTTGACGGATCTGCTAAAAAAAAGACCAGTAGCAAACAGGAAACACAGGATCAGCACGATGGCAATTTTACTTACTGAGAATGCAGCAAAGCATGTCGCTTCCCAGATGGCAGCCCGCGGCAAGGGCGTTGGCATCCGCGTGGGAGTTACCACCACCGGCTGTTCCGGCATGGCTTACGTGCTGGAATTTGTCGATGAGCTGAAAGCCGAAGACAAGGTTTTTGAAAATCACGGTATCAATGTGATCGTGGATCCGAAAAGCCTGCTTTATCTGGATGGCACTGAAATGGATTTCGTCAAGAATGGCCTCAATGAAGGCTTTGAATTCCACAATCCCAATGTCAAAGGCGAATGTGGTTGCGGCGAAAGCTTCACCGTTTGATGGTGGGGCCTGATCCCTGCAGTCCATAATCCCTGACACTGAAAGTTTCCCACGCCATGTCTGTTACAGATTTTTTTGCAATTCTGGGCATGCCCGTCAGCTGCGAGCTGGACAAGGCGATGCTTGATGAGCAATACCACAAGCGTCAGGCCCAATGGCACCCCGATCGCTATGTAAATGCGTCGGAGCCGGAAAAAATGCAGGCGCTGCAACACACCAGTTTGTTGAATGATGCCTACAACATCCTGAAAAATCCGCTGCGCCGGGCCGAACATCTGCTGGATCTGCACACGTGCGGGACGCTGGATGTTCCACCCCCCAAACTCGAGCCGGATTTTTTGCTGCAACAACTGGAATTGCGCGAGGAGCTGGAGCGCATAGCTCACCAGCATGATGAAACTGCATATTCGCAGCTGCGTCAGACAGTTGATGCATCCCTGGCACGGCAATGGCAAGTCATGGCGGCAGAGATTTCCCTCAACGATTGGTGCAATGCGCGGCTGTGTCTGCAAAAATTGCAGTTCCTGTACAAATTGCAGGACGAACTCAATCATCTCGAAGATCGCTGGCTGGAAAACTGAACCATGGTGCTTTTCACGATTGCAGAACCCGGTCAGGGCCGTGCCCGCCAGGTGATCCGACGCAAACGTGCCGCCGGCATCGATCTGGGCACTACCAATTCCCTGGTGGCAGTGGCAAAAGAAGGCAAGGCAGAAGTCATTGCCGATGTGCATGGCCAGCGCCTGTTGCCGTCAGTTGTGCAGTACCGTGCAGATGGCTCGCATATGGTGGGGGAGGCGGCACTGTCTGCAGATGCCAATGTTTCCATCATTTCTTCTTCCAAGCGCCTGCTCGGACGCGGGTTGGCCGATATCCGGTATCAGCTGCCCTATGCGCTGCAGCAAGACGCAAAGCAAGGTATGGTTTACATCGAAACCGTGGCAGGTCCGGTTTCGCCGGTGCAGGTGGCTGCAGACATTCTCAAGAGTCTGGTCGAGCGCGCGCAGGCAGCCCTGGGTGGAGAGCTGGACGGGGTGGTTATCACCGTGCCAGCCTATTTTGATGAAGCCCAACGGCAGGCTACCCGCGCTGCAGCCAGAGTTGCCGGTCTCAATGTCCTGCGCTTGCTGAATGAGCCCACGGCAGCCGCAGTTGCCTACGGCCTCGACAAGCAATTGCAGGGCACGATTGTTATCTATGACCTTGGTGGCGGTACTTTCGATGTGTCATTGATGCGTCTGCACAACGGAGTATTTGAAGTGCTGGCCATTGGTGGCGACAGCGCCCTGGGTGGCGATGACATTGACCGCGCCATTGCTGACTGGATGCTGCAACAATCCGGCACCAATGGTATTTCCAACGAGCTTTATCGGCAGCTGTTGCAACAGGCACGCACTGCCAAACATGTGCTGACTGCTGCCCAATCGACCACGGTAGTTGTCGGCAACTGGCAGGCAGAGTTCACCCGGGACACCTTGTATCAACTCATGGATGCCTATATCGATACCACCCTTAAGGCTTGCCGACGGGTGCTGCGCGATGCCGCCCTGACTGTTGCCGATGTCACGGATGTAGTGCTGGTGGGCGGATCCACCCGCAGCCCGCGAGTGCAGCAAAAAGTGCAGGAATTTTTCGGCCGTTTGCCACTGTGTTCCATCAATCCGGATGAAGTGGTTGCGCTTGGAGCAGCCTTGCAGGCAGATGTACTGGCAGGCAACAAATACGGTGATGCGGCCTTGCTGCTGGACGTGATGCCCCTGTCACTGGGTGTCGAAACCATGGGAGGGTTGATGGAGAAGATCATTCCCCGCAACAGCACGATTCCGCTCAGCCGTGCCCAGGAGTTCACTACTTTCAGGGATGGCCAGTCTGTCATGTCATTTCATGTATACCAGGGCGAGCGTGAGCTGGTCAGCGATTGCCGTTCATTGGCGCAGTTTGAACTCAGGGGTATTCCGCCGATGGTGGCGGGGGCTGCCCGTATCAGGGTGGGTTTTCAGGTGGATGCTGACGGTTTGCTGGAAGTGCGGGCCGAAGAACTGAGCACAGGGGTCAAAAGCAGCATTGTGGTGAAGCCGTCCTTTGGGCTGGAAGAACACGACATTGCCGGCATGATCAAGGCGTCCATAGACAGTGCTGCTCTCGACAAGGCACGTCGTTCCCTGCGGGAGAAGCAAGTGGAAGCCCAGCGTCACCTCGAATCGCTCAAAGCCGCTTTGCGGCAGGATGGTGACACTTTGTTGTCGCCGGTCGAAAGAAATACCCTTGAAAAACTGATGCAGGAGCTGGCTGAGGCTGCTACCGGCGAGGATGCCGCCCGCATTGAACGATTGACCGAAACCCTGAACAGCCAGAGCCGGGACTTTGCCGGGCGACGCATGGATGCCGGCATCAAGGCTGCCCTGGCCGGGCAGAAACTGGATAGTCTGGGAGAGAGTCTCTGATGCCGCAAATACTGGTTTTGCCCAATGCCAAACTGTGCCCGCAAGGTGCTGCTTTTGAAGCCGAAACCGGCGAAAGCATCCTTGATGCAGCTCTGCGCAATGGCATAGAAATCGAACATGCCTGTGAAAAGTCCTGTGCCTGCACCACCTGCCATGTGCTGGTGAGAGAGGGCTATGATTCGCTGGAACCGGCCGATGAGCTGGAAGACGACTATCTGGACAAGGCCTGGGGACTGGAAGCCGATTCCCGGCTTGGTTGCCAGGCGCTGGTAGGAACTGAGGATCTGGTGGTCGAAATTCCCCGATATTCCATTAACATGGTATCCGAAAAGCGTTGATTTCACGCTAAAAACTGCTTGGGCGGGGTACCTTTGCACCCCAAAGACGCATACAATACGCGACCTGTTTTTTAGCCCAACGCTGGAGTTTAGAATGGCAGTAGAACGCACCCTTTCCATCATCAAGCCCGATGCTGTAGCCAAGAATGTGATCGGCCAGATCATCAGCCGCTTCGAAAATGACGGTCTCAAGGTGGTGGCAGCCAAGATGGTCCAACTAACTGACGACACCGCTGGCGGCTTTTATGCCGAACACAAGGCACGTCCATTCTTCAAGGATCTGGTCAGTTTCATGACTTCAGGACCGGTGGTAGTGCAAGTGCTGGAAGGTGAAAATGCCATTGCCAGGAACCGTGACCTGATGGGAGCTACCAATCCTGCCCAGGCTGCGCCGGGCACTATCCGGGCCGACTTCGCAAAATCCATTGATGCCAATGCAGTTCATGGTTCCGATTCAGTAGCATCCGCCCAACGCGAGATATCCTACTTCTTCAAGCCTGAAGAACTCTGCCCACGACTTTTCTGAAGCAACGCCGGCTGAACCCGGTTCAAGCGGAAACTCCATGCCGAACGCATTGACCAATCTGCTGGGAATGAACAAGCAAGCGCTGGAGGCTATGCTCGCATCAATCGGCGAAAAGCCTTTTCGTGCCGTGCAGTTGCAGAAATGGATGCACCAGCAAGGGGAAACCGATTTCGATGCGATGACCAACATCAGCAAACCGCTGCGCGAGAAGTTGAAAGAGGTCGCTGAAATCCGCCCACCCCGCATACGTGACACTTTTGCTGCGCAAGACGGTTGCTACAAATGGATTGTGGAAGTTGAAAGCGGCAGTGGCGTGGAAATGGTCTACATTCCCGAGGCCGGCAGAGGCACACTTTGCATTTCATCGCAGGCAGGTTGCAGTCTCGACTGCAGTTTCTGCGCTACCGGCAAACAGGGATTCAACAGCGATCTGACTTCCGCCGAAATCATCGGTCAGCTTTGGCTGGCCAATCGTGAGCTTGGCGGTTTCGGCAACCCTTCTGCAGGCAAGGTTGCACGCCCCATTTCCAATGTGGTCATGATGGGCATGGGTGAGCCTTTGCTGAACTTTGACAACGTCATGACCGCCGTCGGATTGATGATGGACGACAACTGCTACGGATTGTCCAAACGCCGGGTCACCATCTCGACCTCCGGGGTTGTACCGGCGATCCGCCGCCTGCATGAGTTCACGGATGCCTCGCTGGCGTTGTCGCTGCATGCACCCAATGATGAATTGCGCAGCCAGATCGTGCCTATCAACCGCAAATATCCGATCGCCGAACTGCTGCAGAGTGTAAGGGACTATATGGATACCTTGCGTGACAGCCGTGTCGCCACCATCGAGTACATCCTGATTGCCGGCGTCAATGATCACCGTCAGCATGCTCGGGAGCTCAGCGACTTGTTGCGCGATGTTCCCTGCAAGATCAACCTGATTCCATTCAATCCGTTTGAAGGATCCGAGTATCGACGATCCAGCAACAGCGCCATCAGTACCTTCCGCAAGATGCTGCAGGATGACGGCTATACTGTCACCATACGCACCACACGTGGTGACGAGATTGGTGCAGCCTGTGGCCAACTGGTAGGGCAGGTGGATGACAGAACCCTGCGCAGCGCCCGTCATCTGGCCCAGCGTGCCAAAAATGCTGCTGGTGAAACTGCACAACCGGTCAGGTTGGTGAGAGGTCAGCCATGAACGGCAAACTGCGACTGGTGGCACTTGTGCTGGTCAGCTTGTACATGTTGCAGGGCTGCGTCACTGAAACCACCGGCGGCTTCAATGCCAAGAAGTCCGACAATGATGCGCTGCATGATTATGTGAAGCTGGCGACCGGCTATCTTGAACAAAATGACATGACCAATGCGAAAAGGCATTTGGCCAACGCATCCCGCATTGATCCGAACAACAGCGAAATCCAGGCCATTTGGGGACTGGTCTATTCACACGAAGGCGAAGCCGCGCTTGCCGACAAAAGCTTCCTGCAATCTCTCAAGACAAATCCCCGCAATTCGAAAGCCCGCAACAATTATGCTGCTTTCCTGTTTGCCAACGGCCGGGTCGATGAAGCCTACAAGCAGCTTGGCATTGTGGTGGAAGACACCAATTACGAAGCGCGCCCCCAGGCTTTCGAGAATCTGGGCCTGGCTGCATTGCGCCTGAACAAGCCACAGGATGCCGAAGATGCATTCAAACGCGCACTTCAGCTCAATTCCAACCAGCTGCGGTCCAGTCTGGAACTTTCCAGTCTGGCACTGGCCAGGAAGGATGTGTTGCAAGCTCGCACCTATTACCTCAACTACCTCACATTGAGCCAGTTCAACAATGCTCCGCCCACTCCGCGCAGCCTGTGGGTGGGCATCCAGCTGGAAGCAGCCATGGGCAACAAGAGCAATGTGCTTGCCTACGGCAAGCAACTGGAAACCAAATTTGCTTCTGCCCCTGAACTGAAGCTCTACAAACAACTTCTGGAAACACTGAAATGACGGACACTCCGCAACAGACGCAACGTGAACACAGTGGCGCTTCGCCAGGCACGATGCTGCGTGAGGCCAGGGAAGCTGCCAACCTTACCCATGCGGCAGTGGGCGAAGCTTTGCATCTGACTGCCCATTACATCCGCTCACTGGAAAACGATGACTACAACAAGTTGCCCGGTCTGATCTTTGTAAAAGGCTACCTCAAGTCGTACGGGAGATTCCTCAAGCTGGATGTCGATGCGTTGCTCGCCTTGTATGAACAGCGGGTGCAGGAAATGCCGGCAGTCAAAAACCAGACACTGGCCGGCAATTACACCCGCAAGCGCAATGACCAGGCCATAGGCTGGGCGATTGCTGCCACGCTGGTGATCCTGCTTGGTCTGGGTGCAGGTTGGTGGTTTGTTGGTCGCGAAGAAAAGGTGACTACCACCAGCACACAGATTCAGCTTCACACCACCCAGGCAAGCACGGCTGCTACCGGCAACAGTGATATTGCATCGGAACGGGACAGCAGTACCCGCGAGGATCAACCCGCGGGCAACGAGACAACAGATGCTGCCGCAACCGCAGACTCACCGACTGCCCCGACGCAGACTTCAGCGCCCGCACCGCAGCCTGCTGCAGCCTCCAGTAATACTCCGGCCGGCGTACCTGTCGGCCAACCGGCGACTCCCGCGGCTCCGGCCAATCCTGCCGGCAAGATTTCAGTAACGCCTTCACCGTCAGGTGGACGCCAGATCAATTTGCTGGGACCAGGTCCCGATCAATTGCTGCTGAACTTTGCTTCCAACAGCTGGGTGGAAGTCGATGACGAAACCGGCAAGCGTCTCTACGCCGAGATGATGCATACCAGTGATGTTTTGCTGGTAAAAGGTCGCGCACCGTTTCAGGTATTGCTGGGTGACGCGCGCAAGGTGTCAGTCAATTTCAATGATGCACCCATTGATATCCGCGGCAGTATCCGCACTGACACAACTGCACGCCTGACCCTGGCCAATCCCGGCAATTCTGCGCCGTCACTGGCGGAAAACCCGGTTGTCAACGTGCAGCGTACTGCAGGGCTCAGTCACTGATGCGTATGCAGTCTCCCATCGTGCGCCGCCGCTCCCGCCAGATCATGGTGGGGAAAGTGCCCGTGGGTGGCGATGCACCAATTGCCGTGCAAAGCATGACCAACACGGATACCTGTGATGTGGAAGCCACCTTGGCGCAAATCCGCAAGCTGGAAGCAGTGGGGGCCGACATAGTACGGGTATCGGTGCCGACGATGGAGGCTGCCGAAGCATTCAGGAACATTCGTGCGGGTACCACGGTGCCCTTGATTGCTGACATCCATTTTGATTATCTCATTGCACTGAAAGTGCTGGAGTACGGAGTTGATTGCCTCCGCATCAACCCCGGCAATATCGGTCGCGATGAGCGGGTACGCACGGTGGTTGAATCGGCGCGCGATCACAATGTGCCAATCCGTATTGGTGTCAATGCCGGCTCACTGGGCAAGGAGCTGATGCGCAAATACGGTGAACCCAATGCGGATGCGATGGTGGAGTCGGCACTGCACCACATCGACATTCTCGACAGTTATGATTTCCAGAACTTCAAGGTCAGTCTCAAGGCTTCGGAAGTATTCATGACAGTAGCGGCTTACCGCAAACTCGCCACCCAGATTGACCAACCGCTGCATCTTGGCATCACGGAAGCCGGCGGCTTGCGTTCGGGCACAGTGAAATCCTCAGTCGGGCTCGGTTTGCTGCTGATGGACGGCATTGGTGACACCATACGGGTATCGCTGGCTGCTGATCCGGTGGAAGAAATCAAGGTCGGCTTCGATATCCTGAAGAGTCTGGGGCTGCGCCACAAAGGCGTAAACCTGATCGCTTGCCCCAGTTGTTCACGCCAGAATTTCGACGTGATCGCCACCGTCAATGCGCTGGAAGCCAGACTGGAAGACATCACCACACCGATTGATCTGTCGGTGGTAGGGTGCATTGTCAACGGCCCCGGGGAAGCCTATGTGTCCGATATAGGGCTTACCGGTGCTACACCTTTCAACATGGCCTACGAGAACGGCATCACCAGTCACAAGATAGCCAACGAAGACCTGGTGGATGAGCTCGAAAAGATGGTGCGCCGCAAGGTTGCAGAAAAACAGGCGTTGCAAAATCCAGAAGCACGACCAGTCATACTGGTCGGTGAAGCGAGTTGAGCCGGTGAACAAAATCCAGGCTATCCGGGGTATGAATGACGTACTGCCGGTTGAATCCCCCCGTTGGCAGTACTTCGAATCAATTGCCCGTCAATTGATGGCGTCCTATGGCTATCAGGAAATCCGTTTTCCGGTACTGGAACAGACCCAGTTGTTCAAGCGCTCGATAGGTGAAGTCACTGACATCGTGGAAAAGGAAATGTATACCTTTGAGGATCGTAACGGTGACAGTCTCACTTTGCGGCCGGAAGGGACGGCCTGTTGTGTAAGAGCAGCAGAACAGGGTGGCTTGTTGTACAACCAGACACAAAAGCTCTGGTATCTCGGCCCGATGTATCGCCATGAACGGCCCCAGAAAGGCAGGTATCGCCAGTTTTTCCAGCTGGGTGTGGAAACTTTCGGCATGGCAGAATGGGATGTCGAAGCCGAGCTGTTGATGATGTGTGCAGATCTGTGGCGCAGCCTTGGCATCGGGGACCAGTTGCAACTGGAGATCAATTATCTTGGCAGTTCCGAAGACCGGGCCAGCTTCGGCAAGGCCTTGCACGACTACCTGTTGCCTTTGCACGACCAGCTTGATGAAGACAGCCAGCGCAGGCTCGGCAGCAACGTGCTGCGTATTCTGGACAGCAAGATAGCCTCCACCCGGGAATTGCTTGTGAATGCACCGCGTATGGCTGACTATGTCGGCGCTGAATCCAGCCTGCAGTTCGCAAAACTGCAGCAAATGCTTGATCAGGCCGGCATCAGCTACCGCCTAAACCCTGCTTTGGTACGCGGGCTCGATTATTACAACGGGCTGGTGTTTGAATGGACAACTGACAAGCTGGGATCGCAGGCAACTGTATGTGCTGGTGGTCGTTATGACAATCTGGCCAAACAGCTGGGCTGTGGTGCCACACCGGCGGTGGGTTTTGCCATGGGTATCGAGCGTTTGCTGCTGATGCTGGAAGCGACAAACCGGTTACCGCCGGGTCTCGAACAGCAAGCGGATGTGTACATGGCGTTGGTGGGACAGGGCGTGCTGGCACAAGGGCTGTTGCTGGCGCGCGATTTGCGCAAAACCTTTCCGGCTTTGCGTATTTTGACCCATTGCGGCGGGGGTAAATATAATGCCCAGCTCAAAAAAGCTTTTGCCTGTGGTGCGCGCTGTGCAGTGATCCTGGAAGGTGACAGCAGCCAGCAGCAGGCCAAATTCAAAGTTCTCGATACTGAGGGCTCCGCTCTTGAGCTGCCGGTCACGGCATTGGCTTCAGAGCTGGCCCGTTTTTTCAATCTGGATTGAAGGAGAAATTCCTTGGCACTTGATACAACCGAAGAAGAACAGGTAGAAGCCCTTAAAAACTGGTGGAAAGACAATGGCACTTCACTCCTCACCGGAGTGGTAGTTGTGCTGGCGTTGATGTTTGGTTTCCGCAAATGGCAGGACTCACAGTCGTCAACCGTAGGTGAAGCTTCTGATCTCTATCAGCAGATTGCAGATATGTCAGTCAACAATGTCGGCAAGGTGGTAACTGACGATGAGTTGCTGGCCGCCCAGAATGTCTACAGCCAGCTGAAAGAACAGTATTCATCCACGATCTATACCCGCTATGCCGCACTGGCGATGGCAAAATTCCATGCAGACAAAGGTGAACTCGATCTGGCTGCCACAGAATTGCAGTGGGTGCTCGACCATCAATCGATAGGGTTGCTCAAGAAAGCGGATCCGGAACTGTTCCTGATTGCCCGTCAACGCCTCGCGCTTGTCCGTCTGGCCCAGGGCAATCCCAAAGGTGCCATTGATCTGCTGCATGGTGCCGATGCCGGCACGTTTGTTACTACTTTCTCGGAAACAGAAGGCGATGCCTTGCTGCAACTGGGTGACAGGGACAGCGCCAGAGCTGCCTATCAAAAGGCATTGGCTGCCATTGGCGAGGGCAATCCGGTGTTGCTCAAGCTCAAGTTGCAGGATCTTGGTGTAAGTGTAAGTTCCGTGGAAACCAAACAATGAACAAGCCAGTTGTTGCTCTGCGTGTAGTCTTGCTGATTGCTGCTTCCCTGCTGCTGGGTGGTTGCAGTTGGCATATGTGGGATTTCCTGCGTGATTCCAAGACCAAAAGACCGGACCTTCTGGTTGATTTCAAGGAGGAAGTACATTTCCACAAAAACTGGAGTGTGGGAGTGGGTAATGGGCAGGGTGAAGATTTCAACCGGCTCAAGCCGGCACTTGCTGATGGAACCCTTTATGCAGCGAGCAACAACGGCGTCGTCCTGGCTGTACGCACCAAGGATGGTCGCAGGCTCTGGAAACAGGATCTTGATGTAGTGCTCAGCGGTGGCGTCGGAGCGGCGGCAGGTCTGGTTTTGGCAGGCACCCAAGATGCTGTTGTTTATGCGCTGGATGCCGCCACCGGCAAGACCCGATGGAAAAGCACCGTCTCCAGCGAAGTATTGTCGGCACCAGCGACTGACGGCAAGATCGTGGTAGTACAGAGTGTGGACGGCCGCATTACCGGACTGGATGCCACCAATGGCAAACAATTGTGGACTTATGAAGGCCAGGTACCAGCCTTGAGTCTGCGCGGCACCAGCAGCCCGCTGATTCTCGGCAATACGGTATTTTCTGCCCAGGCCGGCGGTTCCGTGATTGCGCTCGCCCTCGACAACGGCACCTTGCGCTGGGATGAACGCGTAACCCTGCCCAAAGGCAAATTTGATCTTGATCGCCTGATCGATATCGATGGCGATCTGGTTGTCGGCGACAACAACGTGCTGTTGGTGCCAAGTTATCAAGGCAACTTCAGTGTGATTGATATCAGCACCGGCCAAACCCGCTGGCGCGTCAAGGCTTCCAGTTATGTTGGCGCCGGTTTCGGTTTTGGCAACACTTACATAGTGTCGGATGATGACAAGGTAATTGCCTACAGGATTGGTACGGATACACCAGTGTGGACCAATGAGCGCCTGAAACTGCGCAGACTGACGCAACCGCTCGGTTTCAGCAATTATCTGGCGGTCGGCGACTACGAAGGCTATGTGCATTTGCTGGCGCAATCCGATGGCAGGTTTGTCGGACGCATCAAAGTGGATGGTAACGGTCTCCGCAGCCGTTTGCTGGCTGAAGGCAATACTTTGTATGTCTATGGCAACAGCGGCGAACTGGTGTCTTATACGGTGCAATGATTCCCGTAATCGCCCTGGTTGGGCGCCCCAATGTAGGCAAATCAACGCTCTTCAACTGCCTTACCCAGAGTCGTGATGCACTGGTGGCCGATTTTGCCGGCCTGACGCGTGATCGACTGTACGGCGAAGGTCGTTGCAATGACCGGCGCTTCATTGTCATCGATACCGGCGGCATCAATGGCGGTGAGGAAGGCATCGATGAGCTGATGGTCGGCCAATCGCTGCTGGCGATAGAAGAAGCCGACCTCGTCTTGTTGCTGGTTGATGCACGAGCCGGACTGACCGCAGGTGACAGCTGGATTGTCGAGCATCTGCGCAAGGTGCAGAAACCGGTGGTGCTGGTTGTCAACAAAGTTGATGGCGTTGACCAGGAACAGGCGCTCAATGAGTTCTATGCGCTTGGCCTGAGCGAATTGCACCCGATTGCCGCCAGTCAGGGCAGGGGAGTGCAAAAACTGCTGGAAGCCGCCATTCAGCGTTTTCCGCCACCGGAAGCTCCCAGCACTGATCCGGCTGTGCTCAACAGCATTCGTATCTGTGTGGCTGGCCGCCCCAACGTGGGTAAGTCGACGCTGGTCAACCGCATGCTTGGTGAAGAGCGGGTGGTGGCATTTGATGAAGCCGGCACTACCCGTGACAGTATCTATATTCCGTTCGAGCGGCATGGTCAGCACTACACCCTGATCGACACTGCCGGTATCCGCAAACGCGGCAAGACTACTGAACTTGTCGAAAAATTTTCGGTAGTCAAATCCTTGCAGGCCATCCAGGATGCCCATGTGGTGGTGCTGCTGCTGGATGCACGCGAAGGCATTGTTGAACAGGATCTGCATCTGCTCGGTTACGTGATCGAAACCGGCCGTGCACTGGTGATCGCACTCAACAAATGGGATGGCATGGATGAATATGCCAAAAATGAAATCCGCCAGTCCATCCGCCGTCGTTTTGAATTTGTGGATTTCGCGAAGATCCATTTCATTTCGGCGCTGCACGGCACCGGTGTAGGCAACCTCTATGATTCCATTCACACCGCCTATCAGTCTGCCTTCAAAAAAATTACCACCGCCAAACTCAACCAGACTCTTGAACGTATCCTGGCCAGTCATTCGCCACCGCTTATCAACGGTCGCCGTGTCAAACTGCGCTATACCCATATCGGTGGACACAACCCGCCGATCTTCGTGATTCATGGCACCCAGGCCGACAAACTGCCTTCACACTATGTAAAGTATCTTGAAAAGAATTTCCGCAAACTGCTGCGGCTGGAAGGCACGCCGGTACGCATCCAGCTGCTCAGTGATGACAATCCGTTCACCAAGGACGAAGAGAACCTGAACTACCAGCAGGTGGCCCGCAAACGTCGCATCCAGAAAAACCGGGAACACCTGCGCGCACGCAAATGAACAAGCTGCTGATCATCAAAACCGGACGCGCCATCAAGGGCATTCCGGCCAGCATGCAGGATTTCGAACATTGGACTGCCCGTGCTGCCGGCCTCAGTCTCGACCACTGCCATACCGTCACCGTCATCGATGGCGAGACCCTGCCTGAACCCTCGCTGTGCAGCGGAGTGGTAATAACCGGTTCAGCCGCGATGGTCAGTGACCGGCATGCGTGGAGTGAATATGTCGCACAATGGTTGTTGCAGGCGATCGATTATCGGCTGCCGGTGCTCGGTATCTGCTATGGCCATCAACTGCTGGCCCATGCCCTTGGAGGTGTGGTCGACTTTCATCCGCGCGGCCGCGAGATTGGCACCAGACTGATTCATCGTGCGCCCGCAGCGCTACAGGATGAACTTTTCAGTATTCTGCCAGACAGTTTTCCTGCCCACGTAACCCACATGCAGAGCGTATTGAGACTGCCGCCTGGCGCCGAAGTTCTGGCATGGAACCGGTTTGAAGCCCACCATGCGGTGCGTTTTGCTCCGCGGGTGTGGGGCGTGCAGTTCCATCCGGAGTTTACTGCGGAAGCAATGTCGCACTACTTGCGAATTCGTGGCGATGCGCTGCAACAAGAGGGCATGGATGTGGCGGAGCTGCATGCCGCTGTCACTGAAACCGAAGCTGCCACCCGGCTGTTGCACCGCTTCGCGGGTTTGGCCGCCGGCACCTGAGCGCGATTGCCCGGTCAACACCAATCCTGCTCAACCCGTATATTGCTTGAGTAGAGCAGTCTGTGCTGTGCGGGCTTTGCCGTTGCCTGGAGTGCTGCGTTTGTAGGATCCATCACTTTGCAGGATCCAGCTTTGCGTGTTGTCGGCAAGGTAATCCAGCAATCCTTCCTGCAACACTTTCTGTTTCATGCGGCGATCTTCGATCGGAAACGCTGTTTCCACGCGGCGGAACAGGTTGCGTTCCATCCAGTCGGCACTGCTGGCATAGAGCTCGAATTCGCCGTTGTTGTGGAAATAGTACAGACGTGAATGTTCGAGGAAACGGCCGATAATCGAGCGCACGTGAATGTTTTCCGAAATGCCTTTGATGCCGGGACGCAAACAGCAGGTGCCCCGCACAATCAGGTCAATGCGCACACCGGCTTTGGATGCGCGGTACAGTGCTTCAATCAGGCTGGGTTCCGTCAGGGCATTCAGTTTGGCAATGATGCGGGCAGGGCGGCCTTTGCCGGCATTAACGGTCTCCCTTTCGATTTTTTCCAGCAGGGCTTTGTGCAACGTGAAAGGTGCCTGCAGAATCTTTTTCAGTTTGCCGGGCTTGCCCATTGCAGTCAGTTGCTGGAACACCTTCTGTACGTCTTCGGTCAAGGCCAGGTCAGTGGAGAACAGGCCGAAGTCCGTGTATTGACGCGCAGTACGTGCATGGTAGTTGCCGGTCCCCAGGTGGACATAACGTTTCAGCTGGCGGCCTTCGCGTCGCACGATCAGAATCATCTTGGCATGGGTCTTGTGACCGACCACGCCATAGGAGACGTGGGCGCCTGCCTCCTGCAGTTCGTTGGCGACCTCAATGTTTTCCTCTTCGTCGAAACGGGCGCGCAGCTCGATCACTACTGTGACCTCTTTGCCCTCGTGTGCGGCTTTCACCAGGGCATCGACAATGCTGGAGTCATTGCCGGTGCGATACAGGGTCTGTTTGATTACCAGCACATCCGGATCCAGCGCCGCCTGTTGCAAAAGTTCCACTACCGGGAAGAAAGACTGGAAAGGCTGGTGCAAAAGCACATCACCCTTGCGGATTACTTCGAACAGATTGGCATCATCCTTCAATTTGGCGGTAACGGCCGGTTCGAATACCGGGAATTTGAGATCCGGGCGTTTCACCATCGGCAGGATTGCCATCATGCGACTCAGGTTGACCGGACCACCCACCAGATATACATCGTTTTCATGCAGATCGAATTTGTTCATAAGGTAGCTGGCCAGGTCGAGCGGGCAGTCTGCCTGCACTTCCAGACGCACGGCGCTGGCAAAACGGCGGGTGGTCAGCTTGCCTTCGATCATGTGCATCAGGTCGCCGCCTTCATCCTCCTGCACAGTGAGATCGGCATTGCGGGTGACCCGGAACTGGTAACAACCTATCACTCGCATGCCGGGGAACAAGTCACGTGCATGGTGGAAGATGATCGAGGAAAGCATCACGAAGTCATGTGGATGCGTGGCACAGGATGCAGGCAGTTGCACTACCCGCGGCAGTGCCCGTGGCGCTTGCACGATGGCAAGACCGGAATTGCGGCCGAAAGCATCCTTGCCTTCCAGTGAAATAATGAAATTCAGACTCTTGTTGAGCACCTGCGGGAACGGGTGCGCCGGGTCGAGCGAGACCGGACTGAGCACCGGCAGCAACTCACGATTGAAATAACTCTTGATCCAGTCATTCTGTTTTTTGGTCCAGGTCTTGCTGAGCAGGATCTGGATGCCTTCGCGGGCCAGGGCAGGCATCAGGGCATCATTGAGAATGGCGTATTGTTCGTCTACCAGCGCATGGGCCACTGTGGAAATGCGCTGCAACTGCTCGGCGGGGTTCAGCAGATCGGGTCCATGGGCCGTGCTGTCGTAATCAGCCTGCTGTTTGAGGCCGGCCACCCTTATCTCAAAAAATTCGTCCATGTTGGAACTTGCCACACACAGATAGAACAAACGCTCCAGCAAGGGGACGCCCGGGTCACGGGCTTGTGCCAGTACCCGCCGGTTGAACTCGAGCCAGCTCAGTTCCCGGTTGAGATAAAGTTTGCTGTTTTTAAGATTGACGGATGTTGGCGTACGCATTGCCCGGATATCGACTCAGTCAAAATTCTCGATGATCAGCAAGTAACCGTCATTTTTGCGGGGCGCTGTGACTTTTACCTGTCTGAGCTTGCCATGATGCAGGCGACGGCAGCGACGGGCCAGGCGCAGGAACGGCGGGCGGCCTGGATCGGCAATCACTATTCTCTCGACACCGGCAGCCAGGGCATTCTTGATCAGTGCATGCAGCGGATCCACCAGTTCATCCCAGAAACAGATGTCGCCACCGACTATCAATTTCTGCTTCGCAAGGAACTCCGGAGTCAGATCCTCATAACGACTGACCTTGCTTCCCACATTCACGTTGTTGAGCTTGGCATGCAGCTGCAGCAGCGGAAACACGTGTTTGTCGGCATCAACACCAGTTACCCTGGCCTGGTATTTCTTTACACAGAAGATGCTCAAAGCGCCCCAGCCGCAGCCGATGTCCAGGATGGTGGTTTTGGGTTCAGGCGGATTTGCTTCCAGATAGTCCATGATGAAATAGCTGGAATACCAGACTTTGTCACCGTGGATTTCGGGGGCACTTTCATTGGCGAGCAGTTTTTGTACACGCTTGTGGTTGGGGGGGTAGATTTTTACACCACGGACGTTCTGTATTACTGGAGCTGATTTCACGGATACCTGCTGTTTATACAATTATGGTTACGACTTCTGATTAAGACTTTTTGAAGAGATGGTGAATACCGGCAGGCAATTCATCCTTGCTGGTCAAACTTACTGTGCTAAGGATATTGCCTTGTGCCAGACGGGTATGGATTGTAGCACCGGCTTGCACCTGGTCGAAGCGGGTGAGTACTTCACCGCTGGCAGTGCTGGTGATGCTGTAGCCGCGCGCCAAAGTCTGGAGCGGACTGACAGTATGCAGCGCATGACCATGCATGGCGAGCCTTTGCTGCTGTTGCTGCAGCTGGCGACGGATACCCAGACCCAGGCGCTGCCAAAGCGTTGTGATTGCTTGCCGCTGCTGTTGCAGCAAACGCCCGGGGCTGCGGGAAAACAGTCGTTTTCCGTCCATTTGCAGGGTTTGCATACGTTGCAGTTGCTGGCGTTGCCAGGCACGCTGCAAGCGCAGCTCAAGCAGATCGAGCCGTTGCGCCTGTTCCTGCAGCCGCCGGCCTGGATGGCGCAGGCGTTTGACAGTGCCGAGCAGCTGCTTCCGCGCAGAATTGAGTACGGCTGCGATGAAAGTATTCTGTCGTGTCAGCAGGGCCCGCAAGCTGGCGCGCAGATCGGACTGATGCGGGCTCAGCAGCTCGGCAGCGGCGGAAGGGGTAGCCGCGCGGGCATCAGCAACATAATCGGCAATCGTAAAATCAACTTCGTGGCCTATGGCGCTGACCACCGGCAAGCCGGAAGCATGGATGGCCCGTGCCAATACTTCATTGTTGTAACACCACAAATCCTCGAGCGAACCACCGCCTCTTGTCAGCAGAATGGTGTCGACATCATGCAGGCAACCCTGGCCGGCATTGACCAGTGCCAGCGCCTGAACCATCTCCCCGGCAGCTTGCTGTCCCTGCACGCTGACCGGAATGATGGTGAGCAGGGTGGCAGGGAAACGACGGCGAAATACACTGATCACATCGCGGATGGCTGCGCCGGTGGGAGAAGTTATGATGGCGACATGGCGCGGCAGCGTCGGCAGGCTCTTTTTGATGGAGGCTTCAAACAGGCCTTCCTGCTGCAGTTTCAGGTACAGCTGTTCGAAAGCCTGTCGCAATGCGCCTGCACCGGCTTCTTCCATGGATTCCACCAGCAACTGGTAATCACCGCGGCCTTCATAGAGACTCAACCGGGCTTTGACCAGCACCTGCATGCCGTCCCTGGGTTTGAACCTCACCATCATGTTGCGGTTGCGAAACATCGCGCACCGCACCTGGGCAGAGGCATCTTTCAAGGTGAGGTACCAATGGCCGGAAGCAGGTTGGGCAAAATTGGATAGTTCTCCCTGCACCAGTACGGCCGGAAAATGGTCTTCCAGCAGTTGACGTGCCAGCCGGTTCAATTGACTGACGGAGAGGACCTTGCTGTCGGTTTGTGGTGAAATGATCGGCATTGGCCGAAGATAGCAAACCCGGGCAAAAAACCAATAAATAAAGCCATGTTTGACCGGAATTTCTGTTTCCTGCGCGCGGCCTTCGTGGGCTATAATGTGCCGATTTCCCGAAACAGGGGCAATACAGTTTCAGGTAATCATCATGCTGCGTATTCTCCAAGAAGCTCTCACATTTGACGACGTTCTGCTGGTTCCGGCCCATTCACTGGTCGTGCCCAGCAAAGTCGACCTCAAAACCCGCCTGACCCGCACCATCACGCTCAATATTCCGCTGGTCTCAAGTGCAATGGATACCGTCACTGAAGCGCGTCTGGCCATTGCGATGGCACAGGAAGGCGGCATCGGCATCGTCCACAAGAACATGAGTATTGAAGAACAGGCGCGCGAAGTGCGCACTGTCAAGAAATACGAAAGTGGCGTTGTCGCCGACCCGATCTGCATCACCCCGGACACTACTGTCCGCAAGTTGCTGGAACTCACCCGTGAGAATCGCATTTCCGGTCTGCCTGTAATCAAGGACAACAACGGCAGTCGCGAACTGGTCGGCATTGTCACTTCGCGTGATGTGCGCTTCGAAAATGACCTGAATACAACCGTTGCATCCATCATGACGCCAAAAGAGCGGCTGGTCACAGTGCGTGAAGGTGCCGGGCTCGACGAAATCAAGACCCTGATGCACAAGCACCGCATAGAAAAAGTATTGGTGGTAAACAATGAATTCCAGCTGCGTGGCCTGGTTACACTCAAAGACATCCGCAAAGCCGAAGATCATCCCAATGCCTGCAAGGACGCAATGGGGCAGCTGCGGGTTGGTGCCGCAGTGGGTACCGGCGCCGAAACCGAAGAGCGCGTGAAAGCACTGGTTGCTGCCGGCGTGGATGTAGTGGTGGTTGACACTTCGCACGGCCATTCCCAGGAAGTGTTGAACCGCATCAAGCAGATCAAGCAGAAATTTCCGAACCTGGCTCTGATTGGTGGCAACGTTGCCACTGCCGAAGGTGCATTGGCACTGGTGGCTGCCGGGGTAGACTCGGTGAAAGTAGGTATAGGCCCCGGATCAATCTGCACCACCCGTATTGTGACTGGCGTGGGAGTGCCGCAGATAACTGCCGTGTCCAATGTGGCAGCCGCTTTGAAAGACACTGATGTCACCATTATTTCGGACGGTGGTATCCGCTTTTCGGGTGACATCGCCAAAGCCATTGCGGCCGGCGCCAACGCGGTGATGATCGGCAGTTTGCTGGCCGGTACCGAAGAAGCCCCCGGCGATGTCGAGCTTTACCAGGGCCGCAGCTACAAAGCCTATCGCGGCATGGGTTCGCTAGGCGCCATGGCCAAAGCCCATGGCTCCAGCGACAGGTATTTCCAGACACTCGACAGCGGCGCTGCCAAACTGGTACCGGAAGGTATTGAAGGCCGGGTGCCCTACAAGGGGCCAATGTCAGCCATCGTGTTCCAGCTGACTGGTGGTGTACGCTCCAGCATGGGTCTCACTGGCTGCGCCAACATTGAAGAAATGCGCGTGAAACCGCAGTTCGTGAAAATCACTGCAGCAGGCGTCAGCGAAAGCCACGTGCATGATGTGAGCATCACCAAAGAAGCACCGAACTACAGGATTGGTTGAACGATTGATGAACATCCATCAGCAGAAAATCCTGATCCTTGATTTTGGTTCGCAGTACACACAGTTGATCGCCCGCCGTATCCGTGAAGCCGGTGTCTATTGCGAGATTCATCACTGGTCGTGCCCCCGGCAGGATTTTGAGGCGTTTGCGCCGCAGGGCGTGGTCCTGTCCGGCAGTCCGGAATCCGCCAATCTCACTGATTCACCGCAGGTACCGGACTACATCCTGCACAGCAAGTTGCCTATCCTCGGCATCTGTTATGGCATGCAAACGCTGGCAGAACAGCTGGGCGGCAAAGTCGAAGGCTCCCATACTTCAGAATTCGGCTATGCCCGCATTGAGGTGCTTGGTGTCGATTCGTTGCTGACAGGGCTCGATCATGAGGTGGTTGAAGGTGAACGTCATTTCCAGGACGTCTGGATGAGCCATGGCGACAAAGTCACCAGGCTGCCACCTGGATTCGTCTGCACCGCAGCGACCGACAGCGCGCCGCTGGCCGCGATGATGAGCAGTGATGGCCGTATCCATGCCTTGCAGTTCCATCCGGAAGTCACCCATACCAAAGCTGGTCAGCAACTGCTCAATCGTTTTGTTCATGACATATGCGGCTGCGCAAGACTGTGGACGCCAGCCAACATCATTGAAGATGCGATAGCCACGGTTCGCAAACAGGTCGGCAAGGACCAGGTCCTGCTGGGCCTGTCCGGCGGTGTCGATTCGTCTGTGGTGGCAGCGCTGCTGCATCGCGCCATCGGTGACCAGCTTACCTGTGTGTTCGTCGACAATGGCCTGTTGCGCCTCAATGAAGGCGACCAGGTGATGCAGGTGTTCGCTGACAACATGGGTGTGAAGGTAATTCGTGCCAATGCCGAGGCTGATTTCCTTGGCAAGCTTGCCGGTGTGCATGATCCGGAAGCCAAACGCAAAATCATCGGCAATACCTTCATAGAAGTATTTGATGCCGAAGCCACCAGGCTCGGTACCGTGAAGTGGCTGGCACAGGGCACCATCTATCCGGACGTGATTGAATCCGCTGCTTCCAAACACGGCACTGCCCATGTCATCAAATCCCACCACAATGTCGGCGGTTTGCCGGCTGACATGAAGATGGGATTGGTGGAACCACTGCGTGAATTGTTCAAGGATGAAGTGCGCCGTATCGGTGTTGCGCTGGGGCTGCCACCGCAGATGGTCCATCGCCATCCGTTTCCCGGCCCTGGTCTCGGAGTGCGCATTCTGGGTGAAGTGAAAAAGGAATATTGTGAAGTGCTGCGTCGTGCCGATGCGATTTTTATTGAAGAACTGCACAAGCACGGCTGGTACGACAAGGTCAGCCAGGCATTCGCAGTATTCTTGCCGGTGAAATCCGTTGGCGTGGTTGGTGATGCCCGCCGTTATTCCTGGGTGATCGCCCTGCGTGCCGTGGAAACCATCGACTTCATGACAGCGCGCTGGGCGCATCTGCCCTACGAATTGCTGGAAACCGTTTCCAATCGCATCATCAACGAAATCCGGGAAGTCTCACGTGTCAGCTATGATATTTCTTCCAAACCGCCGGCAACTATAGAGTGGGAGTAGGATTTGTTTGTAAGTCGTTGATTTATAACGATATTTTACTTACACAAAAGTTTCACACACCCAAATAAGTGCTTGTTTTTATTAGCGTTTGAATTTATAGTTACACAGAAACTTACACAAACGTGTAGC
>CAILUG010000044.1 GCA_903837345.1 uncultured Gammaproteobacteria bacterium | reverse complement strand
GAAGTAGGTGAAGTCGGTCTGCCACATCTCGTTGGGCCGCGTGGTCTGGGTATGGAACTGATCGGCAGCCTTGATCACGACATAGGCTGGGCTGGGGATCAGGTCATGGGCCTTCAAAAGCCGGTAAACCGTGGCTTCCGACACAAAATAGCGCTTCTCATCGGTGAAGCGCACCGCCAGTTCCCGCGGAGACAGCTCGCACTGATCCAGGGCCAGCTCGATGATCTGGCTATGGATAGCCGCCGGGATGCGATTCCACACCCGGCCCGGTACCGAAGGCCGGTCCTCCAGCGCCCCGGGGCCGCCTTTGCAATAACGGTCATACCAGCGGCAGAAGGTCCGCCGCGGGATACCACCATTCAAACAACCGCCAAGGCGCATAGATGGGTTGACCAATGATTGTTGTGAGCGGCGCACCCAGCCTTGGCTGATTGCCCAACATCGCCGCGGTCCACTGTGTCGAAGCCCATAGGCCTCCCGCAACAATCGAAACAACAAGGCATCCCTGCCCAACAAGAATCTTGGTCGGCGACATTCTGCATCCACTCGGATTGCACTCCGGATCATTCCGGAATGTGGTCCAAGCATTGTCGCAAAGTGCCTATTTGCTCAATTGGGAAAGGCGGGATGGAACTTGTGAAGTCCGCATTTGAGCCAACTACAGACCTTCCTTCAACTACTGTTTCCAGCCGTTCTTGACCCGAAGCAGAAATGACCATCGCAGGAAACGGGGTCTTTCCAGAATCCGTTTCTATATCGCAATTATGCCTTCAACACACGTGACGCAGTCACCTCCGACGCTCACTTGACCTTGCGGACTGACTGTAACGTCAATCAGTCCATTCCTACCGATGCAACGTCCTTGTGTGGCGGTATACTTTCCGCCGTTCGGGCCAAGAAGGCCGCGTTCCCAGTGAAACGCGGCTACACTACCATTTCCGCTTCCACAAACCGGATCTTCATCAACGCCGTGAGCAGGTGCGAATGTGCGAACTTCGATTCCACCTGCATCTTTGTCATTTGCGCCAAACAGTGTGATGCCAGTAACATTGAGCTTGAGGGACAGTGCAGAAAGGCGGGCCATATCAGGATTCAGTTTGAGCACGGCAGCCGAACTTTCCAATCGTGCAACAATCCAGACTGCACCAACATCGACAATTGCAGGTGCAACATCAAAGGCAATCTTGCGACCCAAAATGCGCTCAAGCTCTACAATATCCGTGGTCTGTAGAGCCGTGAACTTGGCCTTCGGTAGGTTGAAAGCCAACGTGTCTTTTCCAGAATGCTTATCAACATTCACATCAATCAGACCAACCTTGCATTCCTGAATAAGTCGCCCGTCTTGCCGGGGTGCGACACGCCCCGCTTCAAGCATGGCATGAGCGCTGCCAAGCGTTGGATGACCAGCAAACGGTAATTCGCCCCTTGGTGTAAAAATCCGCAAAGTATAGTCAGCGCTTGCAGACGACGGCGGCAAGACAAAAGTCGTTTCAGAAAGATTGGTCCACCGCGCGATAGCCTGCATGTTTTCAGTGGCCAAACCCTCACAATCCAATACCACAGCCACAGGATTTCCTAAGAGTGGACGTGAGGTGAAAACGTCGACGACCTTGTAAGCTCTTTTCATGATATCTTCCCCATTGGATTGCCTAAAGGCAAATATTATCTCAGTTCGTAACAGTGTTGAGTTGTTCGCCCAAGCCATCAATGCCGCAGCAGATCAAGTCGCCAAGAATAAGATAGTCGGGTTCAGCTTTGTTGTAGGCTACGCCGAAGGGTGTGCCGGTAAGCACGATATCACCGGGCAAGAGGCGCATGCTCTTTCCCTGTTATTCGGCGATCTTTCCCTGTTATTGCAAATAAGCTTCCCTGTTATTGGAAATCGGAAAATGATAGAAAAACCCTAGAAACACTGGCTTTCACGCTGCACGATGGTTCGAGAACCCTCGTTTTCCCAATTTTCCCTGTATTTTTCCCTGTTAACGGGGTTTTTGGGGCGGAGCACGGTTAGCGCAGGACTGCGTACACAGCCAGCCAGTCCGTGCTCTTCGTGGCAAATGTATAAGGCCAAAATTTCTGGCGCGTTTCCGGGCAGTTAGGCCACACCAAAATCCAACAGAGCATGAAAGGCGCCGATTTGGCCTCCAAAAATTGCCGTTTTGGCCACGCAGTCTCAGGACCGCAGGTTTCGATTTCCTAAATTTGCAAAACGCTTAGCTTGAGACCGGCTTGAGTCTAGTAGAGACAGGTTGGCGTAAGATTTGTGATAAGTATTTACTAGCGTGATTCAGCCCATGTGAGTCCAGGCGAAGGAAAGTCTGATCGACGATGTTGCAGGAAACGCGCCTGAT
>CAILUG010000043.1 GCA_903837345.1 uncultured Gammaproteobacteria bacterium | reverse complement strand
TCTGCGAATTTCGACAATAATATCCATGTAATACACTCCAGATACCTCCGGCTAAAACGCCAGAGGATGACACACGGAGGTGGAAACTATTGGACGCTGTTTCCACCCCTAATCTGGAAAGTTTTGCACGCTGATTAACATGCCAGATCCGATATACCCCACAACAGGTGAACAACTACTGTCGCGTTTGCCCGACACTCCCGATGTTTATCTGCAGAATGTCGATCCGGTCAACAGCAAGGGCCTGTTGATTGAATTTGATTTTGCAGCCTATCGCCGGAGCAGTTTCCTGGACAACCGTATCTTGTCGCCGTCTACCAAAGGTGCCTGGTTGCCGCTGCACAATGTGATTGCAGCAGCCGGCCTTTCAAAAAACCTGCGCCCGCTTCACTATATTTTTCATACCGGCCATGTCGGCTCGACGCTGATCAGTCGCTTGCTCGACGAGATTGCCGGCGTATGGTCGTTGCGCGAGCCCTTGCCACTGCGCTCACTGGCTGATCTCCATGACCAACCGGACCAGCCACAGTCAATACCTGATCACCGTCAATTCATGACTCTTGCACGTGCGCTTGTGCAAATCTGGAGTCGGGGCTATGAAGCGACACACAGCATCGTTGTCAAAGCGACCAGTTCTGCAGCCAGAGTTGCCGCACCGCTGTTGTCGCTGGAACCGGCTTCGCGGGCGTTGTATCTCAATATCGCGGCAGAAACCTATTTGGCAACCTTGCTGGCCGGAGAAAGTTCCCATGGTGATCTGCACAAGCTCGGCCCGGGACGGATGCAACGCCTGCAGAAGCGGCTGGACGTTCAGTTGGCGCCACTGGATTCAATGTCAGTCGGTGAAGTTGCAGCCATGAGCTGGCTGGTTGAGTCTTTGACACAACGGGATGTCGTGCAAGCGTGTGGCACGCGCATACTGTGCGTGGATTTCGATGAGTTCCTTGGCAACGTCACAGCTGGCATGAGCCGCATAATCCGGCATTTCAATTTGCCGGCAGGCCAGGAGTATTTGTCACAAGTGGCGCACAGCCCCGTGTTCACGCGTTACTCGAAAGCCACCGAATATGGCTACTCACCCCAATTTCGTGCGCAAGTGCTGGCACAATCCCGGCACAGGCATAGTGTCGAGATTGCCAGAGGCACGCAGTGGCTGGAGTGCATGGCCCGGGCACATCGAAGCCTCAACCTGCATCAATAGTCGCTCTTCACCGGATCAGTTGATGGCAACAAATAGCCGTGCTGCTCCATGTTCATCGCCGGAGCGAATTCGCAGGGAACACAGTTGGGCAGGAACAGTTCTGGCACCCGGCCACTGACCGGATTCTTGTAACCCCACCACATCGGCAGGATCTTCGGCCAATCCCAGGCTTCACCGGTACCGCCGCGGAAATGCTCCTGCAAGCGGCCGAGCCCGGTGATCGGCACATTCGGCCGGTACTGGTTGACCAGCGCGGCACCGATGAAACGCTGGGGACGTGGCGGCGCATTGGGATCAACCACCGGTGCCGGACGTGGCGCCGCAGCAGTTGCAGTTCTGTCTTTGGCACCAGCCCAGCCGGCCTTCCAGTTCGGCATCTCGAAATATGGCTCATCCAACGACAGATTCCACAGCCGCCAGATGCCGTCTTCCAGGATCAGATGATCATCAGGATACATGGCACCGAACAAGGTGCTGGAACCGGTCTTCGACGTATTGGGATGAAACAGATAGGTGCGTACGCGTGCCGAGCGGCCGTCAGGCGCGACATTGATATAGGGCTGGATGCGCCAGTGAAAGGCAATGGTGGACTTGAGTGCATCCAGACTGACGGGGTCGCCGTACTCCAGGAACAGGCCTTTCGAGATGCGGGGATAACCGGTGTAGTAGCCGGCAAACGGAATCTGCTTGGTGCCTTGTTTGCCGAATATTTCCGACAGCCAGTCCCACTGCGAATCATCCGCGAAGAAACCGTACGAATCCGAGACGTGCTCGGCGCCGTCATAGGCGGTCGCCATCATCACTCTGCGTGCCGCGTCTTTGATGCGCGTGGCAGTCTCACCAGTCCGCTTCACAGCAGGCGCAGCGATGGCACCCGTGAGCGGCTGGGTAGCAACCAATTGCATTCCGGCGGGCGCGGTGAGCGGCTTGCCGGTGACCGGATGCGTGGAGACAAAGGCAGGAATAATGCGGTCCTGGCCGCCTGCATCGGCTGCGGGCAGTGGCTGGTCGGGGGCCAACGCACCTGCTTGTGCTGTTTCGATGATGCGGCTCTTGCCCCAACCTTTGCTGTAATCAGCGCGGAACAGCGGAAACACGCGCATTTCCCGCACTTTCCACAGGCCGTCTTCCTTCACGTAGCGATTGTCGTAAACGTTGATCTCCCAGAAACCCTGGCCTTGGTCGGCCTCGCCCAGCATGCCCATCTCGATGCCGCGCACATGGGCTTCGCGCCGACCCGGCGCAAAGCTCACCACGGTGTCGAATTGCAGGCGATCATTCAGCACGCCATGCGCAAGGCCCGCAGGTCCCTGCCGCTCCATCGCCTTGCGTACGCCGGCCTTGCCGCTGTAAATGCCAACGCCACCCACTTCATAGACGCCGTTGTCGGCAAACAGATCCACCACGTCGTCCCACATGCGGCGGTTGGTGTAATAGCCATAAGCCGCCTGCAGATTGCGCACCAGACTTTCATCGTTCATCACCCCAATGCGCTCTTCCAGTTGCTCCAGCGTAGCCTTGCTGGCGGGCGCTGCGCCCACTGGTGGAGGAATCGGCACGCCGCTTTCATCCGGCGTGAAATGATAGGGAAGAATGCCAAGGTCCTGGCCTTTCCAGTTGGTCCAGCCGGTTTCGTAGGCGCCGGCATATTGCGGAAAGAAATGATGCACGCCGATCTTCCACTTGCCGCCTTCGCGCACGTACTGGTTTTCAAATACGCCGCCCTGGAGGCTGGCGTTGCCGGCGTTGTCGCTCAGCAGGAAAAAGCCATACCAGCGACCCTTGGCTGACTCGCCATCGACTGACAGATTGACGACCGGATGCTCGATCAACTGGGTATGCACCGCACCCGGCGACAGTCCCTGCTTGCCAGCGCCTTCATGCGTGGCAAGGTACCGGGTAATCGCTGCTTGTCCCTTTATCGTCTCGTCATCGAAGATATAGGTGGCATCACTGGCGAACAGGTCGCCCATCTCGTTCCACAGGCCATATTGCGAATAGTGGGCGTAGGTGCGTTGCAGGTTCTTGACTGCGCGCATGGACTCGGCACGATCGACATCACGCGCCAGCTCATTGAGTGAGGGCTGCGCCAACGTAATCGTCGGCAACATCAGGCCGGAGGCCAATGCCAGGCTGATCGACAGCAGCGCGGTGCGGTATGACATGGAAACTCCCTTTGGCAACGATCACGAATCGACGGGCAATTCTATGCCCGACCGGCAGTTAAACAAGAACAGCAATTCGGGAAATTCCTGGGGGTATCAGCAAATATCAATTTCTGGGGACGGGCTTGCCGTAAACTTCGATCCAGCCCAGGTCCGAGAAACCGCCCAGGCCATGACCGCTGCCGGAGGTGAGATCGACAAAGCCGATCTCGTCGACCTTGCCCAGGTCCACAGTCGGCAACAGCGCGCCCTTGGTCGCCACTGTCGCAGCATCCAGCACCAGCCAGCGCACATCAGCCAGGTAGAACTCGGTGGTGCGATAGTCATAGGTATAGGCATCGGCGAAATCACCCACCAGCAACCTGCCATCGGCGAGTTTCACCACCGGACGGATCGCATGGAAGCCCGAGGTCTTGGCAAACCATTTGATGCGGGCTTTGCCGCTCAGGTCTGCATAACTGTTCTTCTGTTTCAGCGTCACTGCACAGGCGGGTATGCACAAGCCGGTCCACACATGCGGGGTGCCGCCTTCGTTGTTCACTTCCGGGGCTTTGCCATACACGGTGAGCACGAGGTCGGCATTGGTCACCACGTCCTGGGTGGCAGGCACTGCGGGTGTGTCCTTCCAGGTTTCTTTCAGGAACAGTGGAGGCGGCGGCAAGGGTGCCGGACGCGCAGGCGGCTGCGCCTGTACAACTGTTGCCAATGCAAGTGTTGTGATGAACGCGGTTATGTTGCGGAATTTCACTGGTGACTCCTTGAACGTGAATGAACAAACATGATTTACGGCGTGGCGAGCGTGACCGGGGTGACAGGTCCCGTCCCCGCGAAAAAACCGTTTACATTTGCCACAAACAAATCACGCATGGCCCCGCGTGATTCATAAGTAGCACTGCCACGGTGCTGGCTCAGCACAACGTTGTCGAGTTTGAACAATGCCTCCGGCGGATGCGCCAGATCGTTGAACACATCGAGTCCGGCCGCACCGAGGCTGCCGTCCAGCAAGGCACTCACCATTGCCGCTTCATCCACCAGCGAGCCGCGTCCGATATTGATCAAGGTACCTTGCGGGCCCAGTGCTGCAATGATTTCTGCGTTCACCATGTGCCGGGTGGCAGCACCACCGGGCGCAGCGAGCAGCAGCACATCCGAAGCCTTTGCCAGCTCGAGCAGGGAATCGTAGTAAGGGTAGTCAACATCGCTGCGCTCGGAACGGTTGTGATAGGCGATCTTCATACCGAACATCAGTGCACGCAGCGCAATTCCCAAACCAATGCGGCCCAGCCCCGCAATACCCAGGGTCTTGCCGCGTACTGAATGCGAAAATGGCATACCGGGGCCTGCGCACAACCCGGCGCGCACAAAGCGGTCGGCCGCCACCACCCGGCGCACGGTGGCCAGCACCAGCGTCATACCCAGATCCGCGACATCGTCACACATCACAAAGGGTGTATTGGTGAGCACGATATTGCGGGCATGCAGGGCGGCCACATCGATTTTTTCATGGCCGGCACCATAGATGGACACTTGCCGCAGGTTCGGTAATGCGTTGATGAGCGCCGCCGGCATTTCCGCATGTGAGGTGCCTACCATGCAGCTGATCCTGTCGGCCACCTTGCCGAGCAAGGCAGTACGGTCAGCTGCCAGGCAGTAATCATGAATCAGATAATTTTGCAGTAGCAGGGCTCTGGCATCGTCTGGCACAAACCCTGCTGCCAGCAGTTCCGGCATCGGTGTAGTCATTCTGTCTGTTCACATCTCGTCAGGTATTTCATAAGGCCATTCCAGCGCACCGGCATGGGTGACTGCACCCTTGCAGGCCGGGCCGACAATGGCCGCATATTTCTGCAAGACACCGGCCAGCACCTTGCTGCGTGGTTGCCAGTCGGCTCTGCGTCGTTGCAGCTCTTCAGCACTCAGCGCCACCGCGATGGTGCCTCTGGCCGCATCGATACTGATGATGTCGCCGTCCTTGACCAGCGCGATGGGGCCACCCAGCGCGGCTTCCGGCCCGGCGTAACCAATACACATGCCACGCGTTGCACCCGAAAACCGGCCATCAGTCAGCAACGCCACTTTTTCGCCCATGCCCTGACCATAAATACGGGAGGTTACTGCCAGCATTTCCCGCATGCCAGGGCCGCCACGCGGGCCTTCATTGCGAATCACCAGAATGTCACCGGCCTGATAAGCACGCGCAACCACCACCTTCATGCAGTCTTCTTCGGATTCAAACACACGGGCCGGGCCGCTGATGGCGAGAGTCTTGAGACCTGCCACTTTGATCAGCGCACCTTCGGGACACAGGTTGCCTTTGAGCACCACCAGTCCACCCGTGGGACTGAGCGGCATGTCGGCAGCACGCACAATGTTGCCATCCGGTTCCGGCACAGTGGCCAGTGCTTCGGCCAGTGTGTGTCCGGTCAGTGTCAGGCAGCTGCCATCAATAAAGCCGGCTTTCAGCAAGGCTTTCAGTACTACCGGCACGCCACCGATATGGTGCAGGTCTTTGGCAAAGTAGCGACCCCCTGGCCGCATGTCGGCCAGCAGCGGTGTGCGGGCGAATACGGTAGCTACATCATCAAGCGTGAATACAATGCCCGCTTCATGGGCAATGGCAGGAATATGCAGCGCCGCATTGGTGGAACCTCCGGTGGCGGCCACCGCAGCACAGGCATTTTCCAGGCTGGCGCGGGTTATCAGCGCGCGTGGCAACGGACCGCCCTGCTCCAGGATTTCCATCACGCGTTCGCCGGCCTGGCGGGCCAGTGCCAGTTTTTCCGAATACACCGACGGCATGGTGGAAGTACCCAGCAATGACAGGCCCAACGTTTCCGCCACCATGCCCATGGTGTTGGCGGTAAATTGGCCCGGACAGGAGCCGACGGTGGGCACACAGGCTTTTTCCAGTTCCAGCAAATGGATCCTGTCAGCGGCCTTGTTGATGTCTCCCAGCACTTCACCGGCATCCAGAATATTCACTACCTTGCCATCCAGTTCGCCGGGCAAGGTGGCACCGCCATAGACAAACACGCCGGGCACATTCAAGCGCACCAGCGCCATCATCAGGCCAGGCAGGGTTTTGTCACAGCCACCAAAAGCCACCAGCGCATCATAGGCATGTCCGCGCACCACCATCTCCACACTGTCAGCAACCAGCTCGCGCGAAGGCAGGCTCATGTGCATGCCGGCATGACTCATGGATACACCGTCGGAAACAGAAACAGTAGTAAAGCTCACCGGCACACCACCACCGGACGCCACACCCAGGCGGGTCTGGTCAGCCTGAACTGCCAGGTTCATTGAGCATGGGGTATTTTCGCCCTGGGTAGTCACAATGCCGACAATGGATTTGGCCATGGACTTGTCATCAAACCCGGTGGCACGCAAAAACGCGCGCAACGGCAAACGGGACAGACCCTGGGTGATCATGCGGGAACGGTGTTTGTGCAAGGACATGGGAAGTGCGGGGTCTAATTAGGTTGGGGAAAGAGTACACTGTTGCGGCAGAATTTTGGAGTAATCAAAATGTCCCGCCACTTTGACAATGCTGTCCATGCAATTCCCGCCGCCCATGGCCAATGACAGATCAGTCCGCTTCGTTGCTTGCCTCGAGGCTGCCAAAGGCATCGTAGTGCTCGCCGCCGCCACCGGTCTGCTCGCGCTGATCCACCAGGATGTTTACCGGCTCGCAGCACTGTTCATTGATCACATGCATATGAATCCGGCTGCCAAGTATCCGATGATTTTTCTTGATGCCGCCCACAACACCGGAGATTCGCGACTGATCACGCTGGCGGCCGGGGCTGCGGTGTATTCGACGGTGCGGCTGGTTGAAGCCTATGGCCTGTTCCGTGAGCGAGCCTGGGCTGAAGTACTCGCTGCCGTCAGCGGCGCGATCTATGTTCCGTTTGAACTGGCCAATCTGATACACAAACCGGGCTGGCTGGGTCTGGCACTCATCCTGCTCAATCTGGCCGTGGTCGCACTCATGGTCAGAGCCATGCTGCGCCGACGCCGAAGCTGAGGGGTTTCGGACCAATGCGGTCAAAAATCAAGGCAAGCAAGAAGCACACAAGGTGCTTCTTGCTCTCAAGTCAAACCCTGCCCAGCAGAATCAGGATCAGCAGAATTATCACAACCAGACCAAGACCACCGCTTGGATAATAGCCCCACGTACGACTGTGCGGCCAGGTAGGTAAAACTCCGAGCAGCATCAGTATGAGAAAGACGAGCAGAATTGTCCCGAGCATGTTGTTTATCCTCTATCCGGACTATCGGGTTTTTTCGACGGTCATCTCGTTGTTGACTTTGACCACACCATTCGCATCACTGACCAGCTTGGTGACCAGACTGACTTCAGCATCGTTCTTCGCTTCGCCACTTAGCGTCACCACGCCATCCTTGGTTACCACCTTGGTGTGAACAGCGCTGGTTGAACGGTGCCCCAACAACAGCATTTTTACTCCGGCAGTAATGGAAGCATCGTCGATTTTGTCGCCCAAGGTCCTTTCAGGTCTGGGAGTGCCGACAACCTTCATGTGATTCTTCACTTCCTTGACACCTTCAACATCAGAGGCGTATTCGGCAGTCAGATCCATTTCGGCCTGGTTGTCGGCTTCGCCGCGCAGAGTGACCACTCCTTCTTTGGCGGAAACTTCAGTCAACGCGCTCACGTTCCTGTGGAACAACAGTGTGGTTTTCACCCGGGTCACCAGCCATTCATCGGATTTCTCTTTTGGATGTTTACCCTTGATTTCCAGTTTGTTCTCCACTTTTTTTACTCCTGGCAAGTTTGCCACCGTCTCTTCAGCCAGCGCCTTGTGGGACTCTTCACGAACTTTGCCGCTCAGGGTAGCCACGCCATCCTCCACTTCGACCTTGACTTCATCATGCTTGAGGTAGGTCTTGAATACGTATGAATGTTTGGCGGCTTGTTCAATGTCATTGTCCATCTTGCTCGCAAATACAGGAGCACTCATCATGATCATTGCCATGGCTCCCACCAGTACTTTTACCTGGAATTGATTGTTCATTGCTGGGTCCTGTTAAGGTGTTGGAGTGTGCCGGGCGAGTACTATTTTTCGAGCACTTTCTCGATATGGCCGACCTTGTTTTGAAGTTTGCCTTCTATTTTTTCGCAAATACCTTCGAGCTCAAGCGCCGGTTTATCAAGTGCTACTCCTGCAGCCTGCTTGATCTTGCCCGTTACTTCATGCAGTTTGCCGATTGCCTGGTCTTTGGTTGAATCTTTCATGAAAAGTATCCTCTTTCGTGTTTTTTGTGGACGTGCGGTAGAGCGGGAATGTAGACAAGGTTCACAGAAAAATATGTACGCCAGCCAACATTGCACTGTTTGCGTCAACGTTATTGGCGACGCCGCGTTATATCCACCATGGGCAACTGGTACCGGAGTATCGAAGTGGCTGTAATCCAGGATCAACAGGCCGGTTATACCGCCGGCAACAAATTCGGTCTGGGGCTGCAGCCCGGTGAACTGCAGCAGGTCGGGCGTGATCCGCGTGGCTGGCTGCAGCAGCAGTTGACGCAAATCACGCGAGTGCCCGCCGCCTATAAAGAGCTGGAAGCCTCCGGGGTGCTGCTGAAACGCGCCACCGAAGATTTGCGGGAAACCCGCAAGGCTGTGCAAGCGGCAAAAAAAGCAGGAGGTGCGGAAGTTGTCCAACCGGAAAAGTCCGGTGCAGATTCCGATACAGGCAATGACGCACGCAAGCTGTTGGCAGGGAATGAACGCAGCAGCCAGCAGGAACTGCGCCAGCAACTGTCATTGCGCATGCAGGTGGCGCTGACGACGCAAACCCCGTTTGCCGAACGCCTGGTGCGTTTCTGGTCCAACCACTTTTCGATTGCTGCGGGCGGCGGTGCCAAGAAAGTACTGGGGGAAATTGCGGTTCCCTACGAGAACGAAGCCATCCGCGCCCATCTTGGCGGCCGCTTTGCCGAATTGCTGGTGGCAGTCGAGCAACATCCTGCCATGCTCATTTA
Source organism: uncultured Gammaproteobacteria bacterium (assembly GCA_903837345.1). GTDB lineage: Bacteria > Pseudomonadota > Gammaproteobacteria > Pseudomonadales > Pseudohongiellaceae > CAILUG01. The sequence goes on along the minus strand of CAILUG010000043.1, from coordinate 5,847 downwards.
TCTCGACAACGCTTCCTCGATTGGCCCTGCTTCCATGGCTGGTCAGCGCCGCCAGCGCGGCCTCAACGAAAATCTGGGGCGTGAAATTCTCGAGTTGCACAGCCTGGGTGTGAATGGCGGCTACAGCCAGCAGGATGTCACCTCCCTTGCCAAAATCATCACCGGCTGGACCGTCGGTGGCCTCACCGATCAGCGTGCCCTGCGCGGTGAACCCGGGCGCTTCCTGTTTGTGCCGCTGATGCATGAACCGGGCACCCAGCATTTGCTCGGCAACACCTATCGCGACGATGACGTGAAGCAGGGCGTGCGCGCACTGCACGATCTGGCCACACACCCTGCCACTGCCCGTCATATCGCGTTCAAACTGGCGCGGCATTTTATAGCCGATCAACCGCCACCGGCGGCTGTGGATGAACTGAGTGCCGTGTTCAGCAAGACCGGCGGCGATCTGCCCTCCGTGCATGCTGCGCTGATCAAACTGGAAGCAGCCTGGCAACCCGAGCAACGCAAACTGAAGACACCGGAAGAACTGCTGATATCGCTCGGCCGGGGTCTCGATATTGCGAAGTTGATGGAGGCAAACCAGAACAGGAATTCCCGCATCAAAAACAATTTCCTGCTACAGGCCCTGCAAACCTTTGCGCAGGTGCCTTTCACTGCACCCTCGCCTGCCGGCTGGCCCGATGTGGCCGATTACTGGGGCGGCGCCGATGCGCTGATGAAGCGTATTGAATGGAGTACTGCGCTGGCGCAGCGCCTGGGCAATCAAATTGATGCACAGAAGTTGTATCCACAGTTGCTGCCAGAACAGGCAACGCTGAAGCAGGAACTGGCCAGAGCAGAATCGCCGATGCAGGCGCTGGCGCTGCTGGTCGCCAGTCCGCAATTCCAGTGGAGGTCATAATGCACACCAACCGGAGACATTTTCTGCAAGGTGTTGGTGCTTCGCTGCTGGTGTCGGTACTGCCTGGGTTGAGTCTGGCCGCATCCGCAGTGAGCAACCGGCGTTTCGTGCTGGTGATCCTGCGCGGCGCGATGGACGGCCTTGCTGCGGTACCCCCTTATGGCGACAGGGAATTGCCGACACTGCGCAAACCCTTGCTGGTGCCGGATGAAAACCTGCTCAAGCTCGACAGTTTTTTCGCACTGCATCCGGCGCTGCCGCAACTGCATCAATGTTTCCAACGCAAGGAACTGGAAGTGTTCCATGCCATTGCCACACCCTATCGCGAACGTTCGCATTTCGATGCGCAGAATGTGCTGGAAACCGGACTCGATCATCCGGATCCAGGTGCCGAGGGCTGGCTGAATCGTTGCGCCGGCAAACTGCCGGATGCAGCGCATGCGGCAATGGCGATCGGTCAGTCCATGCCAAAAGTGCTGCAAGGCAGCAACAGTGTGGGCTCATGGACGCCGGATGCGTTGCCGGAACTGGAAGACAGCACGCTGCAACGTCTGCGCCGCCTCTATGCCGAAGATGCGTTTCTTGGCAGCCGGCTTGAACAGGGCTTGCAGGCACAAGCCATCGCCGGCGACAAGGACATGAGTGCGGGCTCCGGCCGCCGCAACAACAATTTCGTGGTGCTGGCACAGGCAGCCGCACGCTTTCTGGCGCAGGATAACGGCCCCGGTATCGCTGTGCTCGAAGCCAGCGGTTGGGACACTCATGCCAACCAGGGTGCCACACAGGGACAACTGGCGCAGCGCCTGGCCGAGCTCGACAACGGTCTGGCAGAACTGCGCAGCGGGCTCGGTGCCTGGTGGGGTACCACACAGGTGCTGGTAGTCACCGAGTTCGGCCGCACTGTTGCGATGAACGGCACCAATGGCACCGACCATGGCACTGCCTCGGTGGCGTTCCGTCTGGGCGGCAGCAAGGGCGGCTTGCAGCAAGGCGGCAGCGTAATTGCCAAATGGCCCGGGCTCTTGAGCTCCAACCTGCAGGATGGCCGGGATCTGCGCCCGACCCGCGATCTGCGCGAGCTGTTTGCCGGTGCCGAAAACTTTTTGCTCAAAGGCGGCGCCTGACAAGTTGTCATTTGTCTTCCTCCCCACCGCTGCACTGTCTAAACTCAGCTCCATAACCGGAGCTTGAGTCATGGCAGTAGTTTTTTCCCGCAGAATCGAAGGTGTGCGCTATGAAGTCCGCACCGCCGGACGCAGCGTGCGCCTGTACACCAATCGCGTCATGCACACCCAATACCATCCGGGCCATCTGTTGACGCGTGGCGTGTGGGATTTGCTGGCATTGCCGGCACTGGCACTGCCTGAGGTAAAACGCGTGCTGCTGCTCGGGGTGGGTGGCGGCGCTGCCATTCATCTGTTGCGCCACTGGTGCCCGGGCGTGCAGGTCACCGGGGTGGAGCTGAACCCGGTGCATCTGCAACTGGCCAAACGTTTTTTTGGCCTGAAAAGCCGCGATGTAACACTGGTCGAAGGCGATGCCCGCCAATATGTTGAACATTACAAAGGCAAACCGTTTGATCTGGTAATTGAAGACCTGTTTGGCGGCAACGGTGCACCGGATCGCTCGTTCGCGGCTGATCGCATCTGGTGCAACGAGTTGGGCCGACTGGTGAACAAGCAAGGTGCACTGGTCATCAACACACTCTCACGCAGGCAGCTGCGCGAAACTGCGCTGATCAGCAACAGCAGTGTGCGCAACCAGTGGGCTACCGATTACTGCCTGACCTTGCCTGCCTATGCCAATGCGGTTGGTGTGTTCTACCGGCAATCAGTCAGCGTCGATCAATTACGTGCTGCCATACGCGCCGATCCGGACAGACAGCGCCAGGAACGCTCCGGCAAATTGCGTTTTCATATCGGTTCATGCGGAAAATGATGGAGTTGCCATGAACAATAACGACAACAAGCCCGTCACTGTACTGCTGACTTCTGTGTTCCTGTCGCGCCGTGGCAAATAACAAGCAGCCATTTTTCCTTGCATACTCGCTGGTGCTGCTTTGCATCGTGCTGGCTGGTTTTGCGCCCTCCTTCTTTCTGCGTTTTGCTTTTCAGCAACCGCCATTGTTGCCCTATCTGTATTTGCATGGCGCCTTTCTCACCGGCTGGTTTGTGTGGCTGGTGGCGCAGGCCTGGCTGATCAGGGTCAACAAGCCCTCGCTGCATCGCAGGCTGGGTTATGTCGGCGCTGGTTATGGTGTGCTGGTGGTGCTCGGCGGCCTGCTGGCCGTGCTGCGTGAGGTCTCACATGATCTCAGCCAGGGCGTCACCTTTGACACCCTCATTGAAGCAGCCGATCCCTCGCTTGGCGTCGACGTCACCTATCTTGAATTCATCAGCCACGAAGTGTGGGTCAGCCTGGCTGACCTCGGCACTTTTGCGGTTTTGCTGGGTGCTGCAATTGTGTACCGCCGCCATGCTGACATACACAAACGCCTGATCCTGCTGGCGGCACTGGTCATTGTCAGCCCGGCGCTGGGCCGCATTTCCCGGCTGGAACTGTTCGGTGGTGAAGGCGGGCCACTGGTAACCAGCGTGATGCTGGCGCTGCTGGCCAGCCTGGTGATTTATGACTGGCTAAGCTTGAAAAAGATACACGGGGCCACCATTGCGTCTATCATTATGGCCGGGCTGCTGCACATGGCTGGCAGCTGGATCGCAGTAACGGAATTGGGACAAGACTTGGTTCGCAAGCTTGGGTAAGGGACACATGGGAGAACGGGGGTCATGAACCTGAACAACAAATACATCAGCATTGGCTCAATCCTGCTCGTCTTCGTGCTGGTGATTTACCAGATACACGCCCAGAACAGTCATGAAGACGAAATGGATGCCCTCAAACATTCACAGGATGCAGCCCTGCAGTTGAGCAAGGACACCATTGCGCAATTGCAGGCCACCATTGTCACCCTCAACCGGCAGTTGACTGCTGAAGCCGGCAAAAATGCCAATGGCAATGCGAATGCCAATGCTGCAGCCAACGGCGCTGCCGTTGCCACTTTACCCGCCGCTGGCCAGCCGCAAAATATCCAGGACCGTATCCGTGGCCTGATGGGCTCGCCACAGATCAAGCAGATGCTTTCCAAAACCATGGTGAATAACCAGTACGGCGATTTCATCAGAGGACTGCATCTTTCTGCCTCGGAAAAAGAAGCGCTGTCGCAGATTTTTGCCAACTCGATGAGCCAGAAAAACGATCTGGCCCTGAAATTGGCTGCGCACGAAATCAGCCAGTCTGAATACAACGCTGCCATCAAGGATATTGACGCCAAATTGCGGGACCAGCTGTCCGGCTATCTGTACAAGGATGAAATGACGGCCTTCGACCAATATGAAGCCACCAAGGATTCACGCAATGCTGCCAGACTCCAACAAACCCAGGAAATGCAGCTGGAACGAGCCGCCCCGGATCTGAATCCGGAATCCAGAAAATATGTGGCACAAGTATTTGCCGATGAAATGACCAAACAACGCGCACAATCCGGAGCTGCCGCCAACGGCCAGACTGCTGCCAACCCGCTCAACGCGTTGTCGCAACCTTTGGACAGCGCCCTGCAGAGAATCAAAAGCGAAGGAAATCTGGACAAGACGCAAATGTCGGCTGTGGAAGATTATGTAGCCCAACAGAAAGACATGCTTGATGCGGTCAGTCAATTCGCACCGGCACTGCAAAGAAGACAATGACATAACACATGAATTTATTCGCAATAACAGAACTCTGGGAGCAGGCAGTCTCCTGGCTGAGCACCCACTTTGTAGTACCGGTCTTTTCTGCGCTGCACGTGCTGGAGCTGAGCGGGGATCCCAAAGAAATTGCCCAGGCCATGCTGCTGGGCCTGACCCAGCTTGCCATCATCGCGCTGATTTTCCGGCCTCTGGAAAACGTCATCCCGGCCGAGCGCTGGCCGGATCGCAAATCCACCTGGGTCGACATCGAGTACACGCTGATCATCCTGCTGGGATTGCTGCCGCTGTTTACCTATCTGGTACTCAATCCGCTCATCCACTGGCTGGGGGCTGACACTGGCGCCGCAACAGCGGACAGCGAGCCGCTGATCAATCTCGCCGGCATTTTCCCTGTGCTCGGCCAGCATCCCCTGCTGATGTTCCTGGTCTATTACCTCATCTATGATTTTGTGTATTACTGGATGCACCGCTCACAGCATCTGATGCCGTGGTTCTGGGCGCTGCACAGTGTGCATCACAGCCAGCGCCACGTCAGTTGCTGGACCAATGATCGCGACAGTTATCTGGCTGGCCTGATTGAAGCGCTGATCCTGGCGTCGGTGGGGCTGGTGATCGGCGTGGCTCCCAGCGAGTTTGCGCTGCTGATGCTGCTGGGCGAGCTGGTACAGAATTTTTCGCATGCCAACGTGCGCATCAGTTTTGGGCCGGTGTTCGAGAAGGTGCTGGTGGGCCCGAAGTTTCACCGCCTGCATCACATGATTGTGGATCCCGCCCGCCCCGGTTTGCACAACTGCAATTTCAGCCAGGCGTTTCCAGTCTGGGACATCCTGTTCGGCACCGCGCTTTACCACGAGCCACCACATCCCACCGGTGTGTGCGATCCGATGGTCGATTCCGACAGCAATGTCGGGTTGATAGGCCAGCAGTGGGCAGCGCTGCGGCGCTTCTGGGGCGCAGTGAGCTGCAAGGCCGGCTGGACACCCGGTGATGTGGCATTCGGGCCTGATTACCGGCCAATTCCCTCACAGCATCTGGATTTGTTCGCGATGGCCAGCACCAACACTCATCTCGCGGAAATAGCAGCAAACCGGCTCAAACAATAAGCCTCCTACCTGAATGGCTTACCTGTATGCTGATTTGCATTTGGACATGACAACAGTCAGTGCACAGCCTTGGGCGGAGAGACGCTTCTGAAAC
>CAILUG010000042.1 GCA_903837345.1 uncultured Gammaproteobacteria bacterium | reverse complement strand
GGCAGATGTGTTCAACTACATCGAGCTGTTTTATAACCCGGTTCGAAGACATGGTAACAACGACGGCATACCACCAGCGAAGTTTGAAGAGCAGTACTTTATGAAGCTGTCAGGTGTATAGGAAATCGGGGGCTTGCCACTCGCAAGGTGACACCGACATTCTTGCGTTCGATGGTCTGGAACGGATTGCCGGGATTCGATGAAGTATTGCCGGTGCTGGTATAGGAGCCGGTGACAAATGGTACGTTCTGGCCCACGGTGATCGTGGCCTGTTCATTGTCGAGTGTCATCAGTGACGGCGTTGACAGGATGTTGGCCGACTTCTCGGTCTGCAAGGCCGAGATCAGCACGTTGAAACTCAGATTGCTGCTCAGACGTCCGATGCCGAGCACCTGACCCGGTGTGTTGGCCAGTGCCTGCGCCAGCGGCCCGCGCATGTCGATGATGTTGCCGTTGGCATCGCGCTGCTGGCGAGAGCTGCGCCGACGATGGCCGCCGAAGCAGCACTGCCGCTGCTGGAACTGCCATAGGCCCCGTTGTCATTCTGGAACAGCCACTGCACACCCAGATCACGGCCACGATCCCCGCTCAGTTCGACAATGATGGCCTCGACCAGCACCTGCGCCTTGCGGATATCGAGCCGCGCAATCACGTTCTTGAGAGTTTGCAGGGCTTCGGCATCGGCGGTGATGATCAGGGAGTTGGTGGCAGTGTCTGCCACCACACTGTTGGTGCTGCCGCCGGCGGGTGCAGGCGCATCCTTGCCGGCAGGTGCGGCAACTGCAGAACTGAGGATGCCGTTAAGCAAGGGTGCCAGAGTTTCTGCGCGGGCATACTGCAGATTCACCACATTGACCTTGCCATCCTGCGTCAACGGACTGTCCAGCTGGGCAATCAGCGGCTGGTATTGGCGGATTTGCGCCTGTTCACCGCTGAGCAGGATGCTGTTGGTGCGTTCGTCGGCAACTATCTGCATGGGTGCAGCATTGGGAGTCGAGGCCGGACCCCGCAATTTCTGCAGCAAACCCACCACATCGGCAGCGGCGGCATTTTTCAGCGTGACAATCTGGGTCTGTTTCAGCGCCGATTTGTCGATGAACTGCACCATGTTGCGAATGCGTTCGATATTGGCAGCACTGTCGGTGATGATGATGGAGTTGCTGGCAGCGTAGGCAGTCATCTGCGCATCGGCAGCCGACAGCGGCCGCAGGATGGGCACCAGCTGTTCAGCCGACACATTCGTCACCTGTATCACCTGTGTCAGCACTTCATTGCCGGTGCCGGCGCTTTTGTCCAGATTCAGCGGCACTGCCTGTTCGCGTGCCGCAGCAGCAGGCAACACCCGCACCACATCACCGGCCTCCACTGCTGCATAGCCATGCACTTTGAGTATCGACAGGAACAACTGGTAGAGATCACGACGATTGACGGCCTTGCTCGACACCACCTGCACATTGCCATGCACGGCGGGATCCACAATCAGGGTCTTGCCGGTGGCATCGGCCACGAACCTGATCAGCTCGCTGATATCAGCGTCACGGAAATTGACGGTCCAGGTCGGCTCCGCCCCCGCTGCCGCTGCCGGTGTCGATTGCGGCTGTGCCTGCAGGCAGGCAGCTGCCATTGCCAGTGACAAAACCGACAACAACCCCGCCTGTTTCAGGCGGGAGCGCAACGAACCAACTGGCAACGAGGATGCTTTCAAGGTCACTTCCGTATCAGGGAGCCAGTGTCATTTGCAAGGTGAGCGGCTGGCCATCACGCAATAGCGAAAATGATACGTCACCGGGCTTGTTCATCAAACTGTACAACTCAGGCAGATTCGCCATGTCGTTGAGTGCTATGCCGTTGATGGAGGTCACTATGTCGCTGGTTTTGAAGCCAAGCTGGACGAAGTCCTTCAGCCGCGAACCCGGACTCAGCCGGTAACCCAGCAACTGGCCATTGGCCGCCGCCGGTGCCACCTCGATGATCTCCGCCAATCTGGCAGCCACTTTCCGCACTTGCTGGGGGGCGGCCTGCAGCAAGGCTGCCGTTGCGCCTCCGCTGCCGGTTGCCGACTGGGCAGCCTGGCCGCGGGTCTTGCCGGCACTTGCAGCACCTTTGGCGGTTTTCTGATGGTTGTCTGTACTGTATAGCCACAGAGCCTGTTCGATGCCATTGTTCCTGATCAGCACATGGTCCCTGGCAATGGCGGCAAGAGTCACACCAGCGCTGACAGGCAAGGTATCACCACTTTTGTAACTGTGCTGCTGGCCGTTGCTGATGATGAAGGCGACGCTGTCAAGGGGATCACTGGCGAGCACCACACCTTCCAGACTCAAATCAAGGTCGGTAGTGGCCACCTTGGCCCTGGCTGCCGCCGTGCCGGCTTGTGCAGCTTTGCTGTCCCCAAACAACCTGAGCGCCTGCACCGCTGCCAGATCAACCTCGCGGGTATCAGGGCCTGATTGCTGAACATGGCCCAAAGACTTGTCCACAGTGGCGCTTTGCCAGTGCAGAACCCCCAGTCCAAGCCGCAGTACCAGCGCCACTGCCAAGGCAAGAGTTGCCAGAGCAGGCCAACTCACGCGCCCGTAAGCACGGAAAAGTGTCGCAGCCTGGTCTCGGTTGGCGGTCTGCAAGGGGGTCATGTTCTTGTGGCGGCAGGATGGCGGCAGCTTACCACATCCTTTTACCAATCAAGGCTGCCCGCAATGTATTGAAAGATACTGCGTTATGTTCAGTTTCGGGCCAGTTTTTCGCTGACAGCTGCCTGTATGAGTTTGTATACTCGCGCTCTGTCTGAAGGCCCGCCAGTACCGCCCGCAGAACCGGATGTTATTAAAGGCAAGTACAGGACGTTGCCGGTATTTCTTGCGATTTGACGACCAGGAGCCCCCCCGGGGTTATGACCGCCGCCCAGAAATTGCTTGTCTTCCAGTTTCCCGCCTGTGCCGAGCAGATGGGCTGCTTGCGGCAAAAATTGCGTGAAGCGCTGGCACCCTGTGGGCAAAGCGATACAGTGGTCAACAATATGGTGCTGGCAGTAAGTGAAGCCTGCACCAACATCATCCAGCACGCCTACGGTCAGAGCGACAAGGGCGATATCGTGCTGGAAGTAGAATGGCAAAACGGGAAGCCCGGCTGCAACGTAACCGGCAGTCTGGTGTTCAGACTGACCGATTTTGCCAGGCACAAAACCTGTGCCGAAGAAATGCGCTCACGCCCGCTGGATGAAATCCGTCCGGGCGGGCTTGGATGTCACATCATCAATGAAGTAATGGATGAGGTGGTGCTGAGGGATCGCGAGAGTGGCAAGGGCAATGTGCTCGAATTGCGTAAGCGCTTGTAAAGAATGCTTGTAGGGAACATTTGTAGAGAACCTTTGTAGAGAACCTTTGTAGAGAACCTTTGTAGAGAACAACGGAAACCGTATGGAATGTACTGTCAGATCACAAACGGGTTTTGACCTGCTGGAACTGGGTGGTGAAGTGGATCTCCAGTTTTCGCACAAGTTGCGGGAAACCATACTAGGCTCCCTGAAAACCGGCAATCCGCTGCTGATCGACATGGCCAAAGTCAGCTATATAGACAGCTCCGGCATCGCTTCGCTGGTGGAAGGATTCCAGACGGCCAAAACCTCCAAACTGCAATATGGCCTGCTCAATATCAGCAATGCCGCAATGCAGGTGCTGACGCTGACGCGCCTCGACAAGATTTTCGACCTGCATTCCAGTACCGACCAGTTCAAACAGAAGTTGCAATAACATGACAGGCAATACTCCGACCACCAATGCCATCACCATTCGCGATCTCGTGGTGGATTACGGACCGCGCCGCATTCTCAACGGCATCAATCTCGACGTCCCCCATGGCCAGATCATGGTGATCATGGGGCAGAGTGGCGCCGGCAAGAGCACGCTGCTGCGCTGCATCCTGGGCCTGAAAAAACCTACCAGTGGCAGCATCCAGATGCTGGGCACCGACATCGCCACCGCCAGCCGCAAGGAAATCTACAAAGCCCGCAAACAGATTGGCGTGGCTTTCCAGGGCGGCGCCCTGTTTTCATCGATGTCGGTGGCAGAGAACATCCAGCTGGCGCTGCACGAACATACCGATCTTGATGAAAAAACCATCCAGATCATGACCCGCATCAAGCTGGACATGGTCAACTTGCTGGAGGCCGAAAACCTGATGCCTTCCGAACTGTCCGGCGGCATGGCCAAACGTGCAGCGCTCGCGCGCGCCATCATCATGGATCCGAAGCTGCTGTTTTTTGATGAACCTTCATCGGGGCTGGATCCCAGCACTGCCGCCGAACTCGACCAGCTTATCCTCACCCTGAAAAAAGGCATGGGCATAACCATCGTGGTGGTGACACACGAACTTGACAGCATTTTCAAGATCGCCGACCACATTGCCGTGATGAAGGACGGCAACCTGATCCTGACCGGCACCCCGCAAGAGATCATCGACTCCACCAACCCGGAAATCCAGGGCATGTTGAACCGCAAGCCACGCGAAACCATCGTCGACACCGACGCCCATCTCCGCCGCCTGACAGGAGACTTCTGATGGCCTCGATTGCAAAACACGTTGAAAGCCTGGGTGCATATTGCATTACCGCAATGGAACAGACCGGCAGAACTTTCAACATGCTGCTGCAGGTGCTCTGGGAATTGCTGCACCCGCCCTACCGGTTCTACCCGATCGTGCGACAGATGTATTTTATCGGCGCCCGCTCATTGACCCTCATCATTGTGTCGGGCGTCACCATCGGCATGGTGCTGGGCTTGCAGTTCTACAACATCCTGCAACGCTTCGGCTCGGTGGAGTTGCTTGGCGCCGGCGTGGCGCTGGGTGTTATCCGCGAACTCGGGCCGGTGATGACAGCGCTGATGGTGGTGGGCCGGGCCGGCTCGTCCATCACCGCCGAACTCGGCATCATGCGCATCACCGAGCAGGTCGATGCACTTGAGTGCATGGCCATTTCGCCCGACAAATTCCTGATTGCGCCCAAGGTAGTGGCAGGTCTGCTATCGGTACCTTTGCTGACGATGGTGTTCGATTTTGTCGCACTGTTTGGCGGCTATTTCGTGGGCGTCAAGATGTTCGGTGTGGCAGAAGGCTCCTACTGGAACGGCATGACCGACGCAGTGGAATGGCAGGACGTCAGGCTCGGCCTGGAAAAATCATTTGTATTCGGCGTACTGGTTACCCTGATCTGCTGTTCACGGGGTTTCTACATGCACCTGACCAAAGCCGGATCGCAGGGCGCCGAAGGCGTAAGTTCTGCCACCACCGACGCGGTGGTACTTTCATCAATTGCCGTGCTGTTCAGTGATTTCCTGATCGGCGCACTCGCATAAGTCAGACAGGAGAACCACCCATGAATAAAATAAATGTGCAATTGATTACCGGCATTTTCGTGTTGTTCGGCATTGCCGCGTTCACCTACCAGGCCGTTACCATCGGCGGCGCCAGCATCCGCCCGACACCTGGCTATACGCTTGTTGCGCGTTTTGACTCAATCTCGGGTCTGCGGGTTGGCGGCATCATCGAAGCAGCCGGCGTGCGGATAGGTACGATTAGCGGCATCAAGTTCGATCCCGACAATTACAAGGCAATCGTCAACCTTCGCATCAATGAAGGTGTACCGGTACAACAGGATGCGATCGTCTCCGTGCGCACCCAGGGCATCATCGGCGAAAAGTACATCAAACTCAGCGCTGGCGGCTTTCCTGAGCTGCTGACAGACGGCATGGAAATCCATGAAACCGAGTCTGCAGTCAGTCTGGAAGAGCTGGTCAGCAAATACATCTTCAACAGCAGCAGTGGCAGTGGCAGTGGCAACAATAGCGATGCCAAGAAATAATGGCAGTCCGCCTCTGTCAGTGTATTCAAGTGAAGGGAATGAACCAATGATCCGGATCACAACACATCGAAAACTGCTGGCAATCACCTTGCTTGCGCTGGAGTTGTGCTGCTCATTGACTGCAAGAGCTGCGGATACTGCAAAGGACGACGATTTCTTTGAATTCGACGACAAGGCCGCCAACGTTACGATTGCCGATCCGTTTGAGTCGATCAACCGTGTCACTTTTGCTTTCAACGACAAGATGTACCGTTATGCCATGAAACCGATTGCCCGCGGCCTGCGGGTGTTGCCGGATCCGGTACTCAAATCATTTTCCAACTTTTTCAACAATCTCAAGGAGCCCATTTCTGCATTCAGCGCCTTGCTGCAGGGGCAGCCGGTCAATGCTGCCAGTGAAATCGGACGCTTTGTGCTCAACAGCACAGTGGGTTTTTTCGGTTTCCTCGATCCCGCCACTGAAGTCGGACTGGTTGAGGATGATGAAGACCTCGGCCAAACCCTGGCCACCTGGGGCATTGGCAACGGCTTTTATCTGGTAGTGCCTTTCTACGGCTCCTCCAGCTTGCGCGACCTGACTGGCGATTTTGCCACCAGCGCCCTCAATCCCGTATTCAGAAACCTGGAAACCGGTGAGGTGGTCGGCATCACATTCACATCGGCCGAGGTCAGGATCGCGCTCGACAAGGATAGTTACGAAGGCTTCTACGCAAATTCACTTGATCCTTATATATTCTTCCGCACTGCCTGGTTGGAAAACCGCGAAGGCAAGATCCGGAATTAATCCACTGGAGTTCACATGACATCCATCTTCTCCCGCGTTACCCGCCAGTTCGTCCGCAGCCGCCGGCTGGTGCTCGTAGTTGGCCTGCTGCTGCCCTTGCTTGGCACTTCCAGCTTCAGTGTGGCCGATGACGCCACTCCCACTGCTACTGTCAAGACCGCAGTCGACAAGATACTCGGCATTCTCCGCAAGCCTGATTACAATTTTGAAAAGGATCGCAGCAGCATCAGCGCAGAAATCAGGAAAGCTTTTGATGATGTGGCAATGGCGCAGAGCGTGCTTTCCACCAACTGGAAAAGCATCAATGCCGACCAGCAGAACACCTTCAAGGATCTGTTGTCGCAGACCGTTGAAAACAACTACATCGGCCGCCTCAAATCCTACAACAACGAGAAAGTCGAAATCCGCAAGGAAGAAGTGAAAGACACCCTGGCAACTGTGGATAGCGTCGTTGTTGCCAAAAGTGGCGACATTCCGGTCAACTACAAGCTGCGCAAGCGCAAGGACGGCTGGTTCATCTACGATGTAGTAGTGGAAAACGTCAGCATGGTGAGCACCTACCGGGATACCTACCGCCCGATTTTCTCCAAAGACGGCATTGACGGCCTGCTCAAGCAGATGAAGGCCAAAATCGCCGAACTTGGCGGCTGAAAACCGGCCCCCAGCACCGTTTTTTGCCACTGCGGCCGCCATTGTGGCCGCAGCCAACTGATTTGCAGTGCTTTTTCACATTTCCAGGGCAAGTAAGCTTGCCCTGGTACCGTGTTTTCGTGCTAATATTCGCGCCGCTTTTTCATTCCCTTCTTGTTCTGATTTCTTGTTCTGATTTCCAAGACATAGCACATCTGACGTACCCCACATGGCCCAAGTTTTAAGCTTGAAAGAACTACGTACCAGCAGTGTCCTCAAAGGTGAAGTAGCCAGACTTGAAGACGAGCGCAACCAGCTGCTCGAGCAGCTTGAGCGTGCGCGCCAGCTTGAGAAAAAGCTGCGTGATGATCTGCTTGACCATAAAAAGGATTTCGAGCATCTCGAAAAGCAGTTCGAACATTTTGCCGGCATCGAAGCCGAGTTCGAGGTCCTGCAACAGCAAGTACAGCTGGAACGGCTGGAAAAACTGATAGATGGCGACAAGAAGGATTCCGCCATCATGACCCAGCTCAAGAAAGCAAAAGATGAACTCAAGATTGCCACCGATGAACTGCGGGAACTCAAACAGCTCGATCCTGAGCGCCTCAAACGTCAAGTGACTGATCTCAAGAAAAAAACCCAGGCCCAATCCACAGACAACCAGAACCTGAACAACGCGCTGGTCAAGAGCCGCAAAGAACTCAAGGACATGACCACCGACAAGGAAAAAGCCGATGCCGAGCTGAAAGCCAGCCGCAATGGCACCGACTTTTTCTGGCAATCCCTGGATGGCACGTTCGTGCTGTATGAATCCAGCATAGTACTCAAGGATGAAACAGTGGCAGATCCTGACAAATACAAGCGTATCCGCTGTTTGCACACCAAGACCGGCATGAGCACCCTTTCCTGCGGCAAGGATGCAGAAGACAAGGCACTTTGGCTGGGCACTCTGGAAATTCCCGACGACGTCTCGATTGAAGCCGGCAAACGCCTGCTCAGCATCGCTGCCGAACTGGATGACACGGCGGAAGCAGCCAAGTAGCCCCCCAAATTCCAGACCGCCCTGAACGGGGCGGTTTCCTGCCGGTACCGGCAACCTTCCTTTCCTGCAGGCAAGTCCGCCTGCCAATAATCAGCTATCATTGCGATTTACTGCTGATCCTGCTGACAGTCATCGCAACATGCTCCTTGAAATGATCAGTACCGGCGAAGAAGTGTTGTCGGGACAGATAGTGGATACCAATGCAGCCTGGTTCGCCGACTGCATGATGAACCTCGGAATCGAGCTGAACCGCCGCAGCACGGTGGGTGACCGCATGGACGATCTGTGCGCCATATTCACCGAACGCAGCATCGAAGCCGATCTGATTCTCGTCAATGGCGGCCTTGGCCCCACCAGTGACGATCTCAGCGCTGCCGCTGCCGCCAAAGCCTGCGGCGTCCCTTTGCTGGAACATGCACAGTGGCGCAGTCATCTTGAAGAGTGGTTCCGCAAGCGCGGCCGCACGATGGCGGCCAGCAATCTCAAGCAATGCCTGTTGCCGCAAGGGGCTGTGCTGGTCGACAATCCCGCCGGTTCAGCACCTGGATTCCGCGTAAAGCTCAACCGGGCCTGGCTGTTTTTCACTCCAGGCGTGCCGGTGGAATTCAAACAGATGGTGCAGGAACAGTTCGTACCGTTCATGCAGCAGCAATTCCGTCAGGGTCTTGCGACCCGACTGTGCAAATTGCTCACCTTTGGCCATGGCGAATCCACGCTGGCTGACCGCATTGACACCGTTCCGTTGCCTGATGGCATCACACTTGGCTATCGGCCATCCCCACCCCATGTCGAAATAAAAATATTTGCGCGCGGCGCTGCTGCGATTGCCAGTCAGGACAGCTATGTGCATGCGTTGCAACAGCTGCTGGCTGACGCAGTAGTCTCCACCCGTTATTCCACCATCGCCGAAGAAGTTCATCACTTGCTGTCAGAACGGCAGGTCACTCTGGCGCTGGCGGAATCATGCACTGGCGGTATGCTCAGCAGCCAGCTGGTGGATTTCCCCGGCAGTTCCGCCTATCTGCAGCACTGTGTTGTCAGTTATGCCGATGCGGCCAAAACCGGCATTCTGGGAGTGGATGCAACAATACTGGCTCGCTACGGTGCAGTATCGCCAGAAACTGCAATAGCAATGGCAAAAGGAGCGCGCAGCATACTCGACAGTGATTACGCACTGGCGATAACCGGCATCGCCGGGCCAGAAGGAGGCAGCGCGGAAAAGCCGGTTGGCATGGTCGCCATCGCCCTCACTGACCGTGAACAATGTTTTGTCCAGGTCGTGCAGCTTTCCCAGCGTTCACGCAACCTGGTACGCACGATGAGCTGTGCAGTGGCACTCGACATGTTGCGTCGCCACCTGCTCGGCACCGGACCATTGACCAGCTATCCGTTCCTGCCAGCACGCCAGTCGTACCGGGAGGCCCACCATTAACCTGAGCTTCTCAATTCGCTGGAAGCTGATTGTTTCCATCATTCTCCCGCTGCTGCTGATTGCCGGCGTGGTAATGGGGCTGACCTTGCGTCGTGTCTACGACTCTGCAGTGTTTACGCTGCAGGACCAGCATCTGCGCGAAATCAACCTGTTGGCTACCGGCCTCAACTACGAGCTCAGCTCGCTGAGCGACACCGTCGATGACACATCCCGTTTTCTCGGACTCAAACCCACACTTGATACCGAAGCCATCTTCAATTTGCTGAAAGACACCCTGCGTCGCGATCCACTGATCTACGGCGCCGGGGTTGCCTTCGAACCTTTCGCATACCGCAACGATCTGCGGCTGTTTGCACCTTATGTATATGACAAGGACATGAAGCGTCTCGACCTCAGCACTGTGCAAGGCGACTACACCAGTGGTCGTGTGCAGTGGTACCAACAGGCCAGGACCAGCGGGCACGCATCATGGAGCGAACCCTATATCGACAACGGCAATGGCAACATGCCCATCGTGACCTATGCGGTACCCATCAGGTCCGGAGCGACTGTCATCGGGGTTGCCACGTTTGATCTGCGGCTGGATCTGCTGAACCAGCGCTTGTCGGAACGCATGAATCCTTCGCGATTCATGATCATGAGCCCCACAGGACGTTTCATCTCACACTATGATCCCGCCATGGTTCTGAACTCGGGACTGGCCGAGATGACCGCTGCGCTGGTGAATCCGTCCTTTCAGCAAATCACCAGCCACATCATGAATGGTGACACCGGCATGGGGGTGGTCAACGACTTGTATCTCAACGGCAACATTGTGCCCGGCAACCTGTGGATCAGTTACACGCCTATCACCACCACCGGCTGGCGACTGGCCACCATTGCTTCCGAACAAGACCTGATAGCCCCCATTCGCGCACAGATACAGATTGCCCTGCTCGGGCTCAGTCTAACCATCATGCTCACTTTCGTGCTGGTGTGGAGCATGGCTTCACGTCTCACACGTCCGATCAAGAAACTGGAAGCGGCAGTTTCGGAAGTGGCACGTGGCAAGCTCGATACCCATATCGAAAACATCCGCTCCACCGATGAACTGGGCCGGCTCAGCCTCGGCTTCAACCGCATGCTGAAAAACCTGAAGAAGCAGATCGAACTGCAAAGCCAGCAGGAAACCGCACAGAAACTGGTCGAGCGCGAGTTGCAGATGGCACGCGAAACCCAGAAGTCATTGCTGCCCACTGATTTTCCGCCATTTCCCGACCGCAAGGAATTCGAACTGCATGCACTCAACCAGGCCGCCCATCATGTGGCCGGCGACTTCTTCGATTTCTTCCTGGTGAATCCGAAGACGCTGGTATTCGTGATTGCGGATGTCAGCGGCAAGGGCATGTCGGCGGCACTGGTAATGGCGGTAACGCGCACCATTGTCAGGGACCTGGCCCAGAGCGGCCGCACACCGGGCGAGATCCTGCAGGAAACCAATGAACGCTTGCGTGACAGCCAGAAAGGCGGCGCCTTCGTCACCATCTTCCTTGGCAGCTACAACATCAGTTCCGGCAAGATCATCTATGCGAACGGCGGCCATGTGCCTCCGTACCTGATCACCAAAAGCGGTGGCGTCAGCAATGTCGGCGATGCCACCGGCACCATTGTCGGCATGCTGGAGCAACAGGAATACCGCAACGCCGAACTCACGCTCAAACCCGGCGAAACCCTGCTGCTCTATACCGACGGATTCCCGGAAGCCCGCTCATCGGCGGGCGAGTTCTACGGTATGCCCCGCATCAAGACCTTTCTGCAGAAACATGCGCAGGACAATTGTCTGGAGCTGTGTGAAGCTGCGATCCGTGAAATCACCAACTACCAGAGCCACAACCTGGCGGATGACGTCACTTTGCTGGCACTCAAGCGTCTTAACGCAGGTCCCGTCAGCCTGTTGAGCGAATTGCTCAGCCCCAAAAACTAATACACTTGGCTCTTTGTGCAAGTGTGCTTGCGCCTGGAGCGCACAAATGGGGATTTACAAACCCCGAAAATGCCGGAAGATGGGTTACCACCTCTGTCTGCCGAAGGAAATTTCATGCGTATCCCCGCCCTCTCGCTCACTCTCCTGGTCACTGCATGGTCCGCAAATGCTGCACAACCTTATGTAAAACTGGCCGAAATTCCGATTGGCGGTGTGGGCCGTTTTGATTATCTGAGTGTCGACAGTGCTGCTCACCGGCTCTACGTTTCACACGGCACTGAAGCTGTTGTGATTGACACTGCCAGCAACAGCATCGTTGGCCGTATCGAAAATACCCCCGGTATTCATGGCATCGCAGTAGCGCCCGAACTTGGCATTGGCTTCACCACCAATGGCGGTGAAAACAAGGTAGGCATCTTTGATCTGAAAACCCTGCAGACCAAATCCAGAGTGGATACCGGCGTCAATCCCGACAATCTGCTTTATGTGAGCAGCCAGAAACAGCTGTGGTCGCTCAATCACACCGGCAAATCACTGACTGTCATCGATGCTGTCAAAGGCACTGCCATTGCCACTACACCCTTGTCCGGCCAGGATGAAGGTGCCCAGGCTGATGACTCACTCGGCAAGGTATTCATCAACATCGAAGACAAAGGCACTGTCGAGGTGGTCGACATGAAATCCTACGCAGTGGTTGCCAGCTATCCGGTTGCCCCGGCTTCCGAGCCCACCGGCATGGCGATTGATGCTGCCAACCACCGCTTGTTCATAGGCGGTGGTGATGCGCTGGTAATGATGGACACCCATAATGGCAAGGTGGTCGCTTCTGCCCCGATTTGCAAAGGCACGGACTCCACCTGGTTTGATCCTGGCACCAGTACGGCCTTTGCATCATGTGGTGACGGCCACATCACCGCAGTTAGTGTCAAAGGCGATAGCCTGGCGGTTGCGCAGACCATTGAGACCGCACGTGGTGCCCGCACCATGACCCTGGACCCTGCCACCCATCGTCTCTATGCGCTGGAAGTAGAGTATTTGCCGGCTGACCCTGCCAATCCGAAAGCCCGCCCACAGGCGAAGGAAGGCAGCCTGAAAGTGCTGGTGTTTGGACCAGGGAAGTGAACATCAGTAGCCGTGCGGCATTGCTGCCCTTCGGCTATTGATGCTGCTGCAATAACGCGAGAAATACCGGACCGTATCGTTCCTGTTTGCGCTCGCCGATGCCGCTGATCCGGCCGAGCTCCTCAAGGTTGGCCGGCCGTTGCCGGCACAGGGCTTCCAGTGTGGAGTTGTGGAAAATCACGTATGGCGGAACCTTGTGTTCCTCTGCCAGCCTGGTACGCAAGGCGCGCAATGCCTCCCACAACCCGTGATCAAGATCACCCGCTGCCGCAGCCGGTTTCGCCTTGCTGCGTTTTTCGGCTTTGCTGCGCTTGACGCTTTCGTCACGGCGCAATGCAAGCGTGGTCTCGCCTCGCAGCAGGGGACGACAAAGTTCCTCCAGCCGCAGCGCGCCAAAACCATCCAGGTCAACACTCAGATAATTGCGTGCTACCAGTTGCCGGAACACCGAGCGCCATTGGTTGACAGTCAGCTCTGTGCCTTTGCCATAAACATTCAGATGCTGATGGTCAAACTGGAACACTTTGTCGACGTTGCTGCCGCGCAACACCTCAATCAGGTGATTCACTCCGAAGCGCTGACCGGTGCGAAACACTGCGCTCAGTGCCAGCCTGGCTGATTCGGTGGCATCCCAGGTTTGTGCCGGCTGCAAACAGGCATCGCAGTTGCCGCAGGTTACCGGACGGGTTTCGCCAAAATAACGCAACAGCGCTTCACGGCGGCAAGTCGTGATTTCACACAGGCCCAGCATCGCGTTGAGCCGGTGCTGCTCGATGCGTTTGTGATCTTCACTGCCCTGCGACTCCCCCATCATCTGCCGCAGCTTGATCACGTCCTGCAAGCCATAAAGCAACAGTGCATTGGCGGGCTCGCCATCACGACCGGCGCGGCCGGTTTCCTGATAATAGGCTTCAATGGTTTTCGGCATGTCGAGATGGGCGACAAAACGCACATCCGGTTTGTCGATGCCCATGCCAAAGGCAATGGTGGCCACCATTACTACGGCATCTTCGCGCAGGAATCGCGCCTGGTTCCCGGCCCGCTGGCTTGCACTCAAGCCGGCATGGTAGGCCAGCGCCGTGAAACCCTCGCTTTGCAGCCACTCGGCAGTTTCTTCGGTTTTCTGGCGAGACAGGCAGTACACGATGCCTGCATCAGAGGGATGCTCTTCCCGCAAAAAGCGCAGCAGCTGCTGGCGCGGATTGTCCTTGAGTGTGATGCGATAACAGATATTGGGGCGATCAAAGCCGGCAATGAACTGGCGGGCATCCTGCAATTGCAGCCGCTCGATGATTTCATTGCGGGTGCGCACATCGGCGGTGGCTGTGAGCGCAATGCGTGGCACGTGGGGGAACAACTCGTGCAGCACACCAAGCTCCAGATAGTCGGCACGGAAATCATGTCCCCACTGCGATACACAGTGCGCCTCGTCAATGGCAAAAAGCGCGAGCGGCACACTTTGCAACAGCGCCAAAGTGCGTTCCTGTTTCAGCCGCTCCGGGGCCATATAGAGCAGATCAAGCTCCTCACGTTGCAGCGCGACTTCAATCGCACGCACTGCCTGGAAATCGAGCGTAGAGTTGAGAAACGCGGCTTTGACCCCAGCTTCATGCAGCGCCGACACCTGATCCTGCATCAAGGCAATCAATGGCGATATCACCACACCGCAGCCTTTGCGTGCCAGCGCCGGGATCTGGTAACACAATGATTTGCCGCCCCCGGTCGGCATCAACACCAATGCATCGCCACCCCCGATCAGGGTGTCGATGATTTCAGCTTGCGGAGGGCGAAAACTGTTGTAACCAAAGACTTTGTGGAGGATTGCCAGCGCGTTATTCATGCCCTGCACTATAGTCAGGAACCGTGCCGCCGCAAGTTTATTTTGACTGCAGTGTACCGGCCACAGGGGGTAGGGAAATTCCCGATTTTTACTGCCACAACAGGGCCATGACTGGTAAAAAACGCGGGAGCCCAGCAACATGAACACAGCAACATTCGGCACCATTGGCGCTAATGTCGCAGAAAAAAGACTGAAGGACCTTTGTATAATCTGGCACTATTAACTATCAGAGCCGGGCTCGGCGCGAAGTGGTAGTGTCTACCCGCTCGCCCTCCTGCTTGGAAAAACCGGCGCTGCGGAACTCGCCGCTGCGCGGCTCAGACAGTCCTCGCTTCATCCGGTTTTTCCGGCGCAGGGAAGGCGGTTCGAAGGGTAGGCAGGCAGTGCTTCGCCCCGCACCCTCCAGATACAGCAAGAGCCCGTTTAAGCATGACCCGGAATTTTGTTCATCACTGCAAACAAGGCGGAGAAAACGCATTGGCTGTACTGGCTGCGGCCAGTTCATTGCCCAAAATGCGGCTGAAAGATGCGATGAGCAAAGGGGCGGTTTGGCTCAAGCGCAAGGGCAAAGGGAATCACCGGCTGCGCCGTGCCACGGCTGAACTCCAGACCGGTGATGAGCTGTCGCTGCATTACAATGCCGAAATCCTGGCGTTGACTCCACCTGCTCCAGAATTGATTGCTGATGAAAAGCAATACAGTATCTGGAACAAACCAGCCGGCCTGCTGGCACAGGGCACACTGGAAGGAGATCACTGTTCGCTGCTGCGTATTGCCGAGCAACAATTGCACCGCGAGGTCTTTCTTGTGCACAGACTGGATCGGGGGGCTGAAGGATTGATGCTGATTGCGCATACCGGAAAAGCGGCAGCGGCCTTGTCAGCCCTGTTTGCACAGGAAGCCAAACAGGGAATACGCAAAATTTACCGGGTGGAGGTGCGTGGCAAGGTGGAGCCGCAAGGCGAAATTCCTGCACCGCTGGATGGCAAGACGGCACTGACACGCTACCGGTTGCTGGAGTATCTGGCAGAACGCGACAGCTCATTGGTGGAAGTGGAACTGGTCACCGGCCGCAAACACCAGATACGCCGGCATTTTGCCGGGATTGGTCATCCGGTGCTGGGCGACCCGCAGTATGGCAGCGACAACAAGGACTCGCGCGGCTTGCAGTTACGGGCAGTCGGGCTCTATTTTGATTGCCCGCTGGTCAAACATCAGCAGAGCTATTGCTTGCCCTGATACACACCAAAGTGGATGAAGGGTGAGGACGCCTTCTGTCCGCGCTTCACATCGGCAGGCACCTTGTGCTTAACCGGCGGCAAGCTTTTGAGATAGGCCGCGATGGCAGTTGCGTCTTCCATGTGGAGGTTGGCGTAACCCGGCCACGGCATCACCGGCAGCGTCTGGCCGCTGTGTTTGTTCATGCCCGTCCGGATCATTTTGACAATGTCCTGCACACTCCAGTTGCCTATGCCGGTTTCGATATCGGGTGTGATATTGGCCGGATAGACGATGCCGGGATTGCGTTCCACCAGCGGATTCGACCATGCAATCCCGGTATCCGATCCTGCCAGCAACTGCTGCAGGTCAGGAGTGCCAATCAGCGCACCGTTGGTGTGGCAACTGCCACAACCAAGCAAACCCGTCATGTACTGCCCGCGCGCCACTTGTTCGACTGTGAAATTGCCATTGCTCATCGCTGCCGGTGTTGGCAGGTCGGTGGCAGGATTGAGCTGCCTGAAATCGTCAAGCGGATTGTAGACAGCGGTGGAAGAGCAGGCATTCAGCGTGAAAACCAGGGCAAAGGCCGGCAAGAACTTGCGCATGTAAATATTCCCGAATGTCCGGGCAGGATTAGACAGTAGCCAAACGATGCCTGCATTGACACTGGTCAACGCAAGACCTGGCGGTGGCTCAGTCAAAACGCGGCTTGTCCTTGCTGACGAAATCCACAACCTGCGCCAATACCCGCCACAACATCATGAACGAATCCACCAGTACCCTGGCGCAGAACCACAGCAAAAAGCGCAACTTGCCTTGACCACTCAAACGACAGAAGCCGTGGGAATTTTCCAGATATGGTGTCAGCAATTTTGCCAGCCACGGAGTGCGCCGCACAAACAGACCAAAGGCTGGAAACATGTTGCTTGCCAGCATCGCCGCCAGTGCCAAAAAAAGCAGGCCCGGAACGATGGGCAGGATCAGCCCCACCATGCCGAGCCCAACGCACAACAACAACAGCATCAGGGCAAACAATTTGGCAAACCAGTTGGGAGAGGATTCGGCTTGCGCAACCCTGATCAGTGCAGTAACCGTACGCGGACGCTGGCGCTCATACTCATTGCGATAAAAATTGTCGGACATGGCAGCAGTACCTGATGGGTTTCACCAACGGAACATTCAGTAATAGTAGTAACGACGGCGCGGTTTGAGCGGTGCCAGCAAGAAATAGAAGATCCATGCAAACCACGACAGGAAAATGATGGCGCAGATCCACGCCACTTTTTCACCACCACTGGTCTTGTCAGAGTTGGCGATGATCATAATCGGCAACAGCCACAGCAACAGACAACCGGCACCAAAGGCAAGCGCCAGCAACAGGCCAATGACCGGTAACAGTGCCGTCACCGCAAAAGCCACGAAAAACAGGAACAGCAAGGTAACCAATACATTCATAACCCACTCCCGGCGTCGAATCCGCCCTTTTTTAGTTCTGGATGCACAGATACAAGCCAGTACTGTGCCAGCTTGGGTTTATGTATGAATTTCAATGTGTTGAAGAGATGCAGCTCAAGAAAATGGCGAACGCCACCGTCTTGGCCACCCAAGTGTTGGCCAAATTGGCCAGGCCAATTGATAAACACGCATGCCGTCGAAGATCAGGAATTGGCCAGGTCTATCTTGGACATCGGGATCGCGCTTTCCATCACTATTGAAAGTGCCAGCGCAGGAGGGATGGCATCTTTGCCGAGAATGATGGCCTCTTGCGTTGCCATGCCATAGAGAATCGGCCAGTTGGCAGGATCAGGACAAAAGGACTTCACCACCGGCAACAGGGGTGCCCACTGGGCTTTGAGGTAATTAAGGGGAGTGTCGCCAGCACGGTGCCGCCCAGGTACACGCGGAATGCCAAAGTCCTTGCTGCCAAGCACTGAAGCAGTGTGCTGGAACAATTCATCGAGATCAGGAAATTCTTCAGCACCCGCCTGGTGGGCAGCGGTAGCAGCCAGACTCCACAATGAATATTGCGAATTCGCCAGTATCTTGTTCAGCGGATCGCCAAAGAAAAACTGTTTGCCATCGAGCGCGTCTACTACGAGAAATGCTGCAGTTTCCGACATTCCCCTGGCTACCGCCTGTGCCCGCAAATAGGCCTGGCAGGCATAGCCGGCCAACGCACCGAGATTGCAGAGAAGAGATGCGAAGTGGACTTGTTGCCGGTTTCCCGCTTCGGCAAGCAGCCGCTGGTAAATTGCTTTTGCACCCAGTCTGGCTCCGGCCATCGGGCCTTCCAGGCTGTGCAAATGAATGGCATGCAGCAACTCCTCTGTCTGTTGAGACAAACCGGAATTGCTGTCTGGGATTGGTCTTGCGCCAGACGATTTATCGTAAATCTTCACTGGCATTCCGGGCTCCTGCCCTGAGATGGCTGTGGCTGTTCCAAAATTTCCTGGCACACAAATATAGCAGAAGACCATCAATACCAGAAGCGGAAACCAGCCACGATACGCGTATTGCCGGAATACCGGTTACTGCCAATACTGCGCTCCACACCGAAATAAGGCGCGAATTCCCGGACGAACTCATAGCGCAAACGCAGCGCGATGTTGCTGTCAAACATGCCTTGCCCGATGCCGGCGGCGATATCATTGGAGAATGCATGATTCAACTGCAAACGCGGTTGCAGCAACAGTTTCTGGGTCAGGCGCAATTCGTATTCTGCTGCGAAATGCAATTGCAGATCGCCATGTTCACTGACAAACGCAGCTGCATCGACTTCAAACCAGTACGGCGCCAGTCCTTGTACACCCAGCGCTCCATAGGCGCGTGATTTGAAAATGCCATCATCATGACGAATGCCGGATTGCAGATCCCAGAACGGCGTGATCGCATGACTGTAAAGCAATTGCAACTCGCTGCGCTCCACTTTATGCAGCTGATCCGACCACTCTCCTTCGGATTTCACCCATAGTTTGTCGTAGTCTCCACCAATCCAGCCTTGCGCATCCCACAACCACTGATCACTGCCCTCCTGGTACTGACGTTCGAACCGGTCAGCAAGCAGCAGATAGTTGAGCATACCGCCCGGTTCCATCATGGTGGCATGCATCGCTTCTGATATTGCCATGTCATCAGTTTCTACTGGCGCGGCAGCAAATGCGGAAAGCGGCATGCACAGCATTATTGAAGCAAGTCTCATGACAAAGCCCCCGCCTTGCTAACCGCAAACACCCGCATCATGCCTGCATGCATGTGATAGAGCAGATGGCAGTGAAAGGCCCATGGGCCAATCGCATCGGCAGTGAGGTCCACGGAAGCTTTTTCGCCAGGCTTGATCACCAGTGTATGCTTGCGCGGCTTGTTGCCATCTTCTGCGGTCACCACCTCGAAGAACATGCCGTGCAGATGAATCGGATGCGGCATCATCGTGTCGTTGACGAAAGTGAGTCGCACGCGCTCGTTCAGCGTCAGCGCAATCGGCGCAGTCACTTCTGAATACTTTTTGCCATCAAATGACCACATGTAGCGTTCCATGTTGCCGGTGAGATGCAGCTCCAGCTCACGCGCATGCGCACGCTGGTCAGGATTGGGCGTGAGGCTGTGCAGATCGGTGTAGACCAGAACCCGATGTGGCTCCTTTTCGAGGCCAAGTGGTCGTTCGTGCAGACGGCTGACCGCAACGCTCGCCATACCTGCAACGCCTGGCCCGAACGGATGTGGATGCTGCTGGCTGCTGCCACCCTGGTGTGTACTGTGATCCATGTCGCCCATATCCATCGTGCTGTGATCCATGCCACTCATGTCCATACCACTATGATCCTCAGCCGCAGCAGAGGCGTAGTCACCATGGTTCATGCCCATGTCTTTCATGGTCAGTAACGGCCGCGGCCGCAGTGGCGGAATCCCGCCTTGCATGCCGGCTTGCGGCGCCAGCGTGGCGCGCGCATAACCGGAGCGGTCATTGCTTTCGGCATAAATGGTATAGGCCAGCATGGCTTGCGGCTGTACCAGCACATCAAATGTTTCAGCGGTGCCAATCTGCAATTCATCAGTTTCGACCGGTTGCACATTCTGGCCATCCGCCTGCACCACTGTCATCGGCAGGCCCGGAATACGCAGATTGAAGATGCTCATCGAGGATGCATTGATGAAACGCAGACGGATGCGCTCGCCGGCCGTGAACAACCCGGTCCAGTTTTCAGCAGGACTATGGCCATTGACGAGATAGGTGTAAGTGGCGGCAGTGACATCGGCCAGATCAGCGGGATTCATCCTCATGTCGCCCCACATCATGCGCTCGGCCAGCGTGGCATCGAAACCATCACGCTGCACATCGCGGAAAAAATCTCCCAGAGTGCGCTGCTGGTAATTGTAGCTGCCGCTCATCTTTTTCAGCTTGCTGAATACCCGTTCCGGCTTTTCAAAGGTCCAGTCGGACAGCAAAATCACATATTCCCGCTCATACTTGAACGGCTCTGGTTCCAGCGGATCAATAATGACAGGGCCGTAATGGCCGATCTGTTCCTGCAGACCGGAATGACTGTGATACCAGTAGGTACCAGACTGTTTGAGTGTAAATTCATAAGTGAAACCGGCACCCGGGGCAATGCCGGCAAAGCTCAGGCCCGGCACACCATCCATCTGCCACGGCAGCATGATGCCGTGCCAGTGAATGGAGGTCTCTGCATCAAGTGCATTTTGCACATGCAACTTCAACGCATCTCCCTCGCGCCAACGCAACAGCGGCGCGGGAAACTGGTCGTTGATGCGGATGTGGTGTGCGGATTTCCCGGCTATCGCACTTTGCCCGCCCGACACACGCAACTGCAACTGTGAACCCTGCAAAGCCGGCACGCCGGCCAGCGTGGAGAGACCATCACTTTGCGCCCACGCAGGCAGCAGACTCTGCCATCCACAGGCTCCGCCCAGCAGCAGCGATGAATGCAGAAACTTGCGTCTTTTCAATTTACACCTCTGGCATCATTCATTTCAGGCGCCAACAGGACCTGTTGCGGTGGTCAGCCAACTGGTCATTGCCAGCACATACAGCGCCACTGCAATTTCAAAACGGATTGAACGTTGCAAACTTCCAACTCCTTCCTCCTGCAAACGCGGCACGAATCGCAGCTTGTTGAGCGCCGCCAATAGCAGCAATACAACCACCCCGCCCAACTTCAACATAAAGGTAATGCCATAGCTGGTCGTCAATAAATCTCCGGGGTTTTGCAGCAATTGTGAAGCAAGAAAAATGCCCGCCAGCACCAATGCCACCACCATGCACACCGCCAGGACACCAAAGCCACGCATCAGCTTTTGCACTTTGACGAGCTCTGCGGTGCCGCTCAAATACCACAACGGATACAGCGCACCTGTCCACAGCAATGCCGCCAGCACATGCAGCACCAACAACATTTTCGCAGCCATGAAGAGCTCGGTAGTGTGGCCGGTGAATGCAAACGAGACGCACAACAACAGCGCAGACAATGCACACAGCAAATATCCTGTTTCATGCCTGTATCTGCGCGATGTTGCATCAGCAAGAAACCATATTGCTGCCAGGAAAAGTGCAAACGCCGACAATCGCAGCCCCAGCACCTCACCCAGTGTCGAGCTCAACAGGATTACACTGATCCCGCCATCAAACATCCCGCTCATGCCGTTGTGGTTGATACCGCCAACCTGCAACAGGAAAGCGAACGGCGTCATCAGCAAACCCAGTGCACCACTTGCCAGCAGATAGCATCGCAACTGCGGGAACTGCGGGAACTGCAGTCTGTCAGCAAGCAAATGAACAAAGCTGCCACCCACAACACCCGCCATTGCCAGCAAGCCGAGAAACTTGATCGCTACCGACCACAGTGCCCAGCCATCAACAGCCATCATGCCTGCCTTCGATCAATGATGATCACTGTGCTCTCGCACTGGAGCCTTGCCAGCCGACTCAACGGCATTCGGATCCACCGTAAAGCCCAGCTTGCCTTCAACCCTGTGTCCATCCTTGCCGACAATGGTCCAGCTGGCGTTGTACACAGCAGGTGCCATGGCGGGCAAAGCAATCGCGAACACCTTTTGCGAATCTGCGGTTGCCTTGAAACCGGTTGCCACTACTGCACCTGAGCCATCAGCAATATTCAGCTTCAATAATTGCACCGGCTCGGAGAATGCCAAGTCCAGTGTGACCGGCGCGTGATTCAGCACAGCGCCATTGGCCGGCGTCGCAGATTTCAATTCGGTGTGGGCCTGGACCATGGAAGCCACCAGCCAAAGTGCCGGCACTAACAGTTTTTTTGCTGATTTCATTGTGAATCCCCGGTTGGTAGTGTGTGGGTGGCTGATGGGCCACAAAGAAAAACCACATCAACGATGCCAGCTTAAACCTTCCATGAGCAGGAATGTCAATCTTCGGTTTGAACCTGGCGAAAGCGTTGGCAACAACTTGACGCAATCCTCGACATTCCAAAATGACACTGGTCAATCCGCTGTGGTTTACTCGGATTCACCACAATATCCCTATGGAGTGCCCATGCCCGGCAACCCGGCCCTAGACTGCATCATTATTCCCAAACTGCGCGATCTCGGAGATTTTACAGTGCGGCGCGCCCTGCCTGCGGTTGAACGTCGCAGCGTAGGACCCTTTGTTTTCTTTGATCAATTCGGGCCCACGGTATTGCAGGCTGGCCATGCGCTGGATGTTCGCCCCCACCCGCACATTGGGCTGTCGACACTGACCTGGCTGTTCGCTGGTGAAATCCAGCATAAAGACAGCCTTGGCAATGACATGACCATACGCCCGGGCGAAGTGAACTGGATGACCGCCGGCAGTGGGATCGTTCATTCCGAACGCAGTCCTGCATCCCAGCGCCACGGCAACGCACCACTGGGCGGCACTCAGGTGTGGTTGGCTTTGCCGATTGAAAAAGAGGAAATGGCCCCCGCGTGTCAATCAGCGCCCAAAACTTTCCACCTGTCAGCGTCCAAAACTTTCCAGTCTAGCGACCTTTCTTGGCACCACTTTTATGGTGTTTGAAGCGGTAAGAGTCATTGCCGGTTTCCAGGATGTCG
>CAILUG010000041.1 GCA_903837345.1 uncultured Gammaproteobacteria bacterium | reverse complement strand
CTGCGAATTTCGACAATAATATCCATGTAATACACTCCAGATACCTCCGGCTAAAACGCCAGAGGATGACACACGGAGGTGGAAACTATTGGACGCTGTTTCCACCCCTAATCTGGAAAGTTTTGCACGCTGATTAACACTCTGGCCCGCTACGACCAGGACCTGCTGCGTCGTGCTGCCGCTTATCTTTACTTGAAGGAAACCCAGTCCTCCTTTGAAGTTGAGCGCGAGAAAGCATCACCCCAAAAGGCCCAACGTTTCGCCGATCTTTTGCGGCAAGCTGATACGCACACCCCACTAACTGAAGAGCGTCTGGTGGAACTGCAGCAGGCCGTTGTCGATCCCCGTTTTCACGAACACACCTGGCGTCATCAACAAAACTGGCTAGGCAAGGATCTTGGATATCGGCAGCAAGTAGATTTCGTACCACCGCGTACTGCTGATTTGCCCGCATTGATGCGCGGCCTGCTCGAACTGGCCAACTTATGGCAGGGATCCAAGGCTAACCCGGTATCCTTGGGTCCGGATGCAGTAATCCTTGCTGCAGTGATCGCTTTCGGCTTCGTCTTTATCCATCCGTTTATGGACGGCAACGGTCGCATTCATCGTTACTTGATTCATGATGTGTTGGCGAAAGCTGGCTTCACTCCGCGCGGTATCGTGCTGCCTGTCTCGACGGTAATACTTGCGAATCTGGATGACTACATTGCTACGCTGGAGCAGTTCTCGCGTCCAATCAACCGCTTGACCGACTACAATCCAGCACAACCGGAAATCACTGCCACCGGTAACGAAGCACTTTATTTCCAGTACCCTGATCTAACACTACAAGCAGAGTTTTTGTACAAGGCATTGGAACGCACCGTCACTGAAGATCTGCAGCGCGAAATCGACCATCTGCTCGGCTTCGACCGTGCCACTCGTGCTCTAAATGCATTATTCGACTGGCCCACCCACAGTATGGAGCTGTTCATCCGCGCAGTATTGGGCAATGGTGGCAGCTTGTCGGCCAACAAGCGCAAGAGCCATTTCCAGTGGATGAAAGATGAAGAAATCAGCGAAGCGGAAGCAGTGGTGCGTGCCACGTTTACACCCGCCCTAATGAGCAGAGCTGCTCAGCAGTAACCGCGCCAACACATAACCAATCGCACTGCTGGCGATGACAGCAATCAACCCCGGCACCATGAAGCTGTGGTTGACCAGGTAACTGCCTATGCGGGTAGTTCCCGAGCGATCAAAGCCGATGCAGGCCAGATCGGTGGGGTAGGTGGGTATCAGGAAGTAACCATTGGCGGCCGGGAAAAACGCGATGATCAAGGCCGGGTCGATGCCGAGCGCGAGCCCCATCGGTGCTATGGCGACAATGGCTGCCGCCTGGCTGTTGACCAGCTTGGTGGTGAGAAACAGCACCACTGCATAGAGCCAGGGTTGGGTTTTTACCACTTCCGCCAGACTGAGTTGCAGCGCTCCCATGTGCGCGCCGAAAAAGGTATCTGTCATCCAGGCCACGCCGAATACCGAAAATATCCCGGTCATGCCGGCGCGGAACAAAGAGCCGTTGGCAATCTCGGCAGGCACCACCTTGCAGAAGAACAGTATGCAGGCGCCAGCTATCAGCATCATCATCTGGATCACCAGATTCATGTCCAGCAAAGTAGTTACGCCCTTCACAGTGAAGGCGGGACGCAACGAGGGCAGCGCTCCCAGCAGCACCACTGCGGCAATGCCGGCGAAGAAGATGCCAACACTGCGATAGGCACTGGGCGGATAACGGGTGTTGAGCAAGGTAGCGCTCTCGCCGTAAATAATGTTGCGTTGCACCGGGTCGGCGAGTTTGGCCTGGAATTCGGGGTCATCATCAAGCTCAAGGCCGCGCCGCATGCTCCACAGTGCAGCCAGCAAGGTCCCCAGCAGTGACGCCGGCAACGTCACCAGTATGATGTCCAGCATGCCGTAGGCATGACCCACTCCGTGTTGAGCCGCCAGGATGCTGACCAGTGACACCAGTGCCACTGACACCGGCGACGCACAGATCGACATCTGGCCGGCAATGGCTGCCACCGCCATGGGTCGCTCGGGCCTGATACCTTTGTGCAAGGCGATGTCCGCAATGATGGGAAACAGCGTGTACACCATGTGGCCGCTGCCACACAGGAAGGTAATGGTAAAGGTTGAGAGTGGCGCCAGCAGGGTAATGTGGTCTGGGTGTTTGCGCAGCAGCCGCTCGGCGAACTGCATCATCACATTCAAGCCAGCGGCTGCCTGCAACGTGGCGGCACAGCCAATCACCGCCAGAATGGTGAGCATCACTCGCACCGGGGGTTCACCCGGTGCCAGCCCGAACACAAACATCAGCAAAAACAAGCCGACACCGCTGACCAAGCCCAGCCCCATGCCGCCATAGCGGCTGCCCAGCAGCAAGCAAGCCAGTACGGTTATCAGTTCGGCAATTATCATTCCAAATCCCTACGGTAATGCCACTCCAGCCTTCTCCGCCAACTTGTTTAGCCGCTCCCGCCACAACTCCTCATTGCAGTCATAAGTCAGCAGCCGTCCATTGGGCACCTGCGCCCAGCGGAGCTTGAGCGTGAGCGGTTCGGTGTAGAACTGCGGATCGCTCATGGTGACGTCGGCGGCCAGCAGGCGGCGGCCCTTGGCGTCGGTGCCGTCGAGATGGTAGCGCTCGACGATGGTGGCGGCGTCGGAATGCGGTGTCGTGCGCTGGTCCAGTTGTTCGTCCAGGTTGTTGGTTTCCACCACCAGCACGTCGCCTTCCCAGTGGCCGCTGGAATAGCCATCGCGGCCTGGCACCCGATCGCGTTCCGGGGCATTGCGGTCGCCGAAGTACACGCGCCGCGTTTCGCCGTGCAGTTCGTAGATGAGGGTAATCTGCTCGGGGCGCTGGATGATTTCCACCGGGTAGCCGCCGGCACCGAGCAGTATGGTCGGCATACCGGCGCCCAGGCAGACGCCGCCCGGCGTGTCGCCGGTGGGAGCGACCAGTTGGTTGAAGGCATCGAAGCGCTTTTTGGCTGCTGGCCGCAGCGGCAGTGACGGTTGCGGGCTGCCTGGCGTGTTTCTGGGCACCGCCCCGGCCACCAGAGTCCAGACGCCGGTGAGATCCGGTGGTGAGGCAGCACCGGCTGCTACAGGCAGACACAGGCTCAGCGCCAGGCAGGTAACCAACAGTGTTTTCATCTCGTCATCTCCTCCGCGATAGTTTTCGTCCCGGCGCTGAGCACCATCCCCAGTCGGGTGCACCAATTTCTCATACAACAGGTATTTATAGAATAGAGACCAGCAGACTCATGGCTACCACCTCAAGCTGCGCTGCTACGAGGTTACTGACCCTTTGTTTTACACCATCACTGCATTTACCATCCCGCTACCCACCTTCCAGTCATCATCCCGGGGAAAAGTTTGATAGTTAACAACGCTTGGTATGTAGCCGCCTGGGCCGACGAGGTCACGGCAAAGCCCCTGGCTCGCCGCATCTGCAACCTGCCGGTCGTGCTTTACCGGACCCTTGATGGTGAAGCCAACGCTTTACTGGACAGTTGCTGCCACCGCGGAGCCCCCTTGAGTTTGGGCACCGTGGTGGAAAAAGGCATCCGCTGCAATTATCACGGCCTGGTCTTTGGCAGCGACGGGGTCTGTGTGGAAATTCCCAACCAGGACAACATCCCCAGGAAGGCGCGGGTGCAACACTTTCCCCTGATTGAACAAGACCAGATGCTGTGGATCTGGCATGGCGATGCTGACAAGGCGGATGCAAGCCTGATCCCCGCTTATCCCTTCCACAACGATGTCCGCAATTGGCCGCACAAACACGACATGATGCCGGTGCAGTGTCATTACCTGATGCTGGTCGATAACCTGCTCGATGCCACTCATCTTGCCTACGTGCATCCTGCCTCGGTCGGCGGCTCTGTGGCCAATGTCCACATGGTGGCAAAGAACCAGTTGGATGCTACTGACAACGGCATTACCCTCAGCCGGCAAATGAGCAATGCGCCGGCTCCGCCTGTCTATCACAATTGTGTGCCCTTCCCCGGTTTGATCGATCGCTGGCAGGAGTTCGAATTCATTGCGCCGGCGTCGGTAATTCAGTATTCAGGCGGAGTGCCCGCCGGAGCCGACCGCGCCACTGCCGGCGCTCCCCGCTTTGACATGCGCATATTCCATGCGCTTACGCCCGAGACTGACACCAGTTGTTTTTATTTCTGGTCAACGGCCAATGGTCATGACACTGGCAACCCGGCTGCCACGGCAAAAATCGATACTGAAATCAGGAAAGCGCTGGCCGAAGACAAGCTTATGGTGGAAGCACAGCAGGCAAGAATCAACGAGCTTGGCGAAGACCGGTTGGTGGATAACCGGGCTGACGCGCCACGCGTAATGGCCAGAAGGGCAGTGGCAAAATTAATGCAACGACAGAATCCCGCGGCATGAGCCTGCCAGAGCAAAGCTTTGAAGTGCAGATCGCCAGCACGCAGGCCGTCTATGTCATCCCGCCTGACAAGAGCATTGTCCAGGTGCTGCATGAAAACGGCATAAAGCACCCGGTTTCCTGCGAGCAAGGCATCTGCGGCACCTGTATCGTGCGCGTACTTGCTGGCGAGCCGGATCATCGCGATTCAATCCTGACGGAGGCGGAAAGAAAAGTGCCAGGCGAGTTCACGCCCTGTTGTTCGCGGGCAAAGTCACCACGGCTGGTGCTGGATATTTAACGATTTCATCTGATTGACAGACATCATAAAACTGCCGCAAGCGGAACAGAATGTGACTCTGACACCGATTTGACTCAGAATCGGGATTCCATAGACCATTGTTGATACAACACAGAGGGGATCCATCCATGACAACCATATCAAAGGTATTTTCTTTCACTGTTCTTGCGGCGTTGCTGGCCTCAGCAGCGCTGGCCCAGCAGCCAGCCGCGCCGGCGGCGCAGGCCACGCCCACCAAAGGCGTTGTTTTCACCGCAGCCGATCTGGCCGCCCTCGTCGCCAAGCAGCCCACCGACAAGAACGGCATCCAGAGCTTCATGCAGCTGGCGCCCTACAGCGTCAACATGGAGCATCGTGTTAGCGTGCCGCAGAGTGCAGCGGTGCACGACACCGAAGCCGAGCTGTTCTATGTCGTGAAAGGCGGCGCCACCATGGTCACTGGCGGCAAGCTGCTGGAGGGCAAGCAGACTGGCGTCAACTGGAGCGGTTCCGGCATTGAAGGCGGCGTTGCAACCAAACTGGCCGTGGGCGACTTCCTGCTGGTGCCGGAAGGTGTACCGCACTGGTTCAGCAAGATCGAAGGCGAAGTGACGCTGATGTCTCTGCATCTGCCGCGCTCGAAATAACGTAATCCGTTGTCAGAGTCGCATTCGCAAGAAATGTGACTCTGACACCTATTTACCGTTGACTGCGCCCGCGAGGTCCACCACTGTGAAGCCCGCTTTTTGTCGTCCTATCGTTCATTCGCTGCAACGTGCCATGGCGCCTCTGCTCGCCTTGGCCGGTGTTGCTGCGCTCGGGTTTTCGGCCAGCGCCTTTGCCCACCACGGCTTCGGCATGTTCGACCGCAGCAAGGACGCGGTAATCACCGGCACCATCAAGAGCATCGATTTCGTCAATCCGCATTCGTATCTCTATCTGGACGCCGACCAACCAGGCGGCGGCACCATCGCCATGCGTTGCGAAATGCGCGCTGCCACGCTGATGCGCCGCTCGGGCTGGACCAGGGAAATGTTCGTGCCCGGCGCACATGCCACCATCTTTGGTTTCCTGCATCGGCAGGATCCGGGCTCGTGTTATCTGGAAGACATCAAGATCGGTGATGCCGCCAAGCTGAACCGTAACGACCAGATCGAACATTCAGGCCTCAACATCAGCAACCGCCCGCTGCGCCTGCCTGGCGGCGAGCCGAACCTGAATGGTGACTGGGCGCAGGAGCAGTACGTGATTGCGGTGCCGCCCCGCGCCACCCGCAGCGTGGGGCTGGTACCCAAGAGCATGAAGGCCGGCATTGAAAACGGCACGATCTCGCCCGACAAGATTCCGTCGGCCGGCTGGGATGCCCAGCCGGTAGCCCTGACTGCGCGCGGCAAGCAAGAGTCGGAAAAATTCCAGATGTGGAGTCCCACCGACAACCCGCGCCTGCGCTGCGAACCCACCAGCATCATCCTCGACTGGGTGCACGACGGTCCGGTCAACCGCGTGGTGCAGGAGAAGGATCGCATCGTCATCAACTACGGCCTCGTCAGCTATGAGCGCGTGATCCACCTGAACATGAAGGCCCACCCAGCCAACATCAAGGCGAGCCCCACAGGCCATTCGATAGGCCACTGGGAAGGTGATGTGCTGGTGGTCGACACCATCGGCTTCAAGCCGGGGGTTATCGTGCCGCCGCTGCGCAACAGCGACCAGTTGCACGTGGTGGAACGCTTCTCGCTCGATACCGCGAAAATGACGCTCAACCGCAGCTACACGGCCACCGATCCGGTGTATTTCACCGACGAGTACAAGGGCAGCGATACGCTGTTGGTGGCCGACGTGCCGTATGAAAACCAAGGCTGCAAAGAGCTGACCTACGAATACCTCGAAGCGCAGAAAGCCAAAGCTGCCCGGTAACTGACAGCCTGCACTAAAACTCCACCCCCGCGCGCGAACAGAAATACTCCCATGCACGCGGCAGCGCCAGATCGGAAAACTGTGCGGTTGTGGAAAGCTGGATTTCCTTATCGTTCAAGGCTTTGGTTTCACCCAGGGCTCTGGCCTGCAAAATCACATCCGCATTTATTTTCAGGTAGATTGCGGTGAGCACCGCTCTTTCAATGCTGGTGCCAACCACAGCAACGCCATGGCCACGCATAAGAACGCAGGAATTATTGGCGAGCTTCCTGGCCAGGCTGGCGCCCTGGTCTATGGACCGCACCAGCATGTCGGTGTCACCAAAATCAGTACTGATATCCCACACCGGTATTTCAGCGCCAATCACCGAGGCCACATGCACAACGGGGCGCAGTGGCACATTGGTGATGGTAAACGGCAGCACCGAATAGGTATGACCATGCACAACTGAATTGACTTCAGGGCGGGCAGCATAGATGGCTGCGTGAATCATTCTCTCGCCGTAAACCGTGCGGCCCCGGAGAGCAAGCGGGTTGCCCTTCAGATCGAACACCATCAAATCCGCAGGTTCTACCAGGGCCGGGCTGCGTGAGCGTGACATGACAAAGTTGGCAGGGTTGCGGGGGTCGCGCACACTGACATGACCAAACGCATCTACCACACTCTCAAACGCCAGGATCCGGTTGGCTGATATTAGTCTGCGGAACTCAGGGAGATCAGGCACATCGGATTTATCAAAGCTCAGGGGTTGCTGCGCCTGCGGCAATGCCGCCGCCAGGCCTGCCAAACCGGCAAATGAGGCACCTGCAAGCACAATACGACGACGCAACAGATCAACAGAAGAAGACATCTTTCACCTGGCAGCTTGCCAAAAATTACCTACAGCGCACCCCGCTGCAACTCCTTCACCAGATAATCCGACTGCCGCAACATCAGCGAGACAATCGTCAGCGTCGGGTTGGCGCAGCTCGCTGTGGTGAACAAGCTGCCGTCAGACACGAACAGGTTCGGGATGTCATGGGTTTGCCCATAGCTGTTGGTGACACTGGTCTTCGCATCCTTGCCCATGCGGCACACGCCCATGTTGTGTGTGGCACCGAAGCCTTCCTGGGTGAAGGTCCTGGTGGCGCCCAGTGCTTCATACATCTCTTTGCTGCGCCGATAGGCGTAGTCCAGCATGGCGTTGGTATTGGGATGCTTGTTATAGGTGACAACCGGCACCGGCAAGCCCAACTGGTCCTTCTCGGTGGCATGCAGCGTGATGCGGTTGTCGGCCTGCGGCGGGTCTTCGCCGGTGATGATGACGCCACTGAGTTTGTTGTAGTTCTGCATCAGCTCCGCATGTTCCTTGCCCCAGCCTGGCGCCAGGTTGGTGGCGATGTATTCGGGGCCGAGTGCCAACAGGTGCCACTGGAAGCCGCCGCTGAAGCCGCGTGAAGTGTCGTGTTTGACTTCGTCGCGGATCACGCCGGCGCAAGTGGTGCCCTTGTACATATTGACGACGCCGGGCATCAGCCCGAACACCATGGCCATCACGTGCCGCATGTAGTTGCGGCCGACCTGGTCACTGCTGTTGGCCAGCCCGTGCGGGAAGCGTTCATTGGCGGAATTCAACAGCAGCCGCGTGGTCTCCACCACATTGGCGGCCACGCAAACGACACGTGCCTTCTGCTCGTGCTCCACGCCATCGGGACCGACATAGCGCACAGCACTGGCGCGGCCCTTGGCATCAGTGACGATGCGGGTAACCATGGATTGCGGGCGCAAATCAAAATGGTCTGTGGCCTCGGCTTGCGCGATGTGATTGAACAGCGTGGTCCACTTGGCATTGATCGCGCAGCCACTGTTGCAAAAGCCCAGCTGCAGGCAGGCGGGGCGGCCGTTGCGCGGCGAAGAGTTGATCGCCATGTTGTAGGTGTCGATGTCTTTGTAGCCCACTTTGCGGGCAGCCGCTTCCATCACCTTGAAGTTGGCGCTGGGTGGCAGCCGTTCGATGCCGTGGGTGCCGGTGACACCAAGCATGTCTTCGGCTTTGTCGTACCAGGGCTCCATGTCTTTCAGTGAGACCGGCCAGTCGGCGAGGTTGCAGTCAGGCAGCTGGCCGTAGGTAGACAGCGATTTGAATTCGAACTCGTGGAAACGCGGGCAGCACGCTGTCCAATGCGTGGTGGTGCCACCGACGCCTTTCACTGACCACACCGGCATGCCGTCGGGCGCATAACCCTGGCCGACGCGGCGATCGAGCCAGCTCAGCTTGCCGAACATTTCCGGTTCGTTGTTGACGATGTCGCTCAACTTGAGCCGCGGCCCGGCTTCGAGACACACCACCTTGACGCCACGCGCAGTGAGCTGCTGACAGACGGTGCCGCCGCCGGCACCGGAACCGATGACGACAACTACGGAGTCGTCGTTGAGATCAAATGACGCTGGCATGCTGTTCCCCTGAGCTGTTTGTTTTTATTTTGTTGATGCTGGCAACCAGTCGATGTCGGCAAAGCCGCGGTTGATATAGCCACCCTTTTCTATCGCCGAGCCGCCGTAACCGACCAGGTCAAACATTTCCGGCGTGCGGTACAGCACTTCCAGCGCGCAGGCGCGCAGTGCGGCAAAGAAGGGAGACGTTTGCAATTGGGTAAGTACGGCAATGCGATGCATTTCATCGACCTGTTTCCACGGCATATTGCCGACCGCGCTGCGCAGCTGTTGCAACCCTGCGGTAATCACAGGATTGCCGGCTTTGAGCAAGTGCTCGCCGACTTGCACGTACAAGTCGGCCTTCAGGCCGGGGTAGGGAAACAGGTCGTAGCTCACCGAAGCCAGCAGTTCGAGATCGCTGTCACCGGTGACGGCCGGTGCGCCCGCCTGTTCAGACTTCCCGCAAGCCGTCAGCGCGGCCACAAGTGCGAGTTGGGAAATGGCGAGCAGCATTTGGCGGCGCCGCAAGGATGGCATGGACATGTTCCCCTCCAGGTTCTGTTCTTGTGTTTTGCGCTAGCCTAGCGAAGGCGCTTCTCCCAAGGCAAGACAAATGTTGCCACTGCGCTGACTTCGCTTGATGTGTGGAGTAGTATCAAACTGTTGTTGGAAGATGGCCGACAAAATTATAAAAACGCGGACAACCAATATGCGAACTAACAAGCCTGGTCTGGTATTTGCCCGGTCAGTGCCCATCGTTTTTTTGATTTCACTGCTGGCATCAACCCAGTTGTCGGCCCAGTGGCTGCACAACCCCACCAAAGGTGTGCCAAGAGTCGCGGGCAAGGTCAACATGAAAGCGCCTGCGCCGCGCCTGGCCGCTGGCAAGCCTGACCTTTCCGGCATCTGGATCTCTGATCGCACGCCCGTGGGCGGCGATTCGCCCAGCAGTGCCGACACGCTGCCCACTTCACGCCAGATGCAGAGCCTGGGAGTTGATCTTCCCGGCGGGCTGCCGTATCAGCCGTGGCTGGCCAAGCTCGTCAAGCAGCGCAAAGACAATCTGGCCATCGACGATCCGCACATTCGCTGTTTGCCCGACAACTTTCTGCGCGCCTACGGGCTGCCGCACATGCTCAAATTCATCCATACCCCGGATCTGCTGGTGGTGCTCAATGAAATGAACGCGGGCTACCGCCAGGTATTCACCGACGCCCGCGCACTGCCGGACGATCCTTCGCCGTCGTGGCAGGGCTACTCATCCGCGCATTGGGTTGGCGATACGCTGGTGGTGGATACCATCGGTGTGCGCAACGACACCTGGATTGATTGGGATGGCAGCGAGCTGACCGAGAAAGGCAAAGTGCGGGAAGCAATCTCGCGCCCGGATTACGGGCACCTGGATATAGAAGTTACCGTCGATGATCCGGGTGCTTATACCAAACCGTTTACCGTGAAGCTGCGGCAGCGCCTTGTGGTCGATGCCGAGTTGATCGACGAAATCTGTCTGGAGAATGAACAATTCGTCGAGCGCATGAAGCTGAAAAATTGATTACGCCCGCCGCATGGGGCCGCATGATCCTGACCCATTCCTGCAACCTGAGGACAGCACATGAAACAAACCATCAGACTTTCTGCATTGTCTGCACTTGCACTGATCGCAACCCTGTTCATTGCAGCGGTGCCGGCGCAGGCGCATCACTCGTTCCCGGCCCAGTATGATGTCTCCAAACCCGTTACCCTGAAAGGAAAAGTCACCAAGGTTGAGTGGACCAATCCGCACATCTTTATCTACATCGACGTTGCCGATGAAAAGACCGGCGCCATCGTGAATTGGGCACTGGAACTGGGCGCTCCCAATACGCTGCTGCGGCTGGGCTGGAAACGCGACTCACTCAAGACCGATGACGTGATCACGGTGGAAGGCAGTCTGGCCCGCGATGGCAGCAATTTGGCGAATGCAAAGACCATCAAGCTGGATACTACCGGCAAACAAATGCTGTCGGGCTCAAGCGGGCCGGGGTGATTCACACCCCCGATGCTTCATTTGCCGGGGGATTTCACCGGCTTTTTTTCATCCTTCACTTCCAGCCCCGAAAAGTTGGCCACATCATCGACCTGATGGCCGATTTGGCGAAGCCTGGCTTCCAGGATGACTTTGGGTGTGGCAGCACGAGGATCCATATTTACGGCTGCGCAAGTGAAACCGCGCAGCGTACATTCCGAGGTGGTGTGGGCAATGCCGCGTTTTTTCATGGCAGCACTCATTAACTCCACAGCCGGTTCGTTCAAGACGATGGCGTTGTTGGGGCGGAAGGTGCCGACACCGATTGCATAGTCGACAGGCATAAGGGGTTCGATGCTGGCGCCGAACTGTCCGTCATTTTTCTTGCCAAGATCATAGGCGCCAAGATCTGCGCCCTGATCAATCAGGTACTGGATGATCGGCAAGTCGCCCAGATTGGCCGCAGCCATCAGTGGAGAGATGCCATAATTGTCCTGCCAGTTAACATCTTCACCCTTGGCGACCATGATCTTGATGATTTTCAGGCGGTCGGTGATCGAGCGATCCTTGTGGAAACCACCCACCCAGCCAAGTCCGGCTGCTGCGGCCAGCGTGGTTTCGTTGTCGCGCGATTTGATGTTGGGATCGGCACCGTGATCGAGCAGGAGTTGGACGAGTTCAATATCCGCTGAAAAAGCAGCGCGCATGAGTGCAGTGGCAAAAACGATGCGTGGTGATCCGCCGCGCATGCGTGCACGGGGAGTGTTATTGACGAGGTAGTTGGGATCGGCCCCTTTTTCCAGCAGTTTCCTGATCAGTGGCAGCGGGTCCTCGGTCACAATCCACGGAAAGTTGGGGGCTGTTTCCATATTGCGCCGGTCGACTGCCCAGAACAGCGGGGAAAAATGCTGGGCATCGGCCTGATTGACATCGGTGCCGTGGTCGATCAGGTAATCAGCCACCGCATAATTGCCGTTGAAAAGCGCCAGTCCAAGACCGTTCTTGCCGTCTGCCGCAATGGCATTGATGTTGGCTCCTGCTTCCACCAGCATCTGCACCGATCGCAGCTGGCCATCACGTGCGGCCAGGAGCAGCGCCGTCATCTCACCACTGGCAAAGGTGACCGGGCCGACTTCTTCCGGTCTGCGCTGCCGCGGCAGGGTTCCCTCGAACCCGCGCCCGGTACCCGGGGGCACAAACACCGAACGGGCTTCGATGTCGGCCCCTTTTTCGATCAGCAGTTTGGCAACCTCAACATGGTTTTCGGTGACTGCCCACATCAATGGCGTGGTTTTACCCCAGTCTTCACTGGCGTTTACCTCTGCGCCGTGATCCAGCAGTACTTTGACAGCAGCAACGATGCCGGTCTTGGCTGCGATCATCAGCGGTGTATCACCTGTTGCACTGACCTTGCCGTTGGGATTGGCGCCATGAGTGAGCAACGCAGCCAGAATTTCTGCATTGCCGTTGGTGGCGGCGGCCAGCATCGGTGTCGCGCCCACCCGGTTTTTGGCGTCAGCCCCGGCACCGGCAGCAAGCAAGGTTTCCACCATGATCAAATCGTCGTGCTCGGCCGCCCAGAGCAATGCAGTAGCACCATCAACTTCCGGTTCATTGACATTGGCTTTCGCAGCAATGAGCGCACGCACTTCAGCAAGTTGTCCGTTCCTGGCG
Organism: uncultured Gammaproteobacteria bacterium; assembly: GCA_903837345.1. Classification (GTDB taxonomy): domain Bacteria; phylum Pseudomonadota; class Gammaproteobacteria; order Pseudomonadales; family Pseudohongiellaceae; genus CAILUG01. The sequence continues at coordinate 70,006 of CAILUG010000041.1, read as the reverse complement.
GCATCGGCGATTTCACTGGCGAAGGTGCCGGACGCATGGCTGATGACAATGGCAAGCAGCAGGGACCCAACAGGGGATGCGACAGCTTTCATTGTTATCTCCTGCAGGGCAGAGAATGGATTGTTGGTGGCTTTGCAAACCGGAGCGTCAGAAGTATATAACAGACAATCTGCCGCAAGTGCCGAACCAATCGGTCTTTTTCCCTGGTCACACGTGTGAATTCCCGTGTTGACAACCTATTTCCGAAATCATAGTTTACCAAGGATTCATTGGAGCATTTGTTTTTCCCATTGATAAGTGAAGATCATCGATTGAGCCAGTGAAAAGCGCGCCAAAACTTCCGGGGGCTGTTCATAATGTTTGCCAAAAGAATAGTTCCCGTCACTTTGTGTGTACTACCTTTTTATTTCCTTTTTTCCGGCAGCGCCTTTGCACAGCCGCCTGAAAACAAAACCGCTCTGGTCGGCAAATATTGCGGTGAATGCCACAATCGTGACGATTACTCCGGCAGTCTCGACCTGGAGAGCATTGTCGGAGAGCCGGTTCCTGCACATGCCCAGGATTGGGAGCGGGCAATTCGACGACTGCGTGCCGGTGTCATGCCTCCCCCGGGCAAGCCGCGCCCTTCCAGGGCTGAATACTCAGAGCTGACCCAATGGCTTGAAAACCAGATTGATCAGGCTGCGCCTGCCAATCCCGGTGCCACCATGCTGCACAGACTCAACCGCGCCGAATACGCGAATGTCGTGCGTGATCTGCTGGGCCTCGAAATGGATGTCAGCACGTTGTTGCCGGCAGATACTTCCGCCCGCGGTTTCGACAATATTGCCGGATCACTGACTATTTCGCCTACGCTGCTCGAAGCGTATGCAACGGCGGCGGCGCGCATCTCACGCATGGCAGCCGGCTATTGGAATACTCCTGTTGAGGTTTCCTACATCGCACCCGGGGATGCCTCGCAGAACTACCAGCTCGACGGCATGCCGTTCGGAACGCGTGGTGGCATGGCCATCCGACACAATTTTCTCGCGGATGGCAAGTACACGTTTCACATCCAGAACTTTGGCGTTGGCAGTTTCATTCCGGGGGAAGCGCTTGAATTGAGCATTGATGGCGAGCGCATGCATTTATTCAAGTATGCCGGTGTCGGCATCAACACCGGCATGGGTGGCGATCGCGATGGCGCGCTGGAAGTGACCTTGCCGGTAAAGGCGGGTACCCATCTGGTCGGAGCGACTTTTGTTGCCACCAACTATCGCCCCTCGCTCGACATGGTAAAACAGTACGCCCGCAAATCGATTGAAAATGAACCGATGGAGCAGATCCAGTACCCGCCGGTGGTGGGGCTGCTGAAAATACTGGGCCCGTTCAGTGCTACCCGCCCCACTGATTCGAAAAGCATGCAGCTGGTATTTACGTGCCATCCAGACACCACCGACAAATTTGAATCCTGTGCACGTACCATCCTGGCTCCGCTGGCCAAAAAAGCCTTCCGGCGTCAGGTCAACGACAAAGACATGCAGGTCCTGATGGGGTTCTTTCGTGAGGGCAGCAAAGGCGGCGTGTTCGAAGATGGCATTGAACTGGCGCTGCACAGGCTGCTGGCTGATCCGGAATTTCTGGTCAGGGTCGAGCGTGAACCGGATGATGTTGCTGCCGGCAAGCCCTACCGCATCTCTGATCTGGAGCTGGCCTCGCGACTTTCCTTTTTTCTGTGGAGCAGCATTCCGGACGAAGAGCTGCTGACAGTGGCTGCCAGCGGCAAGCTGCATGAACCGGCCAATTTGAAGACACAGGTCATGCGCATGCTCAATGATGCCAAATCCGCTTCATTGGTCAGCAACTTCGGCCAGCAGTTCCTCTACCTGCGCAACCTGCCGACGACTTCACCTGACGGTATCTACTTTCCGAATTGGGATGACGAACTGCGCAGCAGCTTCAAGCGTGAGTCCGAGCTGTTTTTCGAAAGCATCATCCGGGAAGACCGCAGCATTCTGGATCTGCTGGATGCGAACTACACCTTTCTCAACGAAAGGCTGGCCAGGCATTACGGCATCCCCAACGTTTATGGCTCGCAATTCCGTCGCGTGCAGTTGACACCCGAGTTCGACGCCCGCCGGGGTCTGCTCGGCAAGGGCAGCTTCCTTGCCATAACTTTCACTGAAAATTTCCGCACCTCCCCGGTCAAGCGCGGGGTATGGGTGCTCGAGAATATTCTGGGCACAGTGCCACCGGAACCGCCCCCGAATGTGCCGGCACTGGAGTTGACTACCGGTGGCGAGGTTGTGATCAAGACCTTGCGTGACCAGATGACACGGCATCGCGCCAACCCCAACTGCGCCACTTGCCATCGCATCATGGACCCTATCGGGTTTGCACTGCAGAATTTCGATGCTGACGGCAGCTGGCGCACATCGGAGGGACACCCTCGCAAAGGCGATGGCCTGGCCGTGCCAATCGATACCAGGGTAGAACTCTGGGATGGCAGTCAGATCAATGGTGTGACGGAGCTGCGTGATGCGCTCATGAAATATTCACCACAGTTTGCACGTTTCATGACGGAGAAATTGCTCAGTTATGCCATTGGCAGGGGCGTCGAATATTCTGACATGCCGGTGGTGCGCAAGATTGTCAATGAAACGGCAGCTGACAAATACCGGTTCTCAAAACTCGTGCTTGGCATAGTCCAGAGTCCTGCTTTCCTGATGCGGGTAAAGGAAGTGCCACAGACCCAGACCACTGTGGCACTGGCTGCGCCAACCAACCAATAAGACCAACAAGAGGACAAGGATCATGATATTCATCACGAAGAAATCCCTCGCCCGTCGCCAGTTTCTGCGCGGCGCCGGAATCGCGCTGGCACTGCCGCTGCTGGATGCAATGATTCCTGCGTTTACCCCGCTTGCCAAGGCTGCAGCAGTCTTGCGACCCAAACGTTTTGTTGGTGTGTGGCATCCGCATGGTGCTGCACCCGGCTACTGGTCACCGTTGCAGACAGGCGCCGATTTCGAGTTTTCCTATATCACCAAACCGCTGGAAAAGTTTCGCAACAACGTGGTGCTGATCAGCGGCCTTGATGTGCCGGAAGCGTTTTCTACCAAGGATGAACCCGGCGGCAATCATGCGCGTGGAGCGGTTTTCCTGTCCGGCGCGCGTCCGCGTCGCAACGCAGTCAGTCCTTATCTGGGCGAAACCATTGACCAGGTTATTGCAAGGCACTACGGCAAGGACACCATTCTCGGCTCCATCCAGCTGGGGGTCGAGGATGCCGGCAATTACGGCAATTGCAACTGGGGTTTCAGCTGCGCCTATACCAATTCCATGTCCTGGACTTCCCCGACGCAGCCACTGCCCACCGAGATCAACCCCCGCGTGGCCTTCGAGCGCTTGTTGGGTGATGGTGCCAGCGCCGAGGAGAGACAGCGTGGTCGTCAGCTCAATGCCAGCATCCTCGACTCAGTGGCAGACAAGCTGCCGTCCTTCAAACGTCAGCTTGGGGCAGGAGACCAGAACAAACTCAATCTCTATCTGGAAAATATCCGGGAAATCGAACGCCGTATCCAGATCGCGATGAACAACTCGCTGGCAGAACCCAACGAAGATTTTCCTTTTGGCATTCCGCAGAGCAAGGATGTGCACTTCAAACTGATGTATGACTTGATCGCCCTGGCCTTCGAAGGCGACATTACCCGTTCAGCCACCTTCATGTTGGGGCGCGACCTGTCGTCCATCACCCATCCGGAGTCCGGTTACACAGGAGGCTGGCACGCCACCTCGCACCATGGCGACACACCAGCGAACATCGCCAACTATGCCAAGGTAAACCGCTACCATGTGGCCAACCTGGCCTATTTCATGGACAAGCTCAGCAAGATCCATGATGTGGAAGGTACTGCACTGGACAATGTGCTGATCTACAAAGGCAGCAACATGGGCAATTCACATCGCCATGCCCATGAAAAAGTGCCTGTTATTCTGGCGGGCGGGATTGACGGCACCTTCCGCGGCAACCGTCACATCTCCTATCACGACAATACGGAGCGTACCTCCAACATGCTGCTCAGCATTCTCAATTTGTACGGAATCAATGTGCCGACTTTCAACGGCGGCACCAAGCCGTTGAACATTGCCTGAGGAGCGTGTCTTGATCCGGTCAGTCCTCTTTTGCCTGTTCGTGCTGGTCGCCCTGCCTGCACAGGCGCAGCTCGGCAAGCCAGCACGGCCATCTGTGCCTTTGCCAGGCGGTCCGTTACGTAATGTGCTCCTGAAAAATTGCGTGTCTTGCCATGGCATAGACGACTATGCCTACTTTGCATTCTCGCGCGAGAACTGGGATGCGCTGCTGACTGACAAGCACAAGGGCATGAAGGTCAATACACTTTCAGTCGCCGACAAGAATCTGTTGCTGGACTATCTTGAAAAAAACTTCGGGACAAAAAGTGCGCCGTTTCCACGCAAATACATTCCACCTGAAATTGATACCTACTGGACGGATGTAGAAGGCCGGAAAGAGCTTGATGCGGTATGTACCAAATGCCACGAACTTGATCGCGTCTATGAGTCACGCCATCCCATCGATCGTTGGCGCACAGTGGTTCTGGAGATGCGTCAGCGTGGCGCCACATTGCCTGATGATGCCAACATGGAGCGACTTGTCGAGTGGCTCAGCCGGGTGCAGAGCGCCAACCTGTTCGAGTGATCCGTGGGCGTTGGAGTTGCCTGCAGGCTTGGTCGTTGCTCAATCCCAACGGCCAATCGTTTTGCCATCAGAAAAGCGTGCGCCGATAAAAGCCCCGCCCGGCGTGCCATCCTTCATCGGATTGGCCCTGATGGTAAGAGCAGTGCCAGGCGCGAAAGTCGAAGGGCGAATGCCCTGACGCCCCAGCTGGTTCGGGCTGCCCCACTCCAGACTCCACTCCACCACCTTGCCCTTGGCATCGGTCACGCTCAACTGTATCCAGGCGTGCGGATTGGTGAACTGGAATTCTTTCACGGTGCCGCTCAGCTCGCGCACCTGTTCATGATCGAACATGGCGTCGGAATGATGCGCCAGCACCACAGTGGTCGTCAGCAGCAGAGCACATGCAGTTAGCAAGGTGGAGCAGAAATGTTTCATGACCGTGTTCTCGTGATAAGGGTGACGCTTATTTTTTCGCAGCCGGCTGATCGATGATGCGGCCATCCGGGCCGATGGTGTAGGTCCAGCCGGTTTTGGGATCCACCGGATTGCGGTTGTTTTCGTTGCAGGCGTAATCATAAACCCGCGCGCCTTTTTCCTGCTGCTTGAACTGTTTGGTAACGACCCACGGCGCCGTCAGCGCTTTGGCATCTTCCAACGTCATCTGCACTTCCATCAGCCCGGCCTTGTTGATGTGCATGCGCGAAACCACATGCGCAGCATCACTCAGCATCAAGCCGGTGCGATCCACCATGGTTCTGCCATTTTCAGAGCTGTGCAGGCTTACGGTGTCAAACACCAGCGTGTCTCCTTCCCAGTGGCCGACGGAATCACCGGTATGCGTGGGCCAGCGATCTGCCGGCGCCGGATGTTGGCGGCCATCGGTATAAATGCGCATCACGTTGGGGCCATTCTCGGCGATGATCCACACTTGTTGCGGTGTCACTGCAAATTCGTACACGTCAGGCAAATTGAGAATGCGCGGAAAACCGGTGGGGATGCCGCACAGTGAATTGGGATCAGGCAGGATGCCCTGGTCGCGCAGCGCCAGATTGGCCTGGTACTTCGCTTCATATTCTTTATTGTAAGGCGGATGTTCGCGCACGCCGGGGGTGGTGGTGCCACCCTTGCCGGTTTGGGTGGCAAGATCGAAGACGGTGCCGCCTTGCATCGCCCACACACCACTCCAGTCGGGTGTGGCCGCTTGCGTTGGCGTTGCGGCTTGCACCGGCAGTTGCATCAATGCCAGTAGCACAGCACTGGTCAGGCGTATGGACCACCCAAAGCTGCATTGCATATCAAGGAACTTTCGCATCACTCTAACAGTCGGTTTTGTCACTACCAGCCTACCGATACTATGATTCATTGGCACTGTCAATTTGATCTTCCATTGCGGTAGTATTTCATCGCCCGGGAGTTGGCAGGGAAATATGAATCCAGAGCCCTGCGGTGCTTTATCAACTCCGCCGCACCTGCCGGCATTACTGTAATTTTATTGGATTATTGCGGAGTCGCCATGCGAAAAATACTCACAACAGCAGCACTTTTCCTGTGTTCGAGCCTGGCCACAGCTGCCGGTCAATATGACGGGATCTGGGCCCTGGATGTGCCTGCCAATACTGATTATTTCAGCATTCACCAGCAGTCAAATGTCATGATTGTTGCGAATCTCGATGATTCACTGAACGGTGGTGGCTGGGATGCGTATCGGGGCGTTATCAACGACAACACAGTCACGGCTGACTTGCTGGTATCGACTGAAAGTGGCGGCAAAATCTCGATACAGATTGTGTTTTCCAGCACCAACAAGGCGACGTTGACGATGGTGTCTTGTACTCCTGATCCAGGCACGCTCTGCCCCTGGCCTGTCGGTACGCAGTTCTCGATGATCAGGATTTTCTGATCCGATACCCCCTATTACTACCGGCCCGATCTACAACGAGGCAGGTTCTGCACTCAGGTTGCATCTGCAGGAGCGGCGGGCGAACCTTCCCAGCGGGTTGCGGCGGGAAGGCGCTCGCCTTTGGCAACCAGCGTTAGCGGCCCCAGTTGCACACCGTCACCGACGTGTGTGTCGTAGAGAATGATGCAGCGTGCCCCGATGGTGGTTCGCGCACCCAATTCCACCAGCCCGATCTTCATTACGCGATCTTCAAACAGATGAGTCTGCGGCCCTGACGCCAGATTCAGCTCGGCCTCGTCGCCGATATGTACACAATCAAACTCGGTCAAATCGGTGGTGTTCAGATACACGCCTTTGCCGATTTTTGCACCCAGCAAACGCAAGGCCCATGGCAACATCGGCGTGCCGCGCAAGTACTCCAGAAAATTGGGCACCGCCAGCGATTCATACAGGTTGGTGACAGCTTCGCTGAGCCAGACAAACGGTGTCCACATTGCGCATGCACAGGGGCGATAACGGCCGATCAGGATCCATTTGAGCGCAACCACAAACAAGAAAGAGGCAAGTCCATACAGACAGCCAGCCAGAGAGAGGGCGACAGCTGTCTGCAAGCCCCAGCCATAGACACTGGCAATCGGCAATACCAGCGCCACAATCAAATAGCCGATGGCAATGGCTACAGCCAATGGCAATACGATGCGCAGCCCTTCGATGATGCCGCGCGCCAGCCGTCTTCGCCATGATGGCCGGAATGTGTGCGATGCGGGGAATCCGGTCAGGCATTCCCGTGCCGGCAACAATATCGCAGGTGAACCGATCCAGGTCTGGCCGGATTTCAGTTGTGCGTTGTCGGGCGTCCGCGTTTGCACGCCGATCAGGACATCGTCCGGAACCACGGCGCCGTTTAGCACATACGCACTGTTGCCGACAAAGGTGCGATTGCCGATTCTGGTCGGCTTCAGGATCATCCAGCCGCCACGTTGTTCCTCGTCGCCCAGCAAGGCGCCATCTGCAATAAAACTGTCGTCACCCAGTTCCAGCAATTCCGGCGTCATGCCTTCGGCAGTGGAAATTTCTGCGTTGCTGCCAACCTTGACACCCAGCAGCCGCATCCACAGCGGCGCATACAGCGAGGCATAAATGCCATGCAACACCTGCAAGCTGTGATCGAGAATCAAACTCATGAATTTCTTGCGCCAGAAGGCATAGCTGTAAACCGATGAAAGTCCGGCTTGCTGTCGTGGCAACAGCCGGCGCAGCCCGGCAGTAATCAGCACTGTGGCCGCGATGAAAATGGCGCTGGCCGGGATGGAGAGCAGTATGAACAGCAGGAAGGAAACCGGCAGACTCAAATTTGAATCAAAAATATCCGTAGTATGCGCATCCACCCAGTCAATCAAGATGAAGGCCGGAAAGGCCGGCAGAAAAAACAGGACTGCCACTGCGATGGCAGTAACCGCAAACAGGGCTGTCTGCAGCCAGCGCCAGACCAGGCCGGGCTGGGGCCGCGGCGGCAGCAAATCCGCGGGTTGGTTGATGGCGCGGGCCGGAGCACCTTCCCAGGTTTCATCATCCGGTATGTGCCGTCCCGCTGCCAAAGCGGACAATCCATTCAGCCGTGACCGCTTGCCCAGGCGGGTGTCGTTTTCCAGGACTGCATACGAATCCACCACTGCATCGCTTTGCAACAACACCGGGCCAATTATGAGCTCGCCGTTTTCAATGCGTGCATTTTCGATATTCACAAAAGTGCCGATGCTGACGCCGTCCTCGACCGTCAACAATTCCGGGGCCCCCAGTGTGATAGCTTCAATCATCACATCCTGTCCGATGCGGGCGCCGAGCATGCGCAAATACATCGACATCCAGGGGGTGCCGGCCAGCAAATAGAGATGAGGCAGCTCGCAACATTTGTTGGCAAGCCACCAGCGGAAGTAGGTGAAGCCCCAGAGCGGATAGCGGCCGGCTTGCAATCGTCCCGCCACCAGCCATTTGCCGGCAATAGCCACACCAAAGGTCCCGAGCTGGATCAGGATAAAGGTCGCAAGCGAATACAACACGGCCAGCGTGATGCTGTCGCCGGGATCGCCGGTGTAATAGTGATAGACAAAAAACGGCGTCAGCCAGTCGGCAATGTGCAGCAAAACCAGAAACGGAATGGCCACTGCCTGTGCCAGCCCGCACAGAAACCGGCGATGCAGCGGTGTTGCTGCACGCGGCCGGGCTGCGGATTTTTTCCGGTGACTTTCCCGTTCCATCACGCGGGCTATGTCGACCAGGCGGCGCTCACGGTAGACGTCTTGCACGCTCAAGGATGCATAACGTGCATCTGTGCGCAAAAGCGAGACCAGCCTGGCGGCGAGCAACGAGTGTCCGCCGAGGTCATCGAAAAAATCCCACTCCGGCTGCCATATGCCGGCCGGGAACAAACGGGTGAGCGCAGCGTAGAGCACTCGCTCTTCCTCATTGCGTGGTGCAGCCGATTGTTCGCTGCCTTGAGCTGGCAGCTGGAGCGGCTGGCTCCGCAATGCTTTCACATCGATCTTCCCGGAACTGAGCCGTGGCAGTTCAGTCATTAATTCAAGGTGTGCCGGAACCATGTAATGCGGCAATCGCTTGCTCAACGCCTGTCGTATCAGTGACAGGTCAACCGGTTGACCGGAGGCAGGGACGATGAAGGCAACAATCTGGTCCATGCCGGCCAGGGTTTGCACCACGACCGCGGCGGCTCCGACACCGGCTTGTGCCGCAAGCGCTGCGGTAATTTCATCGAGTTCCACGCGGAAACCACGGATTTTTATCTGGTTGTCCACACGCCCGAGACAACGCACCGCACCATCGGTGCCAAACCGTGCGAGATCGCCAGTCAGATAAACCAGTTGCTCGCCGGAATTGGCAGCGAGAGGATTGGCAATGAACTTGTCTGCCGTCAGATCCGGCCGGCCAAGATAACCGAGGGCGAGCCCGGGCCCGAAAATACCGAGTTCGCCGGTTTCACCGGCCGGCAGCGGCTGGCGCTGTTCGTTGACAACCAGCAACCCATAGTTCGGCAACGGTTTGCCGATGGTCACTGGCTCACCAGGCTTCAATTCTGCAAACGTTGCCGTCACTGCGGTTTCGGTTGGGCCATAGGTGTTGAAAACTTTCCTGTCCGGTCGCAGCAGCCGTTGTGCCAAAGTATCAGGACAGGTTTCACCACCGAGATTGATCAACCGCACACCTGCCAGCGGATCGTCCATCAGGCTCACCAGCGTCGGGACTGCATGCAACACGGTGATATGTTCACGCGCCAGCGTTGTTGCCAGCAAATCAGGGTCGCTCACCAGCGTCGCCGGTGCCAGCCACAGCGTTGCCCCGACCAGATACGAAATCCAGATCTCTTCGAACGACATGTCGAACGCCACCGAAAAGCCCTGATAAACCAGATCGGTTTCGCGTATACCCAGCACTTCATTTTCACTGCGCAGCAGATGACAGATGCTGCGCTGGCTGACGACGATGCCCTTGGGTTGGCCGGTCGAACCGGAGGTGTAGATCACATAAGCCGGATCCTCCGGCTGCGCGGCGATGCAAACGGGCTCTGCATTTTGATCAGCCAGCAAATCCTCTGCTGCCCACACCGGCACATCCAGCCCTGCCAGCCGGGGCAGCCATTCACGACAGGTGACCAGGCCGATGGCATGCGCGGATTGCAGACAGGTTTTGATTCTGTCCAGCGGGACTTCTGCATCGAAGGGCAGCCAGGCAGCGCCGGTTTTGGTGATGCCAGCCTGCGCTATCAGCAAATCGGCACCGCGCGGCATGAACAATCCCACGATGGCACCGCGTGCCACTCCGTGGTGAAACAGTGCACCCGCAAGCTTCGCACTGGTTGCATCCAGCTCCGCGTAACAGACAGTACGCTTGCCCCAGATCAGCGCGGGATGTTGTGGCCGCTGCTGTGCAGTGGCAGAAAGGATTTCCGCAAGACATTCCTGCCGTATCAAATCCGGCCTGACCGAACCTCGCAAAACGGCAGGAGGTGTAATTGCAGCAGAGGAATCAAGGGGTTCCATTTTTTCATTGCTATGTTTCAAACAGTATTTATTCCGATTCAAATCATGTGATCATTACACAAATTCAGCCCTGAATTCTAATTACCAGGGATATTTTGTATCTTCCCCATGTTTCTCCCTTTTTTCTGAAACTGCATCGATATAATAGAGAATTCATGAATTATGTATCAATCATTCGGCGCCCTTTTGCGCTCGTCCTGTTTGGCACTGCTGCACTGGGCTGCGCTCATTCCGCTTCAACCCGCGCCGAGCCGCAACCGGACTTCGAAGAATGGAATGCCAAATTCCAGGGCACCTATAGTTGGCAGCGGCATCCCGGCTACAACGCCGCATACTTCAGCGACAACAGTCTGGATGACGAAGCTGAGACCATGTATACCTTTTCAGCAACTGCCATGGCCGGTATGCGTCCATGGACTGGAGGTGAGCTGTATCTCGATGTCGAAGTAGTGCAGGGCGTACCCTTTACCGGTGACATGGTCGGTCTGGGCGGATTTACCAACGGCGAAGAAGCACGCGCCGGCGGAAATTCAATTTATGGTTACAGGCAACGACTGTTCCTGCGCCAGACCTGGAATCAGGGCAATGGCAGCGAAAAGCTGGAATCGGGTGTAAATCAGCTTGCAGGGGTCGTAGACAACAACCGCGTGGTGCTGACCGTTGGCAATTTTTCCACCCTCGACGTGTTTGGCGAAAACGAATATGCCAACAATCCCCGCACCCAATTCATGAACTGGAGCAACTGGACTTACGCCGCTTATGACCACGCTGCCGATGCCCGCGGCTTTGGCTGGGGCTTCGCACTCGAGTGGTATCGTGACGACTGGGTTTGGCGCATTGGCCGCATGTCCGGCGCCAAGGAACCAAACGGAGAGACATCAGACCTGGCGCTTGGCAAACATTACGGCGACCAAGTCGAGATAGAGCACGCACATACCTTGTTCGGGCAGGATGGCAAGGTGAGCGTACTGGCATGGCACAACCGGGCAGTGCTGGCCCGTTTCAGTGATGCATATGCCTATCGTGTCGCCCATGTCCGCATCGCTCCCTCAACGCTTCCCTTTGTCAGAAACCGTGAGCAAAACAAGTACGGAGCCGGTATCAATCTGGAGCAGTCTATCAATGATGATCTTGGCGCATTTCTTCGCGTCATGAAAGCTGACGGCAAAACTGAAACCGAGTCGTTCGCCGAGGTTGATGGTTCGCTTTCGCTTGGCTTTACACTTAAAGCATCTGCCCTTGGACGTACGCAGGACAACGTCGGAGTAGCATTTGCAAGGAATACCATATCAAATGACCGGATCCGGTTTATTGAAACCGGAGGATTATCTCTGTACCTCGGTGATGGCGCCCTTCACTATGGCCCGGAAACAATTGTGGAAGCGTACTACAATCTGGACCTTGGAAATGACATCCACCTGACCGCCGACTACCAGCGCATAAGTAACCCTGCCTACAACACCGACCGCGGACCGATCAATGTCTTCGGGATACGGCTGCACACCGAGTTCTGAATATGGAAGCATTACTGGTTTCAACCGGTGTTGTCGCCCTCGCCGAAATCGGTGACAAGACCCAGTTGCTCGCGTTCATCCTCGCCGCGCGTTTCAAAAAACCACTGCCCATCATCCTGGGCATTCTGGCGGCAACCATTGTCAATCACGGCCTCGCAGGTTTGCTGGGCGCGTGGATCACCACCACCATCAGCCCGGCAGTGCTGCGCTGGGTGCTGGGTGTTTCTTTTATCGGCATGGCAATCTGGACACTGATTCCCGACAAGATCGAGGAGGAAGAAACCCGGGTAGCCCACCGCCTCGGCGTGTTCGGTGCCACGTTGATTACCTTCTTCCTGGCCGAAATGGGCGACAAGACCCAGGTCGCCACCATTGCGCTGGCTGCGCATTACGGCACCCCGCTGCTGGTGGTGATCGGCACCACGCTCGGCATGCTGATTGCGGATGTGCCGGCGGTATTCATTGGCGATAAACTCTCTGCCAGAATCCCGATGAAGCTGGTGCATTCGTTGGCAGCTGCTATCTTTGCACTTCTGGGCGGCGCCACGCTGTTGGGGGCCGGTGCCAATTTTGGAATTTGACGAGACTGCAATGCATAGCCACGAATCCGAACAACTTGCGGCCCTGAGCCACGACCATACTTTTGATCTGGGCAATCAGGCGGCCGAACGCGGCACCCGCCTGGTGATGTGGATCACCGCGGCGATGATGGTGGTGGAGATCATCGCCGGCTGGTACTACAACTCGATGGCCCTGTTGGCCGATGGCTGGCACATGAGCTCGCACGCGGTGGCGATAGGTTTGTCGGCGGTGGCGTATTCAACTGCGCGCCGCTATTCGAAGGATCCGCGGTTTGCGTTCGGCACCTGGAAAATCGAGATACTCACCGGCTTCGCCAGCGCCATCTTCCTGCTGGGGGTTGCGGCGATGATGCTGATCGGTTCGATAGAGCGCCTTATCACGCCCCAGCAAATCCATTACAAGGAAGCACTGGTGATCGCGGCACTGGGTTTGGCCGTCAACATCGTCTGTGCATTCATCCTCGGCAAAGCCCACCATCATGATGAGGGTCATGGACATCATCACGACCACGGCCACACGCATCATCATGACCTCAACCTGAAATCCGCCTACATCCATGTAATCAGCGATGCCGCCACTTCCGTGCTGGCAATGCTGGCGCTGGTGGGCGGCTGGATCTATGGCTGGGCGTGGCTGGATCCGGTGATTGGCGCTGCCGGCTCGGTGCTGGTAGCCATGTGGGCCAAAGGCCTGATCGTGGATACCGGCAAAGTGTTGCTGGATCGCGAGATGGATCACCCGGTAGTGGAAGAGATTTGCGAAGTGGTGCAGATACAGACTCCCACCGGCAGCACCCACATCACCGATCTGCACGTGTGGCGCGTCGGCAAACAAGTGTATTCCTGTGCACTGACAGTGCTCACCGATGATGCAACGCTGACACCGGAGCAGATCCGCCAGCGTCTGGCTGTGCATGAAGAGATTGTGCATTCGACCATCGAGATGCATTTCTCCCCCCGGAAGCTGGTAACAAACTGATGCAGCCAGGCCTGTCTGCGCGTTTCATCGTCACCCATTTGCTGTTGCCGCTGGCGATGTTCGGCCTGCTGGCAGTCGGGCTGGAGCTGAGCGCTGTCGATGTCACGGTTGCTGATCATATCTACGCCTGGGGTGGCAACGCCTGGATGCTGCGCGATGCCTGGATCACCAGCACCTTCATCCACAACGACGGCCGCAAACTGGTCACCGTGCTGTCAGTCGTCCTGTTGCTGCTGCTGATAGCCAGTCACTTCGTGCCGAAACTCAAACCCTGGCGCAAAGGCCTGTGGTATCTGGCGGCCTCGGCAGTGGGCGCCGGGCTGGCGATCAATGTACTCAAACATCTGACCCATGTGGATTGCCCCTGGGATTTGCTGCGTTATGGCGGCCAGTTTCCCTACCTGAAGAAATTTGCCACTCATCCGGAGGGCCTGCTGACAGGCGCCTGCTTCCCGGCCGGGCATGCCAGCGCCGGCTATGCATGGCTGGGTCTTTATTATTTTGCACGTGATCTTTACCCGCGCTGGCGGCTATGGGCACTGGCAGCAGTAATATTGCTGGGAGTGGTATTCGGCATTGGCCAGCAGCTGCGGGGAGCCCATTTCCTGTCGCATGACTTGTGGACACTGGGACTGTGCTGGCTATGTGCAACCCTGGTCTATATGGCGTTTGGCAGGCTTGCTGCCGCCCGGGTTTCACCTGATCTGCATTAAGCCTTTACTGTTTCTTTATGGATGAATGATAGTCTTTATTAAGAGACTATGAATACCGGAGGTTCCCGCGTGAGCAAACGCAAGATCGTCATCATTGAAGACGAACCCGACATCCTGGAAGTGCTGAGTTACAACCTGCGTCGCGAAGGTTTTGAAATCCTCGCCGCCGGCGACGGCAACCAGGGACTGGCACTGGTCAAGCGCGAAAAGCCTGACCTGGTTCTGCTTGACCTCATGCTGCCCGGCATTGACGGCGTCGAAATCTGCACCGCCATCAAAAAACATCCTGAAACCCACAATACCCTCATCATCATGGTCACCGCCAAAGGCGAAGAGAGTGACATCGTGCTGGGCCTGGGCGTGGGCGCCGACGACTACATCAGCAAGCCGTTCAGCCCGAAAGAGCTGGTGGCACGCGTCAAGGCCGTGCTGCGCCGCGGCGTGCTGATGGAAACCCAGCCGGCCCAGGAAAGCATCAAGCTGGGCGAACTGGTGATTGATTCGGTCAAATACCGTGTCACCTACGGCGAGCGTGAAATCAAGCTCACCGCCACTGAATTCCGCATCCTGCAGTATCTGGCCAGTCATCCCGGCCGCGTGTTCACGCGCGAGCAGTTGCTGAATCATGCGCTGGGTGATGATGTGGTGGTGGTTGACCGCAACATCGATGTGCATGTGCGCGGCATCCGCAAAAAACTCGACGTTGAACCCCCGTTGATAGAAACAATCCGCGGCATCGGCTATAGAATGGCTGACATTTAACGAGACATACTGCAGGCGTGAATCCGCTCAAGTCTTCCTATTTCTGGCGCATGACCCTCAGCCATGTCGTCTTCGCAGCTGCCGCCATCCTGTTTGGTGCCAGTCTGTGGGTGTTGCCGGTTGCGCTGGTTGCCGCCAGCTACATGTCGTGGCGGCGCTTGATTGCGATGGAACATCTCACCCAGACCACCGAAGCCATTGCGCAAGGCGACTTCGATCGTCGTGTCCCTGAACAGCACACTCCCGGCTTCAAACGCCTGGCCGATGCGGTCAATCTGCTGGCGCGCACTTCCATCCGCCGCGTGTCCATGCTCACTGCTGACCGCAACCGCCTCGCCACCATTTTTGCCGGCATGGTGGAAGGGGTGGTCGATGTCGATGAAAAACAGAACATCATCCATATCAACGATGCTGCCGCGCTGTTGCTGGGGCTGGTCAGGGAAAGTTCGGTCGGCAAGCCGGTGTGGCAGGAAATCCGCGACCAGAAAATCATCCTGGCCATTGATGATGCCATCCGCAACCGCACGGTCATCAAGGTGCGTGTCGACTACCCCCGCAACACCGAACAACTGGTGTTTGATATCTATGTAGCGTCGCTGTCCGATGACCAGGGCGAACCCATCGGCGCGGTATTGGTGCTGCACGATGTGACCGAGCTGAAGCATCTTGAACGCATCCGCACCGACTTTGTTGCCAATGCCTCGCATGAGCTGAAAACGCCGATCACGGCAATACGCGGCCTGGCTGAAACCATGGTGGGCGATCCGGATGTCGACAAATCCACGTTGCTGCAGTACATGGAACGCATTCATGCGCAGAGCTTGCGCCTGTCAAACCTGGTTACCGACCTGATGACCATCTCGCGCCTGGAATCCGACCAGGCCACTGCCAGCTTCACCCGCATCAATTTCAACGATCTGGTACGGCGGGAAGTGAAGGCGGCTGCCAGTGCGGTAGAGCACAAATTCCACAGCCTCACGCTGGATCCGTTTCCGGAGACACTGGAAGTCTATGGCGACCGCCAGAACCTGAGCCAGCTGTGCAACAACCTGATCGACAATGCCATCAAATACACGCCCGAAGGTGGCCAGATCAAGGTCAGGGTCCGGCGGGAAATGGCAGATGCGGTACTGGAAGTGGAAGACAATGGCATCGGCATCAGTCCGCAATACCAGGAGCGGGTGTTTGAACGCTTCTACCGGGTCGACAAAGCCCGCTCACAAAGCTTGGGCGGCACTGGTCTGGGCCTGTCCATCGTGCGCAACATCGCTGAACGCCACCACGGCAGTGTCGGGGTGAGCAGCCAACTGGGCAAAGGCACCACTTTTACCTTCCGGATACCGCTGGCCGAGCCGGCATTACCCGGTACCGAGCCCCCCAAATCTTGACACTCGCTGGCAATACGCCATTTTTCTTTATTTTGTCTTAACAAAACTTCCCCAGAATGCCCCCTTTCGGGCATCCACGCAGACGATGGCATCCTTGCCGCCATGCTTGAGCACCGGATTCCCGAACATTTTCTTAACAATTGCCGGAGCCCTGCATGACCCCCTCCCTGAACAAGTTTGCGCTGATTTCGACTGCAATTCTGGCCACCCTGCTGCTGGGGGCCTGCTCCAAAGACTCAACTCCTGTTGCCGGCGCCCCTGCCGGTTCGGCCAGCCTGAGCGGGACCGTGCGGGTTGACGGTTCCAGCACCGTAGCCCCGATCAGCGAAGCCATAGCCGAAGAGTTCAACAAGGTGGTTCCCAGCGTTCGCGTTACTGTCGGCACATCCGGCACCGGCGGCGGTTTCAAAAAATTCATGGCCGGCGAAACCGACATCAGTGATGCGTCCCGCCCGGTCAAACCGGAAGAAATCGAAAAAGGCAAAGCGGCCAACATCGAATATCTGGAAATTGCGATTGCCTACGACGGGCTCTCGGTAGTGGTGAACCCTTCACTGACCTTTATAGACAAACTGACCATCGAAGAACTCAAGAAAATCTGGGAACCCGGCAGCACCATCAGCAACTGGAAGGATGTGCGCCCCGGCTTCCCCGACAAGCCGCTGCATCTCTATGGCCCTGGTACCGATTCCGGCACTTTTGACTATTTCACTGAAACCGTCGTGGGCAAAAGCGGTGCCTCGCGCCCCGATTACACCGGCAGTGAAGATGACAACATTCTGGTGCAGGGCGTATCCGGTGATGAAGGCGGCATGGGCTATTTTGGTTTTGCCTACTACGAAGCCAGCGCGGGCAAACTGAAACTGGTGCCGATTGACGCGGGCAAAGGTGCGATCGCACCAAGCCCGGCCACCATCAACGATGGCACCTATGCACCGTTGTCACGTCCGCTGTTCATCTATGTCAACAAAGCCAGCGCACAACGTCCGGAAGTGAGGGCGTTTGTGGAGTTCTATCTGAAAACAGTACCTTCCATTGCCAAGGATGTCGGTTACGTGGCACTGCCGGCTGCGTCCTATGAGACCGGCAAGTCGTCATTTGCCAAGTTCTGATAGTATCGGAAATCAATCCGGCATGAACGAACTCACCCACACTCCCGGCCTTAGTTTCAGCATCCACAAAGGGGTTACCCGCTGGGGAGAAATCGCCATCAAGGGCTGGCTGGGGATCTGCACAGCCATCTCCCTGATTACCACCGTTTCCATCGTGGTAGTGCTGCTGGTCGAATCGTTCGATTTTTTCCGCGCAGTCAGTCCCCTCGATTTTTTCTTCGGTACCCGCTGGGTGCCGTTGCTCAAACCCAGTTCCTACGGCGTGTTGCCACTGGTGTGGGGCACCATCCAGATCACGGTAGGCGCCGCAGTGATTGCGATTCCGCTCGGACTTGCCAGCGCCATCTACCTGAGTGAATACGCCAACGACCGCGTACGCACCTGGGTTAAACCGGCGCTGGAACTGCTGGCGGGCATCCCCACTGTGGTCTACGGCTATTTCGCGCTGACGTTTGTGACTCCGATGTTGCACAAAGTGATTGCCGACATCCAGGTCTTCAATGCCCTCAGCGCCGCCATTGTGGTCGGCATCATGATTCTTCCCACCATTGCCACGCTCAGTGACAATGCACTCAGGGCGGTTCCGGTCAGTTTGCGGCAGGCGGCCTATGCGGTGGGCGCCACTTCCTATGAAGTCACCACCAGCATCGTGGTCCCGGCCGGCCTGTCCGGTGTGATGGCCTCCTTCCTGCTGGCCATTTCGCGTGCGATCGGCGAAACCATGGCGGTGTCGCTGGCAGCCGGACAAACGCCCAATCTGAGCCTGAGCATGCTGGGCAGCATCGAGACCATGACTGCCTACATCGTGCAGATCAGCCTCGGCGATACGCCTTCCGGCAGCATCGCCTACCAGACCTTGTTCGCGGTGGCAGCCTTGCTGTTTTTCATCACGCTGATGATCAACGTCATTTCCCAATGGATTCTGGGACGTTTCCGCGAGGTCTATGACTGATGGCATTCCTCACTGAAAAATCCCGGAAGCATCTGGCCAACCGCCACCGCAAGGCGAGGATGTTTGCGTGGTTGTGCGCGTTCATCACCTGGTCCAGCGTATTCATGCTGGGCGTACTGCTGGTGAGCATCGCATTCGACGGAATCGGCTGGCTCAACTGGAATTTCCTCACCAGCTTCCCGTCCCGCATCCCGGCCAAAGCCGGCATCCTGTCAGCACTGGCCGGCACCTTGTGGCTGATCGTGATGATTGCCTTCATCTCGATCCCGGTGGGGGTATCCGCTGCGCTGTATCTGGAGGAATTTTCCAAACGCGGCAAGCTGGCCACCATCATTGAATTGAATATCGCCAATCTTTCCGGTGTGCCTTCGATAGTCTATGGCATCCTGGGTCTGGCAATCTTTGTGCGGTTTTTCGGACTTGAACGCAGCCTGATCTCCGGCGCCCTCACCATGAGTTTGCTGATCATGCCGGTGATCATCATTGCCAGTCGTGAAGCCATCAAGACCGTGCCCATGAGCATTCGCTATGCAGCCCTGTCGCTGGGCGCCACCCGTTGGCAGACGACCTGGTCGCATGTGCTGCCTTCCGCGTTTCCCGGCATCATGACCGGTGTGATTCTGGCCTTGTCACGCGCGATCGGCGAAACCGCACCGCTGATCCTGATCGGCGCAGCCTCGTATGTGGCCTTTTTGCCGAAGGGCCCGATGGATTCGTTTACCGCGTTGCCGATCCAGATCTACGGCTGGGCCTCGAGGCCGCAGGTCGAGTTCAGCCAGCTGGCAGCCGCCGGCATCATTGTGCTGCTGGTGGTTCTGCTGCTGATGAACGCCACTGCAATCTATATTCGTAACAAGACCGAGAAGAGATTCAAATAATGGCCCTGTCAGAACCACTCGACACCACCGCTGACAAACGCAAAGCCTCTGAAGCAGTGCTCGAATTGCAGGACGTCAGTGTGCTCTATTCCGGCAAGGCGGCAGTGAAGAAAGTATCCTGCACGATCTGGCGCAACCGTATCACCTCGATCATCGGTCCTTCGGGCTGCGGCAAGAGCACGCTGCTGCGTTCGCTCAACCGCATGAATGATTTCGTTGACGGCGTAACCATCGAAGGCCAGATACTGTTCGCCGGCCAGAATCTCTATGGCAGTGCAGTGGATCCGGTGGAAGTGCGTCGCCGTATAGGCATGGTGTTCCAGAAACCCAACCCGTTTCCGAAATCGATCTTCAACAACATTTCCTGGGGCCCCAGCATCAACGGCTACAGCGGCTCGATGGACGAACTGGTGGAACGTTCGCTGTCACAGGCGGCATTGTGGGAAGAAGTGAAAGACCGTCTGCATGAAAGTGCTCTCAATCTTTCAGGCGGACAGCAGCAGCGCCTGTGCATCGCACGTGCACTGGCAATGGAACCGCAGGTGCTTTTGATGGATGAACCGTGCTCGGCACTGGATCCGATCTCGACCGCGCACATTGAAGATTTGTTGTTTGAACTGCAGTCCCGCTACACGATTGTGATTGTTACCCATAACATGCAACAGGCGGCCCGGGTTTCGGATTACACTGCGTTCATGGAAATGGGCAACCTGGTTGAATTCGGTGAAACCGACCAGATTTTCACCAGACCCGAAAAGAAACGTACTGAAGAATATGTCACGGGCCGTTTTGGCTGACATGGCACTTCGTCAAAATTGACGAGCGGAAATCGATATGTCCCTGCATTTACAGCGCGACCTGGAAACCCTGAAAAAACAATTGCTGCAACTCGGCAATCTGGTGGAGAGCGCCATCAACAGCGCCATCCTGGCTCTGCACAACCGGGAAACCGAACTGGCAGACCGGGTGTTGCAGATCGAGCTTGAAATCAACGAGAAGGAAGTCCAGATCGAGGAAGAATGCCTCAAGATGCTGGCATTGCATCAGCCGGTGGCGGTTGACCTGCGCTTCATCGTGGCCGTTCTGAAAGTGGACAACGACCTGGAACGCATGGGTGATTTCGCCAAGAACATCGCCAAACGGGCGATGGTGCTGGCAAGACTGAACCCTGTCCCCATCTCGTCCGAGTTCATGACCGAATTGCCGGATCTGGTGCGCACCATGGTGCGCAAATCGCTGGATTCGCTGGTGACTCTGGATGTTGATCTGGCCCGCAATATCATCAAGATGGACAAGCGGGTCGACGAGATCAATGCCAAAATGTACACGGAAGTGCAGCAGATGATCGAACAGGATGTCAGCCGCACGGAAGTAGCACTCAATCTGCTGTCCTGCTCACGCCATATGGAGCGCATCGCCGATCTCAGTACCAACATCGCGGAAGACGTGTTGTTCATGGTTGAAGGGAAAGTAATGCGTCACATGGGATAACTCCATGAAATCTGCAGCCGCTCGCACAGGATGTATGGCGTTGGCACTGGCTGCATTGTTGGGCGGCTGTCAAAGCGCCCGCGTGACCGACCAGCCGGCACCCGCCACCCGCAATGCAACTGTCACTGCACCTGAGAGTGCGCCCTCGACTGCTGCCATCATTTCCACCTATGTGGCCATTGCCCAGGCCAGCTATGGCGATGCACTGGTGACCGGGCGTCAGCTGGAAACTGCCGTCAACAAACTGCTGGCGCAGCCATCGCCTGACACTCTCGACGCTGCGCGTTCAGCATGGCGGGCTGCGCGCATCCCCTATATGCAGACCGAGGTGTTCCGCTTTGGCAATCCGGTGGTGGACGAGTGGGTGCCACGCGTGAATTCGTGGCCGATGGCGGAAGGATTGATCGACTACGTGGCGCCCTCCTATGGCACTGAATCCGAAGACAACAATTTCTATGCTGCCAACGTCATTGCCAATCCCGTGATCGATGATGGCGGCATGAGCGTGGATGCCGGCAACCTGACCCCGCAATTCCTGGCCGAGACCCTGCACAACATTGGTGGTGTCGATGCCAATGTGGCCACCGGTTATCACGCCATTGAGTTCCTGCTGTGGGGGCAGGATTTGCACGGCACCGGCCCTGGTGCCGGCGAGCGCCCCTACACCGATTATGATCCGGCCCGCTGCACCCATCGCAATTGCGACCGCCGTCGCGCTTATCTGGAATCGGCAACCCACCTCTTGGTCAGCGATCTCGAGGAAATGGTGCAGAGCTGGCAAAACGGCGGCCGCGCCTATGAAGCGCTGATGACCAAAGATGACAACGGCGGTCTCGCCACCTTGTTGACGGGCATGGGTTCGCTGGCCTATGGCGAGCTGGCTGGTACCGGTTTGGGGCTTGCGCTGTCAAAGCATGATCCGGAACTGGAACAGGATTGTTTTTCCGACAACACCTTGTGGTCGCACTTTTACGATGCGAGAGGCATCCGCAATCTTTGGCAGGGACGTTATATCCGCACCAACGGTGCAGTGGTCAGTGGGGCCAGCCTGGAGCTGTTGCTGCGCATCAATGCTCCGGCAGTCCATGCCGAAATGAATGCGAAAGTCGAAACCACCGATCTGGCGATGGAAGCCCTCATTAATCAAAGCTCGACATACGACATGTTGATAGCTGCGGGTAACACCGAAGGCGAAGCGCTGATCAACAAGGCTGTGCAGGCGCTGATGGAAGAGACCCACTCGATTGAAAAAATCATCAGCGCGCTCGGTCTGCCCAATGTCAGCATCCAGGGATCTGACAGCCTGCCTGCCCAATAATCAACAGCCCCAGGCAATCATGCGGAAGCAGGCGACAGCAGCTACTTCTTGAGCGATTCACACGCATCAAACGCCTGCAGGATGCGCTTGTGCCGGGCTTCGATGATGGGGCGGTCTTCCGGATGCGTGATCACATGGAGCTGGTCCTGCTCCATCGCCTTCATCACCCACTGCCCGAATTCCAGCGGATCGGTGCCATTCTTGGCAGCTTTGGCCAACACAAAATCGCCTTTTACTTCGAAGGGTCCGCCGTAACGGGCCGGCCGGTGGCGGCCGGAATTGGAAATATCGGTATTCACCACACCCGGGCACAAAATCGATACTCCCATACCCAGATGATGCAGATCTGCATGCAAGGCTTCGCCCAATCCCACCAATGCATATTTGGTAGTGTTGTACATGCCCTGGCCACGGCTCGGTTCATAGACGCGCAAACCGCTGATGGAGCTGGTCAGGACGATGTGTGACTGTTCGGGATTAAGCATCAGATGGGGCAAGGCAGCCTGGATGGTGTTGACCGTGCCCTTGAGATTGACGTCAATGATCCAGTCCCAATCCTTGTCAGTACCTTCCTGCAAGGGGCCGATGTAACCGCTCACCCCGGCATTGGCACAAACCACATGCAGCGCACCGAAGCGTGCAGCTACTGCGGCGGCGGCCTGCTTCAGTTCATCGCGATTGGCAACATCCACCGGGAACACCAGTACATCGTGACCCAGTTCGGCAAAGAGTTGTTTCACTTCAGCCAGTTTGCCGGCATCCATATCTGCCAGCCCCAACTTCATGCCTTTCGCTGCAAAAGCGCGGGCCATGCCCAAACCAATACCCGCGGCTGCGCCTGTGATGAAGGCAACCTTGTTGTTATAGGAACGAATGGTGATTACTCCTGGAGGTCTGCACAGCGGGAAGACGGGCACTTATGCCTGCCGCCTGATGCGACACTTGTCATTTTTTGTTGTCATTATAGCCGGGAGACGTGCAGCGCTGAAATATTTTGCAGGTTTTCTGGTCTTAGCTGATTATCGCTCACAATCACATCGGCACTTTGCCTGTGAACTTGCTGCCTGTTTCCCCGCCGGGCAATAATGCCGGGGCCCGTCTGAGCGGGTAAATGGCCGTTTTTCCTGCATGTCACCACTGACCCTAAGCACTTCCACTATGACCTCGCAAGAATCTGCCGAAAACTCGGTCATGGACAACAAGGTGACTCGACGCAAGCGCTATGAATCCCTGGTCAGTGATTATTACCACGACATTTTCCGTTATGCCTGCTGGCTGACCCGGCACACCGCGCTGGCTGAAGATCTGACCCAGGAAACCTTCTTGCGGGCCTGGCGCGCCTTCGACAGCCTGCAAAGCCACGATTCAGCCAAGGCGTGGTTATTCACGATTTTGCGCCGTGAAAACGCCCGTCTGTATGAAAAGCAGCGGCCGGAACTCGATGATATCGATGACCACGAGGCTACGTTGCCGGAAGCCAGTCATCTGGAACCGGATCAACAGATGGAAGCCATGATGCTGCACAAGGCCATCCTCGCACTGGAACCGGAATACCGCGATCCGCTGGCACTGCAGGTGATAGGCGGTTTCAGCGGGGACGAAATCGGTGCAATGCTGGATTTGAACAACAATACCGTGATGACCCGGCTGTTCAGGGCCCGCAACAAACTGCGGTCAGTGCTGGACGGCAACCGTGATGGCGATAACCCTGGTAACAGCCTTGGTAATAAAGAGTAAACCCATGAACGAACATGATTTTGACAAACTGTTGCAGCAGGTGATGAAAGCACCCTCGGCGCCTGAGGGCCTGCAAAACAAACTGTTGGCCATAGCTGATGAAGAGGTTGTCACTGCCAACGCGGCCCGCAACACTGCGGCGGCCAACGATTCATTCTGGCGTCGTGCGTTGCCGGTTGCTGCCTGCATGGCCCTGCTGTTGGGTCTGGCCTGGCGTTACCAGCCACCCCAGGAAACACCGCTCACCCAGGAGATTCTGAGGCATGTCTATGCCGAAGAACGCTTCCTTGGCAGCACCGATCACATCAGTCTGGCTGAAGTAAATTCCCGCATGGGCACTGTCATCAAAGCCCGGCTTGATTCCAGTCCCGCCACCAATGCAATGGACGTACGCTTTTCCAAGGACTGCTGGATAGCCAAACAGGCAGCAATGCATCTGATCATCAGCGGTGATACCGGGCCTGTCTCGGTGATGATGATTCCATCCAGAATGGTGGACAAGGAAACCCGCTTCAGCGATGACCGTTTCACCGGCACCATTACCCCGATGGGCAATGGCGCGCTGGTGGTACTGGGCAACCGCCAGGAACCGGTGGGCAAATACTCATCCATGGTGCAGAACAACCTGCACTGGGAATATTGACCGGCAGCACTCTGGCTGCATCAATGGGTGTTTACCGGAAACCTACTTTGACGGCAGTGCCGCATCAAAGTCGAAATCGGCGTCGGATGCCTTGGCCTTCGGCTTCTCGTACTTGCGGAGGAACAGCACGTGACAGGCATCGCAACTGCCGCGCAGCTGGGCACTGGCCGTGCGCTGCGCATCCTTGCCCTCAGCGGCTGCCATGTTGCCGGCTGACTTGGCGGCAGCGTCGGCAAGATTGTAGAAACTTGCGAAGTCCTTCCAGATGGCTGGCAAAGCAATTGTAGCCGGCGTATCCATCTTCGGATCGTAAAGATCGGTGGTGGGCGGAAACAGATGCGGCACTGCCTGCAGCATGGCCGCGACAGCTGCTGCGTTGGCACTCAGCACTGCGGTATCACCGCCGTCCTGTACCTGCAGCATATCGATGGGCAGCATCAGCTTTTCCATCTGCTCCATCAGCCGCAAGCGCGCAGCGATCACATCCTTGGGATTGGTGACGCCAGTCCAGCCGGCGCCAGACCCGGGGCCAGGGGCAGTGCCGGCATTCGTGCCCGTGCCGGCACCGCCAGAACATGCCGACAGTGACACCACGGCAACCAGCAACACCTCTGCAACAAGAGTTCGTTTCATGGAGTGGATTCCTTTGTAGTACCCGATCATGGACTGCCTCCTGCTACGCCAGCGGGTGGCAGCCAAGCATGGGAAAAATACAGTAACAGGGTGTGCAGCGTGCCTCCATAAAGCCGAAAAGGAAATTGACCCAGGTCAACGCTTCTTCGTGATGCTCCGGAGCGGCTCCCGGGGGACAAGGGTTGCAGTGGGCGGGATGCCGATAGGGAAAATCATCTGATTGTATATTGCCATCAGGCAAACTACTTACCCTTTCAGCTTGTACATTCCACACACAAAGCATTAAAGTCGCTGCCCACGTCGTTAAAAAGTAAGCAACTTATACTTGTCAGAGCCCCTACAACTATAACCATGCTCAACGACAGCCTGCTGGAAATCACCCAAAAAATGGCCAAGGTTGGCGGCTGGTCGATTACCTATGGTGCAACCCGCTCCCTCTATTGCTCGCCAGCCATGCTGGCTATTTTCGGCTATCAAAGTCCCACAGTACTGACTCTTGAGGAAATCGGACGCCACATCCTGCCACGATACCGGTCCACGGTACTGGACTGCATACAGAATTGCCGCAGTGCCGGCGCGACTTGTGATACTGAATTCGAAATTGAAACCGTTGATGGTGTGCGCAAATGGATCCATGTTATCGGCAAGGCCGAGGCGGTCGATGAGTCGCCGGATTTGCTCGTGGTAGGTGCCTTGCAGGACATTACCCAGCAAAAGCAGCAGGAGCAGGAAAAACGGCTGATCAGCGATCGCCTGCTTGTCACCCTGGAAAACATGACAGATGCCTTCTATCTGCTGGATAACCACTGGCGGCTGGTTTATGTAAACAAGGCCGCAATGAAACTGGTGGGACGAGTGGGCAAACCCGCCACCGGATTTGTGTTATGGGAAGAGTTCCCCTATCTGCTGGATACTCCACTGCATGAAGGTTTTTACCATGCAATGCGAACCAACACGCCGTTTCATTACGAGTACTTCTCCAACCTGATGAACAACTGGATCGAACTCGATGCCTTCCCTTCACCCGAGGGTCTGGCTGTGTATTTCCATTCGATCACCGAACGCAAACAGATGCAGCAACGCCTGGAACAGTCCCAGCACATGGAGTCGATCGGCAAGCTGACCGGCCATGTTGCCCACGATTTCAACAATCTGCTGACCATCATTCTTGGCAATGCCGATCTGTTGCAGGACCTCTACCAATATCATGAACAAGGCCACCGGCTGGCTGGTGCCATACGTTCTGCTGCTCTCAAGGGCAGTGAACTCACCCGCCGCTTGCTGGCCTATGCACGCAAACAGCAACTGGCGCCGCGACCGCTCGACATCAACGAGCTGGTCAAGGGCATGCGCGAACTGCTGGTCTGCACACTAAGTGTCAATATCAAAATCATAGTGCTGGTACAGCACGACCTGCCGCCGGCGCTGGTGGATGAGCACCAGCTGGAAGGTGCGCTGCTGAACCTGTCAATCAACGCGCGCGATGCGATGCCCAAAGGCGGCGAACTGACCATCAGCACCAGTGAAATCCATGTGCAGGAAGACGAAGCCAGAAAGCATCCCGATTTCCGCGCCGGTCATTACATTGAGATCAAGGTGAAAGACACCGGCACCGGCATCAGTCCGGAAAATCTCAAACATGTATTTGAACCGTTCTTTACCACCAAGGAACTGGGCAAGGGCACGGGACTGGGCTTGAGTTCGGTGTTCGGTTTTGCCAAGCAATCCCATGGCCATGTCACGATCACCTCCCAGCCGGGCGCCGGCACCTCGGTAAACCTCTATCTGCCGGTGTCATCCGAAGCGGTGCGGGCAATAACCGAAAAGCCGGAGCAGCCGAGTGGCGGCAATGAAACCATCCTCCTCGTCGATGATGATGAAATGGTTCGTAATGCCGCACAGTCCATGCTGTCAACCCGCCTCGGTTATGACGTGCTGGCAGTCTCCAATGGCGACACGGCACTGTCGGTGCTGAAACACAATTCCGAAATCAAACTCATGTTCACCGACGTCATGATGCCCGGTCTCAATGGTCATGAACTGGCACAACAGGCACTTCAGTTAAGGCCTGATCTCAAGATTCTGCTGACCTCGGGATTCATCAGCACCACTCTTGCCAACCCTTCACCCGGGGAATCGGGATTCCCGGTGCTGCCCAAACCCTATTCACAAATCGAGCTTGCCCGCACGTTGCGCGATATCCTTGACCAACCCCTCTGAAGGATATGCCGGTGCAACTGTTCGAAACCCGTTTCAAGGCCATGGGAACCGCCTGCGAACTGCGGTTCCATGCAGTTTCTGCGATTGCAGCCCGTGCCCTTTCCGATGCGGTAATTGCCGATATAGAGCGGCTGGAAGCCAAATATTCACGTTATCGCCCTGACAGTGACCTCAGCGCCATCAATGACATTGCTGCCAAAGGCGGCAGCGTCGAAGTGGACAGTGAAACCGCTCAACTGCTGGATTATGCCGAAACCTGTCATCGTGAAAGTGGCGGATTGTTCGATATAACGTCCGGCGTTTTACGCCGGGCGTGGGACTTCAAATCAGGCCTGCTGCCTGCGCCCCAAACAGTGGCGAACCTCCTCAAGTACGTCGGTTGGGACAAACTCGTATGGCAGCGGCCTCGTCTGGATTTCCCCCTGCCCGGCCTCGAGCTGGATCTGGGTGGCATCGTCAAGGAGTATGCGGCCGATCGCGCGGCAGCCATTTGTCAGCAGCACGCCATCCGGCATGCCCTGGTCAATCTCGGCGGTGATATCCGCGTGGTCGGACCCGAGCCCGATGGCTCGCCCTGGCGTATCGGCATCAGCGATCCTGCAGATCCCTCGCGCGCGCTTTGCACACTGGAACTCCAAAGTGGTGCGCTGGCCAGCAGCGGCGATTACCAGCGCTGCTTCACCCATAATGGTGTGCGTTACAGCCATATTCTCAATCCGCTCACCGGTTGGCCGGTGCGAAAACTGGCAGCAGTCAGCGTGGTCGCTGATTTGTGCGTGGTCGCCGGCAGCGCCTCCACCATCGCTATGCTGAAAGATGCGGCAGGGCCGCAATGGTTGCAGGAACTTGGCCTGGACTATCTTTGGATTGATGTGACAGGAAACTGCGGCGGCAGCTTGCTTGTACCATAAGTGCCCGGGTTCAGACATTGCATCTGTCCTGGCTGCAAGCAAACGCATTTTGCCGGGATCAAGCCCCGGCTGGAGGGCTAGAGTTTGCCCTGATGGCTGCGGCGGCGGCCATAACTGAAGTACACCACCAGCCCCACAATGGCCCAGCCAAAAAACAGCTTGATCGTGTAGGCACCGAGGCTCACAAACAACAGCAGACAACCTGCCACTGCCAGCGGGCCCACTACCCACAGGAACGGGGTTCTGAAATGCCGTTCACGCTGCGGTTGGGTCTTGCGCAACACCATCACCCCAATGGCGACCACCAGAAACGCAAACAAGGTGCCGGAATTGGAAATATCAGCCAGCACATCCACCGGGAAAATCGCAGCGAACACGGCAACTGCACTGCCCGTGATCATGGTCACCACGTGCGGGGTATGGAATTTTGTATGCACTTTCGACAACACTTCCGGCAACAGACCATCGCGGGACATGTTGAACAGCACGCGGGTCTGGCCATAAATCATCATCAATACCACCGACGGCAAGGCCAGTATCGCTGACAGCGCCACGGCATTGCCGATGAACGGATAGCCCAGCTGACGCAAAATGAATGCGAGCGGTTCCTTGGAATGCGACAGCTCGCCGCCAGGCTGCGCGCCCATCGCGCCAATGGCGGCATAAGCCACCAGCAAATAGAAAATGGTGCAGATGATCAGCGAACCAATCAGCCCGATCGGAATGTTGCGCTGCGGATTTTTGGTTTCTTCGGCTGCAGTCGATACCGCATCAAAACCGACATAGGCGAAAAAGATGGAAGCGGCTGCACCCAGCACGCCCACACCGGACAGTGGCGTGCCCCAGCCATTGGGCAGCATTGGTTCGAAATTGATGCCTTGCACAGCGGGCATGGCCAAAATGATGAAAACAGTCAGCGCGATTATCTTCACGATCACCAGCACGCCAGTGAACTTGGCGCTGCGGGAAGTGCCGATCACCAGCAGCCAGGTCACAAACAACGCCACCAGAAACGCCAGCAGATTGAATCCGCCATGGGCGATGGTGCCGTCGGGCAACGTGATGGTATCGGCTGGCCCGGCGGTCAGTGCCAGCGGCAAACCCCAGCCATTGCTGTGCAGGAGGCCATTCATGTAACCGGCCCACCCCACAGAGACCGCACCGGCAGCAATTGCATATTCGAGGATGAGTGCCCAACCCACTGTCCAGGCCACCACCTCTCCCAGCACGGCGTAAGAATAGGTATAGGCGGAACCGGACACTGGCACCATGGCAGCAATTTCCGCATAAATCAGCGCAGTCAGCATGCAGACGAAGCCGGAGATCACGAACGAAATCAGCATGCCGGGGCCAGCCTTGTTGGCTGCCACTGCGGTAAGCACGAAGATGCCGGTGCCGATAACAGCACCGATGCCCAGCATGATCAGGTGAAAGGCATTGAGCTGGCGTTTGAGCGGCTTTCTTTCCGCACTGGCAAGAATGTCGTCGAGTGACTTCACACGAAAATAATTCATACGGCTAACGGCTCCAGCTAGGGGTTCCGGCAATCATTGCCCAATCACTGTTGGGCCGCAAGCACATTGAAGAAATAGTGTGGATTGACACAGCTCGCGTGAAATACCGCATAATCATCCTGTCGATAGATACTATCTATGGTGAAAGCATGAACCTGCGTGACTGGGAATATTTCGTTGCAGTGGCAGATCACAAGCATTTCGGCAAGGCCGCCGAAGCCTGTCATGTCACCCAACCCACACTCAGTGCCCAGCTCAAGAAGCTGGAGCAGTATCTGGGTGTGGCTCTGGTTGAGCGTGACAACCGCAACGTGTGGCTCACCCCGGTTGGCCAGCAGATGGCAGTGCGCGCACGTCGCATGCTGGCCGAGGCCGATGGCCTCAAACAACTGGCACGCAGCCAGTTCAACCCGCTGGCAGGCGATATCAGGCTGGGCGCGTTCCCGACGCTGGCCCCCTACTTCCTGCCACTGGTATTGCCGAAGGTGAAGAAGAAACTGCCTGACCTGCGTGTATTCCTGGTGGAAGAAAAAACCCAGATGCTGCTGCATCAGTTGCAACAGGGAGAACTTGATGCAGTATTGGTGGCATTGCCGGTCACCAGGGAACAGCTGGATGTAATCCCGGTCTGCAAAGAAGAGTTCCTGTTGGCAGTGCCTGCCAACCATACTCTTGCACGCCGCAAGGAAATCGATTTTGAAGACCTGCAAGGCCAGAACCTGATGCTGCTGGAGGAAGGCCATTGTTTGCGCGAGCAGGCACTGTCCGTTTGTCAAATGGCCGGCGCCGGCGAGAACACCACATTTCGCGCCAGCAGCCTGGAAACACTGCGGCAGATGGTAATAGGCGGCCTTGGGGTGACGCTGATGCCGGCCATGGCAATTCATGCCAGCCAGGACGGCATTCGCTATCTGTCGTTCAGGCACCCCCCGTTGCGCGAAATCGGCCTGGTGTTCCGGCACAGCGACTGGCGGTTGCCGCTGTGGCAGAAACTGGCGCAGGTGTTGCGCAGCGGCTGAAGATATTGGCTGCTTCAGCAGTAAAACAGCTAAGCAAAGCAGTATTTAATGGTTCAATCTGCAGCAGCACCCCGGCAAAATGCAGGATGGGAATGATTTGAGGATATGAAATGAATTTCCAGCAGCTGCGCATCATCCGTGAAACGGTGCGTTCCAACTACAACCTGACCGAGGTGGCCAACAAGCTGTTTACCTCGCAATCAGGCGTGTCCAAACATATCAAGGATCTTGAGGATGAACTGGGCATTGAACTGTTTGAGCGCAAGGGCAAACGCCTGCTCGGCATGACTGCACCGGGTCGTGAACTGGCCAAGATCGTCGATCGCATGCTGCTGGACGCCCAGAACATCAAGAGTCTGGCCGAACAGTACAGCCAGCAGGATCAGGGCCATCTCACGGTGGCCACCACGCATACGCAAGCACGTTACGTGCTGCCGAACATTGTCGCCCAATTTCGTCTGCAGTATCCGAAGGTGAAGTTGCATCTGCACCAGGGCAGTCCGCAGGAAATCGCGCAAATGCTGCTGGCGGGTGAAGCCGATATCGGCATCGCCACCGAGACCATCGGCAACGTGGAAGGCCTGCTGACGTTTCCGTTCCACAGCTGGCATCACTCGGTGATTGTACCGGCCGGCCATGCGCTGGAAAAACAGGTGGCGAAGCTGCACAAAAGCGGCAAGCAGCTGACAATCAACATGATCGCTGCGTATCCGCTCATCACCTACCACTCGGGCTTCACAGGCCGCGCCTCCATCGAGAAGGCGTTTCAGGAAGCCGGGCTGGCCCCGGAAATCGTGCTGTCCGCACTCGATGCCGACGTGATCAAGTCGTATGTGGAACTTGGCATGGGTATCGGTATTGTCGCTTCGATGGCCTTCAATCCCGAGCGCGATCTCAACCTGCGCCGGCTCGATTGCTCGCACCTGTTCCCGGCCAACCTGACCCGCATTGGCGTGCGTGAAGGCCAGTTGCAGCGGCACTTTGCCGATCACTTCATACAGTTGTGCACCATGAAAGTCCCACCAGCCAGTGCGGCGGCAAGCGGCAAACGGTAAGTTGGTGTGACCATCCCGCCCGCGAATCCAAGTTTGCGCGAAGCCTTCCGCTTCTGGCTCAAGCTCGGCTTGGTCAGTTTCGGCGGCCCGGCCGGCCAGATCGCGATCATGCATCAGGAACTGGTGGAAAAACGGCGCTGGATTTCCGAGCAACGCTTCCTGCACGCACTCAATTACTGCATGTTGCTGCCCGGCCCCGAGGCACAGCAGCTTGCCACTTACATCGGCTGGCTGATGCACCGCACACTCGGCGGCATCATCGCAGGTGTGCTGTTCGTGCTGCCGTCCCTGTTCATCCTGATTGCATTGTCGTGGATCTATCTCGTCTTTGGTTCGGTGCCGCTGGTTGCCGGACTGTTCTACGGCATCAAGCCGGCAGTGACAGCCATCGTCCTGCAAGCTGCACATCGTATCGGCTCCCGTGCACTCAAGAACTGGTGGCTGTGGACGATTGCAGCAGCGGCATTCATCGCAATTTTTGTGCTGAACACGCCGTTTCCGCTGATTGTGGCGCTGGCTGCACTGACAGGTTATGCCGGTGGACGCATCGCACCTGACAAGTTCAGGGCCGGTGGCGGCCATGGCAAAGCCGTCAAGCATTATGGCGCGGCACTGATTGATGACCACACTCCGACACCAGCCCATGCCCGTTTCAGCTGGCCGCGCTTGCTGCAAATCGGCATTGCCGGCTTGCTGCTGTGGTCACTGCCGATGGCAATGCTGGTGTTAATGTTTGGCTGGCAACACACCTACACGCAGATGGCCTGGTTCTTCACCAAAGCAGCCTTGCTGACTTTCGGTGGCGCTTATGCAGTGCTGCCTTATGTGTATCAGGGTGCCGTTGCCGGCTTTGGCTGGCTCAGTGCGGGCCAGATGATCGACGGACTCGCCCTTGGCGAAACCACACCCGGCCCCCTGATCATGGTGGTGGCTTTCGTCGGCTTTGTCGGTGGTTACAGCCAGCACCTGCTCGGAGCTGATGCTCCGTTTATGGCCGGAGCATTAGCTGCAACCCTGGTCACCTGGTTCACCTTCCTGCCGTCGTTTCTGTTCATTCTGGCTGGCGGCCCGCTGGTTGAATCGACCCATGGCGACCTCAAGTTCACTGCACCGCTCACTGCCATTACTGCTGCAGTAGTGGGTGTGATTGTGAATCTCGCCTTGTTCTTCGGTTACCACGTGCTGTGGCCACAAGGTTTCACTGGCAGTTTTGAATGGCCAACAGCTATTATCGCCATAGCCGCTGCTGTAGCACTGATCCGTTACAAACGCAGCGTGATGCAGGTAATTGCCGCCTGCGCATTGAGCGGGCTGGCAATAAATGTTTTTTTGTAACAACTGTTCCATCATGTAACACCCGCCGCGATGAGGGACCCCATGAACAAGCCGGATGGAAAATTCTGTCTGCGAATCCAGACAGCAGTGATGGCCGCCTTCGGTGTGGCCGTCATGCTGGCACTCCCCACCATGGCTTTGGCCCAGGCAAAAGTTGCAGCCCCGGCCACTGGCGGCAATCACACGGCCCTTTTCGTCGGGTCGGCTACCTGCGGGGAATGTCATGGCGAGGTATATGAACGCTGGCAAAAGACACGCATGGCCAATGTGGTGGTTGATCCCAAAGTGCATCCTGAAAAAGTGCTGGGAAATTTCGGCACCAAGGACCCGTTGGTGAATTTTTCACTGGCAGATGTAGCCTTCATGTACGGCAGCAAATGGAAACAACGCTATTTCACCAAACGGGGTGATGATTATTTTGCCCAGCCCGCACAATGGGATGTGCAGAATCACACCTGGGCTGCCTATCACGCAGCCAAGGGCACTGACTGGTGGACGGCGTTCTACCCGGAACCCAATGAGCAGCGCCCCACCGGCCCCTTGTGTGACGGTTGTCATTCCACCAATTACAACATCGTCACCAAGCAGGTGACCGAATGGAATGTGGGCTGCGAAAAATGCCATGGCCCCGGCAGCGAGCACGCTGCCAAACCCACGCGTGTGAACATCGTGAATCCGGCCCATCTCGATCCAATGGCGGCGGTGGATGTATGCATGCAATGTCATTCCCAGGGCCAGCCGCGCCAGAACCCCATCAAAGGGGTGTATTACGACTGGCCGGTAGGATATTTGCCAGGCGACAAGCTAAGCGATGTCTGGAAACTGGAAGAACACAAGCTGGGCGAAGACAGCTTCACGCATTGGCAGGATGGAACAGCCCACAAAAACCGCATGCAGGCCAATGACTTTGTGCAGAGCGCAATGTTTACGCATGGCGTCACCTGCTGGTCGTGCCACGATGTGCATGGCACCAGCAACAATGCCGACACCCTCAAACCTGCCATGAGCAACTCACTTTGCCTGAGCTGTCATGCCCCGGGCTCGCCCAACGGCCCTACCGGCACTACGCTGGCCCAGCACACGCATCATGCGGAGGACAGCAAGGGCAGCGCCTGCGTCAGTTGCCACATGCCGCAAATTGCCAAGACCATTGCCAACGTCAATGTCCGTAGTCACACCTTCCATTTCATTTCGCCTGCGGAAACAGAGCAATTCAAGATTCCCAATCCGTGCACAACCTGCCACGCCGAAAAGAACACTGAATGGGCCAAACAGCAATTGTTGCTGTGGTCCAATGTATCGCCCTGGCGAGTCGGGCAATGAACAGCAGGTGGCGGATAACACTGCTGTTGCTGTGCGGCTTGTTGCCAACCACGCTGCTTGCCCATGGTGTGGCAGCCAGTGATGCCCGCTATCTGGAAAGTGTGAGTGGCTTGCAGTTCATTCCCTATCTCTATCTCGGCGCCAAGCACATGGTGACGGGTTACGATCATTTGCTGTTTCTGGCCGGTGTCATCTTCTTCCTGTACCGGCTCAAGGATGTGGCGATTTACGTCAGCCTGTTTGCCCTTGGACACAGCATTACGCTGCTGCTCGGTGTGCTTGCCTCAATTCACGTCAATCCTTTCGCAGTGGATGCCGTGATCGCACTGTCGGTGGTTTACAAGGCCTTCGAGAATGTGGGTGGTTTCCGCCTGTTGGGATTCAGCATCAATACCAAGGCTGCCGTCTTCCTGTTCGGGCTGGTGCACGGCTTTGGCCTTTCCACCAAATTGCAGGACTTGCACCTGTCACCTGATGCACTGGTGCCCAACATGATTGCTTTCAATATTGGCGTAGAGCTCGGGCAATTCACCGCACTGGCTCTGATTCTTTTGCTGTTCAGCTGGTGGCGACAAAGTACCTCGTTTCTCAACCGCGCCTTTGCCACCAACATGGCGATCATGACTGCCGGCCTGGTGCTGTTCGGTTACCAGCTGACCGGCCTGTTGCTGACAGCGTGAGTCTTGTTCATCAATCAATCCATTCCACCCTGCCCGCGAGCATTCCATGGACTTGAATACTTCACAAACTCTTGCGACTCCTCCGCCTCGCCTGTGGGCCAGTGTAGCGCTGGCTGCAGCCATTGCTGCACTATTACTGTTGCTGATAGTACTGCCCGCAGAATACGGCATCGACGTTACCGGTTTCGGCAAAGTCGTTGGACTCACCAGAATGGCCACCCCTCTTGCCAAAACCGTCAGGCTGACTGATGTGGTAGGAGGCAATGAAAAAATCCGTGAAGTCGCGGTTCCCGATGCTGGTCAACCCACCCCGTTGCCGAATCCTGCCGTGTTCCAGGACGAAGCTGCACCGCCGCTCACTCGCACCCTGCAAATCACGATTCCGGCCGGCAAGGAAACCGAAGTAAAAGTGAAGATGCATATCAGCAAGGTGGTGGCGTTTTCCTGGCAAGTCGGCAACAACGACAAGGTGTATGCCGATTACCACGGCCATGACCCGTCTTTCGGCGCCGAGTTTTTTGTCCGCTACAAGGAAGACCAGGAAAGCAACAGCGGCAATGGCACCCTGACAGCCCCTTTTGACGGCGAGCACGGCTGGTTCTGGCTCAATATCAATGATCACCCGGTTACCATAAGCCTGAGTGTTACCGGCTATTTCGACGATCTGGTTGATTACGGCATTCACTGACCGGCCTTGCCTTCAGTCGATTGACTCCTGCTGCACACCCATACAGAATCGTTGAGGACACAACGAAAGCAAAGCGCCATGGCCACCGGAAAATCCAGAACAGCTATCGCCAGAGCCAATACTGCTACTGAAAACAAACACCAGGGCCGGATGGAAGATCTGATCCAGGTCAGACTGTCACGCCTGGTTGATATCGTCTCCCAGCTGGCCAGGCATTCCATCAGCGCACGCGGCTTGCGCACTACCGACCTGCGCATCATGAACCTGTTGTATGACGCAGGTCAGCTCAGCATCAATGAACTGGCACGCCGGGCTCATGTCGACAAGGCCTGGATCAGCCGCTCGGTGGTGCAACTGCTCGCCAGACGCTGGGTGAGCAAACAAGCCGATCCTGGTGATGCACGCGCACAGCTGATCAGCCTCACCCCCAAAAGCCGCGATTTTCTGGAAAAAATCCGCCCACAGGTGCAAACCAATGAAACCCTGCTGCTGTCAGGCATCAACGAAAAACAACTGAAAAAACAGCTCGACCAACTGCTGGCCAATGCCAGCCATTTGCTGGATAACAAAAAGCATCACACCAAGGGGTAATCCTATGTCTCGCTTTGTTCCCGCCCGTCCCTGCACATCGACCTGTGGCCTGACTGCACTCGCTGCTGCGCTTTTGCTCAGCTCAGCTTCTGCATGGGCACAATCAGATACGGCCTGTTCTGCGTTGCTTGCCTATGCACCTGCCAATCTCAAGCTGAAGATCACCTCGGCAAAACATGACACCAACCGTCAGCAACAGGCTGCACCACAAGCCCCTGCCGTGACGTTGCCTCCTCACTGCCATGTGGAAGGCGAGCTTGATCGTCGCACCGGCAGCGATGGCAAGTCCTATGCACTGCGCTTTGCGATCAACCTGCCCGACAAGTGGAATGGCCGCTATCTGTTTCAGGGTGGTGGCGGGCTCAACGGCACGCTTGGTGAGCCTCTCGGATACCAGGCGGTGGGAGACCAGAATGCATTGGCACGCGGCTTTGCCGTGGTGAGCACTGACAGTGGCCATCAGGCACAAGGCCCGTTTGATGGCAGCTTCATGGCCGATCAGGAAGCCGCGCTCAACTTCTATTTCCTCGGCAACATGCGGGTGACACAGGCTACCAAACCGATCGTGGAACAGTATTACACCTCCGTGATCAGCAAATCGTACTTTGTCGGCTGCTCCACCGGTGGCCGCGAAGGCATGATCATGGCACAACGTTATCCCTATCTGTTTGACGGCATCGTGTCGGGCTCACCCGCGATACGTACCGGCCTTTCCAATCTGGCACTGCGCTGGATCAACGTGCAGATGAACCAGGCCGCAGCCAAGGATGACAAAGGCCAGCCACTGGCGGGCGGCACTTATTCAAAAGACGAGCAAAAGCTGATCGTGAATTCCCTGGTGCAAAAATGTGATGCCCTTGATGGCGCCAAAGACGGGCTCATCTTCAATGTAGCCGCGTGTAATTTCGATCCACAAGCAATCGCCTGCAAGGCCGGCCAGAGCGACAACTGTCTGGCACCCGCCAAAGCCGATGCGCTTGCCAAAGCGCTGGCAGGCCCGGTCGACAGCCGCGGTGTGAAAGTTTATTCGCGCTTTCCCTACGACACCGGCATTGCCGACCCGGGCTTCATTCCCGGCATTCTTGGCGGCGGCAAACCGCCGGTGGGCGCACCATCGGCGGCAATGATGAAGCAGGATGTCGATGCTGAATTCATCGTCGCGACTGCCACCGATCAGGCCATCGGTGACGCGGTTTCACTTAATCTGTCCAGCTTCACCTCGCATGGCGGCAAACAGATCTTCTATCACGGCATGAGCGATCCGTGGTTCTCGGCCATGGATACCGTGAACTATTACCAGAACATGACTGCCGCCAATGGCGGTTTGCAAACCGTCGATAAATTCAGCCGCATCTTTCTGGTGCCCGGCATGGGCCACTGTCAGGGCGGCAGTGCCACGCTCGACAATTTCGACATGCTGAGTGCAATTGTCGACTGGGTCGAGAAAGACAAAGCCCCTGCCAGCGTGACAGCCACCGGCAAAAGTTTGCAGGGCACCAGCCGCCCCTTGTGTCCTTACCCGCAACACGCACAGTACAAAGGCAGCGGGGACATCAAGCTGGCCGAGAATTTTTCCTGCCAGGGTCCGTAAGACAAGAGCGTCAGTATTTGTATCGCACTATTGCATCCACCATGCGTGGATCGCAGGTTCTGTAGATAGTCGCGATTGAACAAAATGTCGGGCCGCAGACTTCCGGTCAGTGCCAATGGCTGAAACTCATGATTCAAAAATAAGCAATATCAATAGAACAAGAGAGTAGACTTGGCAACATCATGGTCGGATTCAATCGATTTCAAGGAGGTTTCCTTGCCCAATGATAATCGCGATCTACCTTTAAGTACTGATTCAGACTTAACCGGGATTCGACACCAAGAGACACTGATCAAGGCAGACGCCTTGCAGAGCGCGATCTTCAACAGCGTTAACTTCTCGTGTATCGCTACTGATGCCCAGGGTGTCATTCAGCTTTTCAACGTCGGTGCGGAACGCATACTGGGCTACACGGCCGCAGAAGTGATAAACAGGATCACCCCGGCGGTCATCTCTGACCCGCAGGAACTGATCGGTCGGGCGAAGAAGTTGAGCCTTGAATTCGGCACAACCATTGCACCCGGGTTCGAGGCGCTGGTGTTCAAGGCCGCGCGCGGCATCGAGGACATCTACGAACTGACCAAGATCCGCAAGGACGGCAGCCGCTTCCCGGCCATCGTTTCGGTCACGGCGCTGCGCGATGCGGAAAACGAAATCATCGGTTACCTGCTGATTGGCACCGACAACACTGCCCGCAAGCAGTATCAGGAAGTTGCAGAAGAATTTTTTGAACAGCCAATAGCGCTGCACATAGTATGTAAAACAGATGGCGAAGTAGTACGGGCGAACTCGGCTTGGAATGATATTTTTGGCTATGAACTGGATAAATTCATCGGGGCCAATATCCTCGATTTCATTCATCCCGATGACAAGGATAAAACCATCGCAGAATTATCGAGCCTTGGTAAAGGCAATCAGACGCTCTTCTTTGAGAACCGATACCGACACCAGAATGGCTCGTACAGATTTTTAGACTGGTCCGCCAATGCCTCGAACGAAAATAAAAATAATATCTACGCATTAGCTGTTGATATCACTGAGCGCAAGAGATATGAATACGAAGCAACAAATACTGGTCGCGCATTTGCAACATTAAGCGAGGTGAACCGCCTGTTGGTAGGCGCCACCAACGAACTGGAATTTCTTTCGGCATTGTGCCAAGCCATCGTCGAGCAGAGTGGCTACCGCATGGCCTGGGTAGGCTATCTGGAACACGATGAAGCCAAGACCTTTCGTATCGTTGCAAAAGATGGCGTTGAAGAGGGATATCTTGAGGACGCCCACATTGTCTGGTCGGATACCGAACGCGGTCGCGGGCCATCAGGAACCGCAGCACGTAGCGGAGCGACCCAGGTTGTACAAAACTTCCTGACCGACGAACACATCCGGCCGTGGCGTGCAATAGCGGCACAGCGCGGCTATGCTGCCAGTATTTCCCTGCCTCTTATTCTGGCTGAAAAAGTATTTGGCGTGCTGACCATCTATTCGGTCCATGCCGATGCCTTCAACAACGCAGAGGTCAAACTGCTTGAAGAGATGGGCTCAGACTTGGCATTCGGTGTGGGGGCATTGCGGACCCGTCATGAACGTGACATGGGCCTGTTACAAATCAAGGAACAGTTGGCCAAACTGGAAAGCAACCTGGAAGATACCGTAGAGGCTATCTCGACTATTGTTGAATTGCGTGATCCCTACACTGCCGGACACCAGCAGCGAGTGGCAGAACTGGCGGTTATCATCGCCACGGAAATGGGGCTGCCAGATGAACAGATACACGGCATCCATCTTGGCGGCATTGTCCATGACCTGGGCAAAATCCAGATACCTGCCGAGATACTTGCCATGCCCAGAAGACTCAATGAAACCGAGTACAAGTTAATTCAATTTCACCCACAAGCCGGTTATGACATCCTGAAAGATATCGACTTTCCCTGGCCGATTGCGCAGATGGTGTTGCAACACCATGAACGGCTGGATGGTTCCGGCTATCCTCAGCAACTCAAAGGAGAAGCAATCATGCTGGAGGCGCGCATTCTGTGCGTGGCTGATGTGGTCGAAGCGATGGCATCACACCGGCCATATCGCCCGAGTCTGGGGGTAGACTCGGCGCTGGACGAGATCAAGCGTGGAAAAGGTACGCGCTATGACCCGTACGTGGCAGATGCCTGCCTCAAGGTGTTTGCTGAGGGCAAGTTCAAGTTGTGAATAACAATATTGATCTGGTTGACTATCCCTTGCACGGTAATTGGAGTCAGAGTCATAGTTCCTAGTCATAGTTCCTGACTCCTGTTTCGCTATTTCCTTAATCAGCTAAGCAAAGCAGATTTTCTTGGTTCGTTGCGTCGTGGCCGGCTGTTACCTTGCCCCCACTAGCAAAACGCGAATTTTCCAGGGAAATACGCCATGACCGCCATCACCGCCATCAACGCCCGCAACCAGTTCAAAGGCACCGTCAAGGAAATCATCCGTGGCCCGGTGCTGTCGGAAGTGGATGTGGAAACCGCCGCCGGCATCGTCACCTCGGTGATCACCACCCGCTCGATTGATTCTCTCAATATCAAGGTGGGCGATGAACTACTGACCATATTCAAGGCCACCGAAGTAATGCTGGCCAAATTCTGAAAAAAAGTGCTGACCAATATTTTCTACTGAAAACGCCGCCATGTGCCTGCTGATCCATAAACCCAAGAATGCCGTGTTGCCCGAACAGTTGCTGGATTCAGCCGCTGATTTCAACCCGCATGGCTACGGTTTCATCAGCTATGACCAAAACGGCAAACTGGTGATACGCCGCTCTGCTACCACCTCCAGCCGCGAACTGCATGAGCTGTATGAAGAGTTTCACCCGCAGGAATGTGTGATCCATCTGCGGTATGGCACCAGCGGCCTGGCGGATTTTGAAAACACACATCCGATCAGGATTACTGATGATATTTATCTGGCGCATAACGGCACAGTCAACCTGCCCCGCCATACCGGGGAGCGTTCTGACACCTGGCATCTGGTGAATGATTATTTGCAACCGATCCTGCGCAATCGCCCGGAATTGCTGCATGACCGCTTCTTCCAGGAACTGGTGAGCAGCTGGTGTGGCCCGCACAATCGTTTCGTGTTCGTCGATGGGGCGGCGCAAAGGACCGTGATCGTCAACCGTGACAAGGGTTTCGAGCTTGACGGTGTCTGGCTCAGCAATACACGCTGGTTCGATGCCTCCCGTTTCAAGTGGCATCCGGCTCGTAGCGCACAGACGCAGGCAGGACCGCAGGCTATCTTCTCGATCTGAACCCCCTCTGCTCATCCGGATCCCCTCCATGAGCAGTTCTTGCGGGATGGGCCCTCCCATCCCGGTTTTTTTGGGAAAGTGACATGAGCAGCAGTATCTTCTTCATCCCCGGCTACCACGGCAGCGGTCCTGACCATTGGCAGAACTGGCTGCAGTCAAGATTGCCAGACAGCTCGGCGCTGCAGGGTGTTGACTGGAAGTTTCCTGACATCAGCGCATGGACTGATCAAGCCCACCGCCAGATCGCCGCTGTCGGCAGTCCGGTGCTGGTGATCGCACACAGCTTCGGCTGCCTGGTTGCCGCTACCGTTGCAGCGGAAAACCCCGGCCCAATCGCCGGCATCCTGTTCGTTGCGCCCGCCGATCCGCGCCGCTTCGCTGCCAGTGGCGGCATCCGCAACACCCGTTTCGACGGGACCTCCGGACAGATACCGAGTGTGGCTGATATCCTGCCGGAAACCCTGCCATTCCCGGTCAAGAGTGCCATGATCGGCAGTGAGAACGATCCCTGGCTGAAGTTTTCCGATGCGCTGGCGCTCAAGCAACGCTTTCGCAGTCATTTCATCGATCTCGGCGAGGTTGGCCATATCAATGCCGAATCCGGATTCGGTGCATGGCCGAGCCTGCTGCTGCAGTTGCAACGTTTGCGTATTGGTGACGTACCGGATTTCTCAGCATTGCACCGCAGTTCACTGGAACCGGGCGATCCCTATGCGCACCGCAACAGGATAGACGTCCACCGCTCATCCCAGCTGCCTGCGCTGCAATTTGCGCTCTGATTCAGAGTGCGATTATTTTTAGCCGGGTAGCAGCTGTCTCGCACCAACTCATCAAAAACTGCTAAGCAACGCATTTATTCTTGGTTCGTTTGCACAAGCGCCGTCAGTACAGTGGCGACGTTTTCGCAATCACACCAGGAGAAATGCATGAAAAACATCAACCCATACCCACTGGCAGCACTGGCGCTGGCTGCCGGCTTCGCAGTCACCGCCTTCGCGCAAAGCGGACAGCAGGAAGCTGCAGCTGGCAGCGGCGTTGAAGAAATCACAGTCAGTGCGCGCCGCAAGATCGAGAATGCGCAGGATGTGCCAATTCCGTTGTCAGTGATCGGGGGCGACACACTGGAAGCCAAAGGCACCTTCAACGTTAACCGGCTCACCGAATTGCAGCCAAGCTTGCAGCTGTTTTCATCGAATCCACGCAACACGGCAGTCAACATTCACGGACTTGGTGCGCCGTTCGGTCTGACCAATGACGGCATAGAACCCGGCGTTGGTGTGTATGTGGATCAGGTTTACAACGCTCGCCCCGCTTCAACCACATTCGACTTCATCGATGTGCAGCAAGTGGAAATACTGCGCGGCCCGCAGGGCACACTCTATGGCAAGAACACCACCGCCGGTGCGATCAACGTAACTACGCGTGCACCAAGCTTTACACCGGAAGGCCGGCTGGAAGTCAGTTACGGTGATCTGGGTTTCCAGCAGACCCGCGGTTATCTGACCGGGCCGCTCAGCGAAAGTGTGGCAGGACGGCTGTCGTTTTCCGGCACCAAACGCGATGGCACCATTCATAATGTTGTTACTGATACCGATATCAACAATCTCGACAATCTCGGTGTACGCACCCAGATTTTGTACAACTTCTCTGATGATCTGACCTTCACGCTGAACGCCGACTACAACAAACAGCGTGCAGCCTGCTGCACCCAGGTTTTCGCCGGTGTGGCTCCAACCCAGCGTCCGCTGAACCGCCAGTATGCGCAGATGGCAGCAGAGCTCGGTTATAAACCGCCGAGCACCAATCCATTCGACCGGCTGACCGATGTGGATACACCCATCCAGGGTCATCAGGATCTGGGCGGTGTTGGCCTGGTAGCGGAATTGAAAGCCGGCCCCGGTACCTTTACCTCTGTCACTGCCTGGCGCTACTGGAACTGGTATCCATCCAGTGACCGCGACTTCCTCGGGCTGCCGATTACTACTGTTTCAGCCAATCCTTCCAAGCAGGACCAGTGGACTCAGGAATTACGCTATGCCGCCGATATAACAGACAAGCTTGATTATGTGGCTGGCCTGTTCCTTTACAAGCAGAGCATCCACTCGCTGGGCGATCAGGAACAAGGCAGCGCTGCGGCGCGCTGGCTGCTGGCGCCCTCCGCCAATGCGGCGACGCCGGGGCTGTTGAACGGCTTGCAGCAGCTGAATGACATTCATTTCGACAACAAGAGTTATGCGCTGTTTGGCCAATTGAACTGGACAGTGACAGAAAAATTGAAAGTGGTGCCTGGCCTCCGCTGGAACTACGACGCCAAAACTACCGATTTCAATAGCGTCGTCAGCGGCGGCCTGCAAACCGGCAATGCGGCCTTGATCGCCCTGAAGAACTCGGTCCTGCAGTCACAGAGTTACAAGGCCGATTCGAGCAATTCCGATGTGTCGGGCCAGCTGACGCTTGCCTATGCACTCACCGGCAACATCAATACCTATGCCACTTACTCGAAAAGCTTCAAATCAGTCGGCGTAAACCTGAGCGGCATTCCCAACGATGCGGCCGGCAATCCTGCTATTGCGGCTGCCACCGTCAAGCCTGAGCAAGTGCATCATGTTGAGCTTGGTCTCAAAAGCAGACTGCTCGATGGGCTGTTGACTGCCAACGCCAACGTGTTCGATACGCAAATTGACGATTTTCAGGCCAACGTCATGAACTCGGCTGTCGGCGTGTTGCGCGGATATCTGGCCAATGCCAGGAAGGCCTCCGTGAAAGGTGCGGAAGTGGAGCTGAACTATGCGCCCA
This sequence comes from uncultured Gammaproteobacteria bacterium, assembly GCA_903837345.1. GTDB lineage: Bacteria > Pseudomonadota > Gammaproteobacteria > Pseudomonadales > Pseudohongiellaceae > CAILUG01. Next base: position 25,663 of record CAILUG010000041.1, on the reverse strand, counting down.
CCAACAATCTTGTGCTGACACTAAATGCCACTTATACCGACGGCAAGTACGACGACTTCAAGGACGCTCCGTGCCCGCTGGAACTGACTGGTGCACCGGCCGGCCCGCTCGGTGCCGGCGTGTGCGACATCTCAGGTACTGATCTGCCCGGCATTTCCAAACGGGCAATATCGTTAGGTGGTGAATATGTGCATCCCGCCAGTTTGCTTGGCCAGAGCGGGAAAGCCTTTGTCGGTATTGATACCAGCTATCGTTCGAGTTTTTCCTCGAGCGCCACTGCTTCGAAGTACCTGGTGGTAAACGGTTACATGCTCGCCAATTTCCGCGCCGGTTTCCGCGCCGACAACAATTGGGAGTTTTTTGTGTGGACACGCAATGCGTTCAACACCGAATACTTCGAATTCCTCAGCGCACAGCCGGGCAGTTCCGGATTGTATGTAGGTCAGGTCGGTGATCCGCGTACAGCAGGGGTGACGTTAAACTACAGCTTCTAACTTCAATTGTTACTCTCTCCGGAGTCCGCAAGGGGGCCTTGCCAGGATGCTTGTCTCGGTCGCTTCCGCTCCTCACCAACATCCCGGCTCTCCCCCTTGCTCATTTGGTGCGGATAGAAGGAAATGTGACTCTGACCCGGATTTTAGTCGTCCGATTCGGGTTCAAATTCAGCTTTGGCCTTGCGTTTGACTGGTGCCACACCTTTGCTGTCGATCAGTTTTGTGGCGGGCGGTGCTGCACTTGCAGTATCCGCTGCTTCCCTGGCACTGGGTTTGCGGCGCTTGCCGATGTTCTTCTTGAAGCTGTGGCGGGTTTCCGCCTTGGGTTTCGGTTTTTTCTTGCTCTTGTCCTTGCCGTCTTCCTTCTTCTTGTCCTTGCTCTTGCCGCCGATTTTTTTCACCTGGCCTTTGAACAGCGCTTCCATGCCCTTGATTTCACGGGGCGTCATCGTGATGCTTAGATAACGCTCAATGCTGCAGAAGCTGTTCCAGTCCGAGGGCGCCACCAGTGCGATCGCCAGGCCTTTTTCGCCGGCACGGCCGGTGCGGCCGATGCGATGCACATGGTCATCACCGGAGCGGGCAATGCTGTAGTTGATGACGAGATCGATGCCTTTCACATCCAGCCCGCGCGCGGCCAGGTCAGTTGCCACCAGCACACGAATGCCATTGGTGCGATACAGGCTCATGATGCGCTTGCGTTCCAGCTGGTCGAGTTCGCCGTGCAGGCAGCCTATCTTCATGCTGTTGCGGGCAGCCTTGCCCCATGCGGAATTTTCTGACGCCGCCGAATTCTGGCGGTCGCGCTGCTTCTGCAGGAAATCGCACAGCTGCTGGGCATGTTCGCGCGTGTTGGTAAAGATCAGCGCCTTGTCGAACACTGTGTTGGACAACAACCAGTTCACCAACTGGTTCTTGTGGGCCGGGTCATCAGCCAGGATACGTTGCTGCTCGATGCTCTGGTGTTCGGAACGATGAGTGCCGATCTCGATGATGGCAGGATCCTGCAACACTTCGCCGGAAATGCGGCCGATGCCGGCATGCACCAGCGTGGCCGACAGCAACATGGTCTGCCGCTCCTTGCGACAGGCACGCACGATTTCCATCACTGCATCGCGGAAGCCCATGTCGAGCATGCGGTCAGCTTCGTCCAGCACCAGGAATTCCAGATCGTTCAGATCGATCGAGTGCTGCTGCACATGTTCGAGTATGCGGCCAGGCGTGCCGATGATGAATTCGGGATTCTTGCGGATCTCGGCTTTCTGTTCATTGTAGGAAGTGCCGCCCTGGATCAGGCAACTCCTGATCATCGTGAACGACGCCAGCTCTTCGCAGCTTTTGTTGACCTGATGCGCCAGCTCGCGGGTCGGCAACAGGATCAGCGCGCGGGTGGCAGACTTGGGTGCCGGCTTCTCCTGCATCTGGTGCAATATGGGCAGCAGGTAGCCGGCCGTCTTGCCACTGCCGGTCTCGGCACTGACTTGTACGTCCCGCCCGGTCATGGCCACCGGGATCATGGCCTCCTGCACCGGCGTCGGCGTTACCAGGGAGAGTTTTTCCAACGCCTTGAGCAAACGCTCGTTAAGGCCAAGAGAAGCGAACAAGGGGAGTACCTCGCATTGATGAGGCGCTATTGTATAGACCCGGTGTGTGCGGTGAAATGGCGCAATGACTGCCCAGGACCAACTTCTTCGCTTCAATTTTGACCAGCTCGACATCCGTGGCGAGCTGGTTTACCTCAATCACAGCTGGATTGAGGTGCTGACGCGCTTCGATTACCCGCCCAACGTGCGTAACCAGCTAGGCACCGCGCTGGGTGCGCTGGTGCTGCTGTCGGCCACCATCAAATATGACGGCAACATGATAATGCAGGTGCAGGGCGACGTCCCGCTCAGCAAAGTGGTGGTGCAAGTGACCAATTCCGGTGAAATTCGCGGCTTGGCGCGCTGGGAAGGCCTGGTACCGGATGGTTCACTGGCGGAAGTCTATGGCACAGGCCACATCCTGATCACCGTAATAAAGGACTCGGGTGAACGTTACCAGAGCATTGTTGCACTGGAAGGCTATACGTTGGCGGATGCACTGAACGTGTATTTTCTGCAGTCGGAACAGTTGCGCTCCACATTCCGGCTGGTCGCCACCCCCACTTGTGTGGCCGGTTTCTTCCTGCAACTGCTGCCGGATTCCCGCAGCGCGCGCGAACAACTGGTGGCGGAAGGCGCTGATGACTCGCTGCCGGAGCTGCAGGATCGCGAAGAAGACTGGAATCGCGTCAACATCCTGGCTGCCACGCTGGAAGAATCCGAACTGTTGAACCTGCCACCCACCCAGTTGCTGACTCGCCTGTTTCATGAAGAGCAAGTGAGTGTACACCTGCCAAAACCCCTGCGATTCTCATGCACCTGCTCGCGCGAAAAGGTCGGAAACACGCTGATTACCCTTGGGCGCGACGAAGTTGAAGATATTTTGCGCGAGGCCGGCAAAGTGGAAGTGGACTGCGAGTTCTGCCAGCAGCGATTCAGCTTCAACAGTACCGATGTTGCCCGACTGTTTGCCGGGCCGGGCGATACAATGCCGCCGGATGTAATAGTGCATTGAGAACAGTTCTCATCAAATTCGGCGTCGTCAACTCCGGCAGACACCAGGAAGCGTTGATTTGCCGCAAAATCCTTGCATTGACTCACAGACATGCAGGGTTATTTTCCGTATATTCAGCTTTGCTTAAGAATCACCAAGTAGCATCCGCTGCAACTCTTCTTTCTAATTGATTACCTTTCTATATACAGGCAGGAAGTGACTCTGATGATGTACAGGATCCGACTATGTTTCTGCATGCTGGCATGCAGCTTTGTTGTCAGCACAATGACAGGCTGTACCAGTGTGCAACCGGTGCAGCCATGGGAGAAAGGCAATCTGGCCAAGCCGCAAATGGTGTTCGATGCGGACGCGCTGGATCGCCAGTTTGCCGAGCATACCTACACCAGCAAGGAAGCCGCCTCTGGCGGAGCCGGAGTTGGCGGCGGCGGTTGCGGTTGCAACTGATTCGCCAGCTACCACCGGTTCTTCTCCTGAATTCCTTGCCCGGATAATCCGCAATGACCTCCAAGACACAAGCAAAAAGTACCAGGCCTGCCCATGATTTTTGCCAGATCAGCACCCTGGCCCTGATCGCCAGCGCCAGTGCACTGGTATCACCACTGGTGATGGCGGAAGCAGCACCCACCGAAAGCAAAATCAGCTTCAAATCACTTTCCTATGACGACTACCAGGCGGATGCAGACCGCATCAAGGTGGATGCGAAGGCGGTGGAATTCCTGGTGCCATTCGCCGGCGAGTGGAGCATCACCGGCAATTTTGTGCATGACGACATTTCGGGTGCCTCCCCCAAATATTTTGCTTCCGGTATTACGCCGATGGTGGATGAACGCCATGCCTACTCGGCTTCGGTGACGCGCTACTTCCGGCAGGACAGCTTCACTGCCGGCACGTCCTACAGTACAGAGCACGATTACCTGTCCCGCAATTATTCGTTGCAGAACGCGTGGTCTACCGCCGACCAGAACACCACTTACACGGTTGGTGCCAGTTACAGCACCGACCAGATCCTGCCTCACAGCGTCTTCCTGAACCAGCGCAAGGAAAAACGCACACTCGACGTGGTGGCCGGTCTTACGCAAGTGCTGTCACAAAACGATCTGGCCCAGATTACGCTGCACCATTCCGACGGCCGCGGCTATTTTGCCGACCAGTACAAACTCTACGATGTCAGGCCCGATACGCGCCGCGAAGATTCCCTCTTGTTGCGCTGGAACCATTACTTTGGTTCCAACGACAGCACGCTGCACGCGTCGTACCGCTATTACCAGGACAGCTACGACATCACTGCCCACACTTTTGAACTGGAATATGTCTACAACCTGCCTGGCAACTGGCAACTGACGCCGGTGCTGCGTTATTACTCGCAGACCAAAGCCAATTTCTATCTTGATCCGGTTGCCAATGATCCCTATGCCGATGACAGTACTGTTGGCGCTCCGGTATCAGTGATCTACAACGATTTTATTGCCGGAACTCCGGCATCGCTTGATCAGCGTCTCTCGGCTTTTGGCGCCCTGACCTATGGCATCAAGGTATCGAAGACCTTCGCCAAAAACTGGAGCGTGGATGCCAAGTTCGAGCAGTATCACCAGCGGCAGAGCTGGGCGCTGGGCACCGGCAGCCCCGGCATTCCTGATTTCTATGCGCGCAGCCTGTTGTTCGGCATCAGTCACAGCTTCTGAGTGGACGTGATGGGTTCAGGCATCAGCAAATTCACATGCAAAGCCCTGGGCGGTGTTTGTGAGCTGGTGCTGGACGGCATGACTGACGCACAGGCGCAGCCCCACTTTGTGGCTGCACAGCAGGAAATCCTGCGCATCGAGCACAAGTATTCACGATACCGGCAGGACAGCCTGTTATCGCGGCTCAACCAGCAAGCCGGTGGCGAGCCTGTTGCCTGCGACAAGGAAACCCTGCAACTGTTTGCGCATGCCGATGCACTGTACAACCTCAGCAAAGGTTTGTTCGACATTACTTCCGGCGTGTTGCGACGAGCATGGAATTTCAACGCGCAGAATATTCCTTCAGCATCACAACTCGAACTATTGACTGAACTTGTTGACTGGCACGCTGTCCAACACCACGACAACAATGTGCGCCTTGAAAAAGCCGGCATGGAAGTCGATTTCGGCGGCTTCGGCAAGGAATATGCGGCGGATCGTGCTGCCGCTGTGTTGCTGGCCGCAGATTGCAGGCATGGCTATGTCAATCTGGCCGGCGATTTCCGCATGCTGGGCCCCAGGACTGATGGATCACCATGGATGATCGGCATCAGGCATCCGCGCAAGCAGGATGATGTGATTGCCACTATTCCACTGATTGGCGGAGCCCTTGCCACCAGTGGCGATTATGAACGGTTCATTGAAGTAAACGGCAAACGGTATTGCCACATTCTCAATCCGCACACCGGCATGCCGGTGACTTGGTGGCAATCGGTTTCTGTACTGGCCCCACACACACTGGTTGCAGGCAGTTACAGCACCATCGCGATGTTGATGGAAGACAAAGGGCTCGAGTTTTTGCAGCTCAGTGGACTGCCTTTTCTGGCAGTAGATCAGCAAGGTCGCTATTACCAGAACCAGGCCAATGCAGCCGGCCTTTATGCGACTGCGTGAAACTTTACAGCGAATTTAACGGCAGGAATTTATGGCAACCTATTATGCGACTACCGGCAACGATTACTGGTATGCACCCCAATCCGGCGATCCCTCCGGCACTTTGATCGATGGTCTGGCCGGTACTGATACGCTGGATTTTGGCCAAATTGCAAGCACCAGTTTCGTAATCAAAAAGGATGTTGCCAACGGCTATGTGCTGGTGGATTCAGTCAGCGGTGCCAGCTACACCTTTCATCTGAAACTGAAAAGTGTGGAATATCTGAAATTCAGCAATGGTCTGATGAACATCACCTCTTTGTACCCCAATGCAACGCCGCCCACTGTCACCCAATTCAACCCGTCCACCAGCGCAACCAATGTGCCGGTCGACAGCAACATCACCATTACCTTCAGTGAAGCCATTGTCAGAGGCACAGCGGGCAATGTCACCCTGATCGACAGTTTCGGCAAAACCATTGAAACCTTTGCAGCAGCTACCAGTGCCAACCTTGCGATCAGCAACAACCAGTTGATCATCAACCCGACCAACGACCTGCTGCTCGGGAAGTCCTATACGTTGAGAATTGACAATGCTGCTTTCAAGGATACCTATGGCAACGCTTATGCCGGGGAATCCACTTATTCTTTCTCGACACCGGCCAACCACATTCCCACGGTGCAAACTGCGCAATTCACCCTGAATGAAGACAGTGTGCTTGCCGGGCAGTTACCGGCAGCCACTGATCCTGATCCGCAGACACTGACCTATGCATTGGACGTCACCCCGTCGCATGGCTCAGTTACCGTGAACAAGGATGGCAGCTTTACTTATGTACCTGCTGTTGATTTCCACGGCACCGACACCTTCACCTATGTCGCCAACGACGGCATCACCAACTCGCTGCCGGCAGTTGCCACGCTTGTCATCGCACCCATCAACCACATATTCATCGGCACCAGTGGTGCAGATGTGCTGGTTGGCACCAGTGGCAATGACACATTACATGGTGGCGGTGGCAACGATTCTATCAATGGTGGAGCCGGGGTTGATGTTGTCGCATTCAACGGCCCTCGCGCAAATTACCAGATCACATCTGACAGCAACGGCTTGCATGTCATTGACCAGGTCGGCACTGATGGCAATGCAACGCTCAAGAATATTGAACGCCTGTCTTTTTCGGATGTCAGTATCGCCATCGATCTTAACGGTGCCGCCGGCTCTGTTGCCAAAGCCATCGGCGCAGTGTTTGGTTTGGCAGGACTGGGCAATCAGGTTTTCATTGGCCAGGCCCTGAAGGAACTGGATGCAGGCACCAGCTACGAGCAACTGCTGGTGCAGGGCCTGACCACGGCACTCGGAGCCAACCCGACCAGCGCCCAGATAGTGGATCTGATGTACACCAATGTCATTGGCAGTCCCCCGCCTCCCGGCGCCAAGGGCTACTATATGAACCTGCTCGATTCAGGCGCATTCACCGTTGGCAAACTAGCCATCCTCGCAGCCGACAGCAGTTACAACGTGGCTCATGTCAATCTGGTCGGACTGGCACAAACAGGTCTCGACTATACTCCGCAGACACCTGTTGCGTGATGCAATGCAACAAGCGGATTGATTTCACCGGTTTTGCCAGGGATTGGGCGGCAGATCGCGTGGCCACTGTGATGCTGGCCGCAGATTGCATGCATGGCCATGTGAATCCGGCAGGATATTTCTGCATACTTGGCCCCATGGCCGATGGCATGAAATTTTACAGCGAATTCAAAGGCAGGAAACAATGGCAACCTATCGCGCAACCACTGGCAATGACTCCTGGGTAGTCCCTGAATTCGGTGATCCGTCCGGCACACTTATTGACGGACTGGCCGGCACGGACACCCTTTATTTTGATCGCTTGCCACGCAGCCGTTTCACAATCAAACAGGATGCAGCCACCGGCAACATCCTGGTCGACTCGGTCAGTGGAGCCAGCTCCACCTTTCACCTGAAACTGAAAAATGTTGAATTTCTGGTATTCAGCAATGGCAGTGATGTAGTGAATCTGACCACCATGTTTGGTGATGTCACACCTCCCACCGTCAGCCAGTACAGTCCAGCTCCCAGCGCCTCCAATGTGCCGCTCAACAGCGATATCACCATTACCTTCAGCGAAAACATAGTCAGAGGGACAGCAGGCAATGTCACTTTGCTCGACAGCACCGGCAAAACTGTGGAAACTTTTGCAGCTGCCACCAGTGCCAATCTCGCCATCAGCAACAACCAGCTGATCATCAACCCCACCAACGACTTGCAGGTTGGATTGACCTATACGGTGAGAATCGATTTTGCAGCCTTCAAGGATGTTGCCGGCAACGCCTATGCAGGCACCAGCAGCTACAGCTTCGCTACACCAGCCAACCACATCCCCGTTGTATCTGCGACACAGCTCACTCTGAATGAAGACAGTGTGCTCAACGGACAATTACCCCAGGCTACTGATCCTGATCCACAGACGCTCACTTATGCAGTTGTCCAAAATCCGGCCCACGGCACGCTGACCGTAAACAAGGATGGCAGCTTTTCCTATGTACCGCAGACGGACTACCACGGCACCGACACTTTCACCTACCTTGCCAACGACGGCATTGCCAACTCGGCGCCGGCAGTTGCCACGCTTGTGATTGCTCCCGTCAACCATGATTTCATTGGCACCACCGGTGCAGATGTCCTGGTTGGCACCATCGGCAATGACACCTTCCACGGCAGTGGCGGCAACGATTCAATCGATGGCGGCGCAGGAACTGATGTCATGGTATTCAGCGGCCCCCTTGCCAATTACAAAATCACAGCCGATGGCAGCGGCCTGCATTTCAATGACAAGACCGGCACTGACGGCAATACAACGCTCAGGAATATTGAACGCCTGACTTTTTCGGATGTCAGTATCGCGATAGATATCAATGGTGTTGCCGGTACAGTCGCCAAAACCATTGGTGCAGTGTTTGGTCTGGCAGGACTGGGTAACCAGACTTATATCGGGCAGGCCCTGAAGGCGCTCGACACCGGCACCAGTTACGAGCAACTGCTGGTACAGGGCCTCACCACGGCACTGGGCGCCAACCCGACCAGTGCCCAGATAGTGGATCTGATGTACACCAATGTCATTGGCAGTCCCCCGCCTCCCGGCGCCAAGGCCTACTATATGAACCTGCTGGACTCAGGGGCATTTACTGTCGGCAAGCTTGCGCTGTTGGCGGCCGACAGCAGTTACAACATTGCACATGTGAATCTGGTCGGACTGGCGCAAACAGGGCTCGACTATATTCCGCCAACACCTGCTGTTTGATGCGTTGCTGATCGTTATCGGAAACCCGCCTGCAATTAATCTTCGCCAGCCGCCTCGCCCACAATTGGTGCATGCATAAGCCCGGCGCCTCGCCGGAAATTGTGTGACAATCCGTACCAGAATTTCCGGATTATCTGCATGCATTTTCGAGAGGACACGATGGCGACTATCCATTTGATCGGCGGTGAAAAGGGCGGTGTGGGCAAATCAGTGGTTGCACGACTGCTGGCCCAGTACATGATAGACAATGAAGTGCCCTTCACCGGCTTTGACACTGACCGCTCGCACGGTGCGCTGATGCGCTACTACTCGGGCTTCGCTTCACCCACCATCATCGACAGCTACCAGAGTCTGGATGCGATCATGGAAGCTGCTGCCAACCAGCCGGAAAAACATATTCTGGTTGATCTGGCAGCGCAAACCTTCGAACCGCTTGCACGCTGGATTGATGAATCGGGCGTGCTTGAGCTGGCTGCCGAGCTGGGCATCAACCTCTGCTACTGGAATGTGATGGACTCAGGCAAAGACAGTGTGGATCTGCTTGGCAAATTGCTCGACAAATACGGCACGCGCCTGAACTACATTATTGTGCTCAACCAGCTGCGTGATGACAATTTCACCATCCTGGAAAAATCCGGAATCAAGGAGCGCGCGCTGGCAGCAGGCGCGAAGTTCATAACCCTCAAGCGCCTGCATGCTCCTGCGATGACAAAAATCGACAGCATGAGCTACAGTTTCTGGGCTGCAAAAAACAAGGACCCTGATGCAGTCAACGGCCTTGGCCTGCTCGAACGCCAGCGCGTCAAGATGTGGCTGGATCATGCGTACAAGGAGTTCAAGTCAATCGGACTCTGATCCCGCACAGACTGGCCAGCACATTACGCAGCAAAGTTCTGCCTGTATCGTCCTGCAAGCTCAGGATCGATTCAGGATGAAACTGCACTGCTGCCACCGGCAAAGACTTGTGCACAACCGCCATCACATTGCCGTCGGCAGTGCGCGCGGTGACCTGCAAACAGTCCGGCACGCGATCTGCCACCAGTGAGTGATAACGCCCTACCTGTAAACCATCCTGCAACCCTTCAAACATCCAGCCTTCCATCTGTACCAAGGCCGAGGATTTGCCGTGCATTGGACAAGCAAGTGTGGCCAGAGTGCCGCCAAAATGTTCGACAATGCCTTGCAAACCAAGACATACACCAAATACCGGAATCTGCTGCTCCATGCATAGTTGCAGTGTAGTGCCAAGCTGAAAATCTGCCGGGCGTCCCGGGCCCGGCGAGAGCACCACCAGATCCGGCTTGCCGATTGCCAATTGCGCCGCCACACCCTGCGGCCGCACAGTGCGCACATGGGCTCCGCTTTCCTGCAGGTAGGAAGACAGTGTGTGCACAAAGGAATCCTGGTGATCCACCATCAGGATTTGCAGCGGCGGCTGACTGACAAGGGACGGATTTGGCGGCTTTTCATTGGCCATTGCGCGTGGAATTTCCGGTTGCAATGCGCGCAACAGTGCCGAGGCTTTCAACCGCGTCTCTGCTTCTTCTGCCACCGGCTCGGAATCAAACAGCAGGGTGGCGCCTGCCCGCACTTTGGCGATGCCATCGAGAATCTGCATCGTGCGCAGTGTAAGCCCGGTGTTGAGATTGCCATTGAAGTGCAAGCAACCAATGGCTCCGCCATACCAGGCGCGCGGCGACTTTTCGTGATCTTCCAGAAACTGGATTGCGGCCAGCTTGGGTGCTCCTGTTACTGTCACAGCCCATGCATGTGACAGGAAAGCATCCATCGCATCGCATTCCGGTTTCAGTTGACCCTCGACATGATCAACCGTATGTATCAGCCGTGAATACAACTCGATCTGCCGGCGACCTATCACATTGACCGAGCCAGGCACGCACACTCTGGCCTTGTCATTGCGATCAACATCGGTGCACATCGACAACTCGGCGGCGTCCTTGGCGGAATTTAGCAGGGTGCGGATATTTTCCGCATCTTCGATGGCATCGCGTCCGCGTGCGATGGTGCCGGAGATTGGACAGGTTTCAACGCGTGCTCCCTCCACCCGCACATACATTTCAGGAGAAGCAGCCACCAGATATTCCTGCCGGCCCAGATTCATCAGCGCGCCGTAGGGCGCCGGATTCTGCCGTTGCAAGCGCCGGAAGATCTGCGAAGGGGCATCCTGGCAGGCAGCTGAAAAAATCTGGCCGGGGACCGCCTCAAACAGATCCCCGCGCGCAAAATATTGCAGCGCCTTGCTGACAGTTTGCGCATATTCGCCCGGCACATGATCACAATCAACCGCTGTACCCGCTGCCGGTGACAGCCGGAAATTATCACCCTGCACCGAACGCGGCAGATGACGGGTGCTAGCTTCTTCACCATTGAGCGTAAATGTGAAATCGTAATACAGCTGCTGGGCAGTTTCACGCTGGTGATCAACCACCAACAGGGTATCCGGCAGGTACAGCACCAGATCGCGCTGGTTGCCGTCACGCACCAGGTGCAGACGCGGCGCTTCAAACTGGAAAGCCAGTTCATAGCCAAAAGCCCCGTATAGCCCCAGATACGGATCTTCAGAGCTGCGAAACAGGTTCAACAAGACGCGCAACAGCGTAAACACACTGCGCTGGCGCGTGCGTTCCTCTTCCAGCACCACCGGCTCGGCCGCAGCGATCCGCAAACCCAAACGATCCACAGTCACCTGCAAATCAGTGAAATCCCGGTTATTGGCAAGTGCCGGCATCAGCAAACGCAGCAGCACCTGGCCGCGCGCATTCAGTGCTTCGAAGGTAACCGTCCTGCCGGTGGCAGACAGCCGCAATGGCGGCGCCGAGAAGCCCAGATCCCAGCGGGTATAACGCCCCGGCACTTCACAGCCGGAGCCAAGCAGCACTCCGGGTTGTGAATCGAGTGCCGCGATCAGCTCAGTAGTGGCGTGCGCATAGTCAACATCAACACTGGCGCGGTGAATGCTGAGCCCGCCGCTGGTGTGGTAAGCATGGGTCTTGATGGATTGCATATGTCCTCCTGCTGGATATTCATTCGCAGGCGGCTCAATCACACGGACATGAGCGCGCCTGTGGCGTTCGAAGCTGTTGCCCCTCAACAGCGCCAATTTCTAGCAGACGGCCAATTCACACAGACATGAAAAAGGCCGCCTCGTTGCCGGGGCGGCCTTTTATCAACTCTTTACTCAATAGCATGACAGGCAATGAACGCAGTTCAGCACCTGTCGGGAGTCAGTCAAGGCGGCCCGACGTTGCGAGCCACCACCACTGTTTCTTGAAATTTGTTGTTTGCATAAAGCATATGTTGCCGCAAGGCCGCCGATACTGTCAACCAGAGCGCTCAGAACTCGTGCGCAATGTCTTCCAGTTCTATTTCCAGTTCGGCCAGATATACATCCTTGACACCCAGATGCTTCACTTCCGGCAAGCCTTCCAGCGCAAGCTCAGGTTCATGGGTCATGCCTATGCCCACCTTGCGACATACTGCGTCCACCAGCCTGACGATGTGCAACAGCTGGTTGGACGAATTGGAATCCTCAAGGTGATGATCCCGCGCCACTTCGTAATATTGTGCCGGCAATTCCCACGCCGCCATCACCCGATGACCGTATTCGGTGTGCAGCGACTCAATCACTTCCTTGATGACATCGCTGGTCATTTCAGCTGCGATCTCACCGTTCATGATTTCATCATTGGCCTTCAGCACCACCAGACTACCGAGATCGTGCAACAGTCCAGCCAGAAATGCATCGTCGGCCAGCTCCTGGTAACCACAGCGCAGTGCCAGCCAGCGACAGCCGGCCGCGCTCGCAGCTGCATGCCGCCACAGCGACTCCATCAACTCGTTAAGGTAAGGATTGCGGGCATGAAAGGCTTGTTTCTGCGCCGCCATCATCACGATGCCGAATACACGGTTCAGGCCCAGCCTGATGAGTGCCTGCTGTATGGTTTTCTGTTTCGACAAGCCGGCAAAAAAAGCGGAATTCGCCAGCCGTAATATCTCGGCGGCCATCGCCTGATCCTTGTGGATCATCCTCTCGATGGCAGCAAGATCGGCATCTGCATTGATTGCATTCTGTATTTCCATTGCCACCGGCGAGAACACGGGCAGTTTGAACCCGTCACTGTCCACCCGATTGGCAATCAGGGTTTTGATTGATTCAGACATCCGTACTCCTCGACAAACGACGTATTTCGGCCAGCGGACGCGGTTTTTCATTACGCGGCAACATGCGTAGCACTTCGGCTACCGTGGTCATGCCACGCGAAGCCTTTTCCAGCCCGTCTTCCAGCAAGGTGACCAGCCCTGAACATTCAATGCTGATACGGCGGATGTCATAGGAAGCTTTGCGATTGAGAATGGCTTCTTTTACCCGCTCATCCAGCACCAGCAGCTCAAACACACTTACCCGGCCGCCATAGCCGGTGAATTTGCAGGCTTCACAACCGGCCCCCTGCATGAAGCCGGCAATGCGCAGGTCTTCGCTGCGCAAACCGGAGCGCTGCATGTCCAGCGGTGTTGGCCGGTAAGGCTTGCTGCAATGCGGGCACACTCTTTTCAGCAGGCGCTGGGCCAGCACAGAAACCACTGTCGAAGAAATCAGGAAGGTTTCTATGTTCATGTTCATCAACCGCAGCAACCCGCCTATGGTGTCTTCGGTATGGAAAGTAGTGAGCACCTTGTGGCCGGTGAGAGCCGACTGTATGGCCGCTTCCGCCGATTCCTGGTCACGGATCTCGCCGAGCACGATCACATCAGGATCCTGGCGCACCATGTGCCGCAAGGTTTCGGCGAAGGTCATGTCGATCTTCGGATTGAGCGAACACTGGGTCACACCTTCAATCACATATTCAACCGGCTCTTCCGCCGTGATGATGCTGGTATCCTCGTTGTTGAGAAAATCCACGCAGCTGTACAACGTAGTGGTTTTGCCGGAACCGGTGGGCCCGGTGATCATCACCACGCCGGACGGCACTTCCAGTGCTTCATATTTGAAACGCTCCAGCACTGCCGGCGACATGCCGATCTGTTCGATGTTGAGCAATTCGGTACGGCGGCTGAGCAGGCGCAAGCAGGCTTTTTCTCCGTGCACGCACACATAGAATGAACAGCGCACATCGATGATCTGGCCACTGGAGGGATCGGTGTATTCAATCTTGCCGTCCTGGTGACGACGACGTTCGGCAATGTTGGCCTTGCTGAGGATTTTCAGGCGCGAGATCACGCTCACCGCCAGTTCACTGGGTATCTCCTTGAACTCCCACAGCATGGAATCTGTACGGAAGCGGATGCGCATGCTCTTGGAATATGGTTCGAAATGAATGTCGCTGGCTTTCATGCCCACCGCTGCCTGCAGGGTTTCCGCCACCATCCGCATCGCCACCGAATCATCATTGGGGACGGCGCGGTTCGACTTCAGCGGACCGTTGTTCCTGAATTTGTGCAATGCCGCCTTGAGTCCGTAATGGCTGCAGATTGCCAGTTCCACCGGTGAATTGAGCAGGTTTTGTGCGTGCATCCTGATGTCGCGATTGTTGGGGTCGAGGCAGGCAACAATCACACACCGGTCAGTGCGCTTGACCGGGATGAAACCCAGTTGCTCACACTGGTTGACACTGAGTCTTTCCAGCAGATTCTTGTCGATAGCGGCAAAGTCCGGCTCTATATTCATGAAGCCCAGGTGATTCGACAGCACATCAATCAGCCGTTGTTCACGGATGATGCGATGTTCCACCATGATTTCGCCCAGCTTCTTGTGGGCGTTCTGTGGTTCGCGCTGGATGCGGATGGTCTGTTCCAGTTCCTGGGCGGTGATATCGCCCAGTTCCACCAACAGATCACCCAGACGCACCGACAACTTGCCTTTCTTGAGCACTTCATTGAGCTGGCTGGTAGTGAAAAACTCCAGATCCAGCATGGTGTTGAGCAGGGTTTTGGGTTGGGCCAGTTTGGAGCGGACCCTGCGTGCATGCAGCAACTGCTTGTCGGTGATCAGGCCATTGCTGGCCAGCAGTGAAGCAATGGCTTCACCGGTGTCAGCCGGTGACTTGACCGTGACAGCTGTCAACATTTGGGACATGTCTGCGTCCTGACTGGTATTGGCCCGCGTCATGCGGGCTGGCATCAATAACAGTAATTACGACAGCCCGGGGGGTTGGCTTGACTATGAAGCAACTCGTTCGCATTCGGCAGCGCAAAAATCCAGAAACGAACTTTGTGACATCGGCCTGCCGATAAAATAGCCTTGGGCCAGATCACAGCCGGAAGCTTTCAGCAGATCCCACTCTGATTGCGATTCCACCCCTTCGGCAACACTTTTGATGCCGAGCCGGCCTGCCATTTCCACACTGGACTCGACAATGGTGCGTGACGAAGGGTTGGCCGGGCTGCCTTTCACAAAACACTGGTCGATCTTGAGCTCCGTGAACGGTACCCGCGTCAATTGTTGCAGGCTGGAAAAGCCGGCGCCGTAGTCGTCTATCGCGAGACCGAAACCACGCATGCGCAGACGGGCAAGATTTTCCAGGGCAGGCGCAACATTGGTCATGGCTGCCGTTTCGGTGATCTCCAGGATCACATGGACCGGATCGAGCCCGCACGCACGCACGACCCGGGTGAGTCCCTCGGCCAGCATGGTATCGGACAACGCCACCAGCGAGAGGTTCACCGACACTGTCACATCCATGCCAAGCTTACGCCAGGCACTGCATGCGTTGGCCGACTTTTCCAGCATCAGCATGGTCAGCACATCAATATTGCCGCTTTGTTCCAGGGTCGCAATAAACGCATCAGGGCCAACCAAACCATGTTCAGGATGCCGCCAGCGGGCCAATGCTTCCGCTCCGAAAACCTTTCCCGTTGCCAACGCCACTTTGGGCTGGAAAAAGGGTTCGAACTGGCCTTGCTCCACACCGTGCAAAATCTGTTTGAGACTGAAGATCGGGGCTGTGGCATTCGTATTGACCAGCGGCGCCAAAGATGAATTTCGCAATGCGATCATTTGTGCCATTTTTACAAGTGTCACCGGCTTTTCGATGACACCAAGCAGGCGCACGCCATAGGCGCGCGCCATTTTTTCCACCGAGTTCAACAACGCGCGATCCTGTGCACTGGCAATGATGACGGAAGCCTCGCTCTGGGATTGACCCAGATGCCTGAGCAGTTCCATACCATCCATTTCCGGCATGTCCAGATCGCAAATCACCAGATCCACTGCCTCGCCACTGGCAAATGACTCCAGCGCCAGTTTGCCGTTTTTGGACTCCCGCACTTCCCGTGCACTCAAGGCGCGCAACATTCGCATTATGGTGCGGCGCTGGAAATCATCATCTTCGACGACCAGGGCGATCAAGCCGGCGGCAACACTCATGTTGGCTCCCTGGCTGCATGGACGATTTTGGCCAGATGTGCTTCAAGACGCGCCATTGCCAGCTTCACGGTTGCACCAGCTTGGGCCGGATTTTCCGAAGGGGAAACATGCTCCATCGATTGACAAGCTGAAGCCAGGTCACGCGCTCCCACCATCATGCTGGAGCCTTTCATTCGATGGGCGATACGAATGCAAGCCACCACATCCGCAAGTGTCAACGCCACCAGCATTTCGCCCATATCGATACGGGTATGGCTTATGAAATCCTGCAGAATTTCGGCCTGCTCTCCGGCAGTTACAGCAAGCTTGGACAGATTGGCAGGATCAAGCGGAGCAAACCATTGGTCCGACGTAATTGCGTCATGAGAGAAATCTGTTGTCTCACTCGTGATCGCAATGCCCGGCAACCATTTCAGCAGTGTCTTTTTCAATACAGCCAGCTCAGCCGGTTTGGTCAGGACATCATTCATGCCGGCAGCGTGACACTGCGCCACTGCGTCGTGCAGCACGTTGGCAGTCCATGCAATAACCGGGGTCTGGGGCCGGCCGTCCTTCGCCTCAAAAGTACGAATGGCCCGCGTCAGTGCATAACCGTCCATCAGCGGCATATTGCAGTCAGTGACAACCACATCGATGCCGCCTTCCTGCCACAGCGCAAGCGCCTCACAGCCATCCACGGCGATCTGGACGCGCAGTCCCAGCGCCACGATCTGGCGCGCCAGCAATGCCCGGTTGGTTGGATGGTCATCGACCGCCATCACCAGCGGCGCCAGACCTGCTGTTCCCATTGCAAAGATGGGTGCAACGCTGGCGACAACCTCACCCTTTGGTTCCGCCGTCGGGACCGCAGAGATCACCAATGTAAGAGTCAGGCTCATCGTGGTACCTGCTCCCGGTTCACTTTTTACCTTGATGGTGCCACCCATCATTTCAGCCAGGCGGCGGCAAATGGACAAACCGAGACCCGTACCGCCATACAGGCGTGCGGTGACCGCCCCCGCTTGTTCGAAAGGTTGAAACAGCCGTGCTTGCGCATTCATTTCTATGCCGATGCCGGTGTCGGTTACTGACAAACAAACAGTTTCGGCATCTGCGGAGCGCCCGACCAGTTCCGCCCGCACATCGACCGACCCCTGGGAAGTGAATTTCAATGCATTGTTCACAAGATTGTTCAGTATCTGTGAAACCCGCAACGGATCGGCCAGCAATGAGCGGCTGATACGCGGATCCACAACCTGTGTCAGCAACAGACCGCTGGAGCTTGCCACCGCATGGTAGGTGTCGAGCACTCGCTGGAACAAATTTGCAATTGACACCGGTTCCACCTGGATTTCCAGCTTGCCAGCCTCGATCTTGGCATGATCCAGCACATCATCAATGATGCGAACCAGGCCACGCCCGGAATCGCGGGCGATCTCCAGCGTGCCGCGCTGATCGACATCAAGCGTGGAAAAGCTGAGCAATTCCAGCATGCCCAGCATACCGTTCAGTGGTGTACGCAATTCATGGGACATGGTTGCCAGAAATACCGATTTCATGCTGCTGGCGTGTTCCAGCTCGATATTTTTTTCCTGCAGGGTTCTTTCAAAATGCTTGAGCTCGGTGACATCGCGCGCGGCCGCAAACACGCCCTGCAATTTTCGATCGCGATCATAGAAAGTAGTAGCGTTGTAGGACACTACGATTTCGGCCCCGTCCCTGGCACGGGTGGTCAGTTCGTAGTTGGTCACCTTCTTTTCCCTCAACACCAGCTTGATGCCAGCCTCGGCGCGGTCAGGATCGGTAAAGTAGTTCTTGAAAGGCGCACCAATAAGTTCGTCACGAGTGCAGCCCGTGAGTGCTTCCATTTGCTTGTTGACGTCAGTAATGATGCCTGACGGATCAGTAGTCATCAGTGCGTCGATATTGGATTCGATCAGGGAACGCGTATAGAACTGCTGGTCACGCAGACGTTGATCAAGTTTTCGCTGTTCTGCCTCAACTTGTTTGCGCGCAGTATTGTCGGTGCCTATCAGCAGATAACCTATGATGGCATCCTCATCATCACGTAGCGCAGTCACCGACACCACCGCGGGAAAGCGGGTACCATCCTTGCGGATATAGGTGAGTTCGTAGATATCCTCGATGCCACGTGAGGCTTTGAACACCAGCGCTTCGAACCCTGGCGTAATCGGCGTCGACAATTCCACACTCAAGGCCTCGGCACGGGCGATCACTTCTTCCGGGTCGGAGATGTCGGCCGGAGTGATCTTGTTCATCACGTCCAGGGCGGTGTAGCCCAGCATGCGCTCGGCGCCCACATTGAAAATCTGGATGACGCCTTTGGCATCAGTGGCGATACTCGAGAAGTTGGCGCTGTTGAAAATTGCACTCTGCAATGCCCCGGCTTTGAGCAGCGCCTCTTCCGCCTGTTTGTGGGCCGTATTGTCAGTACCTATCAGCAGATAACCGATAATGGCGTCCTGATCATCGCGCAGTGCAGTCACCGACACCACGGCCGGGAAACGGCTGCCATCCTTGCGGATATAGGTGAGTTCGTAGATGTCCTCGATGCCGCGTGAGGCCTTGAATACCAGCGCTTCAAATCCCGGCGTAATCGGCGTCGACAATTCCACACTCAAGGCTTTGGCGCGGGCGATCACTTCCTGCGGATCGGAAATGTCGGCCGGGGTAATCTTGTTGACTACGTCGGCAGCCGTGTAGCCCAGCATGCGCTCGGCACCCACGTTGAATATCTGGATGACACCTTTTTCATCAGTGGCGATGCTGGAAAAATACGCGCTATTGAAAATGGCGTCCTGCAGCGCACCGGTTTTCAGCCTTATTTTCTGGTGCTGAACTTCCATGATGCCGTCCTGGCCGCCAGGTTTTTCGTTATCGTCATTCCCGCAACCAGGTTTCAACATGGATATTTCTGCACGGATACTTGCTCGGCCAATTATCCGTGGGGATTGTCCACTTATGGCTGCAGAGTTATGTGCGGCACCCCACCCAGGGCAAGCGGATCATGAAGAATGAGTCAGAAACCGGAATTCAGGCAGTTTTTGAAGATTGATGAAAGTGCAACCGCCAGCACCCTTTGTGCTGATCATGACACCACACCGAGCTGTGCAAAGCCCCCTTGCCCAGTGACGGTGGAACGGACTGTATGGCGTGATAGCGCAGCAGTCGCACTGCGGGCGCCAACTCATCAAGCTGCCATTCGCTGAACTGCCAGCGGTGGGAAGCATCTTTTTGCAGTAACCAGTTGATTACTTCTGCCCGCGTACTGGTGCGGCCGGTTGGCGATACTTCCTGGAAATCCTCCGCCAGCAACAGTTCAAGCTGCTGTGGAGCCTGACGGAAATCGCCATGCAACAACTGCTTTTCCAGCTGCTGCATTTGCGAGAGCATGCTGTCAGAGGCAGTTGTCATCGGTCTGCATTCACAAACGCACGGCCGGCGACTGATAACCCATGGCCTGGCGCGCGAGCTGCTGTTTGAGAGGGGGCAGCAGTTCGATGCCGACCATGCCGAACTTGCGGAGCAGAGCCATCGCCATGCTGTTGTTGGAGAACAGTCTTGTCATCACATCGCTGAAGGTGATCGTGCGCAGCTGGTCCTTCTGCACAACATCCCACCACTGTTGCAGACGATTGAAACTGCCCGGATTGAGTTGCTGTTGCAGGGACTCGCGCACATTGGCAGCCAATGCCATCGCATCGCGCAGTGCCAGGTTGAAGCCCTGCCCTGCCACCGGATGCAGCGTGTGCGCCACATTGCCGAGCAGTGCCAGATGTGGCCGCAACTGTTCTTCCGCCACTTGCAGGGTCAGCGGGAATACCGCACGTTTGCCGATGTGCACGATCTGGCCGGCGCGGTGGCCGCAGTCTGTTTGCAGTCGCGCGATGAAATCCTGGTCTGACAACGCCATGATGCCGGCAATGTCGTCTTCCGGATGGGTCCACACCAGCGCCATGCGTTCGGTTTGTGCGTGCGGGATCAGCGGCAACAGTGCCAACGGCCCTTTGCTGGTAAAACGTTCATGGGCAATGCCCTGATGCGGCTGCGACACCGCCACATTGGCGATGACTGCGCTCTGCCGATAGCTTCTGGCTTCGACGTGGATGCCAAGTTGCTGGATCAGGCCTGAACGCCCGCCTTCAGCCACTACCACCAATGCTGCGGTAATCCTGCATGCACTGTCACCGGTCTGCAGCGACAATTGCATGGCCTGCGGTAGTGGCTTGACGGAGGTTACCTGCACTGGACAGCACAGCTCTATCGCACTGCTGTTCAGCAAGGCCTGGTTCAAGGCCTGGCCAATGGCAGCGTTTTCCACTACATGGCCAAGCGCTGACACGTTGGCGTCACTGCCCGCCATGTGCACGCCGCCAAAGTGGCCCTGATCGGAAACCTGGATGTGATGGATGGGCGCAGCCGCAGCTTCCATGGCCTGCCAAAGACCAAGCGTGCGCAAGTAATCAATACTGCTGGCTGACAGCACAGTGCTGCGCGCATCAAAGCCGGGCTGGGCGGCCTTGCCACTGTGCACCTGGGTCGCCTCCACCAGCAGGATTCGGCCCGGATGCTGTGTCTGATGCACCAGTGCACACGCCAGTGTTGTCCCCACCATGCCGGCGCCGATGATGACGACATCATAGTGTTCATGTTGTGGCAGCAGGGTGATCACGACAGGGACTTCACCGCCATGAAGGTTTCGATTTCAGCGACGGTTTTCGGCAAACCGCTGGTCAGCACTTCATAACCACTGCGCGTTACCGCCACATCGTCTTCAATGCGAACGCCGATGCCACGCCAGCGTGCATCCACTTTCTGGTTGTTGGGTGCGATATAAATGCCAGGCTCCACTGTCAGCACCATGCCGGGTTCCAGCTGGCGCCACTTGCCTTCAATCTTGTAATCGCCCACATCATGCACATCCATACCCAGCCAGTGGCCGGCACGATGCATGTAAAAATCACGGTAGGCGCCGCTCTCGATCAGCTTGTCGACTTCACCCTGCAACAAGCCCAGTTCAACCAGGCCTTCGGTGAGCACAGTTACCGTGGTGTTGTGCGGGTCGTCCCAATGATTGCCAGGCTTCACCTGTTCGATGGCGGCAAGCTGCGCTTTCAGCACCAGCTCATAGACGGCTTTCTGCTCGGGTGAGAATTTGCCGCTCACCGGGAAAGTACGGGTGATGTCGGAAGCATAATGCTCGAACTCGCAACCGGCATCGATCAACAGCAGGTCACCTTCACGCAGCGGCTGGTTGTTTTCGTTGTAATGCAGGATGCAGGCGTTGTCGCCGCCGGCGACGATGGATGTGTAAGCCGGTGAGCGACAGCCGGATCTGAAAAACTCATGCAGGAATTCCGCTTCGATCTGGTACTCATTCAACCCTGCCTTGCACAGCTGCATTGCCCGCTTGTGGGCACGCACGGCAATCTGGCCTGACTCGCGCATCAACTCAAGCTCGGCCTTTGATTTGATCAGCCGCATCTCGTGCAGGAGATGATCCAGCACCAGGAATTCGCCTGGCGAGTGCACGCCACTGCGTACTTTCTTGCGCACCACCTTCACCCATTCCATGACGCGATGATCAAAATTCTCATCCTTGCCCATCGCATAGTAGACCCGCTCCCGCCCTTCAATCAGGCCGGGCAGGATGTCGTCGATGTCGGAAACCGGGAAAGCATCATCCATGCCCAATTGCACGATGGCTGCTTCCGGCCCCAGCAAGCGGCCGTTCCACAGCTCCTTCAGCGGATCCTTTTCCTGGCAGAACAGCAGGCATTGGCCCTGTTCACGGCCAGGGATCAGCACCAGCACGCTGTGCGGCTCGTTGAAACCGCACAGATAATGCAAATCGCTGTTCTGGCGATAACGATATTCACTGTCGCCATTGCGCAGCACAGGATTGGCGGAGGCCAGTATCGCGATACTGTTCGGCTCCATATGATTCATCAGATCCTGGCGACGCTGCTGGTATTCTTTCAGGGCTATGGGCATAGGAGGTTCCGGTCCGGAAGACAGTTATTCAGTGCAGCAGATGATCCTGGCCATCAGGAGCCATGAAGGGAGAGATTTCCGCATCAGGGTTGGACTCCGCTTCTGCGGCAGCCAGCTGCTGGAACAGGGTGATAGCGGCCATGCGCACGTATTCCACCAGTTCCATATAATCGTTTTCTTCATCTTCAATGTCATTGTCGATTTCGTCCGACAACGAGGCCAGCTCGGCAATGTCGGTAAGGGCTTCCCTGCCTTCGCTGCCAAGCGCGGTTTCCGCCTGCATGAAGCCCGCGGAAAAGCCGGCCGTGAAACTCTCGCACCAGTTGCCCAAGGCCTGCACACGCTGCACCAGCGCCACATCGTCTTCCGGCAACAGCAACTGGAAGGTAAATTCCGGCTCCTGCAATTGGCTGCGCGTGCTGGAGATCAACATGCTGACCAGTTGCCCCATCACCGGCGAAAACCCGCTTTGCATCAGTGTGGATATGTCTTCTTCGTCTATATCGGGGGCACCGCTGGTAAGCAGCCCGGCCACCAGGCCGTGCAATGCAGCAGGTGTGGCATCAGGCATGGTGGTGCGCAGCAATTGCTGCATCATCGCGTAATCTGGGGTCATGGCTGCTCTTCCGGAAATCGGGTGCGATGATAACACTCTCGCCAGGCAAAACTCACTTGCATGTGCAGCGTCACAAAATCCTGACACTTCACTGCAAAAATACTTTCGTTGACCCTGTTATTACAGCGTTTTATAGTTGCGGCGACTATGACACAAGCCCCCTGCAGCTCATGAGCAACAGTAACTTCAAATCATTGGAAGACAAGGTCGATGAACTCATCCGCCTGTGTGGCGACATGAAAAAGGAAAACCAGCTCCTGCGTGATCGCGAAAGCCAGCTGCGGCACGACAAGGAAACGCTGCTCGGCAACCAGCAGGTTGCACGGGTACGGCTGGAAAAAGTACTGCGCCGCCTGAAATCCCTCGAAGAAGGACAGATCTGATGGCCGCTCCCTCAATCACCATTTCCATTCTCGGCCGCGATTACCAGATTGCCTGCCCGCCGGAAGAAGAAGAGTCATTGCGCAAATCCGGGCGCTATCTCGACCAGCAGATGGAGCAGTTGCGCAATCGCAGTGCATCACTTGGTTACGAGAAAATAGCCGTGCTGGCCGCGCTGAACATCACTCACGACATGCTGAAATTGTCCAGTGAAGCCAACACCAGCGAGAATGCGTCACTGCGCGACATCAAACAACTTGAGAAAAAAATCGACAATGCGCTGATGATGGCGCGCCAGATTGAAATCTGAGTCTGCAGTTTGTTCCAGTCAAGGTTTTCCATCCGGAAATGTTTTGCATCTGCAATGATGGCTATCGCACAGACAGCTGCTTGTAGTTTTTTTTGCCAGACTCCTCGCATGTCGTCACCTTGACTTAAGCTGAATTTGTTGCGTGTCTGCAAAAAATATATTTACCTTCTCGCAACAAGCGGGAGTACAATACGATCACTCCCTGGGATATTTGCCAGTTGAAAGTGTTCTTGAGCCGATATCTTAAACCCGGAGGCTTAGCCCAAAAGGCGCGGTGTGCACAGCCATTCAGCGAGACCATTATGAGTCCCGCCAATGGAAAGCCTGATGCGCCGGACTGGCCACCACCTGAACCTGTCGGTTCAGGACTGTTTCGACAGCGGTACCCCGGGGAACTTTTCATGAATGACGGCGAAGCTCTTGCCACCGTCAGTTCGCAATCAAGCTCCTGTTTTTCAAACGCCGCAGGCGCCTTCCCAATCGCCGCAGGCGCCTTCCCAATCGCCGCAGGCGCTTTTTCAAACGCCGCAGGCGCCTTCCCAATCGCCGCAGGGGCTTTTCCAATCGCCGCAGACGACTTTCCAAACGCTGCAGGCGCCGCCAGCCATCCACAGTCCCGGTTGTTCTGTACATGATGGAAGCAAGTACAGTTGCCGATATTCAGGCGCGAAAAAAAAATCTTCGCAGACAGATGCGCCAAAAGCGCCAGGCCCTTACTGTGCTGCAACAGCGTCAAGCCTCTCATGCGCTCTACCGCCGCGTTGTCACCAGCAAAGCTTTCCGGTTCTCACGCCGCATCGCCTTTACCATCGCCCGCGATGGGGAAATCTCTCCGCACCTGTTGCTCAATGAAGCACTGCGACGCGGCAAACGCTGTTATTTGCCGGTAATGAGCAAGGTGGGCCACGACCGGCTCAGCTTCCGGCGAGTTGGCAAACACCTGCAATCGCTGCGTTCAAACAATCGCTACAACATTCCCGAACCTGTGAATGCGCCCATCTGCAGACCACGGGCATTCAGCATGGTGCTGTTCCCGCTGGTGGCCTTCGACGCCAGCTGCAACCGCCTCGGCATGGGCAAGGGCTTCTACGATCACACTTTTGCATTTCTGCGTGCCAGTATGCGCAAATGCCCACTGCTGTTCGGGCTGGCCCACGAATGCCAGCGGGTGGAAGCACTCGATATCGCGCCATGGGATGTAAAACTGCAAGCCATTGTGACTGACCAGGCGTGGTATAAAGCCCCAAAAAGCTAGCGGAGAAACACCATGAATCAAGATGACCAGAAGCGCGCAGTAGCCAGGGCCGCGTTCGAATATGTCAAAAGCAGACTGCGCGCTGACAGCGTGATCGGCGTCGGCACCGGCTCCACCGCCAACTATTTCATCGACGAACTGGCCGCGATCAAATACGACATCTCCGCTACCGTTGCCAGCTCTGAAGGCAGCGCCAAACGTTTGCGCGCCCATGGCATACCGGTTATGGATCTCAACTCGGTAACCGAAGTAACTTTCTATGTGGATGGCGCCGATGAAGCCAATGAATACCTGCAACTGATCAAGGGCGGCGGTGCCGCGCTGACCCGCGAGAAAATCGTCGCTGCAGTTGCCCGGGAATTCATCTGCATCGCCGATGCCAGCAAACTGGTACAGGTACTGGGCAAATTTCCGTTGCCAGTGGAAGTGATCCCGATGGCCCGCAGCCATGTCGGCCGCCAGATCGTCAAACTCGGCGGCGACCCGGCTTATCGCGAAGGCGTCATCACCGACAACGGCAACATCATCCTCGATGTGCACAACCTCAGCATCGTCGATCCCCGCAAACTGGAAACCGAACTCAACCAGATTACCGGCGTAGTGACGAATGGATTGTTTGCGTTACGGCCCGCCGATCTGCTGCTGCTGGGCACAGACACTGGTGTAAAAACATTGAAAGCGAAACACTAAGACTGATCAGCGTTTGTCGGG
>CAILUG010000040.1 GCA_903837345.1 uncultured Gammaproteobacteria bacterium | reverse complement strand
GTGTTAGTGGTTCAGTAGCACTACAATATTAACCAGCTACACTCTAAACCTCGGTGCGAATCGCACATTACGCGTGAATTTAAGTTTTTGGTTAAGGCTATGATTAACGATGTCTTGATGGTCGGTCGAGGATGTCCCGAGCGTAGTTGAAGGTTGAGTTGGTGGTTGAAGCAGTCGTGGGCCCAGAATGCGGGTTCTCGACATCCTCAACCTGAACCGAAGAAAGCTCAACCACCATGAACAAGTCTACTCGCAAGGGGCAATCCCCGAAGCCGCATATCGTGAACAAGAACTGGGCCGCTCTGCAAGAACAGCCGTTGCTGATGGCCAACCCGCAAGCGGCGCTGCCGCTGTTGTCGATGATTGGACAGGCGCAGTTGTCGATCGAGGACATGCTTGGCCGAATGTCGCGGCAATTCGTTGAACAACTGTTGATGATGGCCGCGCAGTCGGTGGCCGGGCCGAAGCACCCAGGTCGCTCGGCCGGAGAAGTGCGCTGGCACGGCAGCCAAGGTGGCCTGATCAATCTGGGCACCTCCAAGCTCAAGGTGAGTCGCCCGCGACTGCGAGGTCCGGCAGGCGAAGTCAACTTGCCTGGCTACGCGGCACTGGCAGGAGACGATGCTTTGTCGCGTCGGATTGCCGATGTGCTCACCTGCAACGTGAGCACCCGCAAGTACGCACGGGTGATGTACCGCTGCGCCGATGAAATGGGCATTTCCCGAAGCGCGGTGTCGCGCCATTTCATCAAGGAAAGCGCCCAGGCACTGGCCAAGCTGATGGACCGGGATTTCTCCAAGACCGATCTGGCGGCGATTTATGTAGATGGCATCATCGTGGCCGGACATCACCTGATTGCCGCCATCGGCGTCGATGCCACCGGGGTCAAGCAGATGCTGGGTATTGTCAGCGGATCCAGCGAGAACGCCAAAGTGGTCAAAGACCTGCTGGGCTCCCTTGCCCAGCGCGGGGTGGACATGAATTTTGCCCGCCTGTGGGTGATCGACGGATCGAAGGCGCTGCGCTCCGGGATTGAGCAGCTTTGCGGCGAGGCAGCCCATGTTCAGCGTTGCCGGATTCACAAGATCCGCAATGTCGCTGAGCGCCTTCCCAAGGCCAAGGCCGCCCAGACCCGTTGGGTGATGGCCCAAGCGTTCAAGGGAGATGCCAACACCGGTATCCAGAAACTCAAAGCCCATGCCAAGCATCTGCATGCGCAGCATCCGGATGCGGCTGGTAGCCTGCTCGAAGGGCTGGAGGAGTTGTTCACGATTAACCGACTTGGGGTGACCGGGGAACTGGCGCGCTGCCTGGCGACCACCAACGTGATCGAATCCCCGAACTCTGTGGTCCGGCGTGTGAGTGGTCGTGTCACAAACTATCGCGATGTCGCCATGGCCATGCGTTGGACTGCTGCAGGATTCCTGGAAGCCGAGAAAGCATTTCGAAGATTGCGTGGTCACCAACATATTGCAGCACTCATCAGCGCGATGCGGCCTGTTCCTGTTCAACTGAAAAAGGCCGCATAATCATTTCCGCCACTGGCTCAAACCTTCAACTGTGAACGGGACATCCTCCAGTTCTTGGGCATTCCAGCGAAAAGATTAATGAAAAATACAAGCGGTGGGCTGACGCTCTTTTTGTCAGCTATCCGACAGACG
>CAILUG010000039.1 GCA_903837345.1 uncultured Gammaproteobacteria bacterium | reverse complement strand
TCAACTACATCGAGCTGTTTTATAACCCGGTTCGAAGACATGGTAACAACGACGGCATACCACCAGCGAAGTTTGAAGAGCAGTACTTTATGAAGCTGTCAGGTGTATAGGAAATCGGGGGCTTGCCATAGGCATCTTCGTAATGATTGGCGGCAACCAGCTGGTTAAGTTGCTCGATTTCAGGATCCTGTACGGCTGCAAGAACGGGAAGTGCGGCTGCTATCCACAAGCCCATGATTGAAACCAGCGCCAATTGCCTCGGACCAGCCTTAACCACCAATGGCAGTAGCGCATTCACAACCGGCTTGTGCATCATGGGACAGATCCTTGGATAAACCTTGCTGGCATGATAATTGGAAAGGATACGGCCGGGAAGGTTGCTGTCGGGAGCTCCACGGGCAGAAAAGCAATCACCGGAAAGGCGTGGAACAGATGGTTTGGAAGCAGTTTGTGAGGGAGGATGCAGCAGGAATTGCAAAAAGTGCCGGTGAATTTGGTCTCCGTTAGCCCGAGACTTTGATGTTTGATGTTTTTAAGCTTTTCTTAATACGCTGTGGCGGCGTATCTCGCGGTCTCGGGCTAACGAGTGGCCGCAAAACTACTGACATTTGCGACCGGAAAAAATAGCGCAATTTGCATGCCACGGGTGGGGGATAAAGCTGAACAATTTTCTCCCGTGAGTGCAGGGGTTCTTTGGTTGAATGTACCGAGTCTCTATGGCAGAATCGCCGGCTGAATTTCGCCAGCATTAAATATAACCTTTTGATTTGCAAAAGCTTTTCTCGAGTGAATCTTGCTTGCCAGGATTCCCGGTCCGGAAATTATTCACAAACGCCCCTGACACATGCGCAGGGTCATGACGAAGTAAGGTATCTACATGCAAGCATCCATCGAGACCATCTCTACCCTTGAACGCAAGATGACCATTGCTGTGCCGGCGGCGCGCGTGGAAAGTCAGGTGCAGAATCGGCTCAATGAAGCTGCGCGCACCATCAATATCAAGGGATTCCGCCAGGGCAAGGTGCCGGTGAAAATCGTCAAGGAACGTTATGGCCAGAGTGTCAGGCAGGAAGTGCTGGGCGAACTGATGAGCCAGTCTTTCTATGAAGCCCTCGGTGAGCACAAGATCAGACCGGCCAGCCAGCCAAGAATTGAAGCAAAAAGCGTAGCAGCCGGTTCTGACCTGCAATTCATAGCCGTGTTTGAAGTTTATCCAGAGATCAGCCTGGGCGATCTGTCGACAGTCAAGGTTGAACGCAAAGTTGCGGACATCAACGATGCTGATATCGACAAAATGGTCGAAACCCTGCGCAAACAGCGCCAGACCTGGCAGGAAGTGGAAAGGGCGGCTGCTGATGGCGATCAGGTGGTAATTGATTTCACCGGCAAGCTGGACGGCCAGACCTTCGAAGGTGGCAGTGCCACTGGCTCACGTCTGATCCTCGGTTCCAACCGCATGATTGACGGGTTCGAAGCCGGCATCATCGGCATGGCAAAGGACCAGGAAAAAGTGCTTTCCCTCCGTTTTCCGGAGAACTATCAAAAGCCGGAACTGGCAGGCAAGCCGGTGGAATTCACTGTAAAAGTGACAAAAATCAGCGAGCCGCTGCTGCCGGAACTGAATGCAGCCTTCTTTGCTTCCTTTGATGTCAAAAACGGTGGTGAAACCGAATTCCGCACCGAAGTGAAAGCCAATATGGCGCGCGAAATGAAAAGTGCAGTTCGCAACAGCGTCAAAAACCAGGTGGTGAGCGAGCTGCTTCGCTTGCACACGGTTGAGCTGCCCAAATCCCTGGTAGCCAGTGAAATCAACCAGATGCGTCAGCAGGCCATCCAGCAGTATGGCAACAACCGCAATATTGATGAATCGACGCTGCCGGCCGAACTGTTTCTGGAGCAGGCACAACGCCGGGTTTCATTGGGCCTGATCATGAACGAAGTGGTTCAGCAGGGTCAGCTCAAGGTGGATCCGGTTGCTGTCCGCAAACTGGTCGAAGAGATGTCGGAAAGTTATGAGCAGCCACAGGAAGTCGTGAAATGGTATTACAGCAACAAGGATCAAATGGCCCAGATTGAAGCCATGGCCCTTGAAGAAGCGGTAATCGACCATATCCTGAGTAAGGCGAATGTTGTTGAAACCAGCTGCTCGTATGAAGACGCCCTGAAACCAGCCACAGCCTGAGATAATGTAATGAACAGAAGCAACCGTGAACTTTTTGCAACGCCGGGCATGACAATGGATGACATCCAGTCCGCATTGGTGCCGATTGTGGTGGAGCAGACAGCCCGCGGTGAACGGTCTTATGACATCTACTCCAGGCTGTTGAAAGAACGGATCATTTTCATGGTTGGCCCGGTGGAAGACTACACTGCCAACCTGGTAGTCGCGCAGTTGCTGTTTCTGGAGTCCGAGAATCCCGACAAGGACATCCATTTCTATATCAATTCGCCCGGGGGCGTGGTGACTGCCGGCTTGTCGATTTATGACACCATGCAGTTCATCAAGCCTGATGTCAGCACCATGTGCATCGGCCAGGCTGCCAGCATGGGAGCGTTGCTGCTGGCAGGTGGTACCAAAGGCAAGCGTTATGCATTGCCGCATTCACGCGTCATGATCCATCAGCCCAGTGGCGGCGCCCAGGGTCAGGCTTCCGATATCCACATTCAGGCCCAGGAAATCCTGAATATGCGGGAGCGCCTGAACAGGATATTGGCGAATCATACCGGGCAGTCGATCGAGGTGATCGCCCGTGATACTGATCGGGACAATTTCATGAGCGCGGCCAGTGCCCAGGAGTACGGTCTTATCGACCAGGTGCTGGACCGCAGAGTTCCTGCTGCGCCTGCAAAATAGAGCTGACTACTCTAAACAATTCTCCCCGTTTGTCGATATCTCAACTGAATTGGCAAAACTGCCGTTTTCATTCATTTCCAGGGCTTGTAAAACGCCGGATTTGCCTGCATCTTACTTTCAATAGCACAGTAGTGGAGTGCCCGTATGGCAGGTGACAAATCCAAAGACGACTCAGGCAAACTGCTCTATTGCTCGTTCTGCGGAAAAAGCCAGCATGAAGTGCGCAAGCTCATCGCCGGCCCGTCCGTTTTTGTCTGCGATGAATGCGTTGATCTTTGCAACGACATCATTCGTGAAGAGATCCATGAAAAGAGCAGCGAGACCAGGAAAAAGGATCTGCCTACTCCTGAGGAAATCTGCACCATTCTTGACCAGTATGTGATCGACCAGGCCAAGGCGAAAAAGACCTTGTCGGTGGCTGTCTACAATCACTACAAACGCCTCAACTACAAAGGCAAGAAAGGTGAAGATGTCGAGATAGGCAAGAGCAACATCCTGATCATCGGCCCCACCGGCACCGGTAAAACCCTGCTGGCGGAAACACCCGCACGCCTGCTGGATGTGCCGTTTACCATTGCTGATGCAACCACGCTGACCGAAGCCGGCTATGTCGGTGAAGATGTGGAAAACATCATCCAGAAACTGCTGCAAAAATGCGACTACGATGTCGAGAAAGCCCAGGTCGGCATTGTCTACATAGACGAGATCGACAAGATCTCCCGCAAGTCCGACAACCCGTCAATCACGCGTGACGTTTCGGGTGAAGGTGTACAGCAGGCTTTGCTGAAACTGATCGAAGGCACAATTGCTTCAGTCCCGCCGCAAGGTGGTCGTAAACATCCTCAACAGGAGTTCCTGCAAGTAGACACCTCCAACATACTTTTCATATGCGGTGGTGCCTTTGCCGGACTCGACAGGATCATCAGGGCCAGGTCGGAAAAAGGCGGCATCGGCTTCACTGCCGAAGTGCGCAGCCAGGACGCCTCCATGTCCACCGGTGAAGTCCTCACCGATGTTGAACCGGAAGATCTGGTGAAATACGGTTTGATCCCGGAGTTCGTCGGACGCTTGCCGATGATTGCGACACTCAATGAGCTGGATGTCGAGGCATTGGTCAGGATTCTGAAGGAGCCCAAGAATGCGTTGGTCAAACAGTATGCAAAACTGTTTGAAATGGAAGGTGTCGAGCTGCAGTTCCGCAACGATGCGTTACGTGAAGTGGCACGCAAGGCCAAGGAACGTAAAACCGGTGCCCGTGGTCTGCGGTCAATCATGGAACAAGTATTGCTTGAAACCATGTTCAAGATACCTTCGGAGAAAAATGTAAGCAAAGTGATCATTGATGAATCCGTGATCCGCGGCGAATCATCACCTTTGCTGGTGTATGACAATACTGACAGCCAGGTGGCATTGCCCGCCAAGGACAAGCACGTCAGCGGATGAACCAAAAGGGTACATTAACGCAGGCTTTCATCAACCCATGGCACGAACGGTTTTTATGGATAAATCACAGACACTGAACCAGTACCCCTTCCTGCCGTTGCGCGGTGTGGTTGTCTATCCCCAGATTGTGCATCCATTGTTCGTGGCCAGGGAGAAATCCATCAGGGCGTTGAAGGCTGCCATGGCGGCCGACAAGAAAGTGGTGCTGGCAGCACAGAAACAGCATTCTGATGATGATCCGCGCAATGAAGACATTTTCACCATTGGCACCATTGCAACGGTGTTGCAGTTGATGCATGTGAACGACGGCACTGTCAAAGTGCTGGTCGAAGGAGTTGAGCGCGTCCACATCCGCAACATCCATTTCGACGAGGACTATTTCAAGTCTGACATCGTCACCATGAGCAGCCATG
The DNA here is from genome assembly GCA_903837345.1 of uncultured Gammaproteobacteria bacterium. GTDB lineage: Bacteria > Pseudomonadota > Gammaproteobacteria > Pseudomonadales > Pseudohongiellaceae > CAILUG01. The sequence continues at coordinate 15,992 of CAILUG010000039.1, read as the reverse complement.
CTGCCGAAGAAAAAGACATCGACATCCTGGTGCGCTCGCTGCTGTCGCAGTTCGACCAGTATGTGCAGTTGAGCAAGAAGATTTCACCCGAGGTACTTACCTCCATCACCAGCATTGATGATCCGAGCCGTATGGTGGATACGATTGCCACCCATATGTCGCTGCAATTGCAGGAAAAGCAGAACATCCTCGAACTGGCCAATCTCAAACCCCGCATTGAGCATCTGATGGCGCTGATCGAATCGGAAATCGACATTTTCCAGGTCGAGAAACGCATCCGTGGCCGCGTCAAGAAACAGATGGAGAAAAGCCAGCGCGAGTACTATCTGAACGAGCAGATGAAAGCGATCCAGAAGGAAATGGGTGATCTGGACGAAACACCAAGCGAAGCTGATGAAATCAAGCGCAAGATCGAAGAAGCCGGCATGCCGGTGGAAGCCCGTGACAAAGCCAATGCGGAACTGTCCAAGCTGAAGATGATGTCGCCGATGTCGTCCGAGGCATCGGTAGTGCGAACCTATCTCGACTGGATGGTCACTGTTCCCTGGAAGAAGCGCACCAAGATCCAGTCGGACCTGGTCAAGGCCGAATCCACCCTGGAGGCCGACCATTACGGGCTCAAGGATGTCAAAGACCGTATCCTTGAATACCTCGCCGTGCAGAAACGAGTCAAAAAACTGAAGGGCCCCATCCTGTGTCTGGTGGGTCCTCCCGGTGTCGGCAAAACCTCGCTGGGTGAGTCAATCGCACGTGCCACCGGCCGCAAATTTGTCAGGATGGCGCTGGGCGGCGTACGTGATGAAGCGGAAATCCGCGGACATCGCCGCACCTATATAGGTTCGATGCCTGGCAAGGTCGTGCAGCGCATGGCCAAGGTGGGTGTACGCAATCCGCTGGTGTTGCTGGATGAAATCGACAAGATGGGCATGGACCATCGTGGTGATCCGGCCTCCGCCCTGCTGGAAGTGCTCGATCCCGAACAAAACCACAATTTCAATGACCATTATCTGGAAGTGGATTACGACCTCAGCGATGTGATGTTCATCTGCACCTCCAATTCGATGAATATCCCGGCACCCTTGCTTGATCGCATGGAAGTGATCCGCATCCCCGGTTACACAGAAGACGAGAAACGCAACATTGCAATGCGTTACCTGATCCCGAAACAACGTGAAAACAACGGCCTCAAACCCAGCGAATTGTCTTTCAGTGACGAAGCGCTGCTGGCTCTTATCCAGCATTACACCAAGGAAGCCGGTGTGCGTGGTCTGGAGCGTGAAATTGCCAAAATTTGCCGCAAGGTGGTCAAGGAAAACAGTCTTACCAACAGCATGGAACCGCTGCTGATCACGCCGGACGTGCTGGAAAAATACGCTGGTGTACACAAGTACGAATACGGCAAGGCTGACGAGGAAGATGTAATCGGCCAGGTTAACGGGCTCGCCTGGACCCAGGTCGGTGGTGAACTGCTGACCATTGAAGCGGTCGTAATTCCCGGCAAAGGCAAGGTCGCGATGACCGGCTCACTCGGCGATGTCATGCAGGAATCGATTCAGGCTGCTCTCACTGTCGTGCGCAGCAGGGCTTCCAGTCTTGGCATCGACGAGAATTTCCAGGAACACAAGGATCTGCACGTGCACGTGCCGGAAGGTGCCACGCCCAAAGACGGCCCCAGCGCCGGCATAGGCATGTGTACCGCCCTGGTATCGGTGCTCACGGGCATCCCGGTCCGCAAGGACGTGGCGATGACGGGCGAGATCACCTTGCGTGGCCAGGTACTGCCGATAGGCGGGCTGAAGGAAAAGCTGCTGGCTGCCCACCGTGGCAACATCAAGACCATCATCATTCCGATGGAAAACGAGCGTGATCTGAAGGAAATCCCTGACAACATCAAGGCTGACCTGACGATCAAACCGGTCAAGTGGATCGACGAGGTGCTGCAAATTGCCCTCAAATACATGCCGACACCGATCGTTGAAAACAAGGCAGAAAATCTTGTGAAAAATCCCGGCAAAACTTCTGCCGGCAAGAACAGGGAAAAAGGCAAGAAATCAATCAATACCCATTGAACATTCGTTCCTTGACACTGCTTTTTTGGGCTTGATATAAAGCCGGACTGTAAACAGTCTGGCTTTTTCAATGCTTGTATTTTCATTGCATCTTCCCGCCAGTCATGATCATCAGATCCGGCACTTCCCTACATCACTAAAATAACGAGGCACTCCCTGTGAATAAATCAGAATTGATTGACGCTGTTGCTGTTAGCGCTGACCTGCCAAAAGCATCAGCATCAAGAGCCGTTGAAGCTGTGATGGAAGCCATCACCACAGCCCTCAAGGCCGGAGACTCGGTTTCCCTCGTTGGTTTTGGCAACTTTGCCGTCAAGGACCGCCCGGCCCGTACCGGACGCAATCCCAAGACTGGCGCGGCCATCCAGATCGCAGCTACCAAAGTGGCAGGTTTCAAACCCGGCAAGGCGCTGAAAGACGAGATCAACTCCTGAGGCTTTTGCCAGTCAAACGTTAACCAGATACCGGCCAGGTTGTAACAGCAGGTCACACCATGTTGCAGAAAATCCGCGATAAGACCCAAGGCGTCATTTCCCATATTCTGGTGGGACTGCTGATTGCCGTGTTTGCCCTGTGGGGTGTCGACAGGATAGTCGGCAACCTCAGCCAGAGCGCGCCTGAGCTCACCGTCAATGGTGATGAAATCCCGTCTGCGGAAATCGACAGGCTGGCCCAGAAGAAGACCCAGGACATGATCAAGCAGCTTGGCAACAAGCCTGATCTGTCCAAACTGGATGAATCATTCTCGCGTGTAGCTGCCGTCAATGAGCTGATCCAGCGCAAGTTGCTGGAGCAGGCAGCAGAGTCGAGCGGTATGGCGGTATCAGTCAATGCGGTTGACCGTCGCATCCGTCAGACTTCTGATTTCCAGCTGGATGGCGTTTACAACGCCAAACTGGCTACGCAGATGCTGCAGGGGGCGGGACTTACCCCCAACAGCTATCGTGCGCAGCTAAGCAGGGATATCCTGCTGAACCAGCAGTTGGCGGGCTATACCGCCACCGGCTTTGTCACTCCCGATCAGCTCGCCAAACTGGCGGCTCTCGTGCACCAGAAACGCAGCCTGCGCTATTTTGTGGTGCCATCCGCGAAATTCACCGACTCGGTTACAGTTTCCGACCAGGACATCCAGGATTATTACCAGCACAACCAGAAGCTGTTCCAGCAGGAAGAACAGGTCAGTATCGAGTACGTAGAGCTCAACAAAGCCAAATTGATGGATGCCGTGGCTGTCAGTGACGAACAGTTGAAAGCGGCTTACCAGGATGAAGTGGCTGCTTTTAAAGCCCAGACCGAACGGCGTGCTTCCCACATCCTGTGGCCGGCCTCCACCGAAGCCGAGATCGCCGCTGCCCGCAAGGAAGCCGCCGCCGTGAAAGCCCGCCTTGATGCCGGTGAAGATTTCAGCAAACTGGCCAAGCAATATTCCAAGGATGCCGATTCTGCCCAGAAGGGTGGTGATCTCGGCTTTACTACCGGCAGCAACTTTCCCGAACCCTTTGAAGCTGCGCTGCAGAAGATGACAGTCAACCAGGTTTCAGAGCCGGTGCAGTCAGAATTCGGTATTCATCTGATCAAACTTACCGAACTGAAAGATACCAAAATTGATTCGTTCGAAACCCGCAAGGAAGCCTTGTTGCATGATCTCAAGCAGAAAGGCGCCGATGCATTGTTCACCAGCAAGCTGGAAGAATTGAAAACACTGTCTTTCGAATCACCTGATCTGACAGAACCGTCCACCAGGCTGATGCTGCCCAAACAAACCACTGGCCTGTTTGGTCGCAGTGGCGGCACCGGCATCGCTGCGGCAAAACCGGTCATCACGGCTGCCTTCAGCCAGGAAGTGATGGAAAAAGGACTGAACAGTGAAGTGATCAGTGTTGATGACAAAACCAGTGTGGTGTTGCATGTACTGGAACACCAGCCGGCGCAGGTGCGTCCTTTGGATGTGGTGCGCGGTGAGGTGGAAGTCACCTTGCGTCAGCAGAAAGCCAAAGCCCAGGCGAAGGAGTTGGGCGATTCCTTCCTCAATGCTGTGAAGAATGGCGACAACATTGACGCACTGCTGGGTGCCCAGCATCTTGGCTGGACTGCGCTGGAAAACATTGAAAGATCCGAACCCAAACTGAACCCGGAAATCACCGACAAGGTGTTTACGATGGACCGACCACAGGATGGTAAAACCATTTTGGATGGTTTGGCGATGCAAGCCGGTGACTATGCGGTGGTGGAACTCAAAAATGTCACTGAGGGTAGCCAGGCCGATGTCAAGGAAGCAGAGGCTGCCAGCATGCGCAATTTCCTGAGCCAGCAAGCCGGAGCCAATGACTTTGCCGGCTACATGAAGAGCATGGAAGCCCATGCCAAAATCAAGGGTCGCGACAAGCAACTCGCCGCCAAGGATCCACTGCTGTAATCACAACTTGTAATCAAAACTACAGTTGCCAGGCATCAACTACAGCAGATGACAGGCAGCCAGATGATTGGCTGCCACTGTTCGCAACAACGGCGTTTCCTGCCGGCATCGCGGCTCGGCCAGCGGACAGCGACCTGCAAACCGGCAGCCCGGTTGCAGGTTCACCGGCGAAGGAATTTCACCACTCAGTATCACATCCTTCCTGGCACGCTCATGCTGTGGATCCGGTTCCGGATTGGAGCTGACCAGCATCTTCGTATAAGGATGGCGCGGCGCAAAATACACTGATTCTGCCGGGCCGACTTCCACCAGCGAACCCAGATACATCACTGCCATGCGATCGGATACGTAGCGCACCATCGACAGATCGTGGGCGATGAACAGCATGGCCAGCCCGAGTGACTGCTTCAATTCGGCCAGCAGTTTTACTACTTGTGCCTGCACTGATACATCGAGTGCCGAGATCGGCTCATCACAGACCAGCAGTTTTGGCTCCACGATAAGCGCGCGGGCAATGCCGACACGCTGGCGCTGGCCACCGGAAAATTCGTGCGGATAGCGCGACAGATGGTCGCCGTGCAAGCCTACCCGCTCCAGCCAATAGACCACTTTGTCGCGCACACTGTCGAGACTGCCGCCATCGCGGATCAAGAGACCCTCGGCGATGATCTCCTGGATCGTCATGCGCGGATTCAGTGAAGAGTAGGGGTCCTGGAAAATCATCTGGATTTCACTGGCCTGGCGTTTGTAGTCTTCCGCCTGATAGCGCTGTGGCAGTTCACGATCGCGGAACACAACCTGTCCGCCGGTTTTGTCATACAACCCGATCAGGGTCTTGCCGAAGGTGGTTTTGCCGGAGCCGCTTTCACCCACCAGACCGACTACTTCGTTGTCGGCAATTCCCAATGTCACATCATCGACGGCATGTACCTGCTTGTCCTTGCCGAGCCGGAAATATTTGCGGAGCTTGCGGGCTTCTATCAACATGGTCAGCTCCCGCTGGAAGCAATCAGCTGCTGGCGCAACGGATGCACAGGAGCTGCGGCATGATGCAGCCAGCAGCGGGCTTGATGGGTGGTGCCGAACAGCGGCGGCGCGTTGCTTTCGCACAGTTGCATCACGTGCGGGCAGCGGGCATGGAAACCACAGCCGGCTGGCGGTGCAAACAGATCAGGGGGTGAGCCGGGAATCACCTGCAACTGCGCCTTGTGGGCAGCTTTGCCGGGCATCGCCGCTTTCAAGCCGAGTGTATAGGGATGGGCGCTGCGGTAGAAGATGTCATCGACACTGCCTTGTTCCACTATCTGGCCGGCATACATCACCGCAACTTCCTGCGCCATGCGCGCCACCACGCCGAGGTCGTGGGTGATCAGGATGATGGAAAGGCCGTGACTTTTTTGCAACGACTCCAGCAGCTGCAGTATCTGTGCCTGTATCGTCACATCCAGCGCCGTGGTGGGTTCATCGGCAATCAATACTTCCGGCTGGCAGGCGATGCTGAGCGCAATCATCGCGCGCTGCAGCATGCCACCGGAAAACTCGAACGGATATTGGCGCATGCGTCGTTCAGGTTCCGGAATCTGCACCTGGCCCAGCAGGGTAATGACTTCCTGTCTGGCAGCAGCTGCCGACATGCCGGTATGAACAATCAGGGTTTCGGCAATCTGGTCACCGATGGTCATGGTCGGGTTGAGTGCGCTCATCGCATCCTGGAAGATCATGCCGATGCGCTTGCCACGATAGCGATTGAGCGCTTTGGCACCGAGTCCCAGCAGTTCCTCGCCGCGCAGACGGGCCGAGCCGGCTGTGATGCGTCCCGGCGGCATCGGAATCAATCCCAGCAGCGATTGCACCGTCACCGATTTGCCGCAGCCGGATTCACCCACTATCGCCAGCGTGGTGCCCTTGTGCAGTTTGAAGCTCACATCGCGCACCGCTTGCACGCTGCCGCCCCAGGTTGCAAATTCAACCGCCAGATTATCCACTGCCAGAACCACTTCGCTGCTCATTCGCGCGACCTCATGCGGGAATCCAGCGCATCACGCAGGCCGTCGCCGAGCAGATTGAATGCCAGCACCGTTACGCTGATGAACAGGGCAGGGAACAGCAGTTCGTGCGGCGTATTCACCATGGTCTTGATCCCGTCGTTGCTCATCGAGCCCCACGAAGAAGTGGGCGGTGCCACACCCATGCCGATGAACGACAGGAACGCCTCGGTGAAAATCGCCATCGGAATCGAGAAAGTCAGGTTCACCAGCAGCGGGCCGATCGTGTTGGGAATCATGTGGCGGAAGATCAGGTATAAAGGTTTTGCTCCGAGCAGCAGCGCCGCTTGTACATACGCTTCTTCGCGCAGCTGCAGTACTTGACCCCGCACCAACCGGGCCGTATTTTCCCAGCTCAGCAACACCAGTGCGATCATCATCGGCACAATGCCACTCTCGCCGGGTCCTATGCCGAAGGCGATACGGAACAGGATCATGAACAGCAGGAAGGGCAGTGCCACCAGGAAATCAGTGACGCGCATCATCACGGCATCTATGGTGCCGCCGAAATAACCACTGATACCGCCATAGACCGTGCCCATAAACACAAACAGCAACGGCGCCACGATACCGATGAACAGCGAGACCCGTCCGCCTTGCATGACGCGAGCAAGAATATCGCGGCCCAAGGTATCGGTGCCGAACGGATGTGCTCCCAGCGATACAATTTGGCCTGGCGTGGCGTCCAGGCCGCGTTCACGTGCCTGCGATACAGTCAACGCCCGTTGGACCGGCACTTTCATGGTGGTGACCACACTCGCTTCCTCTACCCCGTCGCTGGCAATTACCGTGTACCAGTAATCCTGTGGCTTCAATTGCAGACGATCTTCAAAACTGAGTTCTTCGGCCGACAGGGTCTGGAACAACGGCAGGCCAAGATCACCCGCGGCTTCCGGCGTATGGTCATTGCGATAGACCAGATAAGTTGCAGCACCAGCTACCGGTTGCCAGGTCAGCCGCACATATTGTGTGGTTGCTTCACCTTCAACACGGATTGTCGTGGTAGCTGCTAACGACTGGGTCGAGTTTGGATCAGCCGGCACCAGCGCCGCCGGATCGGCATGCACGCCTGGCCATTGGACAGGATCGGTCACTATCAGCGCAGGAATGCGCAAGCCAGGAGGGTAGGAAATGACATCCAAATCCTCCCGCGCTGGCTCGACTCGCCACAGTAACGGGCCGAACAGGGTTATCATAAACAATGCGATGATCAAGTACAGACTGACAGATGCTTTTGGATCCCTGCGTAGTCGTCGCCAGGCGTCCTGCCAGTACGACATTGATGGCCGCTGCAGGTGATGCAGCGAGGGTCGCTGTGCCAGTAAAGCAAAATCTTCCGGCTTGGGAGTGAAAGACGTCATCAACGGCCGGCCTCGACCCGGATGCGCGGATCGACGAAGCCGTAAAGAATGTCGGCAACGATGACCATCAACACCAGAAATGCACCGAAGAACACTGTGGTACCCATAATGACGGTGTAGTCGAGCTGTTGCACCGCCTGCACAAAATAGCGGCCGAGGCCCGGAATCGTGAACACGCTTTCGACGACAAACCCCCCCGTGGTGATGATGGCGATGGCTGGCCCCAGCACGGTGATCACCGGCATTATGGCATTGCGTAACTGGTGGCTCAGGAAGATACGCGTGGTGGACAGGCCCTTGGCGCGTGCGGTACGAATGTAATCAGTGCCGGCCACTTCCAGCATCGTGGCGCGCATCAAGCGTGTGAGATAGGCCATGGTGCTCAGCCCCAACACCAATGACGGCATCAACATTGAACCGAATCCGTCCCAACCGGCGATGGGCAATATTGTAGTGCCGGTCCAGCCATTGAGTTTGAGTATCAGCAACTGTCCCAGTGCGGCAAATACGAAGTTCGGTACTGACACACCGAGAATCACAAACACCATGATCAAATGGTCAGGCCAACGGTTGCGACTGAGAGCAGTAATGGCACCAAACAACACGCCGCCAAGAGTTGCGAAGAACAGCGACAGCAAGCCCAGTTCCGCTGACACCGGGAAATGCTCGCTGATGATGTCTTTGACGAAACGGTTCTCCTGGGTATAGGAAATGCCGAAATCGCCGTGCAGCATGTTGGTGATGTAGATGATGTACTGGGTCGTCACCGGCTTGTCGAGGCCGTACTGTTTTTCCAGGTTGGCGCGAATAACCGGATTCACAGCTTTTTCCTGTGCCAACGGATTGCCTGGTACCAGATGCATGGCAACAAAAGTCGCGGTCGCGATGAACCAGATGGTCAATACCCCCATGCCGAAACGTTTGACGATGTAGCTCAGCATCACTCCACCACTCTGGCGTAGGTCAGCACCATTACGGCGCCGGTCTGTTTAAATGCCACGCCACGCAGTTTGGGGTTTTGCACATAGCTCACTACGCGTTCGTATTGCGGCAACACCGCCGCATCGTCGATCAGGATTTGCTGGGCTTTGCCGAAGGCGCCCATGCGTAACTGTGGATCGCTGGTGCCCAACGCCTGCCGGAGCGCGGCATCGTATTCCGGATTGTTGTATCTGCCATGGTTGTTTTCGTTCCAACTGGCAAACAGGTCGGCGAAGGTCATTGGGTCATTGTAGTCAGGCCCCCAGCCGGCGAGGATCATGTCGAATTCACCATACTGCATTTTTTCCAGACGTTGCTTGAAGGTCTGTATATCAACACGTATTTCCAGGCCCAGCGTGCGCTTGAACAAGGATTGAAAATAAACCGCTTCCCTGATGGCGTTCTCCTTGTCATCACACAGCAACGCAAGCGGTGGCAGTGTTTCCATGCCCAGTTCCTGCTTCGCCTGCTGCATATAACGTTTGGCCAGCTCTACATCCAGTACCGGAGGCTGGGCTGGGTACTCCTGGCGGAACTTTTTGTGCACTCCCTGCAGCCAGACCGGAAACAGCGAGTAGGCCGGGATATAACCGGGAATACCAATCACCTTATTTACGATTTCCTGTGAGTCGAGTACGGCCTGCATGGCCTTGCGCAGATTCTTGTTACTGGTGATGCGTTCCTTGCGATGATTCATCTCGGTGTACCAGATGGAGCCGTCTGAATAGGCCCGTATGCGCATTCTGTTGTTGACTGCCGACGTTACTTGCTCCTTGCCGATACCCCGCATGCCGTCTTCAAGCGCAGTTTTGCCATCCTTGAACAAGTTGAAGCGGGCCAGGTTGTCATTGGTCACATAGGGGATGTTGATGACATTAAGTTTTACTTGGTCGCGGTTCCAGTAGGTTTCGTTTTTTTCCATGCGGAACGACGCCGCATGCACCCATTCTGTAAGCTTGAACGGACCGTTGAAAATCATGTTCTTTATGTCAGCGAAATAGCGGCCGTTCTGCGCCCGGTAGAAATCCTCACGCACAGGGTAAAAGATCTGGAAGTTCATCAAATACGCGAAATAACCGGTGGGTTTTTCCAATTCCACCTCGAGCGTGTAATCATCTATTGCGTTGATGCCGAGCGCGGTGACCGGCAGCTTGCCGGCATTGATCGCTTCGGCGTTTTTCACCGAGTACATGATGGAGGCGTATTCCGAGGCGTTAGCAGGGTCGACACCGCTACGCCAGCCGAACACGAAGTCCTTCGCCGTCACTGGTTTGCCATCGCTCCACTTGGCATTGTGCCTCAGCCAGAACCTGGCATGCCTGTCGTCGATCTCCCAGCGTTCGGCCACGCCCCCGACAATGCGGCCGCGTTCATCCTGGCGCAACAAACCTTCCATGACATGTTCGATGAAGAAGATGCTGATCTGATCGACAGCCTTGATGGAATTGAGATTGCGAGGCTCGTCGTCAAGCGATAGCTGGATCGTCTGGGTTGCGAAATCGACTGCTTTGTCGAAGGTTTCGGCCCTCCCCACGCTCATCCATGACAATGACAAAGCCACCAACACACAGCAATGCAAGAATCTGGAAAAGTGGCGGGTCAATTGGAACACCGAAGTTGTGGAAATCAGCCTGACTATACCCAGTCAAAACCCGTCTTTCCAGCGACGCAGCGCACCGAATACCTGCGCAGGGTCACGTTCAACAGTCCCTTGATGAGTGGCGAGTGCGGCCAGTACTTCCGGATCTTCGCAGCGCAGGAACGGGTTGGTGGCTAGTTCCAGTGCAATTGTACTTGGCACGGTCGGTTGATCCTGGTCCCGCTTGTGTTTTTCGCTGGCAATGCGGGCAACCAGGGCCGGCGCTTCCTTCAATACAGCCTTGGCAAAATTCAGGTTCGACAGCGTATATTCATGGGTGCAATACACCCTGGTAGCGGCTGGCAAATGCGCCAGTTTCTGCAACGACGCATACATCACCGGCGGTGTGCCCTCGAACATGCGTCCGCAACCGGCGGCAAACAGCGTGTCACCACAAAACACCAGCGGTCCGCCCTCGGCCTTGGCTGCATGGTAGGCGATATGATCCAGCGTATGCCCGGGCACCGTCATTACCTGCAGACACACGCCCAGCACATCCACCAGATCTCCTTCCGCCTGCGGGTGCGTCACTTGTGGAATCTTCACCGTGTCCGGCCCGTAGACCGGCACCTGCCAAGATTGCAGCAATTCATCGACCCCGCCGATATGGTCAGCATGGTGGTGCGTAATCAGTATCCCCACCAGCTGCAAACGCTCCTTCGCCAGATAAGCTTGCACCGGCCCCGCATCCCCAGGATCCACCACCACCGCCTGCCTGCTGCCCGAGCGGTGCATCACCCACAAATAGTTGTCCTTGAAAGCTTTGACAGGTTCGATATGCAGCATAAGAAGGGTCCAAACAAACACAAGAAAGCTTGAGTATAACCCCAGTTTTTTAATGAATTACGCACATATCTCGAGAGCCTTGGGCCGGTAGAGGTTTCTGCGACCGTCTGCAGCCATGGATGGCTGCAGCCGAGCCCCCAGGGATGGGTTTACGGCGTGTCGCAGAGGCCTCTACCGGCCCAAGGCTGTGCGCTGAACTCATGTAAAGAACGCCTCAGACTGGTACCATTCAACAAGACAAAACAGCAGGCCCAACCCTTGTTCAGCAGCCAACTCCCAACCCACGACCTGAGCGCCTACCAGCAACTAAGCCACTGGTACCAAACCCCGCTCGGCCAGCATTTGCTGGGTCGCGAACAAACCCTGACCAACGATATCCTCGGCCGCCGCTTCGGCTACCACCTGCTACAGCTCGGCTGCACCGATCTGCAGCTGCATCAGCAAAGCCCGATGGGCCACAAATTCGCCTTTACCCCGTTCATGCAGGCAGTCGACGGCTTTCAGGCAGTTGCTGAACCCGATGCCATTCCGCTGGCGTCGGCGTCGGTCGACTGTGTGTTGCTGCATCACGCCCTCGACTACGCCCTCGACCAGCATCAGTTGCTGCGGGAAGCGACCAGGGTGCTGATCGCTGGCGGCCATGTAATCATTGTCGGATTCAATCCGTTCAGCACCTGGGGTTTGCGCAACAAGCTGCAATTGGGCAGCAGGCAAGCGCCCTGGCATGCCCGAACCCTTGGCACTTTGCGTGTATGCGACTGGCTCAAGCTGCTGGAATTCCATGTCGATGAAATCCGCTATGCGGAATATGCACTGCCTATCAATACCCCGGCGGTGATCCGCTATTCCAGCTGGATGGAAAGCATGGCTTCCAAACTCAACTGGCCCACCGGTGGTATCTATGTAATTGCGGCCCGCAAGCAGGTGTTGCCGCTGATCCCGATCAGTCAGCGGCGGCGCCGCAAAGCCATCTCGCCGCTGACACTGCCGTTGCCGGAAACCCGCACCGGCCAGGCCGCGGAGTTACCCACCGCCGCATCGCACGAGCATCCCCCTTGCAAACAGTAACGATTCATACCGATGGAGCCTGTCGCGGCAATCCCGGTCCCGGAGGCTGGGGTGCGGTGCTGGAATATGGTGACAAAAAACGCGAGCTTTACGGTGGCGCCGCTGCCACCACCAACAACCGCATGGAGCTGACCGCCGTCATCGAAGCGCTGCAGGCCCTGAAGCGACCGTGCAAAATCACGCTCAGGAGCGATTCCAAATATGTGCTGCAGGGCATCACCGAGTGGATGCCGAACTGGAAACAGCGCGGCTGGCGCACCGCTGCCAAAAAGCCGGTGTTGAATGTGGATCTGTGGCAGACTCTTGATCAATTGGCAGGCAAGCACCATATAGACTGGCAATGGGTGAAAGGCCATAACGGCGACCCTGGCAACGAACGGGCCGATGAGCTGGCCAACCTGGGCATCGATGAACTGAGTGACCCTTGAACCGGATATCCCATGCGACAAATCGTACTCGACACTGAAACCACTGGCCTCGATCCGGCCCAGGGCCACCGCATCATCGAGATAGGTTGTGTGGAATTGCTGAATCGCAAACACACCGGTCGGCACTTGCATGTCTACATCAACCCTGAACGCGAAGTGGATGCCGGCGCGCTGGAAGTGCACGGGATAACCAACGAGTTTCTGGCTGACAAACCGTTGTTTGCTGCCATTGCCGACACTTTTCTCGAATTTGTCCAGGGCGCCGAGCTGATCATCCACAATGCCCCGTTCGACATCGGCTTTCTCAACAATGAACTGGCGCTGCTCGGCAAACAGCATGCACCGATGACTGAATACTGCAGCGTGCTGGACACGCTGGCGATGGCGCGCAAAAAGCATCCTGGCCAGAAAAACAACCTGGACGCACTGTGCAAGCGCTATGAAGTGGACAACAGCCAGCGTGAACTGCACGGCGCGCTCAAGGATGCTGAAATCCTCGCCGACGTGTATCTGATGATGACCGGTGGGCAATCGACGCTCGGACTGGGGTATGAAGGCACCGGCGAGAACAACACCGCATCCACCCTGGTGCACAAACTGGCCACCAACCGGCCGCCCCTCAGGGTTATCAAGGCCGGCGATGACGAACTCGCCATGCACGAAGAGCGGCTGCGGCAAATCCAGAAAGCCAGCGGCGATAAATGCCTGTGGTTGAAGGCAGATTAGCCGCATCATCGCGATAGCCTGCTAAAATCCTGTTTCTTCAGTACCTGTTGGAGTATGCCTTGGAATTTCTCAGCGATTACGGCCTGTTTCTCGCCAAAACCATCACGCTGGTGGTGGCCTTGCTGTTCCTGTTCATGATCGTGCTCGCCAATGCCACCCGCCAGAAACCCGAGGGCAAGCCCAAAGGTCATGTCACTGTGTTCAAGCTCAATGATGAGCTCGACAACATGAAGGAAGATATCCGCCACGAAATCCTCGATGAGGAAATGCTTAAGCTGGAAGCGAAGGAAGAGAAGAAGAAAGACAAGGCGGAGAAGAAAGCCAAACAGAAGGCCCTGAAACAGAAAATCAAACTGGCAGAGGCCAGCGATGAGGAAGTGGAGCTGGAATCACTCGATGACCGCAAGCGGGTGTTCGTGCTTTCGTTCGATGGCGATACTGCTGCCAGTGCAGTTGAAGATTTGCGCCACATGGTTACCGCTGTTTTGCAGGTGGCCCGCAGCAATGTTGATGAAGTCATGCTGCGGCTGGAAAGCCCCGGCGGCATGGTGCACGGCTACGGCCTGGCCGCCTCGCAGCTTGCGCGACTGCGCAAGCATGGCGTGCGCCTGACCATCTGCGTCGACAAGGTGGCCGCCAGCGGCGGCTACATGATGGCCTGCATTGCCAACGAACTGATCGCGGCGCCGTTTGCCTATATCGGTTCCATCGGTGTACTGGTGCAATTGCCCAACGTGCACCGCCTGCTCAAGGACAACAAGATAGATTTCGAAATGATCACCGCCGGCGAATACAAGCGCACGCTGACCACCTTCGGCGAAAACACTGACGCCGACCGCGCCAAGGTGCAGGAAGAAGTGGACGAGATGCACGACCTGTTCAAAACCTTCATCCACGAATACCGCCCGGCGCTCGATCTCTCCAAAGTGGCAACCGGTGAAGTATGGAGTGGCACGCAGGCACTGACCAAAGGCCTGATCGATTCACTCGACACCAGTGACGAGTGGATTGTTGGCAAATGCAAGGATGCCGATGTGTTTGAAGTGGAGTGGGAACACAAGCGCCACTTGTCCGAACGACTCAGTGCGTTGTTTGAAGGCTCACTGCGCTCAGCCATCTCAAAGACACTGACGCAGTGGTTGCATCGGGCTGACAAGGAGAAGTTCTTTTCCTGATCGCTGCTGAACTTCGTAGTTCTTTAACTACGGTTCAGTGCGCAGCCTTGGGCCGGTAGCGATTTCTGCGACACGCCACGAGTACCGGCAAACCGGCCCAGCCACTCGGCAAAGCCGAGTGTCGTTCCGCTTCGCGCAAAGCTGCGCTTTGCAAACGCTCAGCTCCACCCCTGTAGGCTCGCCTCCGGCCATCCATGGCCTCCGACGGTCGCAGAAATCGCTACCGGCCCAAGGCTTTCGAATGTCTCTTGTGTTCTCAATTTCCAATATATTTACTTCTTTTGAGAAATGAACCTGGAAATTCTTTCCTGTCGGAATCAGAACTGAAAGCTATTCTCAGCAAGCAGCCCGGATGGCTGCAGAGCAATTTATGGAGCGAATTGCCAGGCTGAAGAGGGAAGCAATGAAAGTCAGGGATCTGATCAAGGCATTGGAACAAGACGGCTGGTATCTGGTTCGAACAAAAGGAAGTCATCGCCAGTTTAAGCATCCGACAAAAACCGGTACAGTAACCGTTGCCGGACATCCCGGAGTCGATATGCCTCAAGGCACACTCAATGGAATACTCAAACAATCCGGTTTGAAGAAGTGAGGATAAAACTATGAAATATGCCGTAGTTATCGAGAAAGGCCCCGCCAGTTTTGGTGCGTACGTCCCGGATCTTCCAGGTTGCGTCGCTGCTGGATCTTCACGCGAAGAGGTTGTGCAGCTTATTCATGATGCAATTGAGTTTCACATTGAAGGGCTGAAAGCTGATAACCAGTCTGTACCACTTCCTTCCTCCACCATAGAATTTATCGATGTTGCCGCTTAGCCTTTTGATAAAGGGGAAAAAGGGATTGTGTCTGTGAAAAAAAGTGAAATAGGGTTTGCGAGGATCTTGAATATATAGCTGAGTATTTTTTGGCAGCAGTCCCAGTGTATATCTATTATGTAACTGTTGCTAAAACTGGTGACGATAGGCTTTTTTTTCAAAGTATTTTCTTCTGGTATTTGGGGGTAATATTTTTACTCTCATCAAGATATGCGAAAAATTTCTCTCTCTTTTACATGATCGATTATGTATGCAATAAATCTTCAGCCATCGGTGGAAAATACAGAGCGACAATTTATGGTATTGGGTTCTGTGTTGTGGCGTTCATTAGTGCATATAGATGGCTAATGAATGGGTAGCTCGCAGCAATGCGGGTAAAATGTTTTTTATTTCCCTGCTTGAGAAAATCTAGCGAGCCAGGGGCCGCCACAAGGGTTCGGCGACCGTCGGAGGCCATGGATGGCCGGAGGCGAGCCTACAGGG
>CAILUG010000038.1 GCA_903837345.1 uncultured Gammaproteobacteria bacterium | reverse complement strand
TTGAAATCTTCGGGATAGCGTTTACCGCTCATGGTCAGACACCTCTTTGATGCGTTAGTGTAACGCTATCAAGTGTCTAGAATATCGGGGGCTTGCCACTTTACAATCCAAAAACAGGTTTGGTTTTTGCGCTTTGCAAGGGCACACAATATTGCCTTAGGGTGCCTGCCTTACGCATTGAAGAAGCCAAGCGTTTGGGTCTGAAGGAGTCAACCACTTGGAGTGGTGGTGCGGTAACCAATGTCAGTGAAGACTATGGTGAGGGCTGGTTATTTGGTTTCTGGCATGCCAAAGAAGCAGAGTTTTGCAAAGAGGTTTACGAGTCCAGTACCGCTTAAGTCACTCAAAGATGCCGATCACTATCAAGCCTGAGTGCAACGTGCTCCACGGCTAGCCACCACACGCGGCAATGCAGTACCCTACAAGTTCAAGAACCATTAAAACCATCTGCAGGGGAACTTGTCATGAACCAGGCTCCAAGCCGCTACAGCAAAGCCGGCCTCGCACTCCACTGGCTCACTGCCATCATCGTTCTGGTCGCATTCATCTATGGGCCCGGGGGTTCGGAAGCCAGGGTCTATGCTCCGCGTCGCGACTTTGACCGGCAGTTGCACGAAACACTCGGCCTGTTGGTGCTGTTGCTGGCCATAGTGCGTGTCATCTGGCGCTCGAGGGCAGTAGTGCCGACAGCACCGGCTTCTGCACGCTGGATGCATGTCTCCGCCAAAGCGGTGCAACATGGCTTGTATGCACTGCTGTTTATTGTACCGCTGAGTGCCATCATTGGCGCCTGGCTGGAAGCCCACCCACTCACATTGCTGGCCGGTGTGCAAATCGGCCCGCTGCTGGGTGAATCACACACGCTGGGTTCGCAGATTGCCGAGCTGCATGGCTGGCTGGGCGATGTGATCCTTTGGATAGCGGGAGTGCATGCAGCGGCGGCGCTTTATCACCACTTCATCCTCAAGGATCGCGTACTGGCTTCGATGGTGCCGCACTGGCTGATTCGCAAAGGTCCCACCGAAATGTAAACATTCGGTCACTCCAACAAAAACAACAAGGAGCCAACCATGAATCCCCTGAACCATCCCATCATCACTGCTGCACTGCTGGCACTGGCATCGGTAACGGCATCTGCTGCACCTACAGTGTTTCCGACCGGCACTACCATCTACAAACCGGCGGAAACCTGGAACGGTTTCACCGTGCTGTCGATACTGGATACCCCAGCCGTAATCGTGATCGACATGAACGGCCATGTGGTGAAACGCTGGGACGGCTTCAATGTGTCCGCCGGCGGCCCGGCCCGCCTGTTGCCCGGCGGCAACCTGATCGCAACCACTGGTGCCAACCCCGGGCATCAGGAATCCACTGCCCTTGTGCAACAGGATTTCAACGGCAAGGAAATCTGGAGCTTCAATCACCTCGAGCAAATAAAAAATCCGCAGGGTGAACTGGTGTGGAGCGCCCGCCAGCACCACGACTGGCAGCGCGAGGATTTTCCGGCCGGTTACTATTCTCCGGCATCGACTCCGGGCGGCACCGCCGGCAAAACGCTGCTGTTGACGCACACAGTTACCAAACAACCCAACGTCGCGGACGCGGAACTGGAAGATGATCACCTGGTAGAAATCGACAGCGCCGGCAAAGTGCTGTGGGAATGGCGCGTCAGCGAGCATATCGACGAGTTTCATTTCGATGCCGGCGCGCGCGCGGCCATCAAGGCGCCACCGGCCGGGCCAACCGGGCCGGTCGCAGTGCGCAGTTACGACTGGTTCCACATGAACTCAGCCACCTATGTGGGCCCCAACCAGTGGTTTGATGCAGGCGACCAACGCTTCGCACCCGGGAACGTCATCATCAGCAGCCGCCAGGCCAGTGTGATTGCGATTGTTGATCGCGCCGGCAAAATCGTCTGGCAGCTCGGGCCGGATTACTACACCAGCAAGGAACAGCGCGCAATCGGCCAGATCATCGGCCAGCATCATGTGCATGTGATTCCCAAGGGCCTGCCCGGTGCCGGCAACATGCTGATCTTCGACAACGGCGGCTCCAGCGGTTATGGCTCGCCCAACTCCACCGCACCCAATGGCGTCGGCATTTATGCGCGCGCTACTTCCCGCATCATGGAGATCAATCCGGTGACACTGGCGGTGGTGTGGTCGTATACGGCGCCCAATTTCTACAGCACCAATATCAGCTCGGCGCAGCGCTTGCCGAATGGCAACACGCTGATCACCGAAGGCGCGCCCGGCCGCATTTTTGAAGTGACGCCGAAAAAGGAAATCGTGTGGGAATACATGAATGCGCCGGGGGAAAGCGCGCGCAAGTCGAATTCGGTTTATCGCGCCTACCGCGTGCCGTACTCATGGATTCCGCAACTGGCAGTGCCAAAGGAAACCGCAGTGGCAGCCCCTGCACCCGGCGAGTTTGTTATCGGGAAGTGAGCGTTGGTGCGAAAGACTGGAGTTCAACCACTCAGATTTCATCCGAGCGGTTGAAACGAATGGCTGCATAGAACAGCGCAATTCCTGCCATAACTCCCAGTGACAGTTGCATGGCCGGAAATCCTTCCCAATTCATCGGGACTCCGTGGCCATCCACAAACCTGCCCGTCGCAAGATTGAACACAAAATTGGTGATCGGGATTTTTTTGTTGAAGATATATTCAATCCCGGTAACCAATCCCAATGGACCCATCGCCCATACAAACGGTATCGACTGAAATCGTGCGGAAGTCAGCAACAACCAACCATAGACCGGAAATGCCGACAATAAGGCGACTCCCATCTTCCACGAGAATAAAATGTAAGACTCGAATATATGATGGGGTGGTATGAAAAATGTCTCCCACAAATCCACATGATAGAGTGCTCCCCTGATCAAAAGACAAAGCAGCATGAAAGCCTGCAGCGCCAACCCGCAGCCGAGTACCACAAGTGGCAAGCCGATCATCCCTGCCAGGAATTTGGCCATGATGGTTTGTGAGTTTGATACAGGCATGGAATTCCAGAACAAAATGCTCCTGTTCTTGCGCTGGTTATAAAGAGAGGTCGAAAAATAGTAAAATGGCAAACCCCAGGCACAGAGCCAAAAGAGTGGCAGTGGGCCATTCAACAGGTTTGATATTAAAATTGCTCTGATTTGTGGTGAGAAGGCAAAAAATCCCTCCATAGTCATCGCCGATCCTGCCGGCACTTCCTCATGCTTCAACAGACTTTCAAAGCCGGACCAAAACAAATTGTTCTGCTGTGACTTCACCAGGGCCAGCATGAACAGTACGGCCAGCATCAAGGTGACCAACACCGGCAGATAGACGAACAAGGCCCGCTGTTCCTGGAATTCGCGCTTGACCAGAGTGCCCATCACCGAAATTCTGGAAAGTTGTTTGGCACTCATGTCAGATATCCTCTGACCTGTTGCAACGAATGGCGGCATAGACCAGTACCAGTCCCAGCACAACGCTCAACGCCAGTTCCATATTCAGTGTATCCGGCAGTCTGCCGGCGACCATTTGGTTGTGGGAAAAATATTGCAAAGGCATAAGGTGCATGAGCACAATCTCGGCGATTTCTGTGGTTTGAGTGAGAATGAGTTCAACCAGCATGACCAACACCAAGGGTCCAGTGGCCCAGGCAAAAGGCATGGAACGCGACCCGGCGGATGCCAGCAGCAACCAGGCGTAGACCGGCAGAGTCCACGCCATGGTCAGCACAGCATGCCCCAGCAGCGTGAAATAGCTTGAGAACACATGGGAAGGCTCAACCAATGTCTGCCAAACATCTATTGGATACAACGAGCCATAAGCCATCGTCTCCAGCAGAAAGATAACCTTCTGCAACAGCAGGCAGCCGAGGAACACTGCCTGGCAGCCGACAATGCCTGCCAGCACTTTGGAGACGATGGTTTGCGTATCGGATACCGGCATGGAATTCCAGAACAAAATGCTTCGGTTCTTGCGCTGCTGGTACATGGTCATCAGAAAATAGAAGGCCATCACAGCCCAGTACAACAGCATCAACGACGAGCTGCCCCCGTATATTTTCAATGATGACGAATTGCCTGCATATATATCATCCAGCAGCATGGTCCTCAAAAACGTTGGCAGAGTGGCAAATTGAATCAACGTGCCATTTCCTTCTCCAAGCAACGCTCCAAAACGAACTCCTCCACCTGGCATCAGACGGAATGGAACAAAAAATGCTTCATTGAAGTACGAGCTCACCACTGTCGCAGTAAACTGAAGAACCATCAGCAACTTGACCGCCACTGGCAAATACACAAACAACGCACGCTGCTCCTGGAACTCGCGTTTGACCAAAGCCAGCATTACCGAAATTTTGGAAAGCTCCCTGCTACTCATTTATGCCTCCTGGCGTTTCTGCATTTTGGCAACGAACAATTCCGATACCGCAGGAACCTGCAGTTCACCCAACTGTTCGAGTTTTTCCCTGGCCACGCTTTCAAACAACATGATCTTGCTGCCCAGCCCGGATCTGACATGGATGGGTTTCAATGCTGCCGCTGCTTCGTATTGGTCAGGTGCCACGATCACCTCCTGCCAGGTCTCGGAAAAATCTTCCATCGAGGTATTGAGCACCAGCTTGCCTTCATTGATGAACATCAGATGCGTCAGCAGCGATTTCACTTCGTCTACCTGATGCGTGCTGATGATGATGGTGGTGTTCTGGTCGTAGTAATCATTGAGCAGATGGTCAAAAAAAGCTTTCTGCTACAGGATGTCCAGCCCCAGCGTTGGTTCGTCCAGCACCAGCAATTCCACTTCGATGGCAAGGATCAGCGCCAGATGCAGCTGGGTGACCATGCCCTTGGACAATTGGGCGACCTTGAGTTTCTTGTCAATGGTGGTGGCCGCCAGCATGGTTTCGGCTTTGTGCCGGTTGAAGCGCGGATGCACGCCTTCCACAAAGTCCAGTGCCTCACGCACTTTCATCCAACGCGGGAGCACGCCGACATCGGCGATGAAACACACTCGCTCCATCAGGTGATGACGCCCTTTGCGCGGGTCCATACCCAACACATCCAGTTCGCCTTCAAATGACGTGAGACCCAGAATCGCTTTCAACGTGGTGGTTTTACCGGCGCCATTCGGTCCGATCAGCCCGGTGATTGAGCCTTTCTCGACTGTGAACGACAAATCGTCCATCGCGCGCGTGGCACCGAAGCGCTTGTTCAGATGATTGGCCCTGACCACTGTGTTCATCGCTTCTTGTCTCCTTTTTTAAGACTTTCCAGCAAGGTTTCCGCCGACAATCCCAGCCGTTCCATCTTTTTGCAAATCAGCGGCCATTCCTGTTTGATGAATTTTTTCTGCTCATCGCCAGCCAGTTGACCGGCAGCGCCGGCCACCACATACATGCCCATACCGCGGCGCTTTTCCACCAGGCCTTCGTCCACCAACAGCTGCACTGCCTTGGCGACGGTGATGTGATTGATGCGGTGCTGACTGGAGATTTCGCGAATGGAGGGCAGTGCTTCGCCGTCCTTGATCCTGCCTTCCAGAATCAGCTCTACCAGGCGGTCGTGCAGCTGCCGGAAAATCGGATCTTTGTCATTCCAGTTGATTTGCATGGGCGGGTTTTGGCTGAAGCTCTCTTTGCTATAGTGTTATATATAACTATATCACTGCTGTTTGTAAACCCCTTTAATGAAATATTTTCAAAGTTCGCCAGGATGGACGCAGCCGGAGTGCAGTGCCCGGATACGCATTTCTATTTGACCTATCCCTATGTGCTGTCATGGTGGTTGCTGGGGCCATGAGTACGGACTGCCTCATCATCGGAATCGCAAAAAATGACGCAATACGGGGAGAACAGCCCTTTTTGCTGATAACATATTCCTCTCTGGCCGGCGGAGAGCACACGGGCAGAAGTTTTGGAATCCTTGCAAAATGGAACAAGGTGCCTTGTGTATAAAAATGCAGAACAAGCCAGCCTGCCAATTTCCCTCAAAATCGCGTTAAGAGAGATCCTGAGCTGGCGTCTCTGGATTTTTCCGGTTTTCCTTTCCTTGTTGCTGTATGTAGTAGGCAAATTCAACTACCTGCTTTTTCATACCCTGGCAGAACTGTTCACCATCATTATTGCTTTTTTGCTGTTCTCCCTGGCCTGGCGAACCAACATCTACACCCACAACTGGTTTCTGCTTTATCTCGCCTGCGGTTATTTCTGGATTGGCTGCCTGGACATCCTGCACACCCTGGCCTATGAAGGCGTGAATATGCTGCCGTATGGCGGTGCCAACATGGCCTCGCAGTTCTGGATCGGTACACGCTATTTTGAAGCCATGCTGTTGATTACTGCGCCTTTGATGATGAATGTGAAATTCCATCCCATGGTGTTAATGACCATGTTCGGCAGTGTTTCGGTCTTGTTCACCGCACTCATCTTTGCCGGCTGGTTCCCGGCAACTTTTGTAAACGGATCTGGTCTTACCCAGTTCAAGATACTGAGTGAGTACTGCATCATAGTCTTGCTTGCGTTATCGATGATTTTGATCTGGCAAAAAAGGGAGCAACTGCAATCGGAAGGGATTCTTCTGATCATGCTGTCCATCCTGTTGACAATATTCGGAGAGATCGCATTCACCCAGTATGCAAGCATCTATGCTCCATCCAACAGGATTGGTCATGTAGTCAGGATTTTTTCCTCATGGCTGATGTTCCAGGCAATAGTGGTGGAAAACCTGCGCAAGCCATACATGGACCTGATCAAAAGCGAGCAGTACAACAGACACCTGTTTGAATCCTCTCCCATTGGTCTGGTGCTCTCGCGCATGAACGGGGAAATCCAGGATATCAATACCGCAGGCGCGCAAATACTGGGATGGACTGTCAAGGAAATGAAGGGAAAGAGTATCTGGGGCCTCCCCGGTGATAACTCTCTCGATGATACAGTCAAATATCTCAACCAGATGAAACCCAATCAGGTCAATCCGCCTTTTGAAAAATACCTGCTGAACCGGAATGGCGAGAAAGTTCCTGTCAGGATTTCAAGTCGCCAGATAGAACGCAATGGCGAGTGGTATATCTGGTCTTCCATGGAAGATATCAGTGAGCGCAAAGCGTCAGAGGCCAAGGTCAGGGAAAGCAATGAATTCTTTCGGGCAGCGTTTGACAATACGGCTGTCGGCAACTTGATGATTGATGAAAACGGCACGATTCAGTTGTTCAATACGGCAGCCGAGCAGATATTCGGCTACCAGGCACAAGAGGTGATTGGCAGATACATTGGCGAGCTATTGCCTGAAGTCATGAAGAGCAGGCAGGGCTCTATCCAGCTGTTCCTGCAGGCGCAGGAGCTCATGGAAAAGCCGCCTGAATGCCTGATGTCCGGCACAAGAAAGCATGGCGAAAAATTCAATCTGAGTCTGGCTGTAGGCGTGGCACAAAGGGGCGACCGGCGTTCGCTCATTATTTCGGTTCGTGATCTCACGGATTTCGAGAAGATGGAGAAGCAGCTGCTGCAAGCACAGAAAATGGAGGCGGTAGGTCAACTGACCGGAGGCATAGCCCACGATTTCAACAACCTCATGCAGGTACTCAGTGTAAGCGTCGATCTTCTGAATGACAGAAAAGTACGCGAAATACGCTTTGAGGAACTGCTGGATAAAATGGCAAGATCGATCAATCGCGGCACCGCGCTGACACAGCATTTGCTGGCCTTTTCCCGTCAACAGGCGCTTTCACCTGCGAGTATCGAAGTGAATGCATTGATTGGCGAAATCAGGGAAATGCTTGCACTCAGCATTGGCGCAGAAATAGTTCTGCAGACCGATCTTGCCAGGAATGCCTGGAATTCACTGGTTGATCCCGGCCAGCTTGAGCATGCCATCCTGAATCTTGCCATCAATGCCAGAGACGCCATGCCCGATGGAGGCACGCTGACAATATCGACGCAAAATGTCACTCTCGATGCCGCTCTTGCTACCAGGCTCTCTGAAGTATCACCCGGTGATTATGTGAAAATATCTGTCACTGATACTGGCACAGGCATGTCAGACGAAGTAATCGGAATGGTGTTTGACCCGTTTTTCACTACCAAACCAACCGGCAAAGGCACTGGCCTTGGCTTGAGCATGGTATTCGGTTTCATCAAGCAGTCAGGCGGGCATGTCTCCATAGAGAGTGAGCTCGGCAAGGGAAGCAGTGTCAGTCTGTTTATTCCTCGCACCCTTGTCGCTCCTGTGCGCGAACATGGCCATGCTGCTGCAAAACCAGAGTCCGGAAAAACCGGCAGCGAAAGAATACTGGTAGTAGAAGACGAAGAACTGGTGCGTGGACTTTCCGTGATGATACTGGGTGATGCGGGTTACCAGGTGGTTGGTACCGAGAATGGGCCACAGGCGCTGGCGGCAATGCGCAATGGCCAAACGTTCGACCTGCTATTTACTGATATGTCGCTCACAGGAGGCATGAACGGCAAACAGGTAGCTGAAGAAGCCAGGCGCCTGCAGCCGGCCATCAAGGTGCTCTATACCTCCGGTTATGCCCATCAGGAAATGCCTGGCAAGGCAAAATTGGTGGCTGGCGATATGGTTATCGAAAAGCCCTATCGCGCAGCCGCATTGCTGACAAAAGTGCGCACCATTCTGGATGCTTAATTGCCGCCAGTACCGGACAAACCTTCAATCTCGGTCGTCGCCAGCAACCAGCTTTCTTCGGTAAGCGCGAGCTGGCGTTTCAGCTCGCCCTGCTGCTGCACCAGCTTAGCCAGTTTGGCTTTGCTGGCTTCTTCGTAAAGTGAAGGATCAGTCAGCTGCTGTTCAAGCGTGGCCAGTTGTTTGAGCTCTTTCTCAAGCTGCTGCTCAAGCTTGCGGATTTTTTCCTTCAGCGGTTTCAACTGTTCGCGCGCCTGCGCACTTTGCTGGCGCTTTTCCTTGTTGTCGCTGTTCTGCTTTTCCGCCACAGCATTCTGGGCCTTGGGCGCCGCATCGCGATTTTTCGACGAGCTTGATTCCAGCACCAGTTTTTCGTAGTCATCGAGCGAGCCGTCGAAGAATTCGACCTGGCCGCCACGGATTACCAGGAATTGGTCGACCGTGTTGTTGAGCAAGTGGCGATCATGCGACACCAGAATCAGCGCGCCACCGTATTCCTGCAGTGCGCGGGTGAGTGCATGCACCATTTCCAGATCGAGATGGTTGGTGGGCTCGTCCATCAACAACAGGTTGGGTTTTTGCCAGGCCACCAGTGCCAGCGCCAGCCGTGATTTCTCACCACCGGAGAACGGGCGGATGCAGGCATCAGCCTGTTCACCACGAAACGCGAACGAGCCGAGAAAATTGCGCAGTTCCTGCTCCGGGGTTTTGCCATCGATGCGGCGCATCAGCAACATCGGGGTGGCGTCCTGGTCGAGCACATCGGTCTGTTGCTGCGCACAGTAACCCACGCGCGTGTGGTCGTTGAAATGCAGTTTGCCGCCGAGCAATGGTTGATGCCCGACCAGCGATTTCAGGAACGTGGATTTACCCTGGCCGTTGGGGCCGAGCAAACCGATGCGGGAAGAGCCGTTGATGGTGATCGAAAAATCACTGAACAACGGCTTGGTGTAGCCCACGGTGACATCTTCACAAGTCAGCACCACATCCGGCAGCTTGGGCGCTTCGCGGAAGCGGAACTGGAATGGCGAATCGATATGCGCCGGCTCGATGTCAACCATGCGCTGCAATTCCTTGAGACGGCTCTGCGCCTGCTTGGCCTTGCTGGCCTTGGCGCGGAAGCGGCGCACGAAATCCTCGATCTCGCCCTTGCGCAACTGTTGCTTCTCGAACAAGGCCTGCTGTTGCGACATGCGCTCGGCCTTCTGCAGCTCATACTGTGAATAGTTGCCGCGATAGGTGATCAGCTTCTTGTTCTCGAAACTGATCACATGCCCCACCACTTCATCGAGGAACTGGCGATCGTGCGAAATCAGCAGCACGGTGCCCGGATATTTCAGCAGCCAGCCGCGCAGCCACAGCGTGGCTTCCAGATCCAGATGGTTGGTCGGTTCGTCGAGCAGCAACAAATCCGAAGGTTGCAGCAGCGCCTGCGCCAGGTTCAAACGGATGCGCCAGCCGCCGGAAAATTCGGCCACGGTCTTGGTGAAATCGCTGACGGAGAAACCCAGACCCATCAGCAGCTGTTCCGCGCGGTTGGTCAGGCTGTAACCGTCGAGTTCGTCCATCTCGGCAAACAGTTGCATCATCGCATCGTGGTCGTCCTTGAGTGTGGCCTCTTCCAGCGCGCGTTCCACTTTGCGG
The DNA here is from genome assembly GCA_903837345.1 of uncultured Gammaproteobacteria bacterium. Classification (GTDB taxonomy): domain Bacteria; phylum Pseudomonadota; class Gammaproteobacteria; order Pseudomonadales; family Pseudohongiellaceae; genus CAILUG01. The sequence continues at coordinate 82,112 of CAILUG010000038.1, read as the reverse complement.
AACCGCACATGGCCGTCGATGACATAATCCACTGCGCTGCGATCCGACGATTCGGTTTCCTGTTTCATTTCAGCGCGCTGTAGCCACTCCGGCATCTGGATGTCGCCGCCGTCCAGATGCATCTCGCCCATCAACAGCTTGAACAGCGTCGACTTGCCGGCGCCATTGCGACCGATCACGCCGATTTTCTGGCCCGGATAGATGGCCAGACTGGCTTGTTCCAGCAGCGGCGTGGCGCCCTGATAGAGAGTGACGTTCTGAAGGGTAATCATGGAGTGGGTAACTGTGTCAGTGGTGAGGCCACAAGGCGGCACCGTGACCTGGCAGAAAGCTGCCGGTCGTCAAAGGCCGCGCATTATAGTGTGGCTTGGGCAGCTTGGCACTCTTAGAATGTGCCCATCCCCCATCTTGGCGATTTATACAGGCAATTATGGAAACCGGCATTCGACTGATCGACATCTATCTGACTCCCTGGCTGCTCAAAATCGGGCTGGCGCTGCTGATCTTTGTGATCGGCAAATGGATAGTGGATCAGGTCGGCAAAGTGCTGCTGCGGGTGATGCAGAAATCGGATTTCGACCACGCGCTGGTCAAATTCGTCAGCCATCTCTGTTATGGCTTCCTGATGATTGCAGTGGTGCTGGTCTCCGTGCAAACGCTGGGGGTCAACATTTCCTCGCTGCTGGCGCTGCTCGGTGCCGCCGGCCTGGCGGTGGGTCTGGCCTTGCAGGGGTCACTGTCCAACTTTGCGGCCGGCGTGATGATCATTGTGTTCCGCCCGTTCAGAAGCGGCGACACCATCACCATCGGCAGCAACAGTGGCATGGTGGATGAGATCGGCATTTTCAGCACCAAACTCAACACGCCCGACAACCAGCGCATCTTTGTGCCCAATTCCACCATCATCAGCGGCATCATCATCAATGCCACCACCTTGCCTACCCGCCGCATCGACCTGTTGCTGCACCTGGGCGGCGACGACAATCTGCTCACAGCCAAGCAGATCATTGCGCAGGTGCTGGCCACTGAGCCCCGCATCCTTAGCCAGCCGGCGCCAGCCATCGGCGTGGAAAAACTCGGCGCTGCCAGTATCGAGGTATTTGTACGGCCGTGGGTGAATACTACCGACTATGCCCCGGTAAAAGCCGACTTGCAGGAACGCCTGAAGCTGGCGCTGGAACAGGCTGGCATCTTCATTCCGGGCCGGCCGGCGCCGGTTTATCTGCAGACTCCTCCCCCCAAGGTCTGAGATCCGGCCCCTGTCGGGAACCTACAGTTTCGCTCAAGCAAATTGCAGATCATGTCGATTACTAGGCAGGCGTCCATCCTGTGTCTGTCGCAACCATGATCATCATTCCCAGCCCTCTGCTAAGGAAGTACCAGCACCCCGCCTTGCAAGGATTGAAGGAGAAGGCGCTGACTGCCTGCTTCAATGCCGGGGGTATTGAGGTAATTCCCGAACAGGAATGGCTGTTTAAGGCCGGCGATGCAGCAGTGAGCGATATTCTGGTGCTGGAAGGGGGTGCCGGCCTCTACCATCCGCAGAATCCTGCTGATCAAATCGTGCAATTGCTGGCAGGTGACTACCTGCCCGCCTCTGTGCTGCAGCAGGATGGCAGCTACACTTTCAACTGCAAAGCCACCCAGCCGCTCACCATCCTGCAGCTGAATCTCAATGAACTGGGCCAGCTGGACGAAGACACCAAAGCCACCCTGAAAAAAAACCTGCTGCCCTCACTGACTCGCCTGTTGGCACAAATGGCCAACAAGGCATCAGCCAAGCCCAACCAGACGACTGTCAATGTGGAAGGCATCACTGCTTTCCTGACCGCCCGCAGCACCCCCTATCTGGGCGAGAGCATGTTGCAAACCATGCTGGCCAATCTGCCCAAGTTGCCACCTTATTCGACCAAGCTCACCAGCCTGATGAATGATCCCAAGGCCAATACCCGCACCATCGTGGAAATTGCCCGCCAGGATCCGTCGCTGACCGCTTCGGTGTTGCGCACCGTGAACTCGGCCTGGTTCGGTCTGACCCACAAAATCAAGGATTTCCAGCATGCAGTGATGATGCTGGGCTTCACGCAGATGCAGCAGCTCCTGCTCAACACCGGCGTGCAAAGCACCATGCCCAACACGCCGGAATTCCGGCAATTACAGGCGCATTCGATGATGATTTCGGTGCTGAGCTACGAGATCAGCCTGTGCCTGAAAGCCGGTTCGGCGCCGCTGCTCAGCACGCTCGGCATCCTGCACGACATTGGCAAGAGCGTGGTGCTGCTGCTCAGGCGCCAGAATCCCAAGCAGGATTTCCTGCTGAGCCTGCTGGATTCCGATCTGGTGGGCATGATGTTGCTGCGGGTGTGGCAAATCCCGGACAACATCAGTGAGGCTTTGCAATACCAGAGCTGGCCCGACCTGTTGCCACCCGACAGCATTCCGCAGCAGCACCGCGACAATATTGCCGTGCTGCATCTGGCGCATTGCTGCTTCGAGCGCTTGCGCAACATGCAGGCTGCTGCGCCTGCACCCGGCCGTTCCCGTCCCTGGCTGGCCTGCCTCGGCAGTCGTGACCAGACCCTGGATGATTTTCTGCTGCACAAATTGATTCCGGCCATCAACTCGCGGGCGGCGTCATTGCCGCTGGCCTTGCAGGATCTGATCAGAAAGGCGCAACAGCCTGATACTGCCGCGCCGGCCAGCCTGGATATGGCCGGCTAGGCAAAGGCGATATCCACACCGCCCTGCTGCCGGCAGATGCTCTGCAACATCACGGGCAGCGTTTCTGCGGTGCTGGTGCAAACCCAGGTTTGCAGGTCCGGCTGGTAGTCAAAATGGAACCCCCCCGAACGCGCGGCCAGCCATAACTGGCTGATCGCTGTCTGCCGGCTGATGATGGCCACCGACTTGTTGCTGAAACTCAGCGTCAGCATGTCATTGCCGCTTTCGTAGTCGATGGCGGCATCGTCGTTATTGATGGCCGCCTCCACTGTCTCCTCGATGTGTTTGAGGGTGGCTTGATAGCGGGCAAGGAATTCGGCTTCGGTCATGGTGACGGTCCTGTGGGGAGTGGCATTGTAGTCACTGGGGCCCTGCCAGCACCATATTTCCCGCAATTGCCTCTCTCTTGTGGCCGCTCCCGCAGGTATAATTCCGCACTTGTTACAAACGAGTCGCTGCCATGAAACTGATAACCGTGCTGCTGATGCTGTCCTGCCTTGCCTTGGCTGGCTGTGGCCAGAAAGGTCCGCTGGTGCATCCGCCTGCCAAAACTGCCGTTAGCGGGTTTGCTGCCGCATGAACGCTTTCAGCTATCGCAATCATCAGCTGCATGCGGAAGAGGCAGGGCTGGAGAGTCTGGCAGCACTGTATGGCACGCCATTGTTTGTCTATTCGCGTGCGATGCTGGAAGCACAGCTGCTGGCCTACCAGCAGCCGCTGCAGGGCCGGCCGCACCTGATCTGCTATGCGATGAAAGCCAATTCCAATCTGGCGGTGCTGAATGTGCTGGCCCGCCTCGGCGCCGGGTTCGACATTGTGTCCGGCGGTGAGCTGGCACGGGCGCTGGCGGCAGGCGCGGATCCGGACAAGATCATTTTTTCCGGCGTCGGCAAAAGCGTGGCTGAAATGCAGGCAGCACTGAAAGCCGGCATTCATTGCTTCAATGTGGAATCGGTGCCGGAACTGGATCGCCTTTCCGAGGTAGCGCATACGATGGGCAAAGTGGCGGCGATCTCGCTGCGGGTGAATCCGGATGTGGATGCCAGGACCCATCCCTACATTTCCACCGGCCTCAAAGACAACAAGTTCGGCATCCCGATTGAACAGGCGCTGGCGGTGTACGCGCGTGCCCGCGCTTTGCCTGGCCTGAAAATCATCGGCGTGGACTGCCACATCGGCTCGCAATTGACCAAGATGGCGCCGTTCCTGGATGCGCTGGACCGCATGCTGGTGTTGATCGACCAACTGGCTGCCGCCGGTATTCACATCGAGCATCTTGATCTCGGTGGCGGTCTCGGTGTGCAGTATCAGCAGGAGCAGCCGCCGGCTCCACAGGACTACATGCAAGCCATATTGCAGAAACTCGGCTCACGCACACTGACGCTGGTGTTTGAACCCGGCCGTTCGATTTGCGCCAATGCCGGCGTGATGCTCACCAGGGTCGAATACCTGAAAGAAACCGGCCACAAGAATTTCGCGATCATCGACGGCGCCATGAACGACATCATCCGTCCGGCGCTGTACCAGGCCGAAATGCAGATTGTGCCGGTGCAGCAACCTGCAGACAGTGTTGCGGACAAGCAGTGGGATATTGTGGGCCCGGTGTGTGAATCAGCCGATTTCCTCGGTCGCGACCGCAAACTTGCGCTGCAACCAGGCGATTTGCTGGCAGTGTTATCGGCCGGCGCCTATTGTTTTGCGATGAGCTCCAACTACAACACCCGCAATCGCGCCGCGGAAGTGATGGTGGATGGTTCTCATCACACGCTGGTGCGCCGGCGTGAAACCTACGCCGACCAGCTGGCGCTCGAAACCATGCTGGCCAACTGAGACCGACCATGCCACTGCGCTTCACCAAAATGCACGGCCTCGGCAACGACTTCATGGTGCTCGATCTCGTGCATCAACAAGCCGAGCTGACTGCCGAAAAGGTGTGCGAGTGGAGCCACCGCAAGACCGGCATCGGCTTCGACCAGTTGCTGATCATCGCAGGTACCACCACGCCGGGCTGTGATTTTGCCTATCGCATCTACAACGCCGATGGCGACGAAGTGGAACATTGCGGCAACGGCGCCCGCTGCATTACCCGCTTTGTGGTCGACAAAGGCCTCTCCAGCCTTAGTGAATTCACCTTTGAAATGGCGCGCGGCACCATTGCCACCCGGCTGGAAGCCAATGGCGAAGTCACCGTCGATATGCGGCCACCGGTGCTGATTCCGGCCCAGATCCCTTTTAAAGCAGCGAAACAGGCAGTGACCTATCCGCTGCGAGTGGCTGGCCGCGATTACCAGATTTCCGCAGTGTCGATGGGCAACCCGCATGCAGTGATGCTGGTGGACGATGTGGAAACCTTTCCGGTGCTGGAACTGGGCCCGCAAGTGGAACACCACCCGGCTTTCCCGCAGCGGGTAAACGCCGGCTTCATGCAGATACTCAATAGCCGCGAAATCCGCCTGCGTGTGTATGAACGTGGTGCCGGCGAAACGCTGGCATGCGGTACCGGTGCTTGTGCCGCAGTAGTAGCCGGCCGTTTGCGCGGGCTGCTGGATGAACAGGTACTGGTGCACACCCACGGCGGCGACATGCACATAGCCTGGGCTGGTGATGACACTTCGGTGTGGAAAACCGGCCCGGCAGTAACAGTTTTTGAAGGGCAGATAGAACCATGAGTGATGTGATGGAACCGAACGCAGGCGAAGAACAGGCAGAATCCCCACTGACAGCGGCAGCAGTCGCCGATTTCCTGCTGCAACATCCGCAGTTTTTCCACCAGCACACTGATTTGTTGATGGAGTTGTCGATTCCGCACGAAAGCGGCAAGGCCATTTCGCTGCTGGAACGGCAAGTCACGCTGTTCCGCGAACGCCAGGAACAGCTGCAGGACCAGTTCCATGAGTTCCTCAGCAACGCCCATGCCAATGACAACCTGTTTGAAAAAACCCGGCTGATGATTCTGGCGCTGCTGCAGTGCCCATCCATCCCGGCGGTGACAGCGTTGATTGCCGAGCGCTTCAACACCGAATTCCATGCCACGGCTTCGGCACTGGTCCTGGTCAACGATGCCGGGCTGTTGCTGGATTACGATCTGCCCTGCATTCCCACTACTGCCGTGCGCACTGCACTGGGCGAGCTTTACCAGAAGCAGACCACCTATTGCGGCCCGCTCAACCAGGTGCAACGCGAACTGTTGTTTCCGCAGCATCCGGACCCGCTGGTGTCTGCTGCCATCGTGCCACTCAAACTGGATGAGGCCTCTCGCCAGCGACTGGGCAACAGCTTGCCATTGCTGCTGATTGCAAGCAGGGATCGCGAGCATTTCAACAGCTCACTCGACACCCTGTTCCTCGACTTCCTGGGTGAAGTGCTCACTATCCACTTGCAAAACCTGCTGCGGTGAGCGCCCCTTACGATGGCCAATAATCCCGCCGTATCGGTCGTCATCCCCTGCTACAACCACGGCGTCTTTCTGGCGGATGCACTGCAATCGATCCACCGGCAGAGCTGGCAGGAATTCGAAATCATCGTGGTGGATGACGGTTCCACTGATCCCGAATCAATCGCGGCGCTCGGGCGACTGGAATCACAGATCACCCGGATCATCTGCACCGGCAACCATGGCGTGATCCATGCCCGCAACACCGGCATTGCCGCTGCGCGTGGCCGTTACATATTGCCGCTCGATGCCGATGACCTTATCGGCCCGCGCTATCTGGAACAGGCCGTGGCTGCGCTCGACGCCAATGCCGCACTCGGCATCGTCTACTGCAAGGCCGAATATTTCGGCGACAAGAGCGGGCCGTGGGAACTGCCGCCCTACCACTTTCCGGACATACTCATCGGCAATGTCATCTTCAATGCCGGCGTGTTCCGTCGCGCCGACTGGGTAACCGTGGGCGGCTACAACCCCAACATGAGCGAAGGCTGGGAAGATTTCGATTTCTGGCTATCGCTGATCGCGCTGGGTCGCGAAGTGCTGCAACTGCCGGATACCATGTTTTATTACCGCATTCGCAACAACTCGCGCAATGCGGCAATGGAAGCAGACCATGCCCGCTTTATCCGCGCCCATACGCAGATATACTTCAACCACAAAGCCCTGTACGAACAACACATGCAAGCCGTGTTCGGTGAGATCGTGCGCTTGTGGGGGGTGGTGGCCTTGCATCAAGGCGAAGCGCAGCGTCTGCAAACCGAGCTGCAGCAACTCCAACAGAAAGCCGGATTGAAATGACCAACAGCACCAATCCTCTCGTCAGCATCCTGATCCCGTCCTGGCAGGGGCAGCATTATCTGGCGGAAGCGCTCGATTCGATCTTTGCGCAAACCTGGCGCCCGCTTGAAATCGTGGTGTCCGATGATGGCTCCACTGATGACACCGCCGCCATCGTACAGCGCTACCAGGCCCTTGGCACCTTGCCGGTGAAGCTGGTCAGCAATCCGGACAAAGGCATGGTCAACAACTGGAATAATTGCATCCGCAACGCCGGCGGCGAGTTTGTGAAGTTCGTGTTCCAGGACGACCTGATCGCCAGTGACTGTGTGGAACAACTCATGGCCCTGGCCCTGACCGATCCAGGGCTCGGCCTGGTCTACTGCAAACGCCAGTTGCTGATGTCGGGCGGCGCTGATGACAACCACAGCTGCCGCATGATATTTGAAGGGTGCCAGGACCTGCATCTCGGCTGGGGCCCCATCCTGCCCAACATGGATGGCCAGCGCTATCTGGACAACCCGGCCTTCTTTGATGAGCCTACCAACAAGATCGGCGAACCAACGGCGGTGCTGATCCGTACAGCAGTATTCAGCAATGTGGGATTGTTCGATGCACGCTTCAATCACCTGATCGATTTCGAGATGTGGGCGCGCATCATGGCGCACTATCGCATCGGCTTTGTGGATGCAAAGCTTGCAGTATTCAGGATCCATCCTGACCAGCAATCCGTGAAAAATATCGAGAGCGGTGCCATCAACCAGGACATGATCCTGTTCTGCCGCAAGGCACTCACCGATCCCGGCTTTGGCCGCTTGCCGGACAACTTTCGCGCCCGCGCCTTTGCGATCATCGAAAAATTCCTGGCGCAGTACCGGCACGAAAGCGCCGACTATCACCAGCAGCGTGATCTGGGCATCCAGCAGATCCGCGAGCTCGAACAGGCCCACGAGAAGGAACTGTACGAACTGCGCAGCACACTCATCAATACCACGCGCGAACTCAACAACACCAGGGATGCGCTGGCCAGTCTGCAATACGACTACCAGTCCGAACAGCAATTGATCGCGGCGTTGCGTCACGATCTCGACCTGATCTATAGCAGCCGCAGCTGGAAGCTGACGCAGCCGCTGCGTTTTGTGTCGAAGATCCAGTATTTCCTGAAGATCGAAGGCGTCAGTGGTGTCTTTCGCCGCGCCTGCATGAAGCTGTTGCGGCGCGCTCCGCAATTGCCGACGGTCAGCACTTCGGTGAAAAAACGCAAAGGTTCGCTGACCTTTGCTTTGCCTGCACAGCCGCTGGTCAGCATCGTGATTCCGGTGTTCAACAAGAGTGACTACACCTGGCACTGTCTGGCCGCCGTGCTGGCCAACAGCGGCAAGTTGCCCTATGAAGTGATTGTGGTGGATGACTGCTCGTCCGACGACACCCAGGAAGTGCTGACAGAAATCGCCGGCATCGTCTCCATCCGCAATGAACACAACAGCGGCTTCATCCATTCCTGCAACACCGGTGCAAAGGCAGCGCGCGGCGAATACCTGCTGATGCTGAACAACGACACCGAGCCGCAGCCAGGTTGGCTGGAAGCATTGGTAAATACTTTCAAAGACAAGCCCGATGCCGGCATGGTCGGCGCCAAACTGCTGTTCGGCGATGGCAAGCTGCAGGAAGCCGGCGGCATTGTGTGGCGTGACGGCTCGGCGTGGAATTACGGACGCGGTGATGACCCCAACAAACCGGAATATTCCTACTTGCGGGCTGTCGACTACTGTTCCGGTGCGTGTTTGCTGCTGAAAAGTGACGACTATTTCGCGTGGGGCCAGTTCGATACCCACTTTGCCCCCGCCTATTACGAAGACACTGATCTGGCCTTCAAGGTGCGCGCGCACGGCAAACAGGTGTATTACCAGCCGCTGGCGCGCGTGGTGCATTTCGAAGGCATCAGCAACGGCACCCACACCGGCGCCGGCATCAAGGCCTGGCAGGTAACCAATCACCAGAAGTTTTTCGAACGCTGGCAGAGCGTGCTGCAAAACCATCGTCCCAATGCGTTGCAGCCGCAACTGGAAAAAGAGCGCAAGGTGCACAAGCGTGCGCTGGTGGTCGATGCCCGCCCGCTGATGCCCGACAACGACTCCGGCTCGCTTCGCATGTTCAACCTGCTGAAGATATTGCAGACACTCGGCTACAAAGTGACCTTCATTCCCGACAACCTGCAGTATCACGAACGCTACACACCGATGTTGCAGGCGATCGGTGTCGAATCCTGGTACAGCCCTTACCTGCAGAACGTGAAGCAGCATCTGGTGCAATGCGGCCACCTGTATTCGCTGGTGATGCTGAGCCGCGCGGACATCGCCGGCAAGAATATCGACGTGGCACTGCGCCATGCGCCCCAGGCGAAAATCCTGTTTGATACCGTTGATCTGCACTTCCTGCGTGAACGCCGGCTGGCCGCACTCTCGGGCAACAAAATGGAAATGGAGGCGGCCGAGATGCGGCGGGTGCAGGAGCTCAGCATCGCGCGCAAGGCCTACCGCACGCTGGTGGTGAGTCCGGTGGAAGTGGAAGTGTTCAAAAAAGAAGCGCCGGATGTGAAGGTGGCGCTGGTTTCCAACATCCATGCCGTGTGTGGCTGCCACCAGAGCTGGGCCGCACGCGCCAACATCCTGTTCATCGGCAGTTTCGAGCATCCGCCCAACATCGATGCGATGCATTATTTCATCGACGACATCATGCCACTGGTGCAGCAACAACGCCCCGGCATCAAGTTGCTGATCGTGGGCGGGCATGCGCCCCGGTCGTTGCTGGCCAAGGCCGGCAAAGTGGTGGAATTCTGCGGATTCGTGCCGGATATCGCGCCGCTGTTCGAGCAGGTGCGCCTGTCGATTGCACCGCTGCGTTATGGCGCCGGTGTCAAAGGCAAGATCAATTCCAGCATGGCCTATGGGGTGCCGGTGATCGCATCGCCAATAGCCGCGGAAGGCATGGGGCTGCAGCATGAAAAGGATGTGCTGATTGCCGACACGCCGTCTGCATTCGCCGCGGCAATAGTGCGCGCCTACGATGATGAACAACTTTGGCAGCGTCTCTCGGATGCATCATTGGCCAACCTTGAGAGTAACTTCTCGTTTGCGGTGGCAGCTGAACAGCTGCGCACTATCCTTAAATAACACTCATTACATAACTCTCATTACATAACTCTCATTAAATAACTCTCATTAAATAACTCTCCTCAAATCACAAAATGGAAACTGCGGCCGCGGCCTGCCAGTGTGCGGCAGTAAAGCCGCTGCACAGTTTCCGGCAATTTATGGCGCAGGCGCCTGAGTGTTTTCGCATCGGGCGGGGTTTCGATACCGGCCTCCACAATGGCGACCGCGATGCTGTCTTCTACTGCTTCCAGCTTCAACAGCAGTGAAGTCGCCACCGGTTTCAGCGCCTGCCGGCGCTGCGGCAGGTTTTGCACTTGTTCCAGCACCACGAAACGCAGCAGCGCAATCAGCGCTTCCTCACACGCTGCCAGTGGTGACAACGGCAGGTTGTTGGCCAGCTCCACCGAAAACCGTAACGGTTGCTCGACGGAGCGCGCCAGCGTTTCCACGAAAAATTGCACGCGTTCCAGCATCGCAGTAGCAGGATGTGCAGCCTGAGCGGGCGGCGGCAACGGACGCGGAGCGTGTAATAACCATTCGCGAATCACGGCCAGCAGTTGAAGATCCGGCACCGATTGCTGCCAGGCTGCGGCTTCATCCAGCAAATCGCGCAGGTGCTGGTGGCATTGCCACAGCAGTTCCCCGGGAAACTGTTCCGGCAGTGCACACCAGGCCTGCTGGTGCAGTGCCAGCAACAAGCTGCAGAAACTTTCGATCGCGGACAATTTGATCGCGGCGGCCGCTTGTTCCAGCAATTGCAGTTCTGCCAATAATGTGGCGGCGTGCAACTGGTACACGGCAGCATCCGCAAACCAGGCGGCCGTGACTTGTTCTGTCAGCATCGCAAACGAACGTGACAACAACTCGGGAATGCCGGCGAGCGGCACTGGCTCATCGTCGCCCTCACGCACTCCCGCCAGGGCCACCCGGTCAAGCTGATGGGTGGGCGCATTCGGCCACTGTTGCAGCAACTGCAACTGCCAGCGACAAAGGAGACATGCAGACAAACCGGCCCATTGCGACAGATCCAGCACCACCGCCAGTTGCCGCAACAGTGCCAGCAAACCTTTGGCAATGCTCAGCCGATGCTGCCAGTGCACCATCAGACTTTGATACCAGAGCTGGCACAACCGGGCGAGGCTGTGTTGCTCCACTGCGGCCAGTATCCATGGCAGCTGGTAATGCAGCAGCAACACCGGCCAGCACACCAGCACCGGCGCAGAGGCAGTCTTCAAGGCTGCACCTTGCAGAAACAGCTGCAATTGCCAATGGTAGCGATCAAGATCACGTTGCAGAGCCTGCAGCAATTCCAGATCGTGGCACTCCGCGTTGCAAACCGTGGATAGCTGACGCTGTTGCACAAATTGCCAAAGTGCTCGCCAACTCTGCACTTGCTGGTTGCGATTTGAGAGGTGCGGCTGCATCACTGCCACAATCAACACGGGCACCAGCTCACTGAAGCCGCGCTGTTGTTCCGCAGTGGAACCAAATTCCAGCACTGCCTGCATAAGTTGCAACAGCTCACCAATCTGTTGCGGTGCCGGCATGGGCCGGGAGGCCACTGCTACCAGTTGCTGCATCAGCGAAACCAGCAATGGCTGGATCAATACGGCGGGTTCCATTGAATCCATGTGTTGCTGCGCTCGCCAGAGTTGCACCAGCGGAGCCAGCGCTGCCGGAGCCGCAAGCACCTGGCTTTTGCGCAAATCCAATGGCGATACCATCAGAGGGGTTTGCTGTATTTCATAAACGGCAGCCAGCAGTTGCACTGCCACCCCGGCTGGCTGTGGCTGCAACAGTGCAGGCAGCAACTTGTGCAGTTTGATCAGCCGTATTTGCAAGCTGTTGCCTGCAGGCAACCACTGCCGCAACTGCTGCAGCCGGGTGCTGATCCTGACCAGTTCCACGGTGGACATCGTGGACTGCGTGCGCGTGCGTTTGAGCCGTTCCAGCCCTGCTACCAGCTGCTGCAGCAATGCAGTAATGCTGTGTACCAGTGCCGGCTCGGCCTGCAATGGCTGCATTTTGCCGGCTGCCGCACTCATGAGTGCAGCTCCTGTTGTTCTTGCTGCGTCTCGTACCCATGCACCTTTCCATGCTGAAGCACAGGCAACACACACGCCCGCACTTGCTGCAACGTGAATGGCCTCTGCAACACCGCGGTGGCGCCGGCGCGCCGGCCCCAGTTGTGATCAGTGCTGCGGCCTGTGGCTGTCAGCAGAACGCGCGGGCACGCATGCCGGGCTGCCAGCTGCCGCAACAATTTGAAACCGTTGCTGCCGGCGCCGAGCAGTTCGACACAGATCAGCGCGGGCACCGGCTGCAGTGGCAAGTTCGGTAGTGAGGGATCGCACACTTGCACTGCAAAACCCAGCTCTGCCAGCATGCGCGTCAACTGCAGCGCCAGCGTGGCAGAGTCCTCGAATACCACAGCCAGAGGTGCCGACTCACTCATGCAGCAGACGCCAGCTGGCCGGCTACTGCCGCCAGCAACTCTTCGGTGGTAAACGGCTTGGGCAGAAACTGTTCGATACCGGCGGCCAGGGCTTTGGCGCGTTCGATCACATCATCGCGGGTGCTGGTGTACACGAGCCGCGTGGCCTTGTGAGCGGGATGTTGCTGCAACAGCCGCGCAAACTGCCAGGGCTGCAGCGGCCCGCAGTCGGCATCCAGCAGCACCACTTGCGGCTGATGCTCAACCAGCGCGCACAAGGCGGCGATACTGTCAGCCACTGCAATGCAGGCGCGGCCATCGGCGGCCAGCATGGCGGCGGCCGTCTGCCGCAGGGCGCCGTTGTCATCCACCACCAGCACGGTGGCGGCCCGCACCGGCGCTGGCACCACGCTTTTGTCGGGCCCTGCTTTGAGAGCTGCCATGAGCCATCCTCCCTGATGTCCATTTCGCACCTCAGGTTTAGCACAGACCTGGCCAAACTGCCGGTTTTTCTGCGGCTGGCGTGTGGCCGCGCCGCAAGTGCACGCCTATAATCAGGGCTGATTTACTCAAGCGGATTCTGGCATGCGCATCAAACTCGCCGTGGTGATGGACCCCATCGCCGCCATCAGTTTCAAGAAAGACACCTCCCTCGCCATGTTGCTGGCAGCGCAGAAAATGGGTTGGGATCTGTGGTACATGGAGCAGAAAGATCTCTACATGAGCGAGGGCAAGGCCTATGGCGCCATGCGTCCGGTCACCGTGCGTTACGACGCCAATGACTGGTTCACGCTCGGCGAAGTGGTGCGCACGCCATTGAGCGAGATGCAGGTGATACTGATGCGCAAGGACCCGCCGGTCGACAGCGAGTTCATCTACAGCACCTATATACTGGAGCAGGCCGAGCGCGAGGGCACACTGATCGTCAACAAGCCGCAATCCTTGCGCGACTGCAATGAGAAAATATTTGCCACCCAGTTTCCGCAATGCACGCCGCCGGTGCTGGTCACCCGCCTGCCCTCGCTGCTGCGTGAATTCCATGCCGAGCACGGTGATGTGATTTTCAAACCGCTCGACGGCATGGGTGGTTCCCGCATCTTTCGCCTCCGGCACGACGACCACAACCTGAGCGTGATCATCGAATCGCTGACCCACCACGGCACGCAACAGATCATGGCGCAGAAGTTCATTCCCGCAATCGCCCAGGGCGACAAGCGCATCCTGATGATAGACGGCCAGCACGTGGGCTATGCGCTGGCGCGTATTCCGGCGCTCAATGAAACCCGCGGCAATCTTGCGGCCGGCGGCTCCGGCAAAGGCGTGGAGCTGAGCGAACGCGACAAGTGGATCTGCGCGCAGGTGGGCCCCACGCTGAAAGAGAAAGGCCTGATTTTTGTCGGGCTGGATGTGATCGGCGACTACCTCACCGAAATCAACGTAACCTCACCCACCTGTGTGCGCGAGCTCAATACCATATTCAATCTGGACATCGCCGGCGACCTGATGCGCTGCATCGCCGGCAAACTGGGAGCCTGAACGGGACTGCATGGTGAACAAACCCATGTTCGAAACAGAGCAAGGTGATTCACTGGGAATGACGCAGGAGCGCCTGGGCTTCACGCTGTTCATGTCACTGTGCGTGCATGCAGTGCTGATTCTTGGCGTGGGCTTTACCGTGACGCTGGCACCCAGGATCGTCAGCAACATCGAAATCACGCTGGCCAGTTATCGCAGTGCCAAAGCGCCCGATCACGCCGATTTTCTGGCGCAAGCCAACCAGCAGGGCAGCGGCACCGAAGACAAGGCGCTGGCGCCGTCGGTGCCTTTCAAGGCGCCGCTGGTCGCCAACAAGATCAACAAGGTTGAACAGTTCCTGAAGGAGCGGCCGGTGGTGCCCGTGCCTGAGCAGCAGAAAATCATCACCGCCAAGGGCAACGAACCAGTGAATGACAAACTGCCGCAGCCCGAAAAGAAAGACTTCAGCAAGCTCGACTCCAAAACCCTGGGTGATGCGGTGGCGAGCCTGCAGGCCCAGCTCGACCTGCACCGGCAGGAATATGCCAAACGTCCCAAACGCTATACGATTTCCTCGGCCTCCACCCGCGAAAGCCGCGATGCCGTCTACCTCGACAACTGGCGCAAACGCATCGAAGGCATCGGCAATCTCAACTATCCGGTGGAAGCCACCAGCAAGGGTATTTATGGCACACTGCGCTTGATGGTGTCGATCAACCCGGATGGCACCATCAACGATATCCGGCTGTTGCGCTCCTCGGGCGAACGTGTGCTGGATGAAGCGGCGATCCACATCGTGCAATTGTCGGCGCCGTTTGAACCGTTGCCACCCGAAATGCACAAGGACATCGACATACTCGAAATCATCCGCACCTGGCAGTTCCAGCGCGGCAACACTTTCACCAGTTTCTGAGCCCGGCACCATCATGACCACACCTGCATTCGACAGTGCCCACTCGCTCAAGGATCACTTCCTGATTGCAATGCCAAGCTTGCGTGATCCGTTCTTCGCCAACAGCGTGATTTATCTGATGCAGCACAATGAAGCCGGCGCGTTCGGGCTGGTGGTGAATCATCCGATGAAGATGCAGATGGACGAAGTGTTCGAGCAGCTCGGCATCGATGATTTACGGCCCGCTTCGGCGTTGCAAACAGTATTGGCCGGCGGCCCGGTGGAAAAGGAAAAAGGCTTTGTGTTGCACGATGCCGAGCCGAACTGGCCCTCTTCAATGGTGCTCAAGCCCGGCCTCACGCTCACCACCTCCAAGGAAATTCTCGAGTCGATCGGCCTCAACACCGGGCCGGCGCGTTATCTGGTGGCACTGGGCTGCTCAGGCTGGAACCCGGGCCAGCTGGAAAAGGAAATCGCCGAGAATTCGTGGTTCACCTGCCCGGCTACGGAAGCAATCCTGTTCTCGTCCGATTACGCCAACATGAGCAATCTGGCTGCCGCCACGCTTGGCTTCACGATGGCGCAGCTGACCTCCGACGTGGGTTACAGCTAGGCGATGAGCACCGCACAGCGCTTCTTCGGCATCGACTATGGCACCCGCAAAATCGGCGTGGCCGTGGGGCAAACCCTCACCCGCACCGCGATGGGCATTGCGGTGGTGCCGGTGCGCAATGGTGAACCTGACTGGCCACAACTGGACCAACTGGTGAAACACTGGAAACCGCAAGCCCTGGTAGTAGGCATGCCCTACAACATGGATGGCACCGACAGCGACTTGATGGTGAAGGTGCAGGCATTTGCGCAAGGCCTGAGCGACCGTTATCAACTGCCGTGGCATAAAGTGGATGAACGCCTCAGCACACGCGAAGCACGCGAGATCAGCCGCAACAATGCTGACATAAGCGGCAAGCGTTACAACGACCGCGGCCAGGTGGATGCTATGGCGGCGCAGCTGTTGCTGGAATCGTGGTTCGAAAATAATTAGGGCGAGAGCACTCCCAGGCTTATTTGCGAGCTGCCGGCCCCATCAATGCAGTGAGCGCCTGCCACTCTTCGGCAGTCAGTTCGCGATGCTTGCCACTGTCCAGTTCACCCAGCAACACCGGGCCGAACGCAATGCGCTTGAGCTTGTTCACTTCATGGCCCACGGCCTTGAACAGCCGTCGTAATTCGCGGTTCTTGCCTTCCTGCAACGTGACAAACAAATGGGATTCGCGGCCGCTCAGTTTGCGCACGCTGACCTTGGTGGCCCGCAACTCTTCGCCTTCGTCCATCACACCGGCAGTGAGTTTCGGCAACGTCTCTTCCGACACTTTGCCATCGACACTGACCACATATTCGCGCGGGATGGCATTGACGGGATCGGTCAGAAAACTGGAGAGACGGGAATCATTGGTGAGCAGTAGCAAACCGCTGGTATTCATATCGAGGCGGCCGACTGCATGCCACTGTTGCTGTGATTCCGGCAACAAATCAAAAACAGTCTTGCGGCCTTTCTCGTCATTGCGCGTGGTGACATAGCCGCGCGGCTTGTGCAGCACGACACAGTTGCGCGCTTGCTGCTGCAGCAACACACCGTCGAGCGTGAACTGGTCTTTCTCCGGCACCACTGCCAGTTTCGGGTCGCGGCTGACGCGGCCATTCACTGCCAACCGCCCGGCCGCAATCCACGCTTCCGTTTGTGTGCGCGAAGCCAGCCCGAGTTTTGACAGCGCACGCACCAGCGGCACGGTGCCGGCGCCTGCCGCTTTGGCTTCAGGTTTGGCTGAGCTCCACACACTCAGCCTGGTTGGTGTCTTGCTGCTCTCGCTCACAGGATCGCCTTGCCATCCAGGCTCACAGCATTCCGCTCCTGCCAATATTGCTTGATGCCATCTTCCCCTTTCTTGCTGGCCCACTCGTTCAGCTCTTCGCGCTCGCTGACATAGTCGAAGAACGGCACCGCCTGGCCGCAGGAGGTTTGCACCAGCTCCACTTGCAGATCGATCAGCTGGCGGGCGCCGGGATTGGGCGGGAACAACTGATAGAGGGCCGGCCACTCACTGCTGGTGGGCGTGATCACCCGGGCTGCGCCATAGACACGCAGAATCAGCGCCGAGCCGGTGAACGCGCAAAACATCAGCGTCATGCGCGGCAACTCCTGCAAATGGGCGGTGGTCTCGTTGCCGCTGCCAGTGACGTTGAGCCAGACGACACGATGACTATCAATTACGCGCAGCGAATCCATGCCCTTGGGCGACACATTGACATGGCCATCGGCGGCAGCGGTGGCCACAAAGAAAATCTTCTGCGCTTCGATGAAAAGGCGCAGCGAATCCTTGATTTCGGTAAAACGTTGGGCCATGGCTTGTCTCTCCTCCTTGCGTATAGAATCAAAGCGTTCTGGTTTTGACATGGAAGCACAACAACAGTGATATTCACACGCGGAATTTACGCATGGTTTTCATTTTTCCAGACCAGGCGTATGATCCGCGCCTTCCCTGGATGAGTCAGTCATGATTTCCCGACAACTGGTCAACAACAAGCTGGACACCACCAAGGTGAGCGCCACTCTACGCTCCCCTTGCCAGCACGTGCGCATGTGTTTCATGCGCACCTTGCGCATTTTGTTGCCGGTCTAGAACGTAATTATTCAGGCCGCGAAACAGCAGCGGCCAGATCAGGTTCCTCCGCCTTACCCTCCTTCTTTTTTGTCCGCCTTCTGCTTCCGGTCTCTACCGCAGGTATTCGCCTGCCGCACGCACGGAGAGAAGGTATGTCTTTCATAACAAGGATAAGGCGCTGGATTGCGCTGATGCTCCGCCCCGGGCAACCGGGTCCGGACCCGGCAGACACAGGCATCATCAACACCAAAGCGGTGATGCCGCACGCCTCTGGCCCGATCCTGCCCGGATCGTACACGCCACCGCAATGGCTTGATGGGAAACGCCATATGCGTGACAAACGTGGATAAAAAATTGGTCGATCCCTTGTTGTTCTGCTATTCAGTTGGCAAAACAGCACAGGGATGCGCAAATGAAGGTCAGGGATGTCATGCTATTGTTGCATGATGATGGGTGGGTGCATGTCGCCACACGGGGAAGTCATAGACAATTCAAACATCCTGCAAAGCCGGGCCGAGTAACGGTTCCGGGAAAGCCTGGGGATGATTTAGCCGCTGGAACCTATAAAAGCATCTTGAGACAGGCCGGACTGAACTAAGGAGAAAGCCATGCGCTATGCAATTGTCATTGAGCAAACCGAAACCAATTTCAGTGCCTATGTTCCTGACCTGCCAGGCTGCATCGCCACAGGAGATACGCTCGTCGATGTTGAACAGCACATCCGGGAAGCAATTGAATTCCATATCGAAGGGATGCGTGCTGACGGGCTGACAATTCCTGCACCCAACAGCCGTGTCGAGTATGTAAGTGTGGCTGCTTGAATCCCTGAAGCGAAATAGGGGTCACTTTCTCTTCTAACATCACATTCCCAGGGAAATTGTGGTCAGTCCCTGATAATTCACTTCAATAGCGATTCAGATCCACGGCGATTTCCACCGGCCCTTCAAACCACTTGTGCACACCGGCAACGAACGGCGCCGTATCGATATTGGGGTCGCGGCCCGCGACCAGATGCGTAATCACCACCCGATGAACTTTGGCCTTGGCCGCCATCTGCCCGACCTGGTCCGGGCTTATGTGATGATTGATCATGTGGTCGTGCATTTCCCGCGCGCGCTTGGGTTGCGGGCCCGGCCCGCTGGATACGAAGGTCTCGGCGAATGCCGGATCGGCCAGTTCGGTAACCAGCAAGTCGGCGCCGCGCGCCAGTGTAATTACGGCGTCGCTCGGCCCGGTATCGCCGGTGTACACGATAGACCGGTCGGACAGGTCGAAGCGGAAGGACAGCGAGCCAAAGCGCCGGTCCATGTCGCTGCCTTTGGGAAAACTGTAGTGCGTGTTTTCTGCGGCGGTCACGCTTAACCCGTCGAGCTTGAGGCTGGCGCCATCGCGCAGCTCGCTCACCTCCACGGTGTTCTGCGGCGGGACGTAATCCTCGCCAGCTACGCCGTAGCCGGATTCCGCCTCGGGCACGATGGCGGCCACGAGCCCATCCACCATCGCCTTGATACCCGGCGGTCCGTATACCTGCAGCTTGCCCTGCACTCCCATCTGGTGACGCAGCCCCAACACCGCAAACAGGCCACCGGTGTGATCGATGTGGATATGGCTGATGAACACCGCTCGCACGGCGGCCAGCGACAACCCGGCACGCGCCATCTGTTGCACTGCGCCGTCACCGGCATCAATCAGATACACCGACTGGCCGACCACCAGCGCGTTGGCAGGTTCGGAACGATTGCGATCCGACACGGGGCCGCCATGCGTGCCCAGCGTGATGAACTGATTGGCAGGCCGCGCTGCCGGCGCATCGGCCGCGTTCAAGGCCGAGTACATCAACAGCGTCAAGACAGCGAGCGCAAATCTCTTCATGGTAGGTTGCGTCTCAGCCCTTGCCAGGGATCTTGTTAAGTTCAGCCTGCAGCTTGGCCAGGTTGGCATCGTTGAGCGCTTCAGGCTCGAATTGCTGAATGGCTTTCAGTGTCGATTCTCGGCCCATCGTCTTGAACATGTCGTTGGCATATACCGTCGGGATCATTTTCTTGAGAATCGCATCGGCTGCCGGATCGTCGAGCATCTTGCCCACGAGGGTGGTCTCCACGGAATAATGTGCTGCCGCTGCGGTGGCAGCGTCCGCCGCAACAGCCGGCACCGTCATCAGCAGGGTACCGGCGGACAGTGTAGCCAGAATCAAACTACGAAAGATCTTATGCATGGGTCTTCTCCTTGAGTGGGGTGGCCGGATTTTCCCACAGAATATTCCTGGTTCAAGGAATATTCTGTGGGCACCGGAAGGATAACACCCCTTTCCATTTGACCCGAGCCTGACTTGTTCGCCAATTTCCTGGCTACCCCAACCCGGCCCCGAATCAAGGTGTCCGTAAAACCCGGTATACTTCATACCACTATATGGGGAGCACACAATGAACTTTTCCGATGCAGCAGTAGCAGCCGTTTTTGCCGACTATCAGCGCCGCATGAATGACGAGCACATCAAGTTGCAAGCGCTGGGCAATAGTGGCATGCACGCGCGGCGTGACGAATTCCTGTTGCCGGTTGGCCCGGAAGCCGGGGAGTTTCTGCACGGGCTGGTTATCGCCAAACGCCCGCGCCGCATTCTGGAGCTCGGCACCAGCTACGGTTACTCAACGCTGTTTCTGGCCGATGCGGCCAGGCAAACCGGAGCCTCATTGGTCACCATGGATCTGGCCGACTACAAACAAAAGTACGCGCGCGACATGATAGTCAAAGCCGGGCTGGCCAGTGTGGTGGACTTTCGGCTGGGCGATGCGCTGGCGTTGATAGCGGCTGACAATGGCACGTTCGACCTGGTGCTGCTGGATATCTGGAAAGAGATGTATGTGCCCTGCCTGCACGCCGTGTATCCGAAGCTGGCCGACGAAGGCATTATCGTGGCCGACAACATGATCGAGCCCTCCACAGTACGCGAGGATGTAAGACGTTATCGCGCTGCCGTGCACCAACTGCCTGACATGCAAACAGCATTGTTACCCATCGGCAGCGGGATGGAACTTTCGGTCAAGTGGCACAGTGGCAACCCCAGGCTGTAGCAAAAGCGTTGCGCGATACTTCCTTGCTCTGGCAGACCTTGCTGGTGGATCAAGCAAGACTACAAAGTTATTTCCCTGATTGCCGGTGTGTGCGCACGCGTACATACCGGGATGTGTGCCAGCGCACACAATACCGCTGCTTTGGAGGGCGCCCGCTCAAGGGTGCTCAATCGGGATGCGGAAATGACGAGCAAAAACGGGTTGGAACCTTTGCCCAGGGCACTCAGCGGGTCGCTTTGGGCATTGCTGATTGTCCTCGCGGTTATGTGTGTGATTATCCTGCTTCCGTTCCTGACTCCGCTGCTATGGGCTGCAATCGTCGCCTACACCAGCTGGCCCCTGAATCGGTACGTGAGGAGACTGTGTCGTGGCCGCAACTCCGTTGCTGCTCTCCTTATGACTGCGCTGGTAGGTATCGCGCTGGTCGGTCCGCTGGTCTACCTCGTGGTGCTGCTGACAGAAGAAGCAACCAGCGCCTATGAGGGCCTGGTGGCATACCGGGCTGCCGGGACCATAGTGCTGCCGCCCTTCGTGCACCGGTTGCCGTGGGTTGGTGAAGCACTCCAACAGGCCATAGACCATTACATGACGGATCCGCTGCTGATTCGAACAACGCTGATGGATGCGGTGCAACGGCTGCACGTTGAACTGCTTGCCATCGCCAGCGAGCTGGGGCGCAACGCAATCAAATTGTTGGTAATGATACTCAGCATCTACTTTTGCTATCGGGATGGTGACGAGATTGTCAGGCAGGCTGCGCGCGTTGTTGACCGGTTCTTTGCGCAAAGACTCGCCCGCTATCTCGATGTGGCTGGAGCGATGCTCAAGTCTGCAATCTTTGGTTTGCTGGTTACCGCAATTGCCCAGGGAGCGATTGCAGGTATTGGCTTTGCATTGTTTCGTGTAGAGGCCCCGGTATTGTTGGGCGTGTTGACGGCGATCGCCTCCATCATCCCGGTGGTGGGTACCTTCCTGATCTGGGGAGCAGCCAGCGCCTGGCTGGCAGCTACCGGACACTTGTGGCTGGCGCTAGGCCTGTTCACGTGGGGTGTATTGATCGTGCACCCGACGGACAATATTCTGCGCCCGCTACTGATCAGCACATCCACCCAGTTGCCCTTCCTGTTGGTAATGTTCGGGGTCGTTGGTGGGCTGGCTGCTTTCGGGCTGGTCGGGCTCATCATAGGCCCTGTCGTACTCGCCATCGCCACCGCTGTCTGGCGTGAATGGGCTGCGTAGGTTTGCTGAAACAGGTGTCAGTGCTGAAACAGGTGTCAGAGTCACATTGCCGGCCGTCGTAAAACACCTGACCGAACATGGTGTGTTTGTCATTGTCGGCCATTGGGATGCATGAGATTTCTTTTTACTCCATGTCAGGCCTGCGCTACAAATAGCACGTGTACAGGAGAGCTGCCGACCTCAATGCCAGAGAACGCCGATTACCACCACCGCATAAATCCGGACTTGTTGCGGCTGATTCCGGGCAATGCGGCGACGGTGCTGGAAATAGGCTGTGCCGCCGGGCAGTTGGGAGCTGCCTACAAACGCTCCAATCCAGCCTGTCGCTATTTGGGAGTGGAACTTGATGAGAGCATTGCGGAGAAGGCAAGGCAGCATCTTGATCAAGTCTGGTCCGGCAATGTGGAGGAATTTTCTCCTTCGGTGTTTCGCCTCAAACGCGGCTCCGTGGACTGCCTTGTTTATGGCAATGTCCTTGAACATCTCAATGATCCGTGGGCGTTGCTGGCTGCCCAGGTACCCCTGCTCAAGCCGGATGGGGTAGTGCTGGCCTGCATTCCCAATGTGCAGCACTGGAGCATACTGGCCGGGCTTATGCAGGGCAGTTGGCGCTACCGTGATGAAGGTCTGCTGGATCGCACCCATCTGCGCTTTTTCACGCTGGACACTGTTAGTGAAATGTTTGAAGCGGCCGGACTGGTGGTGTTCGAAGTCCGGGGGCGTCGTTTTGACGAAGCCGGATTCAAAGACTTTTACCAGGCTTTGGAGCCGGCTCTGGAAGCCCTGAACTTTGACAAAGCCAGATTCCAGACACACGCCGGTATCCTGCAATTTGTGGTACGAGCCACACGCATTCCTGTCACCGCATCAATGCTGGTGCAAAGCCTGATGATCCCGACACAAGCAGCTTGCAATGATGTGCGTATCATTCACGTCAATGAATGTCTTGTGACCATCCCCGGCATTGAGGTGATCCAGGAAGTGGGCATTGCCAGCTTGCCGAAAACGACTGTCAGCGACAAGATATTCATTTTGCAACGTCCAATCCTGAAATATTCTGATTTGGCGCTGATTGAAAAAGTGGTTAATGCCGGTTACCTGGTGATAGCCGAGTTCGACGATCATCCATTGCGCTGGCCTGGCATTGAAGAAAAGAATTACCTGGAGTTCAGGTATGCGCATGCGGTGCAAACCAGCACACCGGCACTTGGCAATTATTTCCGGCAATTCAATCCGGAAGTGGCAGTATTCCCGAACCAGCTGAAAGAACTGCCAACGTTGCGCGACATTGCCGAAACTGATGCACCACTCACAGTTTTTTTTGGAGCGCTCAACCGGGAGCAGGACTGGGAACCCCTGATGCCCGCCATCAATGAGCTCATCAAGCGCAATGCAGGGCGTATCCGCTTCGAAGTGATTCACGACCTGGCCTTCTTCGATGCCCTGCAAACACGGGACAAAAGATTCACTCCGATGTGCCCCTATGACCGTTATTGCGAAATTCTGGCAGACTCGGATATCGCACTGCTGCCTTTGGCGGATACAGAGTTCAATGTCATGAAATCCGACCTCAAATTTATCGAGGCCGCCGCGCATGGCGCTGTGGCACTTGCCAGCCCTGCTGTATATGCAGATACCATAGAAGCCGGCAAGACCGGCTTGCTGTTTCATGACGTGCACGAGTTCTCCAGGCAGTTTCAGCGGCTGGTGGAGCTGTTCAAAGTCAGGGACAAGCTGCGCCGCAATGCCTACCGGTATGTCGCCTCCAACCGACTGTTGTCGCAGCATATCGCCAGCCGTTTGGAGTGGTATCGCCATTTGCTGAACAACAGGAAAAAACTCGAAAAGCAGCGCCAAAAACGCATCGCAACGATGAGTTGGTAGCGTAGCGTTCTACAGATCCTTCTTGCCATTCCCGCTGATGCTGCCGCAACTTTCTCCATTCGCTCATGAACACCGTCGCGAACTTGAGAAACAAACCACTTACCTGCATAGTTGCGCATCTGCACTGAATTATATAAAGGATCACTGATGTCCAGCCCAACCCCACAAAATACCCAAGGCGTATCCACTGAAATAGCCCGGATCTTTGCGCTTCAGCGCGAGCATCAATGGGAAGTGAAAGCGTCTTCGGCCGAACAGCGCAAGGCCAAACTGCAGAAACTCAAAGCCGCGGTGGTGGCTCACAGCGATGCCATCGTGGCCGCAGTGAAACAGGACACGCGCAAGCCCGAACACGAAATACGCATCACTGAAGTGGCCAACGTTGTTGCCAATATCGAGCGGAACATCAACAATCTCGACGCCTGGATGACGCCGGTGGACGTGGTGCCCTCCATGAACAAGGAGGACAAAGCGCAGATCGTGTTGGAAGCGCGCGGTCTGTGTCTGATCCTGGGTCCGTGGAATTTCCCGCTGGGGCTGGTGCTGGGTCCGCTGGCAGCGGCTGTTGCCGCCGGCAACTGCTGCATCGTCAAGCTCACCGACTTGTGCCCGGCCACGGCCAGCGTGGCCGCGAAGATCATCAGCGAAGCTTTTGATGAAAACGAAGTGGCTGTGTTCGAAGGTGAGGTCGAGGTGGCCACTGCTTTGCTCGCTTTGCCGTTCAATCACATTTTCTTTACCGGCAGCACACGGGTCGGCAAGCTGGTGATGGCTGCGGCAGCGAAGCACCTGGCGAGTGTGACGCTGGAATTGGGCGGCAAGTCGCCGGTCATCGTCGATGACGGCGCCGATGTGCAGAAGATTGGCGCGGATCTGGCCGGGGCCAAGCAGTTCAATGGCGGGCAGGCCTGTATCTGCCCGGACTACGTGTTTATCAAGCCGCAGCAGCAGGCCGGCTTGATCGCCGCGTTTCAGGCCAAGGTCAAACAGAGCCTGTATAACGCAGACGGCAGCATCAAGAAAGACAGTATCGCCCAGATCGTCAATCCGCAGAATTTCGCGCGCATCCAGCGGCTGTTTGATGACGCCGTGGCCAAGGGCGCCCGCGTTGCTGTTGGCGGCGTGCTGGAAGCAGCCGACCGCACCATCCATCCAACACTGCTCACCCATGTCACACCCGACATGCTGATCATGCAGGAAGAAATTTTCGGGCCACTGATTCCGGTCATGACCTACCACAACATTGATGAAGTAGTAGCCTACCTCAACGAGCGTGACAAACCGCTGGCGCTCTACATTTACAGCAATGACCAGGCCAATATCAACAAGCTGTTGCAGCGCACCTCCTCAGGCGGTGTCACCATCAATGGCATTTTCTCGCATTACCTGGAAAACCAGTTGCCGTTCGGCGGCGTCAACCAGAGCGGCACCGGCAGTTATCACGGCTTCTTCGGTTTCAAGGCTTTCTCGCATGAGCGTGCCATCTACATGCATCAGAAGCATTGACAAATGATGCCGTGTTCCCTTGCACGGCAAACAAGCAATTATGGAACGCCATTTTTGATTCTGTTCGTTGGGGCACTTACTTGATTGAATGATGCGCGCAGCATTGGCAGCACTGCGTAATCAACAAGGGAATTTCCTGTGACCAACCAAAACTCACAAAGATTTGCACCGCTGCTCATTGGGCTGCACTGGGTGATGTTGTTGCTGCTCGCGGCTGTTTATGCCGCCATGGAATTGAGAGGCATTTTTCCAAAAGACAGCGTCCCGCGCGAAGCGATGAAGACCTGGCACTACATGCTCGGCTTGTCGGTGGGGGTGCTGGTGTGTATCCGGCTGGTAGCGCGGCTGGTGTCGGCCACTCCTGTCATTCAGCCGCTACCACCCAAATGGCAGCAATTGCTTGGGCAGCTGGTGCACGTGGCTTTGTATGCCCTGATGATTGCCATGCCGTTGCTGGGTTGGGCCCTGCTCAGCGCCGAGGGGGAATCAATTCCGTTGTTCGGACTGGAATTGCCGGCGCTGGTGCAGGAAAACGAGTCACTGGCCGATCAGCTCAAGCAGGTGCACGAATTCATCGGCACCGCCGGTTATTTTTTGATAGGCCTGCACGCACTCGCCGCTTTGTTTCATCACTACATACAGCGGGACAATACCTTGCAGCGCATGCTGCCGTTCAAGTGAAAGCGGAGTCAGAGTCGCACTCCCTGCCATTTTGACTCTGACTCAAATTTTTCTCAGACCACTTTGATCCAGTGTAATATCTGCCGGGTATGGAACCAGTTGCTCTGACTGAGCTGGAACCTGATGAAGCCGTACAAGAATAATCAAAATGGAGTCGGACCATGAAACCCGTTTTTAGTAGCGTTAAAGCGATCACTTTCACAACCTTGACAATTGTGGCGCTGACACTGGCTCCGATGTTGGCAACAGCGCAACCGCCTGGGCCTGGTCCGGGGCCAGGTCCTGGTACTGGACGCAGCAGTTTTACCATGGATCCCCGCGCCCAGGATCGCACCTATCATTTCGCCGACACCAACGAAGATCTGCACTACTGTGTGTTTGCTTCTTCGAAAATCAAGACCGACAAACCGGCACCGATGATCATCGCCTTGCATGGCTTTGGTGCCGGGCCGCAGATCATGTGCAACAAAACGGCGGTTGATCTTGCTGAAGAGGGTGGCTACGTGCTGGCCGCACCCATGGGCTACAACGTCAGCGGCTGGTATGGCTCCCCGGTTATCAGTATGAAACGTCCGGGCGCTCCGGAAGACCCGAATGCGATTCCGCCCGAGAAGTTGCAGGTATACAGCGAGAACGAC
This sequence comes from uncultured Gammaproteobacteria bacterium, assembly GCA_903837345.1. Lineage (GTDB taxonomy): Bacteria > Pseudomonadota > Gammaproteobacteria > Pseudomonadales > Pseudohongiellaceae > CAILUG01. The sequence goes on along the minus strand of CAILUG010000038.1, from coordinate 55,503 downwards.
GTGATGAATGTGCTCGCGATGATGCGCAAGGAGTTCAAGGTTGATGATCACCGCATCTACCTCACCGGCCATTCGATGGGCGGTGCAGGCACCTACTATCTGGGCGCCAAACACGCCGATATCTGGGCGGCGATTGCGCCAGTGGCACCAGCCGCGTTCCTGATGATGGATGGCCGGGCTGAGCCTTTGAAGAAACTGAAGGCCGCCGGCGTGCCTGTGATGGTGGTGCATGGCGACATTGACGAAGTGGTGCCGGTGGCAACTTCCCACACCTGGGTGGCGTCAATGGACGAACTCGGCGTCGAGCACGAATACGTGGAACTCAAAGGCATTACCCACGGCCCGGTGATTACAGCCAGTCAGCAATCCATCTACGCATTCTTTGCCAAGCACACCAAAAAAAGCGCGGCAAAATAACCGGAGCGGTTCTGCTGATATGCGAAAGTTGAAACTTGGCAAGGCCTTTACCCTGATGGAACCAGGCCCGGTTGTGCTGGTGACGACCCACGACGGCAAGAAGCACAACATCATGACCATCTCCTGGACCATGGTGATGGATTTCACGCCGCTGTTTGCGATCACCACCGGCGCATGGAATCACTCGTTCGCGGCGTTGCGAAAGCACAAGCAGTGTGTGATTGCGATTCCCACGGTCGACATGCTGGACAAGGTGGTCGGCATCGGAACGTGCTCAGGTGCTGACACCGACAAGTTTGCCAGGTTCAAACTCACGCCGGTGCCTGGCAAATTCGTGGCGGCGCCGTTGATCAAGGAGTGCCTCGCCAACATCGAGTGCAAGGTCATCGACATCATCAAGAAGCACAACATCGTCGTGTTGGAAGCGGTTGCCGCCTACATGGACACCGCCCGCAAGGAGAAACGCACGCTGCACTCGGTTGGCGACGGCACCTTCATTGTCGACGGACGCAAAATTGACAAGAAGAAGCTGATGGCTTCCCGGCTTCCGTCCGGCGTTTGACTCAAGCCCTTCGTGCCGGCGGCACATGACGATCATTGATCATGATCCCCACCATCAACAGCACGGCGCCTGCGCACAGCACACCGAAATACGGAACCACACTGCCTTTGCCGATATCGAGCAACCAGCCACCGAAGGCGCTGGAGAGGATGGCACCGATGCGGCCCATGAAGATACCGAAGCCGATACCTGCCGAACGACATGAAGGTGGATAGCCATGCGTCAGCATCGCGTACATACCGCCCACTCCACTGCTGAAGATCGCGGCGGCCAGCCCTATCAATGCCACTATCAGCATGCGCTCACCGTCATCCGGTGCACCTGCCAACGACTCGATCACAATGGCGAGCACCACCAGGTTAGCCAACAAGCTTGCGCCAACACCGGTCATGACCAGTTTGGAGCCATAGCGTTGCACCAACAGGCCCACGGCAATGGAACCGGCAATGGAAGTAATCCCTGCAACAAACACGGCATAAGAAGCCTGGGCAAACGCAAAACCATGGGAAGTCAACAAGGTTGTCATCCAGTTGAGGACGCCGTAAGCCACCAGGGCTGCGGAAGTAAACGCAAGACCGACGCCGATGTTGAGCCGCAAATTGCTGCGATCCAGCACACCAACCACACCCACTGCCTTGTCGGTCATGTGGCGCTCGGGGATCAGATCCAGATCTTCATCCACCACGCGGCGGGCCGCCTGTTTTGCTTCTGCCATCCTGCCACGTGCCAACAGGTACGCCGGGCTGTCGCGCAACACGACGATGATCAGCACGACGCATATGATGAAAGTGGCGGCCCCGAAGCAGACGAATGCGCCACGCCAGCCCCACAGCGCTACCAGGGTCGGTGCCAACGCGCCGACGATCGATCCACCCAAGGGCGTACCCACCGATATGGTCGTTACTGCTACCGAACGCCAGCGATCAGGCAACCACTCGCTGGTCAACGCAATGCCGTTGGCATAGGCCGAACCAAAGCCGAGACCACCAATCAACCGCAACACCGCCATGGACCAAACCCCACCCGCCAAGCTGGCGGCCACCGTGCCGAGCGAAAACACGACAGCGGCGAGCGTGAGTGCCCAGCGTCTGCCAACGGTGTCACCCAGCCAGCCACCGCCCCAGGAACCAAGCCCGAAGCCCACCAGTGCCGCGCTCACGGCAAGACCAAAACTGCCACGGTCAACGCCATAATCCTTGAGGATCAAGGGCGTCACCACCCCGAGCAATTGTGCATCCACGCCATCGGCAACCAGCACGATCATGCAGACGATGAAGGTAAATATCTGGAACATGCGCAGCGGAACGCGCCCCATGACTTCACTGAATGAAACTTGCATATTGTTTTTCCTTTTTATTGAAACTTATTTACCAACGCTTTCAATGCGCATTACCACACCGTCGTCTTCATCGGTGAGCAAGTATAGTCTGCCATCGGGGCCCATTTTCACGTCGCGGATGCGTTGACGCAGGTTGCCGAGCAGCGACTCGCGGCGGATCTCTTCCCCCTTGGCGTTGAAATGGATGCGCTGCAGCTGGCCAGTGCCGGGAATCTGGCCTTGCTGCATGGCGCTGATGAACAGATCGCCCTTCCAGCGCGGAAACTCGGTGCCATCGTAGAACACCAGGCTGGAAGGTGAAATGCCGGGCATCCAGAATGCGACCGGATTGCTGGTCTCTTCCATCTGGAAGCGTTCGCTTTGCTGGCCACCACTGTAGGCCAGGCCCAGACTCACCAGTGGCCAGCCATAGTTGCCGCCTTTGCGGAGTCGGTTTACTTCGTCGCCGCCGTTGGGGCCCATTTCGGTTTCCCAGATTTCACCGGTGGCCTTGTTGAGGGTGAGGCCGGTGGGAGTGCGGTGGCCGTAGCTGAAGATTTCCGGCAGGAACCCCGGCTTGCCGATAAAGGGATTGTCATTCGGAATCTTGCCTTCCGGAGTCAGGCGCAGGATCTTGCCTTTCTGCTCGTCGGTATGAAAGTTGGGCTCGGGGTTGTCGGTGGTCACATAGACGCCGACGTAGAGCATGCCATCGGTACCGAACAACAGGCGCACGCCGTTGGTGGTGCCCTCATGTCCGACAAAAATATCCTGGGTGCCCTGGATATTGTTGCCATCCCAGCGCCCGCGCGCCACCGCAATGGCCTCTTTGCCGTTGGGCAGGGCTTTGTTATAGCTCATGTAGATAAAGGGTTGTTTGGCGAAATCCGGGTGCAGCGCGATATCCAGCAGGCCGGTGAACTTGCTCACCTTGGCACCGGCCGGGGTTCCCTGCACTGGCGCCACCTGCAACTTGTCATCCTTGAGGCGCCGCAGCGCGCCGGTGTTCTTTTCTGTTATCAGTGCCGAGCCATCCGGCAGCCAGGTGATGCTCCACGGATGATTGAGCCCGCGCGCCAGCACCCTGACGCGGATATCCATGCCCTCGGCGGTATCGTAATAAAAGGGCCCTTTTCCCACCTGATCGATATGCAGGCCATCGGCACGTTCCGGCGGGGCGTTTTCGGCGGCCAGCAATGCGGTGCTGCAAAAACAGGCGGCCAGCAGGCTGACGCCCAGCAGATGTTTGGTCATGGATATTTCCCCTCTGTTATTGGTTGTTATGATTTATTTCTTGAATGCTTACTTGACCACGAAACCGCCGCGCGGCGAGAACTCCTTGTTATCCGAAGTGCGGATCGCCCTGGACCAGGTGCCAGCCGGGCGGCCATCACGCATCGGATTGGCTGTAATAGTGATTGGTGTGCCTGGTGTAAAGTCGCTCTTGCGTATGCCGGCACGTGTGAGGGTACTCGGGCCTTCTGTCTCGAAGCCCCAGGTGGTGACCTTGCCGTCGTCACCGGTAACATCAACCAATAGCCACGAGTGCGGGTTTGTGTACTGGAACTCTCTCACGGTGCCCGAAACGGTGATCTCTTTCTTGTCGTCAAACATTCCTCCCGAGTGATGGGCTAGTACCGGCAGCGCAATGCCCAATGCCACCACGCCGATTACCGTACGGATCATGTTCGTCTTCATTATTCGCACTCCTGGATAACAATATCCTGTCTTGACCATGTGCACTGCGCCCCGAGATTCATTCGCCAGCTTCCCGGCTCAGGGCTTGGCGGCTTTCGCGGCCTTTTTGACTGCTTCATCGTTACTTGCCGCAGCGTCATCCGGTACAAAGCTGAAGTCTTTGAACTGGCTGGTGCCGTCGTCTTTCTCGATGATGGTGTTATTGGAGTTTTCGCCACAGTCCCAATAACGGATACGCAAGTTGTAATCATCGTTACTCAGCTTCGAATAGCTTTGGCGTGTGTACCACGGCTTGGCGAGGTTTGCCGGGTCATATGACCAGACATCCACTTCCAGCGTCTTCGGGTTCACCTTGCGCCAGCGCTCCACCACATTGACCTGGTCCGAGAAATTCGGCTGGACGCCGCGCTGGTACTGACCTGAATTCAGGTACTTGGTGTGGGCGACCAGCATGTCGCCGCTCCAGAAGCCGATCGTATCGCCATTGGGGGAGCCATAGGCATCGGCTTCGGAGGTGTGGGGACGACCATCGGTGTAGACGCGGCGGATATCGTTGACCATTTCGTTGATTAGCAGCGTCTGGCCAGGGGTCACCACATATTCCTTGAGGAACGGCTCGGTAAACCAGCGCGGCGTGCCCGGCGGGCCGCATTTGCTCAGCGGATCAAACTCGCCACCCGTCTTCATCAGCGCTTCGGCCTTGGCCTTGACCACCGCCAAGCCGGCAGGAGTCAAGCGGGCGGATGCAGGCCCACTCGGGTTCGGCGGGCCTGGTGGCAGATCAGGGTCGTAATTGAGACCGCCAGCGGTGCGGGTGTAGATACCGGTCCAGTCGTAGGCAGGCTGGGCCAACTGCGGGAAGGACAAGGGTTTGCCGCCGTTCGCCGCCTGTTTCAACGCGTCAAACAGCGCGTCAGACGTCGCATATCGTTCGCCCAAGGCCTGCAGTGCGGCTTTGCTTGCCGTCCAGTTGGCGTCTTTGGTAACCCACGCGCCAATGCCTTGCGCCTGCGCTTGAGCAAAGACAGCAACGGCGGCAACCGCCATGCCGAAACCGAATACTGATTTCCTGTTCATCAGATATTAACCCCACGCTGTATCGCGGGCGGACCCGAAGCGTATACCGCAGCGCGATTGCCTGTGGAAGATAGCAGAACTGTGAAACTTTGGGGACAGACCACGGCTTTACTGTGACAATCGACCCCTCATCTCACTACCCCGCCGGCATTGGATAAAATCCTGGACTAAGGAAAAAACTCCGCCCCAGGCGGACGCCCTGCCGTACCCCAGCGTTCCGATGAATCCCAGTGCTCGGCAATGAGACCGCTCTTGGCGTCAAGGCGGAACACATCAAACCAGGTCATGTCGTAGGTTTGCTCCGGGTGTTCGCGATCACGCACCTTGCGCGCCCACATCACCACCACCTTGTCGCCTTCGGCAATGATGTCGATGATCGGGAATTTCGAGGTTTGCATTACTTCACGCGGCGGGCGCGAGGCGCCGATGGTGGCGACAAACTTGTCGCGCCCCGATGACACATTGGGATTGTGCTGGATGTATTCCGGTGTCATGTATTTGGCCACTTGTTCCATATGGCCGCCTTCGTAGACGATGCGCCAGAAGTCCCACACATGCTGTTTGTTGCGGGCCAGTTTGGGATCGCTGCTTTTGATCAGCGCCAGTTGGTCGGGCGCCGGAGTCAGCGGCGCGATCACCGGGCGCTCGGGGGTGGCGTTTTGGGCTACTACAGCAGTGCCGCAGAAAATTGCAGCAAAAACGCACGCAAGCGATAGGTATCTGGTCATGCCAATGTCCCCTGTGTCTACAACATGAATCAATGTTCATTTCTACCGGTCTTGTACCTCACCAGGCTCCCTTCTGGCAACATGACTTCCGTCGCGATTTCCTGCCGCTGGCCAGCCAGGGCCTGCAATTCGCAGATTTGGGGTTGCAGTGCTTAAATACCCGTACCAGCATCGCCTCACCCCACAGCCCAGGAGGCTTTATGTCCATGCTCCGTTTTTCCGTTCTCGCCTGCAGTTTGTTGCTGCCCTTCACTGCCGTGCATGCGCAGGACAACCTGAACGTTGCGCGTTACAGCACCGCCAATGAGCTGTTGTATCCGGCCAGCCTGGATACCTGGATCCAGACCGGCGCTTCCATTGGCGGCGAGTACAACGACAAGCCATTTGATCCCCAGCATCCCGGCACCATTGGCGTGGTGCAAATGGAGCCGAATGCGTATCACTATTTCATGGAGCACAAAAGCTATGCGGAAGGCACCATGTTCCTGCTGAGCTTTTATCAGGCGGAAGGCAAGTCGGATCCGCAACTGCCCGGCTTTGTGCAAGGGGCGCTGGTGTCGCAGGAGATCCATGTGCTCGACAAGAGCCGTTTTTCCCAGGGCCAGGGCCACGGCTTTTTTATTTTTCGCACACCACAGCAGGAAACCGCCAGCGAAATTCCGTCGCCCAATCCGTGTGTCACCTGCCATATGGAACATGGCAAGTTCAATGGCACCTTTGCGCAGTTCTATCCGGCACTGCGGGCCAAGCTGGGGCTGGGCAAGTAAAACTGCTGGATTCCAAAGCAACTCCGCCATGACCAATGGCAGAAAGCATTGATCAAAGGTATTCTCAGTCGACTTGAGTACAAGAAAAAGGGATACCTGCGCCATGTTCCGAGTTCTCCTCCGCCACTGCTCGCTGCTGTTGCTGACTGTGTGTGCCGCTGCTGCCCTGGCCCAGCAGGAAGGCCCACCGCTGGGCGCCGGCCCGTGGGTATTGCCGAGCTTTGAAGAAGCCAGGATCAAGGTCACCGTGCTGGCACGCGGCATGGATCACCCGTTCGGCATGGTCTACCTGCCTGGCACTGCCACCAAGGAATTCCCGATTGGCGATGTGCTGCTGACAGAACGCACCGGCAAGATACGGCTGTTCAAGCAAGGCAAATTGCAGGACGCTGCGGTAGTCGACATGAAAGACGTGTTTCCGCTCGAGCAACTGTTCGACATCAAGCTGCATCCGCAGTTTGCAACGAATGGCTTGCTCTACTTCACCTATATCAAGACCGGGCCCAACCCGAATGGCGGCAAGGGTTACTGGGTCACCACCGCATTGGCCCGTGGCCACTACGCCGGCGGCAAGATAGATAACCTGAAAGATGTGTATGTGGCCAAAGCCTGGAGCAGCAATATCGGCGGCGCGTCCTCACGCTTGCACTTCCTGAAAGACGGCACCATTTTGTTTGGCGTATCGCATCGCATCGACACCAGCGCGCCGCAGGAACTCACCTCCGACATCGGCAAAGTGTTGCGCCTGAAAGATGACGGCAGCATCCCCACCGACAATCCGTTTATCGGCAAGGAAGGCGCGTTGCGCGAAATCTATACCTGGGGCAACCGCTCGGTGATGGACTTCACCACCAACCCGCTCACCGGTGAAGTGTGGGAACTGGAAAACGGGCCGCAGGGCGGCGATGAAGTGAACATCCTCAAACCCGGCAACAACTATGGCTGGCCGATAGCCACCTATGGCCGTGACTACGACGGCAAACGCTTCAGCCCGCAGCCATGGGTGGAAGGCACGGTATTACCCGAGATTTACTGGGTGCCCTCGATCACTGTGGCCGGCCTGACCTTCTACACCGGCGACAAATTTGCGAAATGGAAAAACAACCTGTTCGTGACCTCGATGATCAAGGGTCGCGTGCCGGGCACCGGCCATCTGGAGCGGGTGGTGTTCAATGAAAACGGCGAAGTGCGCCGCGAGGAGTTGCTCAACAGCCTGCACCAGCGCATCCGTTATGTGAGCCAGGGGCCGGACGGACTGCTGTATCTGCTGACCGATCACAAGGATGGCGCGCTGCTGCGGCTCGAGCCGGCCGGCTCGGAACCGCTGGACGCCGGCGTTGCTGGCAGCGTGGAAGTGGCGCAACCGGCGATTGCCGCTATCAACATGTTCCCCGACCAGGACTGCAATACCTGCCATCGCGTGGAAGAAAAACTGGTGGGCCCTTCCTTCCGCGACATTGCCAAAAAATATCCGCTCACCAATACCAATGTCACCCAGCTGGCCGACAAGATCATCAAAGGCAGTACTGGCGTGTGGGGAGAAACGCCGATGGTCGCCCATGCGGCTCTCAAAGCCGATGCCGCCAGGACCATCGCAAGGAAAATACTCGAGCTTGAGAAGGAATAACGCGCGCTTGCGGATTGCAGCATCAACTATCGCAGTGCGAAGAACCCGATGCGCAGTGTAGTCCGCCGGCCCACCGCCCGCTGCCCCGTTTGCCTGTTGCCGCCACGCTGGTGCATCTGTGAAGCACGGCGCGACATCGTCTGTCCGCTGCAGATTGATTTATTGACACATCAGCGCGAACTGACACGCCCGAGCAGCACCGGCAATCTGATCAAACGTTTGCTGCCTGCCACCAGGCAGCACAGTTGGCGCCAGGACCAACCGCTCACTGCAGCGACCGTGGTCGCTCCTGGCCGTGAACTGTGGGTGCTGCATCCCAGTGGCAAACCCTTGCCCGCCAACTACGACCTCGCCTCCACACAAGTGCTGCTGCTCGATGGCAGCTGGAGCGAAGCCACCGCGATGAGCAGCCAGGTTGCACAATGGGGCCGCCTGGTGAGCTTGCCTATGCAAGGTGACAGCCGCTTCTGGTTGCGGGCGCAACAGGATGGTGGCCGCTTCTCGACAGTGGAGGCATTGATGTTTTTACTAAATGCAGTAGGGCTTGATGAGATCAGTCAAGCAATCCGCCTCCAGTTTGAGCTGCATGTGTATGCGGGATTGCGGTCGAGAGGACGCACGGATCTAGCGGGGGAATTTCTGGCCGGGTCTGTGATTAACACTGCGCTTGCCGATTATCTTGTTGAATTGCACAGAAGGCGGCCCAAGGCGGATGACAACAAGTCTACTTGAGCTCCCGGCTAGCCATTCAAGACTTTCTCCCAATAGGCAACATCGATCCAGCGCCCGAACTTGAAGCCGACTTCGGTGAAATGAGCCACTTTTTTCATGCCAAAATATTCATGCAGACGAACACTTGCCTCATTCGGCAAGGCAATACCCCCTATGACGGCATGGCAGCCCAGCTTGCATAATGAATCCAGTAGCGCTATGTACAGCGCTTTGCCATAGCCTTTGCCACACAAGGTGTTGTGGATATAAACCGATATTTCGACCGAGTTTTTGTAGGCAGCCCGTTCTTTCCATTTGCCGGCATAGGCATAGCCGACTATTGCGCCATCTACTTCGCACACCAGCCAGGGCCAGGATTTGGTGTAGCTTTTTACACGTTCCGACATTTCAGAAACCCGAACTGACACTTCCTCAAAGGTTATGACTGTGTTCTCGATGTAATAGTTGTAGATTTGGCATATCCCTGAAATATCATTTTCCTGGCATTCTCTGATTTTCATTATCGCTCCCTGCAAATTATTTTAGCGCGGATGCATTGCTCTGCACTCCATCGAGCCGAGCCTAATTCGCGACTGACTGTTTGGCAATCATGATTTTACTCTTGTAATATATGCCATATCTGACATATAGTTATTCGCATGGAAACAAGTAACAAGCCGCTAGTCTGGCTACACGGACAAGTTAAGACTCCGCCGTTTTCAATGGCGGGCCGGCTTGAAGCCGGCTATTTGCTTCGCCTGTGCCAACGTGGTGACAAGCTATCAATGCCACATTCACGCCCAATGCCATCGATAGGGCCACATTGCCACGAACTCAGAATTACAGATGCAGACAGGATTTGGCGAATAATTTATCGGATTGATCACGACGCTATCGTTATAGCGGATGTTTTCCAGAAGACTACGAACAAAACACCCAAACCAGTAATTGACTCAAGCAAAGCCAGATTGAGGATGTATGACAATGCAAACAGCTAAACGCAAGAAGCTTGAAGCCAGAGGCTGGAAAGTAGGGTCTGCTGCCGAGTTTCTGGACTTGTCTCCCGTTGAAGTTGCTTATATTGATATGAAGCTCGCATTGAGCAGCTCATTAAAAAAACAACGCCTGAAGAAAAACATGAGTCAGGTTGATCTGGCTAAAGCAGTGAAGTCGAGCCAGTCACGTATTGCAAAAATGGAAGCTGGCGATCCAAGCGTATCGATCGATCTGTTAATGAAGTCATTGCTCGCGCTTGGAGCTTCTCCCAAAGAACTTGCAAGAACCATTTCGGCCACTGTGCGCACCGCCTAGCACTTTCATCAACGAGCGATTACCGGGAAATTCGACTCTGACTCCAGTTATTCCTTAGCAAAAATTAACTTCCCCGCATGCATCCTTAATAAGGACTTCAAACGTTGGCCGTATAAAACCCGATGCCAACTTGAATCTTTGAGGTCGAACATGCGTTTATTGAAACTGGTAGCAACTGCAGCCCTGGTATTTCCTTCCGCGTTTGCCCTGTGCTTTCCCGCCACTGTTGAAAAAACCGGCGATGACAATCTGTTGATCCGCTGGGATGACAGCGGGCGCAAAGTGGATGTGTGGGTTGAATATCGCCCCACCGGCAAAAAGCCCGTGCGCCAACTTGTTTCCAGACAAGACAGCGATGGCGAGTATCTGTTGCCGGCCAAGACCGGGCGCCCCTATATTTTTCTGGTTGGTGCCGACGGCAAGCAGCAAGCGGTGGCCGAGCGGGTACTCCCCTTGCAGGGTGGCAACAACTTCAGGGACCTTGGCGGCTATGGCGCTGCAAAAGGCAGCTCGGTGAAATGGGGCACGTTGTATCGATCCGGCACCATGGTTGACCTGACCAGCAATGACTATCACTACCTCAACTCGCTCGGCATCCGGGTGGTGTGCGACTTTCGCAGCACCGAAGAACGCACCAACGAGCCTACCCGATGGCAAAGCAGTACTGCACCGCAACGAAAAGAAACGGACTATGTATTGGACATGAATATCCTGGGAACCGGCCTTGCCAAACCTGATACAACGCCAGCCCAAGCCAAACAAGTGTTCGCTGATTTCTACAAGGAAATTCCCTTCACATTCGCCACGCAATACAAGGAAATGTTTGCGGAACTGCTGGCCGGACATGCGCCGCTGGCTTTCAACTGTTCGGCCGGCAAAGACCGCACCGGTGTCGCCTCCGCGCTGCTGCTGCGTGCGTTGGGCGTGAGCCACGCAGACATCGTCGCCGACTACCTGCTTTCCAACCAGTACTACAAACCGCGTCCTCGCACACCCGGCGCGAATGACTCTACCAGCCGCATGTTGGCCAGCCTGCATCCTGATGTTTTGAAAGTCTTGATGGCAGTAGATGCACAATATATTGATGCTTCATTTGCAGCCATTGAGGAGCGCCAGGGCTCCTTCGAAAACTATATGAACAACATACTGGGCGTAGATGCGGCGCGGATACAAAAATTGCGTGAGCTGTATACCGAATAGTCACACTATGGAATGCGCGCAGAGCTCAATACTCTGCGCGCTGTCCTTCCGGCTTCCTGTTCAATACTTGATATTGGCTTCGATGCCGAAGGTGCGCGGATCATTGAAGAAGCCCTGCACGCCGGCCCTGGGTGAACCGGACTTGTAGAAGACATGCTCTTCGTTGAACAGGTTGCGCGCCCACACGGAAACGGTGAACTTGGCATTGCTCTTGCCCATGTCGAAGTCGGCAAGGGCAATGCGGCCATTGAAAATCAGCGACTTGTCACCCTTCACCTGTGAATAACGCACGGCCCTGGTTACGGTATCGTATTCGGCGTCCGTGTAGTTGCCGTAATAGCCATTGTCATAGTTGCCATCCAGATGCAGGCGCACGGTGAAGCTGCTGAATGGCATCTCATAGTCGATCGATCCGCTGGCTGCATACTTGGGGGTGTAGACCTGGTAGATCGGGATCGGCGTTGTGATGAACACGCCTCCCGTTTGCGGGAACGGGTTGATCGTGTTGGGGATCTCGACGCTGTTGTAGGCAAAGCTTGCCGAAAGCGTCAAGCTGTCAATGGGGGCAACAGTAAGCTCGACTTCCACACCTTTCAGTTTGCCGGTGCCGGGCGCGTTGACGGTGTTGGTGGTGGTGCGTGTGGTGGCAACGCGCGTACCGTTGATCACATCTTCATACAAACCGCTGAAGTCGAGCTGGATGCCGTCGTAGTCGCCGGTATAGGCCGCCACATTCAGGCGCGCGCGGCGATCCCAGAATTCCGTCTTGGCGCCGACTTCAAACATCGAAACCTTTTCCGGATCAAAGCGCGCATAGTTGAGTGAGCGGGAATTGGCACCACCGGAGCGGTAACCGGTGCTCCATTTGCCGTACACATGCACGTTCGAGTCTACATCGTAGGACAGATTGACGAGCGGATCGAAGCGCGACCAGGCAGTGTCAAGCACCACCGGCGCAGTCACGTTGACGCCGTTGACGGGGACCACTGGCACCGCACCGTTTACCGTGAACAGCTGACCGTCCTTCTTGTCTCGCGTCCAGCGGCCACCGAGCGTCAAGTGGAAGCTATCGTCGGCGATCGCTGGCGTGTAGGTGGCCTGGCCATAAACGCCGGCACTGGTGGTCTTGACCCGGCTGGCGCGCTGGATCACCTGCGCGGAGTAATCGAGTTGCCGGATGACATAGGCGGAGCCAACCGCATCAGTAAACTGGTCGGTATTGAACGCCTGTGCATTGTCGGTCACTTTTTCTTCGTAATAGAGTGCACCGGCAGAATACTTGACGCGATCCGTCTCACCGATGGCCTGGAATTCCTGGCTGGCCTGATGCTGCCAGAATTGCGCCAGACTGTAGCGTGAGAATTGGAAATTGAGAAAACTGGGGGTCACCGCAGCAGAGGTGGTGGCCTGCTGCAGTGTAGAGGCACCTGAGCCGTTGTCATATTGGCTCTGCGTCAGTTTGCGGTAGGAGGTGATCGATTTCAGGGTCAGCTGTGGCATAAGTTCCCAGTCGAGACCAAGGCGGACTCCATCCGTTTTGCCCACGCTGGGCTGCTGCGGCGAACCCACGGCAGCCGTCGAGGCGCGGGTTGGCTGCAACGTGAACAGCGCCGCCAAGGTGTTGGCCAACACTGCGGGCGATCCCGATGCAGCTGCCGGCAGACCGGTGCCCGCAGAAATCTGCTGGTAATAAAGCGTGCTGGTTGCATCATAGGAAGTGTCATAAGAGAGATCGGCCTTGAAAGTGGATGCCGGCTCCCACAGGCTTTCGAGGTGCAGGCCGCGCTTGCTGAAGCTGTTGAAGTCTTCCGCACCCGCCAGGGGGTTGGTGACAAACCCGTCGCGGCTGCTCGCAATCGCATCAATTTTGAAGCTGATGTTGGAAAATTCCGGCAGATCAATATGGGTCTCGGCCTTGTAACCGCCATAATTGGCCACACCGAAGGTGGTATTCATCTTGAACATCCCGCTCGGTCGCTTGGTCACGATATTGACCGCGCCGCCTTCGGTATTGCGGCCAAACAGCGTGCCCTGTGGCCCTTTGAGTACCTCGATATTGTCGATGTCATAGAGCGCTGCTCCCAACCCTTGTGCGCGGCCAAGATAGACACCATCGATATATACGCCAACGCCCTGGTCGCGGGCCGGCTGGTTGCTGTCGGATAACACGCCGATACCGCGGGCGTTGATGATCAGTGCGCCCGGTCGTGAGAAAAAGGGCGCTACGCGCAGCGAAGGTATTGCGCCATCGCCAAGATCGAGCAGCGATTGGACGTGGCGGTTGACCAGGTCATCTGCCGACAGCACCGAAATCGAAATCGGCGTCTCTTGCAGGTTCTCGCTGCGCTTCTGGGCGGTGACAAGGACTTCCTCGAGGCCACCGCCTTCGGTCTGGCCCTTCGCGGCGGGCATATCATCCGCCCTGGCATGATTTACGGCCATACCCAGGCAAGCCGCCGCAATGGCGATTGCAATATTTGTCTTGATTGGTTGTTTCATTATTAAGCCTCGTAAAGATTTATGATTCAAATTGTTAAATTAAATAGTTCGTTCCATAAATGAATATGGAAATATGTGCCTGTATAAATGGCTTTTTTCAATTATCTTGATGCTACAACACGTTATATGTGCGGCTTGTTAAGCAAGCGCTAATTAATAAAATGCCATTGAATATTTAACATTTTCTTTTCGTGATCATTTTGGGAAACACAAAGTCAATATCCCGACAAGTGCAAACCTGTCAGTGAGCGCTTTTCCGGTTCTGATTTCTCGCCGGGTCGTTACCGGGCTCACCAACTTGTCACCCATGCCGTTGGAATCCAGACTTTTTGACCGGAACGCATTCGGGTTTGTCCAGTTTGTTTTGACCTGCCCGCTGCTCCCGACTATAGTTTTCGCACTTCCAAAACCGGGGGCTTCAATCAATGAGTGAAATGACACGTCGGGGTTTCATGGGTTCGGCGCTTGCTGCGGCCGCAGTGCCTGCGCTGAGCTCTGTTGCAATGGCGCAAACGCCGGGGCCTGCACAGACGAATGTGAAGGTCGAGAGTGACGTCGTGTTTGGCAAAGGCGGCGACATGGACCTGAAGCTCGACATCTATCGACCTCCCGCCGGTGTGACGCCAAAACGAATGGCGACAATTCATTTTCACGGTGGCGGATTTACAGCCGGCAACAAGGAATCGCTGTCGGAGCGTGTCAAGCCTTTTGCAGCGCTGGGCTACGTCGCAATTGCAGCGCAATACCGTCTGGCCGGACAAGCGGGCTATCCGGCGCTGGTTCACGATGCCAAAGCAGCCATCCGCTGGGTGCGGGCAAACGCAACGAAGCTCGGCATCGATCCTGCCCGCATCGCTGTCGCTGGCTACTCAGCCGGCGGTTATCACGCGCTGTTCGCTGCAGGCACCGGTGATCGTGCGGAGTTTGAAGGCAGCGGCGGCAACGCGGGCGTCAGCACCAAAGTGGCAGCCTGCCTTGCGTACTATCCCGCGACAAATGTGCCTGCCAGCATGCTGCCCGCCGGCAGCGATGCCGCTGCACAGAAAGCGGCGAACTCAACGACCTATATCGCGGCGGGCTATCCTCCGGTTGCGATCTTCCATGGCATGAAAGACACGACGATTCCGGTCGAGAGCAGCAAGCGTCTTGTGCAGCAGTTCCAGGATGCGCAAGTGCCTGTCGAGTTCCATGCGTTCGAAGGCGTGCCCCACGTGTTTGACAGCAATCCGGAGTTTGCCGTTATCACAGCGCAGCTCGCGGACTTTTTCATCGACCGGCATGTGCTCAATCCGAGAACCTATCCGCCGTTCCCGGCGGGCGGCAATGGTGGTCGGGGCGTCTGATTTGTAGCCGGTAGAAGTTGCGACTTCAGCTTATACTCCCAATCCCTACGCGTCACAGCCTGGAGTCCAGCCCCTACTATGCGTGTTCATCAGCCTCTCTTGCTGCTTGTTTCGTTCTGCTTGTTGGCCGCCAGCCATTTCGCTGTGGCCCAGCACGCCACCGGCTCCGACGTCTTCAGCGGCGAGCAGGCCTACCAGAACTACTGCGCCAATTGCCACGGCAAAACCGGCAACCAGATTGCCAATATCGATCTTGGCCATGGCATTTTCCGCAAGCCTTACAGTGATGACGAGCTGATGAACATTGTGATGAAGGGCATCGCCAATACACCGATGCCGGCCACGCCCAACATGAGCAGGGAGCAAGCCGTGCAGATTGTGGCTTACTTGCGCAGCCGGGCAGTGTTGAAGGATGTGGGCGCAGGCGGTGATGCGGCGCGCGGCAAGGCACTCTATGCCGGCAAAGGCGCCTGCACAGACTGTCATCGCATCAATGGTGAAGGCTCGCGCGTCGGGCCGGAGCTCAGCAGGATAGGATTGGTACGAACTTCTGATCAACTCGCTACTTCGCTGCTGGACCCCAATGCTGAAGTGCAGCCCAACAACCGCTTTTACAGCGTTACAACCAGGAGCGGCCAACACATCAGCGGACGCTTGCTGAATCATGATGCCTATAGCGTGCAGCTGCTGGATGACAAGGAGCAGCTGCGATCGCTGATGAAGTCCGATTTACAGAAGGAGGAGTTCATTGCCTCACCGATGCCATCGCTGCGCGGCAAATTTGATGACAAGGAACTGGCCGATCTCGTGCAATATCTGGTGTCGCTGCGTGGAGCTGACAAGCCATGAACAAGCCATTCACCCTGCTCTGCTCGCTGCTGCTGGCGTCGACCGCTGCATTGGCCCAGGTCAGTTTTGAGCAAGTGCTCAAACCCGATGCTGCACCCGGCAACTGGCTGAGCTATTCGCGCTCGCTCGACAACCAGCGCTACAGTCTGCTCGACCAGATCAACACCGGCAATGTCAGCAAACTGCAGCTGCAATGGGTATGGCAAGCACACACGCTGGAAAAATTTGAAGCCACGCCGCTGGTGGTAAATGGCGTGCTCTATACCGTGCAGGCGCCCAATGATGTGGTGGCGCTGGATGCGGCGACTGGCCGTATTTTCTGGACTTATTCGCATCAGCCGGCACCCAGCCGCACCTGCTGTGGCCGCGTCAATCGCGGCCTGGCGATACTGGGCGACACCTTGTTCATGGGCACTGTGGATGCGCATCTGTTGGCCATCGATGCGAAGAGTGGCCAGTTGTTGTGGGACGCTACGGTGGCGGATGCAGCGCAACAATTCTCAATCACAATGCCGCCGTTGGTGGTGAAGGACAAAGTTTATATAGGCACTGCTGGTGGCGATCTTGGCATACGCGGATTTGTCGCTGCGTTTGATGCACACACTGGCAAGGAACTGTGGCGCTTTTACACGATTCCGGCCAAAGGCGAACAAGGCAACGACACCTGGTCTGGCGATTCATGGCAGAAAGGCGGCGCGTCGATCTGGAATGCCGGCGCCTACGATCCTGACACCAACCTGGTCTTCTTCGGCACCGGCAATCCGGCGCCAGACTGGGATGGCCGCACGCGGCTGGGCGACAATCTCTACAGCGACAGCGTGCTCGCTCTTGATGCCGACACTGGCAAGCTCAAATGGCATTACCAGTTCACGCCGCACGATGAACTCGACTACGACTCCACGCAAGTGCCAGTGCTGGCCGATATCACCTGGCAGGGCAAGCCGCGCAAGGTAATGCTGTGGGCCAATCGCAACGGCCTGATGTATGTGCTCGACCGTACCACTGGCGAATTCCTGCTGGGCAAACCCTATGTGGAAGTGAACTGGATGGATGGCTTCGACAGCAAGGGGCGCCCGCATCGCACGCCCGGCATGGTGCCCACACCACAAGGCACACTGGTGCGGCCGCATGTGCATGGCGCCATCAACTGGGCACCGCCTTCTTACAGTCCGAAGACCAATCTGTTCTATGTGGCGCATTGGGAACACTCGGGCATCATCGCGATTGAAGGCCAGTTCCCGCAGTCAGTCGGCATCAACACCCGCCAGACCACGATGAGTGATGCAGCGCTGGAGCCGTTCTTCAACAACGAGGATGAAGCCAGGGGTGTGATTCGCGCTTACGATCCTGTCACGCTGAAACCGGTGTGGGAATACAACTTGGGCAACATCACCTGGGGTGGCACGCTCTCCACCGCCGGCGATGTGGTGTACGGCGGTGGCAAGGACGGTTACTTCGTGGCGCTGGATGCGAAAAGCGGCAAACTGTTGTGGAAAGCCTCGCTGGGTGGCCAGGTCAACGCCGGCCCGATGACTTACTCAGTCAACGGCAAGCAATACATTGCGATTGCGGCAGGAACAGCGCTGTTCACTTTCGCCCTGCCGTAATCTCCGGTATTTATTTCCCGAACGCCATGCCACCCGCACGCGGACTCGGTGTTGGCATCGGTTTGCCGGTGACCGGGTTCGGATAGTGGAACGGCTCCACGTAGTAGCTCGGGTAGGTGAGATAGATCACCGTTGGCGGCAGATCCGGCCATGGCGGAAACTTTTCAGGGAAGGTGTTCACTATCACGTGATCAATCCAGCCTTCCTTGTAATTGGAATACATGTTGAAAGGGCCGTGCAGCACCTTGAATTTCCACACGCCGTTTTCCTTCACGTAATCATTTTCGTAATAGTTGTGGCCCCAGCCACCCGAGCTCATCACGAACGCGATGCAGCGCTGTTCGGCGGTGACGCCGTCATCGTGGATGGTGGGCAGACACTGGAACTGCTGGTGATCGATCAACAGGCCATCGCGCGGGCCGATCGGGCCCAGACCAACGTGCATGTATTCAAACACGCGATCCTTGCCGAGGAACACGCCCTTGCCGCCGATTTCCAGCGTGCCGTCCTTGGTCCACAGGTCGGCCAGGCCATGCCACTGCGCCTTGTCGACGAAATAGCCATAGGTGTCCTGGAGGATTTCAACGTCCGTCAGATCCTGCAGCCGGGTGATGCGGGTGCCAAGCGTATTGAGATCTTTTTCAATCGCCTGCAATTCAGCATCGGCAGATTGGGCTGACACCTTGGAAATACCCACTGCCAACAGCACGCCCACCAGCGTGAGAGCAAGCAGCAGTCTGCCGGTCAGAATATCGAGTGGTTTGCTCATTCTTTTTCTCCTGGCAGCGGCGCACCTGTTACCGGGTTGTTGTAGTGGAACGGCACGATATGGGTCTTGGGAAACGACTCGTAGACGAGCGTAGGTGGCTGATCAGGCGGGAACTCCTTGTTGGGTGGATCCATCGGAATCGGCTTGGCAGTCCAGCCTTCGTCGTAGTCGCCCCAGAAGGTTACGTAGTAATGCAGCTTGCTGAACTTCCAGGTGCCGTTGTCGTTCACATATTCGTTTTCATAAATGCCGCCGCCCCAGCGGCCCTTGCCGGCACGCGCCAGCAACACGTCGCTGCGCCAGCGCGCCTTGGCGGTGCGATTGTCGGCATCGATGTTGATGATGGGCTGCACCATCACATAGTTGTTGAGCTGGCCGGCTTCGAGCCCTTTCGGCCCCATCAATCCCAGTGCTTTCTCGATGTGGGCAGGGCTGATGTAAACGCCACTCTGCCCGAACTCATAACTGCCATCCTTGCTGAACAGTTGTGATGCCAGCTGCCACTGGCCCTTGTCGATGTAGTAACCGTACATCGCCTGCAAATTCTCGATTGCACGCACTGAACGTGCGCGACTCAAAGCCAGTGCTTTCACATCGGCCAGCGCTTCCAGTTTGCCAATCTTGTCGTCGGCGCGTTTCGGTGCAGTGACCGGTGCATCACTCATGATGGCAGTCAGCTTGCCCTTGGCATAGTGATAAGCCGGAACGTAGGGTAACGGAAACATCGGAAAAGCATCGGCTTTGGCATCGGCCGGAAATTCCTGGCCCACTTTCGATACCAGACTGCTGGCCGGCTTCAGTCGGGCCCAGCCACCATCACTATAGGGCGACACAAAGTTCTGGTAGTAATGACGGGCGGCAATCTTCCAGACGCCGTTGTCCTTGAGGTAATCGTCTTCCATGATGGCATCGCCCCAGGAGATGGCTTCCTTGTACTGGCCGAGCAGGCCCCATTCGCGCCAGCGCGCATGTGCAGTCTTGCCGTCATCGGCCACGGTGACCACCGGCTGCAATTGCATGCGCAAGTTAAGACGGCCGAACGGCAGACCGGCCACTTCCTTCATGCTGCCACCGCCCTGGCGCGTCAGCAGTTCCTTGATGCGGGCTTTGCCTTTGTAAACACCATCATTGCCCCATTGAAAGGTGGCATCGTCGGTGAAGAGATCTGCTGCTTCCCCGAAAAAGCCCTTGTCGGTGTAGTAACCGAAAGCACGACCCAAACGCTGGATCCTGGTGATGTCCTCCACTTGCGTGGTTTCCCTGGCCAGCGTGGCAAGGCGGGTCTTGAGCGTGGCAACGCGCGCGGCATCACTCTGGGCACTGGCGGTGCCAGCGAGTGCCATGCACAAAATACCGAGGGAAACCGAGAATCCGCGCAGAGGAAAAGTCATGGGCTGGCCTTTGTGGTTGAGGCGATCTTGTTATTGAAGTGGCAGCAACTGCCAGAGAGGATTTATACACTGTTTCCATGTGCGGAGAAAACCATCCCTGGTCAGCGGGGCTTGACCCGGCCACCGCCGCTGGACTTGATATCAGTCTCTTTGGGATGTCCCTCATAGCGGATAGCGCTGCCGCCACTGGCCCTGGCTGTCAGCTTGTCGTGCACGGTGACCACCACGTCCGCGCCGCCGCTGGCGACGAGCTCGGCTTCACTGACATCCAGATCAAGCGCGTGGATGTCACTGCCACCGCTGGCGCGGCCCTTCAACACATGTGCCGCACCTTCCAGCGATGCATCCGAACCGCCCGAGGTGGTCACCTCCAGCGAGTCAAACTTGCCTTTGAATCGCACATTGCTGCCGCCCGAGGCTCTCAGCACCAGTTCGTCACCGGAAAAATTTCCGTCAAACTTCACATGCGAACCGCCGCTGGCGACGACACTCTCAAGCTTGGGTAGTGTCACATCCACGCTGTAGTGTTCAAACCAGTGGATCCAGCCGAAGTTGAAAAAGCCGAAAAAACCACTGTCTTTGCGAATAACCAGCGTCTCGCGTTCCACTACGGTTTCCACCTCATCGGTATCGCCTCCATCGGTGTGTACTTTAACGGCGTAATGATCACCCTGGTGGACTTCAAGGTTGATACCTTCCGCCACCGAGATGGCATGAAAGCCGTTCAGATCACGCGAGTCTTTGTCGTCAGCCAGCACCAGTGTTGGCAGACCAAACAGCAGTGCGATCATCAAAACGCGGGTATCGGCCCTTACAGTCATGGGAAACTCCTGCGGGTAGATGTTGATCAATCCTGATCACCCTGTGTGGCATTTACTTGGCAGTTTTCTTTTCACCGGGATGTGCACGCTCATAACGCGAAGTTTCAATGTAGTTGCGCACTGCGGTATTGCCTTCGTGACAGGCGTATTCATACATCTCATAGCCGTTGTCGAGATACATTGGATATTTGATGGTAAATGAGCCCGGCAGCAGCACTTTGGGGTCTTCCACTTTCATTTCGAACGCTATGGTGTCGGCAGCTGTGCGGGTGAAGCGCTCGGTAATTTTCAGGTCGTCGGAAGCCGGTTGCAGCGGACCGGGTGAGCCGGGCACGCCGGTGCTGGTCATGCCGATGCTGGTGCCGTGACCGAAGTTGGTGGTCTCCACCACCAGCGTATTGCCTTCCCAGTGACCGCGTGATTCTCCCATCCACTGTTTGAGCTGTGCTGGCAGCGCGGGTGCACCGCTGGTCGGAATGATGCGGGCTTCATGCGCCATTTCCAGCGAAATCACCACATAACCGGGTGACTGGAAGATGCGGACGCCATTGTTGTAGTTGCGCGGTTCCATCGACACCGGCAGGCCACGCGTGATGCAGCGATCCCACGAACTGAAATCCTCAACCCGGTCGAACACGGTTTGATCGGTCTTGTAGGAGCCGTGCATGCCGGCCTGCAGTTGTTTGCCGTAATCGGTGAGCGGGGGGAAGCGACCATCTGGCGGATCCACAATCAGCGAAGTCTGCTTCATCTGGCGGCCGGCTGCGTCGGCGGCCGGAATCGGGCCGCCCTGGAAACGCTCGTCGCGCGCCTTGGTGGCGGCCATGGCCTTGGTGTATTCGTCATCATTCATTTCAGCGCGGTTGCCATACTGCTTGTTGCGCTCAAGCGGCACGCTGATCAGATGGTTGATGGGCCAGGTGCCGCGCAGATCCGGTTCGCCCCATGAAGTCTTCGGTGGTGTCCAGTTGGCCGCCAGCACCACCGTCTGGGCCAGGGCGCAGGCCAGGCTCAAGCCCGTCAATGCCAGTATTCTTGTTTTCATCTGCGGCTCCTCCCACTCATTGTTGTTGTGCATCCGTCACCAATGCAGATCAATAGTAGCTTTGTCGCAAACCTGCAAGCAAACCCTTGTTCTTACATACACCAAAAGGGCGTGCTAAGCTCGTGCGCTACATCCGTTCAAACGGCTGCATGACACCAGATCGGAATATCAGAATAAAGGGGAGTGGATTGATGCACATGCGATTCATTGGCGCGGTGCTGATGGCGATGCTGGCATTGCCGGCACCAGCCCAGCAAGCGGCCACGCAACCAAAGCGCCCTGACACCATTGAAGGCCGTCCCAATTTCAACGGCGTGTGGCAGTCTCTCAATACTGCTTATTGGGATCTTGAAGCCCACTCTGCCACAGCGCTCGACGACTTCTGGAAAATGGGCGCCATCGCCGCGATTCCGGCCGGCAACACGGTGGTGAAGAGTGGCACCATCCCCTATCTGCCAGCTGCGCTGGAACAACGCAACAAGAACCGCGCCGGCTGGCCCGCCACCGACCCGGAAGCCAAGTGCTTCATGCTGGGGGTGCCACGTGTCACTTATCACAACATGCCGTTCCAGATACTCCAGGGCGGCAGCAAGGATGACCTGTTGATGGTGTATCCGTTTGAAGCCACCAACCGCGTCATTCACATGACAGACCACACACCGCCGCCGATAGATACCTGGATGGGCAAATCCGACGGCAGCTGGGATGGCAAGGTGCTGGTAGTGACCACTACCGGCCAGAATGAATTGACCTGGTTCGACCGTGCCGGCAATTTCCACAGCGCTGACCTGAAAGTGACCGAACGCTTCAAACTCATCGATTCAACCCATATCTGGTATGAAGCAACCATCGAAGACCCGCAGACTTATTCGAAACCCTGGACCATCGAAATGCCGCTGTATCGGCTGATCGATGACCACGCACAACTGCTTGAACACAAATGTGTGCCGTTTGCCGACAAGCTGCTTTACCAGGATCTGATGGGAATCAAGTGACGAGGACTGCAACCATGCACAACAAACTGACGAAACTTTCGCTGGCTTGCCTGCTGTTGGCAGCAGCACTGCCGGCCTTTGCCCACCACAGCTTCTATGCCGAGTTTGATTCCAACAAGGTGGTTCACCTGGAAGGCACTGTCATCAAGATGCAGTGGGTGAACCCGCACTCATGGCTTTATATCAATGTGAAAAACGCGCAGGGCCAGGATGAAGAGTGGATGGTGGAAGGCGGCTCGCCCGGTGTATTGCTGCGGCTGGGCTGGACCAAGGATTCACTGCCACCCGGCACCAAGGTGATCGTCGAAGGCTTCATGGCCAAAGACGGCTCGCATCGCGCCAATTCACGTGCCATTGAGTTTCCGGATGGCCGCAAACTGGAAACCGGCAGCAGCGCCGGCTCCGACAAAAAATAACCGGTTTGCCCTGCTGATTGCGCGCGGGGGCTTTGAGGAGTTCTGACATGATCCGTAACCTGTTGCTTCCCCTTGTTGCGCTGGCGTTGTTGCCGCTGGCTGCACTGGCGCAGCCCAAGGGCTGGAACGATCCGTTTCCGCCCCACAAGATCATGGACAACCTCTACTACGTTGGCACTTCGCAGCTGTCGTCGTTTCTCATCGTCACACCCCAAGGCAATATCCTGATCAGCAGCGACTATGAAACGTCAGTGCCGGTGATCCAGGCGGCTGTCAAACAGCAGGGCTTCAATTTCAGCGACATCAAGATCCTGATCAGCGGGCACGGCCATCCTGATCATGTTGAAGGTGATGGCCTGGTAAAAGAACTGACCGGCGCGCAGGTGGTGGTGGGTCGTCTGGATGCCCCTTACAACAAGGCCTTCAAAACACCCAGTGGCAGGCCACTGCCGATCGACCGCATGGTTGACGATGGCGACACCGTCAGTCTCGGCGGCACCACGCTGACTGCGCATCTGTTGCCGGGACACACCAAGGGTTGTCTGGCCTGGAGCCTGCCACTGAAGGAAAATGGCCGCAGCTATTACGGTTTCCTTGAATGCAGTCTCAATATCCAGGGCATGCAATTCGTCGGCAACCAGGATTACCCGAATATTGTCGAAGATTTCCGCGCCACCCACAAAAAGGCCCGCACCTTCCCGGTGGAAGTATGGGCGAGTTCGCATGGCGTGTTTTACGGACTGGATGAGAAATACGCCAAACTGAAGGCGCGCAAGGATGGCGAGCCCAATCCGTTTATTGATCCGCAGGGCTACCAGGCCCATGTAAGCGAGTACGAAAAGAAATTCGACGACGTGCTGGCCAAGCAGTTGGCGGATGCCAAAGCCAAACAATAAAGCTGCTGCTCAACTGCGTTGCGGAATGTTGAGCTGCGTCAGCAACGCTTCCCTGCCCTTGGGTATCAACAGCAGGTTGTCATACAGCTTGCCGGCATCAAACGGATAGAACACCGCCTTGCGGGGCAGGAAATGCCGGGTGAATTTGCGGCGAACAAACGCAAACGGCCGGCCCTGCCACCACACCCGGTCATGATTACAGCCCAGCACCAGGATGTGGTAATGGTCGTACAGGAATTGCAACTCCGGTGATCCCGCCAGCCGCTCGACGGTGAGCGGATCATTCCATTCCATCGTGATAAACGGCCTTTGTTTGCGCAGGGTCTGCATCAGCCCGCGCAACACAAACACTTCGTGGGCTTCTACATCGATCTTGACCATATCCAGTTTCGGCAGATTGCGGATTTGCGCAACATCATCACCGCGCTGCTTATGCACGGTAAGCGGTTCGCCGCCTTTGGCGCGCTTGTCAAAGCTGGAGGCGCCGACATTGCCCGACTGTTCCATGTAGATGACATCGCTGCCCTTCACATCAGAAAGTGCAAAATTATGCACCTCGACATTTTGCAAACGGTTCTGCAGCACGTTCTGTGCCAGCAGCGCATAAATTGACGGGATAGGCTCAAACGCATGCACCTGTGCTGCGACGGTTGCAAACGCCAGCGTGTGATTGCCGATGTTGGCGCCGATGTCGAGCACCACCGGTTGCGGAATCTGCCGCAGCAGCGCCAGCAACAACTCCAGCACATCTTTTTCATAGAGCCCGTGGCGGGCAATCTTGTCGGCGATATGGTCACCCCTGAAAGCGGTGATGCGGTGGCCGAGAGCAGTAGTGAGGGTAACGGTGTCAGTTGTACTGGCAGGATTCAATTTTTTCAACTCCACAAGCGATAAGCCTACCATGCCAAAATCCGCCGGATGTTGCAAAAACAAACGGCGCCAAGGAGTAGCCCATGGCGCCGTTTTTGAAGCTCAAAGCCGGCTTATTTCGAGTAGGAAATCCGGTACACCACATTGGCACCGTCATCGCTGACCAGCATGGAGCCGTCCTTGGTTACCGTGATCGCTACCGGGCGACCCCAGGGATTGCCGTCATCACCGATGAAGCCGGTCATGAAGTCGATGTACTCGCCGGTAGGAATGCCGTCTTTCATCGGCAACCTTACGATCTTGTGGCCGGTACGCTCGCCACGGTTCCAGGAGCCATGCAATACCGCAAAGCCGTCGCCTGCATATTCAGCCGGGAACGCCGAACTGCCGGTGGCATTTTTGGGATAGAACTCCAGATCCACTGACGCCGAGTGCGAGGTATAGCGCACATCCGGCACGATGGCTTTGCCGGCCAGATCAGGACGCTCGCCGGCGAAGCGCGGGTCTTCATTCTTGCCCATGTAGTACCAAGGCCAGCCGTAGAAGCCGCCTTCCTGTACGCGCGTGGAATAATCAGGCACCAGATTGTCACCCAGATTGTCGCGCTCGTTGGTGGTACACCAGAGTGCACCTGTGGCTGGTTGCACGGTCAGACCCACGCAATTGCGAATGCCGCTGGCGAAGACTTTGCCCGGCTTGTTGGAGCCGACTTCAAACGCCAGTACATCGGCACGATTTTCTTCATTGCCCCAGGCAGCACCCAAGCCATGCTCGGCTTCCCAGGCCTTGATCTCTGCGGGTGTTTTCGCAGGCATTGGCGTTGTAGCTTTTTCGGGGACATTCGACTGCGAACCTACCGAGACAAACATGCGTTTGCCATCGGGTGAAAACGCAATGTCGCGGGTGAAGTGGCCACCACCGGTCACCGGTGACAGTTTCGGCACCACAACTTCGGGCACCCCTTTCGCTACTGTATCACCCACTGCATAGGCATAACGCACTACCCGATTGGTTTCAGCAATATAGACCCACTGCGGCTTGTCGCCAGCGGGATAAAACGCAATGCCAAGCGGCTGCAGCAAGCCTTGCGCAAACACCGTGATCTGCTGCGGTTTGCTGCCATCTGCACTCGGACGCATCACTTTTACGCGGCCAGTGTTGGTCTCGCTGATGAATATATCGCCGTTGGGGGCGACTACCATCGCACGTGGAGCAGTCAGCTCCCTGGTATAGACGTCGACCTTGAAGCCTTTGGGCAGTTTCAGTTCGGCACCGGCCGGCTTGGGGATCAGCCGCGGGAAATTATTGGCAGAGGTAGTTGCATAAGGTTTGGGCAAGGTGTCGACATCCACCTTGTGCACACGGCCTGGCGCATCTTTCTTCCAGTCAGCATCAGCAGCTGGCGCAGCGGGAGCTGGCGGGGGTGCGGCACCCGGAGGTGGGCCACCTGCAAAGGCGGGACGCTGTGCTTCCTTGAAGGTGCCTTCCTTCAAAGCCTGGAAATAGGCGATAACGTTGGCGCGTTCCGTATTGTCGGGCAACGCGATTACCATCGCTGAGCCCGGCACGGCGGCCGTGGGATTGGTCAGAAAGCGATCCAGCGTGGCAGCATCCCAGCTCAGCCCGGATTTTTTCAGGACCTCGGTGTAGGAAAACTGTTCGTTGGTGGCAGCTTTGCGACCAAACACACCCTGCAAGCTGGGGCCCTGGGCACCGCCGTTGTCATTGGCCTCGGCACTGTGGCACAGGCCGCATTGCGCCTTGAACAGCGCCTTGCCGGCATTGGCATCGGCGGCCAGCGCAGAGTGCGTCAGCGTTACTGCGGCCATTGCCAGCAATAGTTTTTTGTTTATCACAGGTTCTCCCCTTTATTTTGGTTTGTAAAATTTCAAATTGCAGTCTGAACTTGGAGTCTGGAAATTGGTGTCAGAGTCGATTTTCCACCCTGATTATTGCACGCTTCAACACTCTTGAAAGGAAAATCGACTCTGACACCAATTTCCCAACACTCTTGAGAGGAAATTCGACACAGCCCCGATTTTCTATTTGCAAAGATCCACCACGCAAATTGACTCGAGCGTGCGACCTTCAGGCGGCACCTGCATGCCTTTGGCCAGCATCAGGTTGCGGATCAGTCTGGAGGTTTCCGGATGGGCCTCGGCCGATTGCACGCCCACCCGCACGAGACCGTCGGCATAATCAATCGGCGTCCAGGTGGCGCCGGTCAGTTTGTTGAGCGAATCACGGCTGCCGATATCGTGCAGTGACAAGTCGCCACCGGCATCCACCAGCATTTGTACCGCATAGGAGCGGCCCTTGTGGGCAGCGCCCATCAGCGCAGTGCGATGGTCTTCGATATCCTGCTCATTCACCTTGTTGCCGAGCGCCAACAACATCTTGATGGCTTCCTTGTTGGCATCCACCGACCATTCAAAGGTTACCCCTTCCACCCAGGCGATACCGGATGCCACCATCAAAGGGGTGACGCCGTTGATGGTTGCGATGTTGGGGTCTGCCCCGTATTTCAACAGCAGCTTCATCAAGTCCAGATCACTGGACTGTGCAGCCCGCAGGAACGGTGTGGCACCTTCTTCATCCAGCCACTGGTGCGTAAAAATCGTACGGGTCTCCGTGCTGGAATTCATGCGGAGGTTGGGATCGGCGCCGGCCTGCAACAACAGCTTGATGAATTCCAGATGATCCATGTCCGGCTTGCGGGTGGGATAGTCGCCGCCTTCGATGTTGCGGTTGTCAGTGGCGATATAAAGCGGATTCCAGCCGCCTTCGGTGGCGATGTTGGGATTGGCACCATGCTCAAGCAGATATTTGCCGATCAGGTAGAAACGGTTCTGGGTGGCCGTCAGCAGCGGTGTCCAGCCGAATTCGCTGACCTGGTTCACATCGGCGCCGGCTTCCACCAGCGCGGCCACTGAATCAGGATCATTTTCACGCACAGCGAAATGCAGCGCAGTCTGACCGCCGCGCTTCAATTTCTGGCCGGGTTTGCGCACGGTCGGGAGATTCAGATAATCTTCCTGCTGCTTGGCACCATTGCTGGTTCTGGCTGCAATATTTTTGGTGTCTTCTTCCATGAAGTCGCGCAACAGATCGGGCGGCAAGCGTTTCACCAGTTCAGTCTGGATCACTTCTGCACTTTTCTCGTCCTTGGCCTGCAATTCTTTTGGTTTCTCGAGCGCCTTGCTGATGCCGCTGTGCTGGTAATACTCGCGCAGACGCTCACGGGCGGTGGGTGCCAGATAGGGATTGTTGCGGCCTTCATTGGTGCTGGCAGCATTGAGTTTGTAGTTGGCGCCATTTTTCAGCAGCACTTTGACAGCCGCCGCATTGCGATTGGCGGCGGCCCACATCAATGCGGTGGTACCGCGCAATTTTTCCACTGCATCGATTCGGGCGCCGTGATCCAGCAGCAACTGGATGGTGGCGGGGTTGCCGGTGCGTGCTGCCATCATCAACGGGGTTTCCCCATTCTGCAGCGTGTTGTTCACGCCAGCACCGGCATCAAGCAGTTTTTTTACAATGTCCGCATTGCCGGTTTCGGCAGCGAGCGCCAGCGGCAACATGCCCTCACGGTTGGCGGCATTCACATCCACTTTGGCTTTTACCAGCAATTCCACCAGCGGCAGATTTTGTTCGTACACAGCCCACTGCAGTGGCGTGGTTCCGTCACGCTCATGTGCATTCACATCGGCCTTGTTGCCCAACAGGGTACGAACAGCCGCAACATCGCCTTTCCGGATGGCAGTGGTCAGCTCTGACATCGCCCACAGCAACGGCGAGCAACCCAGCGCAGCGATGGCCGCAGCGGTCAAAACCAGTTGTTTCAGTTTCATGGCTATTGCTCCTCGCCGCTCACACCAGGCCCGGCAAACGTCCGGTGGAATCGCCGAACTTGTCCTGATGCACATCGAACAGGTCGAGCACGCTCAGCAACAGGTTGCTGCTCGGCACTGTCCTGGTCTTGAAGGC
The DNA here is from genome assembly GCA_903837345.1 of uncultured Gammaproteobacteria bacterium. Classification (GTDB taxonomy): domain Bacteria; phylum Pseudomonadota; class Gammaproteobacteria; order Pseudomonadales; family Pseudohongiellaceae; genus CAILUG01. The sequence goes on along the minus strand of CAILUG010000038.1, from coordinate 26,599 downwards.
CAGATGCTTGTCGCCTTTGAGTTTGCCACCGGCGCCACCGACCAGAATCATCGGCACATCGAAATGCTGATGCTGGTTGGAGTTGCCCATGTTGGAACCGAACAAGGTGACCGAGTTGTCGAGCAGCGTACCTTCTCCTTCCTTCACCGATTTCAGCTTGTCGGCGAAATAGGCAACCATGCTGGCGTGGTAACGGTTGAGTACCGCGTATTGGGCGATACGGCCCGGATCTTCCGCGTGATGGGAGCCGCCGTGGAAACTGATATCGGTGCCGGATTTGGGATAGACACGTCCAGTCAGGTCGCGCGCCATCAACAAGGTGGCCACGCGAGTGATGTCGGCCTGGAACGCCAGTGCCAGCAAATCAAATTGCAGCTTGATATGCACATCAAAGGATTCTGGTACACCGAACGGCATGTCGAAACCGGGGACTTCCGCGGACTTGGTCATCGCAATCTGCATGCGCCGCTCTATTTCGCGCACGTCTTCTGAATATTGTTCGATGCGCATGCGGTCGGCCGAGCCCACCTGCTGGCCGAGTTTGGCCAGATCCTGGGTGACTGAATCAAGAATACTGTTCTGCTGTTGGCGGCGCAGTGCGCGCTCTTCCGGTGAACCGCCGCTGCCAAACATTTTTTCGAATACCACCTGCGGGTTGATTTCCATCGGCAGCGGACGGTTGGGGGTCGACCACGAAATGGTATTTGTGTAGATGCAACTGTAACCCTCACCACAGTTGGTGGAGTTGGAGCCTGGATCTTCCACCGCCAGTTGCAGCGAAGGCAGCAGATTGGTCTGGCCTATTTTCAGCGCCAGAATCTGGTCGATAGTGGTGCCAACCTCAACATCGGCGCCTGTGGTTTTCTTCGGTTTCACGCCGGCCAGAAATGCCGATGCCACGAAATGATCGGCGCCGGTGACGCCAGGCGGATTTTCTGCCGACTGTGACCACATGCCGGTAGTCAGCACCACCTGGTCACGCAGATGCTCCAGTGGTTTGTAGATGAACGGGAATTCGAAATTCTTGTCAGTGCTTTTGGTTTCCCAATGGCCGGGAGCAGCGCCATGCGGAATGAATACGCCGGTGAAACGGGTCGGCCGCAGCTCTGCGGCCTGGCTCCTGGTAATGAAAGCCGGAAACATGGATTCCAGCAACGGCAGCGCCAGTGCTGTTCCAGCACCCCGCAGAAAGGTACGTCTGGGCAGGGACTTCCTGGTTACGAACATGGCTTGCTATTCTCCGGTTGCAGCAACGGCCGGTGGTTTGGCCGCAGACTGTGAAGTTGCCGTGGGCTCCCTGGTGTTGCTGAGGAAGGCCTTGCTGCTGACCACTGCCATCACCAGCTCATGGAAACGGAAGCCTGCTTTCGCCGCTTGCGACTGCACCTGTCGTACCAGTGGCATGTCCTGATATTCCATGCCGCGCCCCAAAGCATAGGTAAGCATGCGCTGGGTTACGTTGCGCAGATAACTTTGTTCGTGGTTCAGCAGGAATTTGGGCAGATCGGCAGCAGACTTGATGACGGTGCCATCATAAATGGTGCCGCCCGGATCAATGGTGCTGCCGGCATCGGTCAGGCGGAATTTGCCGACCGCATCAAAATTGTCGAGAGCAAAGCCGATCGGATCCATCATGCGATGGCAGCCCTGGCAAGCCGGATTCTGTCGATGCTCTTCCATGCGCTCGCGCATGGAGGGCACTTTGCCGTTGCCGGCCGCGTCCACTTTCCTGGCTTCCAGTGCCGGCACGTTCGGTGGCGGCGGTGGCGGCTCGACACCGATCACATTGGCCAGCGTCCAGTAACCGCGCATCACTGGCGAGGTTCGACCCGGTTGGGCGGCGACCGTCAGCATGGAACCTTTGCCGAGTATGCCGCGCCGCAGTGCGAGATCGCCATCAAGTTTCACGCGGCGGAAGCGCTCACCCTTGATGCCGGGGATGCCGTAATGCAACGCCAGGCGTTCGTTGACGAAAGTGTAATCAGCAGTCAGCAACTCGGTGACCGGACGGTTCTCGCGAATCAGGCTGTCGAACAACAACTCGGTTTCCTTGCGCATCGATTCGCGCAACAGGTTGTCGAAATCCGGGAACTGGTCTACCACTGGCACCTGGGTGGTCAGGTTGCGCAAGGCCAGCCACTGGCCGGCAAAGTTGGCAGTCATCGCGGAGGAGCGTGGATCTTCCAGCATGCGGGCCACTTGTTGTGCCAGCACCTTGCTGTCCTGCAATTTGCCGGATTTGGCCACTGCCAGCAATTCCTGGTCAGGCAAACTGCTCCACAGGTAGAACGACAGGCGTGAAGCCAGATCCAGATCGCTGATCCGGTAATCTTCGCCCACTGCAACATTTTCCGGCTCGCGTTCAATGCGATAGATGAATTTCGGCGAGGACAGTATGCGCTGCAATGCCATGTCGACACCGTTGTCAAAATTGCCGGTGGCGCGACCCTGGCTGTAAAAGCCCATCAGGTTGTCAACATCATCGGCGGTGCTGTAACCGCGATAGGCGATTTCCGCCAGTCTGGGAATAATGCGACGTGCGCAGTTTTTCTCATCATCGTTGTTGGATGGCTTGCACAACATCACCGACTGGCGACTGGGAGAATTGCCGGTGCCGGTGACTGCATAAGGACCGTCAACCCGCACAGAGCCCACATGCGGAAACCAGGTGAAGCCCGGCAAGCCGCCGGTTTCAATGGTACTGCGCTCAAAATAGTTGTTCATGTCGAGACCGGGCGCAAAATTGGTGGCCACGAAAGTAATCCCGATCTCGTGTTCGCCGGCAGTGACAGGCAATGTCACATCAAGTGTCGGCAGACTCTTGCCAACATCATCATCGGAACGTTCAAACTGGTTGCGGTTGAGGCCGAGCTCCTGATCCCAGTCAAACACCTTTACCAGTTCACCATCCACCAGCACCTGCAATTTTTCACCGCGGATTTCACCGAAGGGACGATCGCTGCCCATGTTGCCAAGCGTGATTGCAAACGTCTTGAAGGTGTATTCACCATCAGCCGGAAAATTGTGAACGAAGCTGATGCCGCCGCGGGTGCCGAACGGCAAGCCTTCGATGCGGTAGTTCTGGTTGGCGTCTTCGGCTGTACGATAAAGTTTCTGGCTTGGCGTGGTGTCAGTGCCGAGTGCGAGTTTGCTGATTTTGGCAGCGGCACCCAGATAGGATTCCAGCTGCGCCGGCGACATGGACAGCGTGCCGGCCTGGTTGTCGAAACCACGACTGGAATCATCGGCCGGAAAGAAATCGGCAGGGTTGATATCCACCTTCAGCAAATCACGAATCGCATTGCCGTATTCGGTACGGTTCATGCGATGCAGTCCGGGACGACCGGCCTTGATCACCGCGTGGGTGTCGATGTCCTGTTCCAGCGCAGCAGCAAATTGCTGCATGACCGCATTGTCAGGACGCTTCTCGCCTGCGGGCGGCATCATGCCGGCGCGCAAGCGGCGAATCACTTTTTCGCCGATCTCGGTGTTTTGATGGATGTTGCCGGCATTGACGCCTTCGAGATCAATGCTGCCTGCATAGTCATCGGAGTTGTGGCACTTGGTGCAATAGTCCTGCAACAGGTTTTCATTGGCTGCACCCACACCCTGGCTCACCAGCATGACAGTGGCTGCAACAGCTGCGATCAAGGCGTGTTGCTTTATCGAAAACCGGAAATTGAAATGCGACATGAAGCTCTCCACCGAACTTTTCACAAGTCTGCAAACCTGGACTGTATAACTTGTCAAACTTGAGCGGCTTGCTCGTCAGGAGCCAGGCTGGTCAGGCAGATCTGGAAATACACACATCGGCTTTTTTGTTTCGGCACACCAGCCCGGTGCACCAAAGTAATGAATGATTGTGATAGAAAAAAGGTGTAATTCAGGCTAATTTTCACGGCTCTGCACTAAAGTATATTTTGGACAAACTTGGCAGTAAAACCTGCAGTTTATTGATTCCACATTAAATTCACATTAGCACGACAAATGGAGGGAACGCACCGTGATTTCGCTTCCCGCACTGTTTGCCAGACGGACCGGCACCCCTGCACCACAACCTGACAATTCCCGATTCCCCCGGCAGTGCCAGTGCTCACTGTTTGTGGTCGCACTGACTTTTTCATGCCTGACATTCGCCACGGAAACACCCAATCTTGACCAGTTGATATTCGATGCCGTGCCTGTCCGTATCACCTCAACCGGCATTGATACCAACCAGTCGGGCAGCAAGCCAGTGTATACCGCCACTGAACTGGCCCAGCTTCCGCATGAACATCCGCTACCGGTCAAGTCGGCAATGGAGCTGACTGTCCGGCGCCAATTCAACAACGGTAACCCAACCCGGCCCGATGACATTGCCACACTCGAAGCAGCGCTGAAACTGCAGGAGCAGAAAGGCAATGCTTATGACAAATCCCTCACGGAAATACTGCTGGATCTGGGCACTGCCTATCAATACAACGGTGATTTCGCGCTCGCGTTGCAGAGCTTCCAGCGTGCCAACCAGATCATCCGGGTCAATAACGGCCTGTTCAGTCTTGATCAGGCCCCGCTATTGCGGCGCATGATCAACAGCACCGTGGCACTGGGAGACCTGACCGCCACAGATGCCGAACAGGAGTATCTGTACTATTTGCACACCAAGGCTTATGACAGGCAATCACTTGAACTGGTGCCTGCGCTGCAGGAATTTGCAGCCTGGCATGTACGTGCCTCACGCATTTATTTGCCGCAACTTGCCGCCGGAAAATCCGGCACTGCGGCAGCAAATCAAACAACCGGTTTCCGTTTCGCCGATTCACTCCAGGATCAATTCGATCTCCGCTTCAGACGTCTGCAGCAAGCCCAACAGCTTTTTCAACAGATCATTGACATCCTGCTTGCCCACGGCCGAACCTTGGATCCAGGTCTCGCACAGGCGGAATTTGCGCTGGCCACCAGCAATTTTTTGATGACCCGGCAACTGGTCACCTACAATCAGACCCATGGCTTCAAAAACCAGAACTCCAATACTTTTCCTGAAATTGATCTGCACATCTATCGTTCCAGTTACACGGATGGCCGCACTGCACTGGAACGCAGGGTCAAATATCTTGAAGAGTCAGCCAGCACCACGCCGGCAGATCTTGCCCATGCGAGACTGGATCTGGTCGACTGGCTGGTCGCCACCGGCAGCAGTGCGGACTTCAGAACCCTGCTGGAAACGGCCCGCCAGGATTATGCTGCAGCGGGTGCCAGTAGTGCCGAAATTGAAAACCTGTTCAATCCGGTGCTGCCGGTATCAGTACCTGCGTTTGAGATCACGCCCTGGACGCGCGCCTCCCTCGGCATAGCCAGCGACATCGCGATTGAATACCGCGGTTATATCGATGTTGATGCAAGCGTGAATGAGAACGGTGATGCTCTGGCTCCCGCAATCCTGGACCGCACTGCCGGCACTCCGCCGGAAGTTGCCGACAACCTGTTGCAATCCATCAGCGACAGCAAGTTCCGTCCACGCATCCTGAACGGTGTCATGGCGACCTATGAGCATGTGGTGGTTCGCTATTACTACGCGTGGTAACTGCAGACGAAAACAAATGTCCTGAAAACAAAAAGGCCAGCGTGTCGCTGGCCTTTTTGCTGGTCTGTTGCCTGTCTTGCGTGCTTACACCAAGCGATAACCACTTTCCGACAGCGGCATCTTGCGGATGCGCTGGCCGGTGGCGTTGAAGATTGCGTTGGCAACCGCTGCCGGCATCGGCGGTACTGAAGGTTCGCCTGCACCAGTCGGAGGAGAATCCGACTCGAGGAACATCGTGTCGAGTTGCGGAGCCTGCGGCATGCGGATCAGCGGATACTGATGGAAGTTCTGCTGTTGCACTACGCCCTTGTTGAAAGTGATCTTGGCATTGAACACCTGGCTCAGGCCGTCGAGGATGCCACCTTCCAGCTGGTTTTCAGCCGAGCTGTGGTTGTGGATGAAGCCGAAGTCGGCCACTGCCCACACCTTGTTCACTTTCACTTCCTTGTTGGCGTTGACTGTCACTTCTGCCACCTGCGCTACATAACCGCTATGGCTATAGTAGAACGACAGACCCTGGCCGGAACCGGCCGGCATGGGCTTGCCATAACCGGAACGCTCAACCACTGCCTTGATGACATCCATTGCGCGACCTTTGTTCATTGACTGCTGTGGACGCTCCGGATTCGAAGGACCGCGATCACCCAGCACATCAAGCAGGAACTCGGCGTGTGGCTTGCCGGAGGCGATGGCCAGTTCGTGCAGGAAACTCTGGAACGTAAAGCCGAACGCATTGGAACTCGGCGCACGCATGGCACCGGTCGGCATCGCATTGTTGAACAGGGTCTGCGTCAGTTTGAGGTTGGGAACCACGTCCATCGGGAAGACCGCAGGCGACAGATCAGCCGAGGTCATCGTACTCTGGCCGTTGGCAGTGTGAGTCATGAAGTGATCCTGGAACGCGATCAATTTGCCTTTGGCATCAAGAGCGGCCTTGTAGGAATGGAAACCACCCGGACGATAGTAGTCGTGCATCATGTCGTCTTCGCGGGTCCACTGCAGTTTGACCGGACGGCCTTCCATCTTTTTGGCAATGGCTGCAGCTTCATAAACGTAGTCATTGGCCAATTTGCGACCGAAACCGCCGCCTATGCGCAACTGGTGCAGAGTCGAAGCATCGGGAGCCGCGCCCACGCGGATCGCCGCGCCGGCTTGACCACCGCCTGGAATCTGGCTGGGTGACCACAGTTCGATCTTGCCGTCTTTATACAGCGCAGTCGTTGTCTGCGGTTCGAGCTGTGCGTGTGACACGTACGGGTATTCATAGAAGCCGGTGACAACTTTGGCAGCGCTGGCAAATGCCGCTGCCACATCACCGCGGTCAGCGGAGACTTTCTTCGCATTCGGGCCGGGAGGGCCTGAATTGACCATCAGCGGTTCGCCATCCTTGTCGGCCAGTGCTTTGGCCTGGGCGGCAAGATCACTCCAGGTGGCAGTTTCGGCCTTGGAAGTATCCCACTGGATTTCCAGTTCGCGTTTGGCTTTGATGGCTGCCCAGGTGTTTTCTGCAACCACGGCAACTCCACCCAGGTGTGCGCCATTGGCAGTCGGGAACATCCTGCCGTCGGCGAAAGGCTCGACGATGAAGGCATCAATTACACCTTTAAGCGATTTGATGTGGGCTTCGTTGAAGGACGTGGCCACACCGCCGACCTGCGGGCTCTTGGTGAAGGTGGCATAGACCATGCCTTCCATGCGGGTGTCGGCACCGAACAGCGGCTTGCCGGTAACGATGCCTTTGTTATCAACACCGGTGAAGCGTTTGCCCAGCAATTTGAAATCTTTCTGGTCTTTCAGAACCAGGGTTTTGACATCGGGTACCGGCATGGTGGCTGCCAGCTCGGCGAATTCGCCATAACCCCACGACTTGTTGGTTTTGGCATGGATTACTTTGGTTTCACCCGTGGTGAGTTCTTCCAGCGGCAGTTTCAATTTCTTTGAAGCTGCTGCCAGGATCATGGCACGGGCAGTGGCGCCAGCCTGACGCATTGGCATCCAGTTCATCGGGGTAGACAGTGAACCACCGGCAAACTGTGCTGCACCGTAGCGCTTGGCGTCTATGTCAGCCTGCATCACGTCAACATCTGTCCAGGCACAATCCAGTTCTTCAGCGATGATCAGTGGCAGACCGGTTTTGATACCCTGGCCACACTCCGGATTTTTCGAGAAGATGTTGATGCGACCATCCGGCTTGATTTGCACGTAAGGACTGAGGGTAGTTTCGGTCGGACCTGCTGCTTTCTTGGTAGCAGCCATGGTCTTGTTGCTGCCTGCCAGGGCGGCACCGAGGATCAAACCGCCACCCGCAATTCCTGAAAGTTTCAGGAAGCCGCGACGCGAGACTTCAAGTGCCTGCTCGGCAACCGCTTGTTTGGCTTCAACCATGTCCTGGAAAAAATCGGGCAATTCTGCCATCGGCAATTGATCGGATTTCATGTTCATACCGTTGCCCCCTGATCTGCAGCGTCATAGAAAGCTGTTGCGACTTTTTGGCCAGCGGCCACCTTGATGGCGCGTTTAATGCGGGTGTAGGTGGCGCAGCGGCAGATGTTGCCGGACATCGCAGCATCTATGTCTGCATCGGTAGGATTGGGGTTGTTCTGCAACAGGGAAGTGGCACTCATGATCTGGCCAGCCTGGCAGTAGCCACACTGTGGCACGTCTTCGGCAATCCAGGCTTGCTGGACTTTGCTGAGCGTGCCGTCGGCGGCGGCAATGCCTTCAATGGTGGTGATCTTCTGATCGGTGAGATTGCCAACCGGAATCTGGCAGGAGCGCACTGGCGCGCCATCAAGATGCACGGTGCAGGCGCCGCACTGGGCAATACCGCAGCCGTATTTGGTGCCAACCAGACCCAGCGTATCGCGCAGCACCCACAAGAGTGGGGTGGACGGATCTATCGATCCGATATCCATTGCCTGACCATTGATTTGTAAAGTTGCCATAACTGTTCACTCCCCCTTCAGAATGAAAGATTGATTGAAGCCTGAACCGGATTGTTTTCAACCGTCGAAGGCCATCAAACTGTGGATTGCACGAGATGGCAGCAGACGTGATACTGCCAAAAGTAGTTCAAAATAATCCAGCAGCAAGCCCCAAAGCAAGCGCTATCTTGGGCTCGCACCGTCCAAGTATACTGACCGCACCCATCGGCATTGCCTTTCAGCCGGCACCTTTACACGCCCTTTTGATGAATTCCGTTTTTTCCACACCGTTGGTGACCCCTTTATTGCGCCTGCTGGCAGCTGCAACCCTGAGGCTGACTGGCTGGAAAGCAAACCTTGATGGCATCCCGGCTCCGCCTTACATCCTGATCGGAGCCCCCCACACCAGCAACTGGGACTTTCTCTTGATGCTGGGGACCTTGCTGCAGTTGAAGCAGGAGGCCCGCTGGCTGGGCAAGACCAGCCTGTTTACCCCCCCTTTTGGCACTATTATGCGGTGGCTGGGCGGCATTCCGGTGGATCGTTCGCAACCGCAGAATGCAGTGGCAGCCTCAGTAAAGGTACTCAAAGCACATCCGGGAATGATCCTTTGCGTAGCGCCCGAGGGAACCCGCAAGAAAGTGACGCGCTGGCGCACCGGTTTCTATTACATCGCCCTGGAGGCTGATCTTCCCATCGTTATGATCGCAATCGATGCGGTGACACGTACAATCACCGTGCTGGGGCTTTATAAACCCAGTGGCGATTTTGAACGAGAGATTGGCGAAATTAAACGAAGATATAAGGGTTTTACCGGCATTATCCCCGAAAATACCTGTGAACTTGTCGACCCTTAGAGGGCGTGGCCACGATGTCCCAACCCGTTCAACACACCTGGCATTGGCAGTTTGACAAGCCGGTTAGCGTGATCTGGGACATCTTTGCCGACACTGCCCGCTTCAACGAGGCGGCCGGCTTTCCGGCCCATACCATCCGGGAAGAGCAGCAGCCGGACGGCGCTATGCGCTATTTCGGGTCCGCTGCGGTCAATTCCTACCAGCTGGACTGGGAGGAAATCCCGGTCAACTGGATCAGGTATGAATGGTTTACCCACGAACGCCGTTTCAGCCGCGGCCCCTTCAGCCTGGTAACTGCCGAGGTGGCGCTTGCGAGCGTCCCCACTGGCTGCATCTGTCATTACACCTTGCGTGTGCAACCGGCCAATTACCTCGGCCGCATCCTGCTGCTGACCGGTTTCTTCAGGAATACCGCCAAAAAATTTTTGGCAATGGCCGCCACGGCCCGCGCCTATGCCGACCAGCAAGCCGAACTGCCGTTTGATTTTTCGCCCCCGGACCTGGTGCCTGGCGCCCTGCAACGCTGTCAGCAGCTGATGCCAACCCTGTTGCAGAGCCCCTTTCACCACGGCCTGCTGGAGCGCCTGATCAAATGGATACTGGAGCGGCCGGAAGTGGATGTCTGGACGCTGCGGCCAAAATTGCTGGCTCGCTACTGGCAGGCAAGCGAGAAAGACGTGATCGAGATGTTCCTGCTGGCGGCGAAGCACGGTCTGTTGAGTTTGCGTTGGGATCTGCTATGCCCGAATTGCCGGGTAGGGAAAGTGCAGAGCTCCAGCATGGATGAAATCCCCCAGGGTGCGCATTGCTCCAGCTGCAACATCGACTATGGCCGCAATTTCAGCCGCAATGTGGAACTGGTATTCCATCCCTCCAAGTCATTGCGCCCGCTGCACGGAGGTGATTACTGCCTGTTTGGCCCGATGAGTACGCCGCATATCGTGGTGCAACTGAAAATTGATGCCGGCAGTTCACGTAGCGAACAGTTTCCGATGCCGGTTGGCTCTTATCGCATTCGCACGCTGGAGCCCGGCAACGACCTTTTCCTCGACCACACCGGTGGTCCGCCACCCACACTCGCTTTCTTGCCTGATAACCAGCTGGGTTTTGCACAACAGGCACAACCTGTCGCCGACACGCTGACCATACATAACCAGAGCCAGCGTGATCGCATATTGATAATTGAATACCGCGCCTGGATGCAGGAAGTACTGACAGCAAAAGAAGCGATCACCTTCCAGTGTTTCCGCGACCTGTTTGATGAAAACATCCTGCGGCCCGGCGATCATGTGGAAATCGACAGCGTGACGCTGCTGTTCACTGACATCAAAGCCTCAACCTCGCTCTATGAACGCATCGGTGATGCGGCGGCCTTCGCATTGGTGCGGGAACATTTCGCGATACTGGCCGGCTGCGTGCGTCACCACAACGGCACTGTGGTGAAAACCCTGGGCGATGCGATCATGGCTGCTTTCAACGTTCCGCTCGATGCCGTGAATTGTGCGATCGAAATCCAGGCAGCCTTTGCCGGATTCAATCGCTCACTCACTGATCACGACGAGAAGGTGCTGGTGAAACTCGGCCTGCATACCGGGCCGTGCATTGCGGTGACACTCAACGGCATCCTCGATTACTACGGCAAGGTGGCGAACCAGACCGCGCGCATCCAGACGCTGTGCCAGGGCGGCGATATTGTGTTGTCGCAGGATCTGGCCGCAGAACCCTCGGTGGCGACTGTGCTGCAACGGCTGCCAACTGAAGCTGGTCGCAGTGAACTGAAAGGCATCAGCGGCGAATTTGACTGGGTGCGGCTCAGTGCAGAAACACTGGCCGCAATTGCCACACAACAAACGCAATCATGAAGCAAGGCCTGGTGGCAGCGCTCAACGCTCCAGATGCAAATGCCCCATCATGCCGACTTCGGCGTGATCCAGAATGTGGCAGTGGAACATCCACATGCCGGGGCGATCATCAAACTTCATCGCGATCCTGACCACGCTGTGCTGCGGCACATCCACAGTATCTTTCCACTGCATCGGCAGATTGGTATCCAGCACCTCGAAGAAAAAGCCGTGCAGATGAAACGGATGATTGAAGTCGGTGTCGTTGCGGATGGTCCACACTTCGGTCTGCCCGACCTTGATCATGTACGGCGTGGCATCCTTGTAGTGCACACCGTTGATACCCATCGCCACGTTTTCATCCTTGTCATAACCGATGGTGAGATTGAGCGTACGCTCCTTGGCGTCCTTGAGATCAAGCGGAGCAATCTTGCGCAGCTGTTCCGGCACCGGCTCGGGCGTGACGGCCGGCTCATTGATCGTGTGCATGTTCATGATGTCTTCGGCCAGACGGTTGTAAGTGCTGCCATAGCCGCGATTGGTCGGATACCAGCGGAACTTGCCATCGGCGCCAGGCTCATCCGGCGGCGTGAACACAAAATCATACCGTTCAGCCGGCACCAGCTTGATTTCGTCCACCGTGTGGGTGTGTTCTGCCATGCCGCCATCACTGCCAACGATCACCAGCGGTGAACGCTTGTAGCGCAACGTGAAATACCGAGTGCGTGACGCATTGATCACGCGCCAGCGCTGCTGCTTGCCCTTGCGCATCTGCAATGTCGGCATCACTTTGCCGTTGACGAGGATCACGGGGCCTTCACGGCCAAACAGATCGCCGAAACGGCCGCCGGACGAGGGTGCCTGCATGACGCCGTTTTCATCCAGACTCATGTCGGAAAACACCAGAACCAGTTCATCACCGGGAATTTTGGGCGCTTTCGGGTCTTCCACCACGATGGCGCCATACAGGCCATAGCCTACTTGCGCGGCAGAATTGACATGGGGGTGGTACCAGAAGGTGCCGGCATCCGGCATCACAAAGTCATAGGTGAATTCACCGCCTGGCTGGATCATTGGCTGCGTCATGTCCGGTACACCATCCATATTGTTGGGGATGCGCAGACCATGCCAATGAATGGTGGTGGCTTCAGGCAGCGAATTCCTGAAATGCACGATCAGGCGGTCGCCGACATTCAACTTGATCAGCGGCCCTGGCAGGTAGCCGTTGTAGGTCCACACCTGCGTCTTCTTGCCGGGTATGATTTCCATTTCCTTGACCACGGCTTCCAGATTGATTTCCAGGATGTGGGGGTCGGGATTCAGATCCTTGGGGATGTTGAGGGCCAGATCCTTGTCCCAGTCGGCAGGCTGAGACACCTTGCCGGCACTGACCGGAGCTTGTGCCCACAAGCTGATTGGCAGCAACAGCAGCGGGATGAGCAGTAGTAAATGTCGAAAGTTTCGCATGGAGCCTCCTTTTGATGTATCCATTTTGCACCATAAAACGGCAAAACTGGGTGCAGCTACTGTGGATTACTGTTGGCAATTTGATTCATCGCAATCAGGCAGAACTCCGGCCATCATACGCAGCCTTCTCTTGGCAAATACAGCCACACCACAGAGAATTGGCGACTGCCCGATTTTTGCCCAATAAACCGTATGCCGGACCCAGCCCATGACAACAACCAATAGTTCCAACAATGTCTTTCTGCGCTATCTGCTGTGGCCACTGGTGGCACTGGGCGGCGCCGGCGCACTCGGCGGCATTGCGTTCAATCGCGGCGAATCCATCAACAGTCTGTGGCTGATAGTGGCCGCGGTGTGCATCTATGCACTGGGGTACCGCTTCTACAGCGCTTTCATCGCTGCCAAGGTGCTGTCTCTCGATGCTACCCGCGCAACACCGGCCGAGCGACTCGCCGATGGCCGTGACTTCATCCCCACCAATCGCTGGATCGTATTCGGTCACCACTTCGCTGCCATTGCCGGCCCCGGCCCGCTGGTGGGCCCGACGCTGGCAGCGCAGTTCGGTTATTTGCCGGGCACCCTGTGGATCCTGATCGGCGCGGTGTTCGGCGGCTGCGTGCAGGATTTCGTCAGTCTGTTCTGTTCGATACGCCGCAATGGCCGTTCACTGGGCCAGATGGCGCGTGATGAACTTGGCGTGATCGGTGGTGTGGCGGCGTTGGTCGGCGTACTGGCGATCATGATAATCCTGATTGCGGTACTGGGTTTGGTAGTAGTCAACGCCATGCGACACAGTCCATGGGCTACATCCACCGTGGCTGCCACGATACCGATTGCGATGCTGATCGGTCTTTATATGCGCAACATCCGACCGGGCCGCGTGATTGAAGGTTCGCTGATCGGTTTTGCGTTGCTGCTGCTGGCGGTATTCGGCGGTGGCTGGGTGGATGCCAGTACCATCCGCGGCTGGTTTGATTACGACGGCCCGGCGCTGGCGCTGATGATCATTGTCTATGGCTTCATTGCCGCAGTGCTGCCGGTGTGGCTGTTGCTGGCGCCGCGTGATTATCTTTCCACCTTCATGAAGCTCGGCACCATCCTGGCGCTGGCACTGGCAATAGTAGTATTGCGACCGGAAATCCACATGCCGGCCTTCACCCAGTTTATCGACGGCACCGGCCCGGTGTTCGGCGGCAAGATCTTCCCGTTTGTGTTCATCACGATTGCCTGTGGTGCGATCTCTGGCTTCCACGCATTGATCGCTTCCGGCACCACGCCCAAGCTATTGATGAATGAGAAAGATGCCCGCTTTATCGGCTACGGCGCGATGATGATGGAATCGTTTGTGGCAATCATGGCGATGATTGCGGCCTGCGTGCTGGAGCCAGGCATTTACTTCGCGATCAACAGTCCTGCCGGCATCGTTGGTGCAGAAGCCGCGAAGGCGGTAGCCACTGTCAGCAGCTGGGGATTCCCGGTGACAGTGGATCAGATGCAAACGCTGGCGCAGCAAATGGGCGAAAGCTCGCTGTTTGCCCGCACCGGTGGTGCGCCCTCTTTGGCGGTGGGCATGGCCAGCATTTTCGGCAGTGCATTCGGCAACTCGCTATTGGCGGTGTGGTACCACTTCGCGATCATGTTTGAGGCGCTCTTCATCCTCACCACGGTGGATGCCGGCACGCGCGTGGCGCGCTTCATGTTGCAAGACATGCTCGGCAATGTGATTCCGGCCATGGGCCGCACCTCATGGTATCCAAGCGTATTCATTTGCAGCGCACTGGTTGTGGTCAGCTGGGGCTACTTCCTCTACAACGGCACCATTGATCCGCTCGGCGGCATCAACAGTTTGTGGCCCTTGTTCGGCATTGCCAACCAGATGCTGGCGGCAATTGCGTTGTGTGTAGCCACCGCCATCATCGTCAAATCCGGCCGTGTAAGATATGCATGGGTAACCACAGCACCACTGGTGTGGCTGGTGATCGTCACCACCGCCGCCGCCTGGGAAAAACTGTTCAGCCCGGAACTGCGTATCGGTTTTCTCGTGCACGCCGACGACCTCGCCGCGCAGATCGCCAGCGGCAAGATTGCCGGCGCCGCCGTCGCCTCGACTGAACGCCTGATCTTCAACGATCAACTTGACGCAGCACTGACTGCATTTTTCCTGATCGTCAGCTGGATTGTAGTGATTGAAACCGCGCGTATCTGCTGGGCCTTCCTGCAAGGGCGCCGCTGCCCGGCCTTTACGGAAACTCCGTATCAGCAAGCACAGTTGGTGGAGGGCTAGATGCCAACACTCAACGGGCTGAAACAAACCTGCGCTTCGGTGTGGTCGGTGGTGCGCGAACTAAGCGGCGATGATGCCTATGAGCGCTATCTGAAACATCAAGCTCTTTCACATCCATTGGAAACGCCGCTTGATCGTGCGGCGTTTTTCAAAGCAGAGCAGCGACGCAAATGGGAAGGCGTCAGACGCTGCTGTTAGCTTATCCATTTTCAAACTCTCTTACTTTGGTAGCTCATCATTGTTAAGTTGAAATCTGAGCATGGTTTGTACGTGCTCTCTTTTGACTGCAATTCCATTTTCCATTTTTGGGTTGTATTCCCACCTGCTCAATGCAGTTAGTGCGGACTCTTTGAAAGTATCGTCTTCCTTTACACAAACTCTCTTCAAATCACTCCCCTTGGTTTCGATACAATTTTTTACGGCAATTGCATCCTGCACTTTTCCGTTTTCATCAATGGTAAAATCCACCACTACCGATCCTTCAGTTCCATGTTCCAAAGCTTCAGCAGGATAAGTGGGGTTTACTCTCAAGACTGGTAAAACATCCTTGTCTGCTGGTTTTACGGGCTTGGGTGGCACAGCATCCTTCAGAGCCACTGGTTTCACCGGCACAGCTGATCCGCCACTATCGGCTGCCAATACCATCACTGCCGTATCTGACAGGCCGAATCCGAGCAACAGGCTGTAACAAATTGTTTTCAGCATGACGTTGTTTTTGTTACTGACTTTCATAAGCATCAGAATTCTCCTTTTCAATTGAGTCTTGTGGTTTTGCCATAGTGAAAATTTCGGCACCATGTTGGAAGAAGCCAGCAGCGCACGCCCGCTCACGTTGCTCGCCACATCCAGCAGGCAGATGCCATAGGCCTGCGAATTGACCTTGCGCTCATTCACCAGTACTTCATCGCAGGCGAACTCCTGCAAGCAGTCAAATTCGTTGTGCCACAACCAGGCAAAGGGATTCCAGAAGCACAACACTTTGATAGCCTCCAACAGAATCACCCATTCAAGATCGCCATTACGCACATGCTGCAGTTCATGCTTGATTGCCAATCGCAGATTGCCGGGAGATTCAAGCAACTGCGCCGGCATAACGATTTGCCTGCTGCCCAATGCGCGGGTTGAGAAAGGGGAAGTAATGGAATCCGAAATCAGCAGATGAATGCCGTTTATTGATTTCCACTCCGTGGCACCGCAGATTATTTTTCTGAGTCGACCGACCTGGATCGTCATTCTGCCGATCTGGAGCAGCAACCCCGCGAGCAACAGCGAAAACAGCACGAATTCAGGTGCCAGGGTAATCATCCCAATCCGGAATTTGTTTTTTAACAGATCACCCATTCCTGCAGTGAAGGTAAATTCCTGAATCAAACCGGGCCTGGATACTACTTTCTCAACTCCTTTGACCCAGCCCGGCAGGAATCCGTTCAGAAAAACCACCAGCGGTACCGACAGCAACACGCTTAAAATTATTATTCTCGCCACCTTCAACTGCCGGGCATGACTTGTTTCAAACCTGAAAACTTTCGCCAGCTGCCTGGTAAGCACCCACCACAGGAATGCAGCACCCATCAGTAAATTCAGCTTGAAATACAGTTCAAGAATATTGGCGTTCATCCCTTTACTCCTTTTTATCCAGCAACCTTTTCAATTCCGCAATTTCCTTTGCCGACAGTTTATGGCTGTCAATCAAGCGGGCCACCAGCGCAGCCGGCGTGTTGTCAAATAACCGCCCCATCACATGGCCAAGTGTCCGGCTTTCGTATTCGTGTTTGGTGATACCGGGAGAATAGAGATGGGCCTTGCCTTCCTTGCGGTTGGACACAAAGCCTTTTTTCTCGAGGATGCGGATGATGGTTGACGCGGATGTGTAGGCCATTACCCGCTTTTTCGGCAATGCAGCTATAACATCGTGGACTGAGGCTTCCTGCAGTTTCCACAGAATCAGCATCAGTTCCAGCTCGGTTTCCGTAAGCAGGGTTTTGCCGCTGTTTTCCTTGACCATTTCTTCAACACCCTGAAGCCGATAGCTGTTGCAGGCTTTATAACTAAGTCTTTAGTTTATTGTCAACTAATTATTTAGTTGATATGGAAACAAAAAAGCGAGCCACCTGGACTCGCTTTCTTGTAGAACTATTGTTCCGGGTAAAGGTAAATCAGAGCAATTCAAGCAATCCGATAACCATAGCTGCCAACACCACACTGCTGGTGATCACACCTTTGACGGTGGTTAGCGGACCCTGTTTGCCGAACAGTGCATTGGCCTCAATGGCGGCGATGAGGAGGATCACAATCCAGCCGCCGGTGGTCAGCGACGGATGGCCATAGCCGGCGGCGGAACCGATGTAATGCGGGCCAGCCACCATGCCCAAGGCCATCGGGCCGGAGAACAGCACGTTGGTGCGGGAAGCGATTGCGGCTTTGGCACCAGCGGCGGCCGCATCACCACCCTGCACAATGCCCAGCACGATTTTCTGGTTGGGCCAGATGATCAGCCACACGTTGAGGAACATCACGGTGGCCATGGTGGCGCCCATGATGATGTAGCTGTTGAGCTGGCCATTGCCGTGCACATAACCCAGCAGCAGCACACCGGTAATGAAGGTGAACATCGCGCCCCAACGGAACCACCACAGTGCGCTCGGCGCCAGTTTGGCTTTGGCATCCTTGAGGCCTTCGGGTGTGGCTGCCTTGAAGTAGCCGCCCTGCACAAAATTGAAGTAATAGAGCATGCCGATCCAGCCAATGCCGAACAGCAGGTGTCCCCAGCGGACCAGTATTGCAAGCAGGTTCATGATCATAGCCTTATCCTCTCGTTGTTATCAGGGCGGTAAAAAATCTGTGGTCAAGAATAGCAAGGAAACTCGGGGGCCAACTACAAATTTAATGTTCCCCTGCTGGTTGTGGGGATTTCGCAAACTTCAGCGCGGCTCTATTGCACGCAGATGGCGCAACACCGACAACAATGCACCCAGCCAGCCCAGCGCACCGGCAATCAGCAGCACCGCAAAACCGCCGCTCACGCTCACACCACTCAGTTGATAGCCGGAATCATAGCTGGCCAACAGTCGTGATACCGGTCCGCTCATGCCCCACATGCACAAAGCCACCAGCACCAGCGCAGTAATACCACCCCCCACGCCATACCACAGACCCGTGTACAGAAACGGCCGCGCCACATAACTGTCGGTGCCACCCACCAGTTTCACCACTACAATCTCGGCACTGCGATTGGCGATGGCCAGCCTGACGGTGTTGCCAATCACCAGCATCACTCCCAACCCCAGCAGCAGTGCCAACAGCAGCGCCAGTTTTTGCGCCACCGCCACCATGGCATTGAGGCGTTGTAACCACTGGATATCAGCCTGCACCGCATCTACTCCGGGCAAGCCCTGCAGATAGTTGACGAGAGTTTTCACATCCTCGGCTTTGTCTGATGCCGGTTGCACCTCAAACAGCGGCGGCAACGGATTCTCGGCCAGGGTGGCCAGCGCTTCGCCGAAACCGGATTTGGCCTCAAATTCCTGCAGTGCCTGATCCGGTGTGGTGTAAGTGACTTTTTTCACATCCTTGCGCGTACCCAGCATCTTCTGCATGCGGGCCAGCTCGACCGGATTGTGCTCATGCATGAACACCGAAATGTTGCCGTGCTGGTCGAGGCTGCCACCCATGCTTTGCAGGTTTTGCAAAAACAGGAACAGCGCCAATGGCAACGCCAGCGCGATGCCGATCACCAGGCAGGCCATCGCCGAGCCCAACGGCTCATTCAGCAAACGATGCAGACTGTCGACGGCAGCGCTTTGATGTTGCGAGTAAACGGCCAGCAAACTGTTGCTGGGCACCTGCACCGTGGCAGCGCGATTTTCCGGGCGCGTGCGTGGTTCCGGGCGCAGGCTCATGCTTTGCTCCCCTTGCTGCCATCGCCAACCAAACGGCCCTGTTCCAGCCGCAACATGCGATGCTCCATGCGCGCAATCAGGTTGTGGTCGTGGCTGGCGATCAACACGCTGACACCGACCTGGCTGAACTGCTCGAACAAGCCCATGATTTCGGCGGCCAGCTCGGGATCAAGATTGCCGGTGGGTTCATCGGCCAGCAGCAGGGCCGGCTTGTTGACCACGGCGCGGGCTATGCCCACACGCTGCTGCTCACCGGTGGAAAGTGCCAACGGCGTTTGTGCTTCCTTTGACAACAGCCCGACCTTGTCGAGCGCAGCGCGCACACGGCGGGCAGCTTCCCGCGGCTCGTAGCCGGCGATCTGCAATGGCAGCGCCACGTTGTCGTAGACGCTGCGGTCGAACAACAGTTGATGATCCTGGAACACCAGTCCGATGGTGCGGCGGTAATAAGGCAATTGGCTGCGCGTGAGCCGGCTGAGGTTGTGGCCGTTGACGATCAGCTGGCCGCTGCTTGGCAACTCCATCTGCATGATGAGTTTGAGCAAGGTGCTCTTGCCGGCACCGGAGTGGCCGGTGACAAAGGCCAGCTCCCCGTCGGCTATCTGGAAACTGACATGGCTGAGCGCTTCCTGGCCGGAAGGGTAACGCTTGCTCACGTCGTCGAATTTGATCATGCGGTAATTTTATTCCTGATCTGCGTCAGTTTCACTGGCAAACAACGCTTCCACAAAAGTGGCGGCGACGAACGGGCGCAGGTCTTCCGCCTTCTCGCCGACACCGATAAAGCGTAACGGCAGTCCCAGCTCCTTCGCAATCGCGAACACCATGCCGCCACGGGCAGTGCCATCCAGCTTGCTCAACACCAGCCCGCTCACTTTCACCGACTCGGTAAAGCTGCGCGCCTGGCTCAATGCATTCTGGCCGGTGGTGGCATCCAGCACCAGCAGCGTTTCCTGCGGCACGGCCGGGTCGAGCTTTTTCAGCACACGCACCACTTTTTCCAGCTCCTGCATCAGGTTGCTCTTGTTGTGCAGCCGGCCGGCAGTGTCGGCTATCAGTATGTCAATGTTTTTGGCACAGGCGCTCTGGTAGGCATCGAAAATCACCGAAGCACTGTCGGCACCGGTGTGTTGCGCCACCACTGCCACGTTGTTGCGGTCACCCCATACCTGCAGTTGTTCCACCGCCGCCGCGCGGAAAGTATCGCCGGCGGCCAGCATCACCGAACGCCCTTCCTGCTGGAAATGTTTGGCGAGTTTGCCAATGGTGGTGGTTTTGCCCACACCGTTGACGCCCACCATCAGGATCACGAACGGCTTGCCAAGACCGGCAGGAATCACCAGCGGGGCCTCGCACGGTTGCAGCATGGTCTGCAGAATTTGCTTGAGCGCTGCATACAGCGCATCCGAATCGGCCAGTTCCTTGCGTTTCACCCGCTCGGCCAGCTCGGCCAGGATCGCAGCAGTGGCCTTGGTGCCGACATCGGCTATCAACAGCCGGGTTTCCAGTTCGTCGAGCAGGGCCTGGTCGATGGCCTTCTTTCCCAGCAACAGCGAGCCCAGGCTGTGCGACAGCGTGGCACGCGTGCGGCTGAGCCCGGCCTTGAGTCGGCTGAAGAATCCGGCTGGCGCCGCTGGTGGAGAAGAGTCTTGTGCATCCGGCGCGGCGGCTTTATCTGCCTCGGCCTTGTTGCGTTTTCCGAAACCAAACATAGAAAGGAACTGCTGGGGAACGACCCCGCAATGCTAACAGAATGGCAAATCCGAGTCAGAGTCGAATTTGCTCAGTTTGTGGGCCCACGTTTAGTACACTCCTGAACATCCGCTCCATGCCGGATATTCAAAAGGATCATGACCATGGCTGACACGAATTCGTCACTGACTTTGCGCAAGCTCGCGTTCGCAACATTGCTGCTTGCAGGAGCGGAACCCGCCAGCGCCCAGAATTCAGCCCCGCAACCGGTTGCCATCGCCAGCACGATTCCGCAGGCGCGCGACATCGCTTATCCCGGCACCCTCCAGCTCGATATCGACGCTTCCAACACCCGGCAAGGCATCTTCCGCGTCAAAGAGACGATTCCGGTGACCAAAAGCGGACCCATGGTGTTGCTCTATCCCAAATGGTTGCCGGGGCATCACGGCCCGCGTGGCGAGATCGAAAAACTGGCCGGGCTGCAGATCAGTGCCAATGGCAAGCGCGTGGCGTGGACCCGCGATCCGGTCGATGTATTTGCGTTTCATGTCGACGTGCCCGCAGGGGCAAAACAACTCGACCTTGAATTCCAGTTTGTTTCGGCCACGGCCGCCGACCAGGGCCGCATCGTGATGACCTCGACGATGGCGAGTGTGCAGTTTGTTTCGCTAAGCCTCTACCCGGCCGGTTATTTCGTGCGGCAGATTCCGGTGCAGGCGCGGGTTACCTTGCCGCAGGACTGGTCGGCGGCTTCAGCCTTGCCGTCCTCGACAGCAGGGGCAACCCGCACTTATGACAAGACCAGTTACGAAGTGCTGCTCGATTCTCCTGTGCTCGCCGGCCGCTACTATCGCGCGTTTGAACTGGGCCCGCGCGTCACCCTTGATGCTTTCGCCGACAGCGCCGAAGAACTCGAAGCCAAGCCCGAACAGATCGACGTCCACAAGCAGTTGGTCACCGAACTAGTGCATACCATGGGGAGCGAACATTACGACCACTATCATTTCCTGCTGGCGATCACTGACGAGCTCGGCGGCATCGGACTTGAACACCACCGCAGCACCGAGATTGGCGTCAAAAGCGGCTACTTCACCAAGTGGGACGAGTTTCCCAATGGCCGCAACGTGGTGCCGCACGAATATACCCACAGCTGGAACGGCAAATTCCGGCGCGGCGCCGACCTGTGGACACCCGACTATCGCACGCCGATGCAGGATTCATTGCTGTGGGTCTACGAAGGGCAGACCCAGTTCTGGGGCTATGTTTTCCAGGCGCGCTCGGGACTGGTGAGCAAGGCCGATACGCTCGATGCGTTTGCCACCATCATGGCCAGCCTCGACAACCGCCGCGCACGCGAATGGCGGCCGCTGGCCGACACCACCAACGATCCTGTCATCACTTTTCGCGCACCCAAGGGCTGGGTGAGCTGGCAACGCTCGGAGGATTACTACAACGAAGGACTGCTGATCTGGATGGAAGTCGATTCAATCCTGCGCGAGCAGAGCAAAGGCAGCAAATCCATCGACGATTTCGCCCGCGCCTTCTTCGGCGGCCGCGACGGAGATTTCGGAGAACTGACTTACCAATTCAACAATGTGGTGAGTGCGCTCAACGGCATCGTGGCCTATGACTGGCGCAAGTTGCTCAACGAACGTATCAATGGTGTCAGTGAGCGGGCGCCGCTCAAGGGCTTTGAAAACAACGGCTACCAACTGGTGTACACCGATGAGCCCAACAAGGCTGTGCGCAAGGAAGTTGCCGATTTCAGCTTTTCCATTGGCATCACCCTCGGCAAGACCGGCATCACCGCCATTATGTGGGACAGCCCTGCCTTCAACGCCGGTCTCGATCTGGGCGACGAGATTGTGGCCGTGAACAGCCGCAGCTATAACGCGGACCGGTTGCGTGATGCAATCAAGGCAGCCAAAACTTCGCCGGAACCCATCAAGCTGTTGCTCAAGCGCGGCGACCACTATCGCGAAGCCAGCATCAGTTATCACGACGGGCTGCGCTACCCGCATCTGCAAAAGACCGCCGAAGCAGACGCCGGCCTCGACAAACTGCTGCAACCCCACTGACCATGGCCAACAACTCCAGCAACAAACGCAACCGCGTCCGCATCATAGGCGGCGAATGGCGCAGCCGTGTACTGCAGTTTCCTGACGCCCCCGACCTGCGCCCCACCCCCGACCGCGTGCGCGAAACCCTGTTCAACTGGCTGCAGTTCAGCGTGGTGGGCATGCGCTGCCTCGACCTTTTCGCTGGCAGTGGTGCGCTGGGCTTTGAAGCACTCTCGCGTGGCGCTGCTGCAGTGACTGCGCTGGAAACCGATACTGCGGCCGCCTCTGCACTGCGGGCGAACGCCGGCTTGCTTGGCACTGACAAGATGCAGGTGATCCAGCAGGACGCAGTGCGCTGGTTGTCGCAACCAGCCACGCAACAGTTTGATCTGGTGTTGCTGGACCCGCCATTCGCGGCCAATTTGCATGAGCACTGTTGTGGTTTGTTGCAACAGCATGGCTGGCTGGCACCAGCAGCACGCATTTATATGGAAGCCGGCCAGAGTCTTGCCAGTTTCAAACTGCCTGCAGGCTGGCTGCTGGATCGCCACAAGCAGGCGGGAGATGTGCATTACGGACTGGTGTTGGTGCGCAATGTTTCAAACCCGCAAAAATTGAAGCAACCCGACTGATATCCGGTGAAGGCCTGCTATTCCAATTTATTTTAGGCCACGAGCCTTCTATTTTTATGCATGAACAAAGCCTATAAATAATAGTTAGAAAAATCAGAATAGTATGAAGTAAGCTCAGCCAACCCAAAAAATAAAAGGCCGCCTGCTAATAATATTAAAAGGCCGGAATGGCCTTTTTTATATACTGTTATGCGGCCATCCAGCGGCCAAGCTTGACATACTATATATGATATACATACCATAGATAGTATGTGGATAATCTATGAACACAGGCGTGTTGCAAAGAGCTTGGCGTCGGCTCCGATAGAAATATTGATGCGATATGAGAAGTGGAAAGATATCGTAGCTATTTCAGGTCCCCAAGGATTAAGAAGTATCAAAGGGTTCCATGATGAGTCGCTTTCTGGAAAGTGGGCCGGCTATCGATCCTCCAGGCTGAATCTGCAATATAGAGTTATCTACAAGATCGAAAAGGATAGAGTTTTAGTTCAAGTAGAAAACGTAACTCCGCATGATTATCGGAGGATATAACATGAGCGAATATGTCAAAGCAAAACGTCGGGTTGAAGTTTCTGTTGGCGAGTCTGTAAGAGTTTTGCGCGAACTTCAGGAATTGAGCCAGAACCAATTAGCTGAAATGGCTGGTATCCCTCAGTCCACCATTTCGGCAATCGAAAACGATCGGGTACAGCTAGGAGTTGAAAGAGCCAAGGTATTGGCAAGAGCGCTCCGTTGTCACCCTGCAGTGCTTGTTTTTCCAGGATGGAATATCGAGCATGAATCAGCCGCATAACAAATCAATCAAAACGGACACAATAGACTCCGCACAACTTGCGCATGGCTTCGCCATTTTATGCGCAAGTTGCGCTACGCTATTGCGCCGCTTATTGAGGCGTTAGGCGCACATTGGTCCATTCGACATTCAGGGGAGACGGTCGATGAAAGAGAAACGTGTACGTGCTGCATTGATGGCTTTTGGCGTGGGTACAGGATCTGCTCTATACCAGGTTATGCGATACGGTCTATCAGATGTCGATTGGGCGAAAGCTGTCTTCATTGCGGCGTTTTCGTTTCTTTTCTTTCTTTTGGTCCCGGCAAAATGGTTGGGAAGCGACAAGGTTGCAGCAAAAGAAGGCGCGTGAGTATCAGCTCGGCGCCTCTGTAGATCGATTGTGTGACTTCTCTAAGTGCGAGCAAATTGGAGTAACTCGTCAGTCAATTATTAAAGTTTGGTTGGCAGAGCGTCTTGAATAGCTTGCTGCCAACAAGGTCACCAACTTTGCGCCTTCGGCGCCGGACGCGGCAAAGCCGCGCTGATCTGCTACCTCTTTAGTTGACGGAAACACGGTTCACTAAAGTGGGTTAAGACCAAGTGGAAGGAGCAAGCGACCGCTGGCCGCACAAGGTCGGAACAGAGCCCCCGGCCTGCGCCGAGGGCTCTTGCTCATCCAGCAGGGTTCAGCCTAGCGGCTGACCTGGACGCTGGTTCCACCACCAGGGGCACCGGTGCCGGGGTCACCGGCAGAGACAACCTTGACCCACAGCGCATCCTTGGCCTTGAAGTAAGAGGTGTCGCTGGCCTTACGCAGCGCATCCAGACTGTTCAGCTGCGTACCTGAAGCTGCAGCGGTGAAGCCTGGCAGTTCGAAGATTACCCACGAGCCTTTGTCCAGCTCAGTCAGGGAGAGGTTCAGCGATGGTCTTTCGGTGGTCGCCTTGATCGTGGTACCGGCGCGCACGTTGGTAGCACCGGTTATGGTGTACTCCTTGCCATTGCGGCTGAGAACAACTGGCGGCTGAGCAGGAGCGCCTCCACCGATACCGCCGCCTGGACCGCCAGCTGCGCCAGGGCCTGCGGCGCCAGGACGTGGAGCTCCCGCTGCGGGGCCAGCACCAGGGCCGCCGGGGCCACCAGCAACGGCGTTAGGGCCAGGACCTGCTGCGCCTGCGGGTGCAGCACCAGGGCCAGCAGCGCCGGGTCTTGGTGCACCAGCACCAAGGCCGCCACCAAATCCACCGCCAGGAGCAGCAAAACTCAAGCGGCCGACATCGCCCTTGCACACGGCAGCGTTCCAGTCTGGCTTGAGCTGACAGGCTTCAACGTCGGTGGCAATACTGTCGTTGACGCCGTCGTTGATGATCACGAAGGAATTGGGGCCACCGCCGAGCGAGCCGTCCTTGTCGCGGTATGCCGCGGTCTTGTAGGAAGAGCTGCCGCCGTTATCGTTGGCCCACCTGGCATTGCCTGCCATCGGCGGGAAATACACCGGCTTGGCGTTCTCGAACTTCAAGTGCTCGAAGGCGTTATTGGTGCTGACCCCGAAGCTGCTGAACAGCAGATTGGAGATTGCTCCGGTTTTGCGGGTGGCGTTGTCCTCGAAATTCCGGAAGGTGGTGTTCACCACGTCGTGCCGGTAATCGTAGTACTCGTAACCACGGATCGGGAAATCCGGCAGCATCGGCTTTGGCAAGCTGCGACCGTAAGCCTTTTCCGCGTCAGTCGCCGGATTGCCGATGTTCTCGGTTTCGCCCACGAACAGCGAATCAACGACCCTTGACGTAAATTCGTAACGACCGAATGCGCCAGACGCGTGCGTGAAGCCGATGGCGTTGTCGGCCACCTTCACGTTCTTGAACACGTGCAGCTCGCCGCGGCCCCAGATGGCGCCATTGCGGTTCTTGTAGGAGGTGAGATCCTCGAACACCGCTACCACTGGCTTGCTGTTCGGATCAGCGGGATTTTCAAGGCCGGTATGCGAGCTGCCGGTCACACCGAACGTGTTGTTGGGGTTAAGGTTGCGGTCGAACATGAACGAGTCGTAGTTGGAGTGGGCGACGTTGCCCTTGAACTCACGGAAGGGCGTACGACGCGGCCACACGGCCTTGCTGGTATCCGAGTCTGCAAACGCACCGTTCGGGTGCTCCGCCAATGACATCCAGAAGCCGTTCGAGTCGGAACCCGCAGCCACGTTGTCGCGGTAGGTATTGTCCGGGTTGGTGATCCAGTAGCTCGCCGCCGTGTTGTCCGAGGGCAGCAGCACATCCTTGGAGGCCTGGCCATTCTCTCTGACGGCCTGGCGATTCTGGTAGTCCGGGCGCTCGCCGGATGCAGCGAGGTTGGTCGGTACGCACGCCTTGCTGGTATGACACTTGGTCTGGATCGCCAGGTTGTGGATGAACTCGTTGCCGTGCTCGATGCCGTCTTCCATGAAGAAGCAGTGGCCTACGGTGTTGTAGGTCACGTTGTTCTCAACCTGTACATAATTGGTGCCATGCACGGTCACACAGCGGTTGTAGGTGTCGTGGATGGCCGCGTTACGGATGTACTGGCCCTTGCCGGCGTCCCCGACCAGATGCCAGTGAATCGGATAGCGGGCCAG
>CAILUG010000037.1 GCA_903837345.1 uncultured Gammaproteobacteria bacterium | reverse complement strand
TTCTATTACTTGATCTCGTTTTTAAAGAACTGTTCCGGCTTGCCTGCTTGCTGCCTGCCTGAATCCCGCCAGACCCTCGTCGGTGGGAGCGCGCATTATACGCACCTGCCTCACCTTGGCAAGTTACATTGGTAAAAAAATTAACAGGGTTAATCCTGCTTCCAGATCACAAGATGGAAGAGCTTCTTTCCCCGCCGGAGCAGGGTGTAACGACCAAACAATGATGCGGCCTGATCAACGTTTGCAACAACATCTGTAACTTTCCCGCTATTCACAGTTACAGATCCGTTGCCAATAAATTCCCTGGCCATTTTGTTTGAAGTAGCCAAACCACTGGCCACCAATAATTCAACCAGAGTCGCATCACGTTTCTCCATGGATGTGGCTGGCAATCCATCTTGCGCCAATTGCTGAAAATCACTTTCGCCGAGATCAGACAAATCACCACTGAACAATGCATTGGTAATTCTTTCGGCAGCAACAAGACCTTCGTCACCATGCACCAATCGGGTTACCTCTCTGGCCAGGATCAATTGGGCACCAGGCTTCCCGGTGGACTGCCTGTCATTTTCCTCAATTGCAGCGATCTGATCGGCGGTCAAGAAAGTAAAGAAACGCAGAAATCTGTAAACATCCGCATCGGCTGTATTTACCCAGAACTGGAAAAATGCATAACAAGAAGTTTTTTGCGGATCCAGCCAGATAGTGCCTTCCTCTGTCTTGCCAAATTTTCCGCCATCTGCCTTGGTAACCAATGGCAAAGTCAGTCCGAAAACCTGCTTCTGGTTCAATCTGCGCGACAGATCAATACCTGCAGAAATATTGCCCCACTGGTCACTTCCGCCGATTTGCAATGAACACTCTATTTTTGCGTTGAGCATCGCGAAATCGTAGGCCTGCAAAATCATGTAGGTGAATTCCGTGAAAGAAATCCCTTCACCCTCTCTTTCCAGGCGCTGCTTTACACTTTCCTTTTGAACCATGGAGTTCACGGAAAAGTGTTTCCCGATATCCCGCAAGAATGTCAAAACATCAAGCCCTTCAAACCAGTCGTAATTGTTTACGACGATGGCCGAATTTGGACCACAATCAAAATCGATGAATCTGGAGACCTGATCCCTGATCTTATTGGTCCACTCGACAGTAGTTTCGGCTGAATTGAGTTTGCGCTCCCTGCTTTTGAAACTGGGATCTCCAATCATTCCGGTAGCACCACCCACCAATGCAACGGGCTTATGCCCGGCAAGCTGGAATCTTCTAAGGGCCAGCAGAGGAACCAGTGACCCGATATGAAGGCTGTCAGCTGTAGGGTCAAATCCACAATAAAGGGTCCGGCATCCACTATTGAGGTGTTCTGCCAGCGCATCTTCGGCTGAGACAAAAGCCACAAGGCCGCGACTCTGCAAATCAGCAATTACATCGATTGTCATCTTGTTTAGTCCTGAACCTTTAGCGTGTAGCGCCCGAAATGGGGGCCATGAAGCGGCGCGCACTTTACAAATTCCCCGCAAGTTTGCAACCACAACCAGATGCTGCCAATTCATGCCGGAAGTACAAACCTGCAGTGTTTGTATAGTATGTGGAAATATTTTGTTACAATCCAATCAGTTAGCTAATCTGATGAAAATTTGTATTTAATGCAAGAACACAATAAATCACTGACATCCCTGTTCAATCATTTGCCGGTAAACCACCAGAAGCTATTGGGTGTTTTGTTGGCAATACTGATGTTGCTGTTTGCCTATTCCGGCTTTCTGGCGTTCAACAGGCTTAAAGGGTTTCAATCTGCACAAGTCTCTGCCACCCAACCTGAAGCGTCGAATATAGCTGCAGCTCCGATTGAGACCGTTGTTGCACATCCAGCCGATTCCGGTCTGATGCTGGAAGTAAAAAATGGCGACACCCTGTCTTCTCTTTTCAAACAGGCGGGTTTCGGTCCAGAGGTGGTTGACGACATCATGAAAAGCGGTCAGGACGCAAAGGTTCTCAGGAACCTGTTTCCTGGCAACCGGCTGGCCTTTGAAATCAGCCCGGAAGATACCCTGATTTCCCTCGAAGTAATCAAGTCACCACTCGAGTCTTTCAGATTTTCCAGACAAGCAGACGGGAACTTTGACTATCAACACCAGGTGCTCCAGCCAGAGATAAAGCCGGTGTTGCGCGAAGCTGTCATAACCGAGTCATTGTTTCTCGCCGCCCAAAAAGGTGGCATTCCTGATGCCATGACCATGCAGCTGGCCAGTATTTTCGGCGGAGTAATCGACTTCATCATGGACACAAGGGAAGGCGATACATTCAAGGTCTTGTTTGAAGAAAAATATCTTGATGGCAAGCAAATCGGTTTTGGCAAAATCCTGGCTGCCGAATTCGTGAATCAGGGCAAACATTTCATCGCAGTCCGCTACGAAGACCAACTTGGAATCGCGAATTATTTCAATCCCAGGGGAGAAAGCATGCGCAAGGCATTCTTGCTGAACCCGGTTGATTTCACGCGGATCAGTTCCGGTTTCAGCCTCTCTCGCAGACATCCCATTCTCAATACGATCAGAGCCCACAAAGGAACTGACTATGCGGCCCCGCGTGGCACCCCAGTTGTGGCCACTGCAGATGGTCGTATCACCTACGCGGGCGTCAATGGCTCGTTCGGGAAATTGGTGGCGATTCAGCATAACGGCCAGGTCGTTACCAAATATGCTCACCTCAATGGTTTCGCAAAAGGAGTAAAACAGGGCGCCAGGATTAGACAAGGGGAAACCATAGGTTTTGTTGGTGCTACAGGTGCAGCCACTGGCCCGCATCTGCATTATGAGTTTCTGATGGATGGAATTCAGCGGGATTCAAGGAAGATCTATGACAAACTGCCCCAGGCAGATTCCCTGGGGAAAAAGGAATTCTCCTATTTCCAGCAGCAAACAAGCCAATATCTCGCCATACTGAAAGGGGAAAACGAAAAAGGAACCATAGCGGCCAGCACTGCATCCACCAAAACGAGAGGGGCCGTGCTTCTTCAATGAAACCAGAGCTGTTTATAGGGATGCTTTCAGGAACCAGCATTGATGCAGTCGACTGTGTGCTCGCCAGTTTCGACAACAAAATACCGACGGTGCACGATTTTCGAAGTTTTGCAATTCCACAGCATGTCAAAAACCTGTTATCACAACTAATCAGGAACGAATCTCTCGACCTGAAAACTCTTGGCTCAACAGACATACTGGTTGGAAAGCTGTTCGCCGATTCAGCGCTATCCATGATGAAAGCGCACAATCTGACACCTGAAGACATCATAGCCATCGGCAGTCATGGCCAAACAATCTGGCATCAGCCTGTGGCTGATGAAAATGAAAGCAGATTCACCATCCAGATCGGGGATCCCAACACAATTGCCCATCACACCGGAGTCACCACCGTAGCTGACTTTCGCAGACACGACATGGCTGCAGGGGGGCAAGGCGCGCCCTTGGCGCCAGCATTCCATCAGGCAGTGCTCGGCAGTACGTCCATACCACGCATCGTGTTGAATCTGGGTGGGATAGCCAACATAACCGTGTTGTCCCCCGGCTCTGGCAGTCCTTTCGGATACGATACCGGACCGGCCAACACATTGCTTGACCAATGGATTCGTCTCTCAAACGCGAAAGAGTTTGATGACAACGGCAGCTGGGCTCTCAGCGGAACACCCAATACCGAGCTGCTCGAACTCCTGCTCAACGAACCTTATTTTCTACTTTTGCATCCAAAAAGTACCGGCCGGGAATTATTCAACCTGTCATGGCTGCAAACGAAGCTGGAAAAGTTAACCGGTGTTTGCAAGCCGGAAGATGTGCAAGCCACTCTGCTTGAGCTCTCAATCCTGACGATTTCAAAGCAGATAAAAGCGCATCTCCTTCAGGGAGAAATATTGGTTTGCGGTGGGGGCATTCATAATCAGGCGCTGATGACTGGCCTGAGAAACCAGTTACCGGATTTCAGGATCCTCAGTACTCAACAATATGGGCTGAACCCTGATTGCGTTGAAGCCGTCGCGTTTGCGTGGTTTTCCAAACAGACCATGCAGGGCTTGCCAATTGATTTCACGCCCTTTACCGGTGCCAGCAAACCGGTAATAGCAGGCGGAATCTACAGGGTGTAAGCCTGCTGCAGACTCAAACCGAGAACGACATCCCGCATCCACAGGTTGTGGTTGCCATCGGATTTTGCACAACAAAGCGCGATCCTTGCAGACCTTCGACATAGTCCACTTTGGCACCCATCAGGTACTGGATGCTCAATGGATCTACCAGCAAATTGGCACCCTGATTATTGATTACAGTGTCATCTTCATTGGATGTTTCATCGAACGAGAATCCGTACTGGAAACCTGAACATCCACCACCAGTGACGAATACCCTCAGTTTCAGATTGGGATTTCCCTCTTCCGAAATCAGGGATTTGACTTTTTTGGCTGCGTCATCCGTCAACTGGATTACCACTGGCTCAAATGCTTGCACTATTTCTGTCATGAATTCAGATCTTCTTGCTCAACAAGGTTATCCCCTTGGGGTGTATTCCTTCTACCAGCTCCTGCCCGTACAAACTTGCCAATTCTGCAACATGGATGCAAATCCGGAGATTTCAATGCCTGTCAGGGAAAACAGTTGGCTGGGGAGCACTGACTTCCTGTGATTGGGCTGGCAATCCCATACGATCCAGCTGGGTAATCTCTGCTGATGTCATGTGTGTCAACTGGCCTTTGACCCAACATCCAAGCACCATCTCCATCAAATGATAAAACACATTGCCGGTGACACGCGCCTTCGCTGCCATTTCGAGATGATTACTGCTGTAGATATCTCCTTCGACCAGCCCGTTGACTATGACAACCGGAACACGAATAAGACCCCGCACTATTCCTGCTTCCCTGATGCGAACCTCGGCAACAGAATCCGGATTGGCAACAATGTCGCCAACTACCAGGCCTTCAATTTCCAGAATCCCGGAAAAATGCAGTTCACCATGAATTTCCATCCCTTTTGCGATAAGCGAAGTATTGTTCTCTGACTGGGTATTTTTTTTCATAACCATTCCTGGAGTTGGCAAATGCCGGGTTCCTGCACTGGTGCAGGGTTGTCATGGATCATTTGGAGATGGGCTTTTGTCCCGACTCCACCAACCAACTGAAATTCTTTTGCAAGGTTTTGCTCTCAGGCTCTTCAGTGACTGCAAGAATTTCAACCCTGGCCGGTTCAAAGCCATAAGGCAGCGTTATTTCACCTTCTACGTCCTGGAAAGCACGAAAACGCAGCCTGATGTTTTCACCTTGGGAAGAGTTGGACAAAACGCTTAAAGGCAGCGTCAAATCCATGCCATCCTTGACACCGGTAACGGCTATATTTGCATAGCCTTCAACCACGCTGTTCGGATTCCCGATTTTTTCAAATTTGATCTTGTAGCGGTAATGATCGGCCGCTGCCGTTGCCATCAAATCAAATGCAGTCACTGAAAGACCGCTGTTCTTGGCGTCGGGATTGGTGATTTGCTTGTAAAAAAGCACATCTTCTTCCAATTGCGAAATTTGCTGGCGCAAGCGCTGGATATTGACACGCAAATCCTGCATCGCAAGCTTGTCGATATTCGAAGCCTGCTCTGATTTTGCCAATTGCTCCCTGAGTGAATTGATGGCATCACTGCTTTCCGTCATTTTTGCTGACGACAATTTTTCTATCAACGAGACTGTCGATCCGCTTCCAGCCTCATAAAAAGTTCCGAACCAGAAGATCACCAACGCTGAAATTGACAATAGCAGACAAACCCACAGCTGTCCCCGCATTCCATGCCACCACCGCTTGGGAACAACAATCATCTGCTCTTGCTTGCTGCCTTTGACTGTTGGCATCCGGAAGCCTCTACAATCAGGGGATTGCAGCAATAATGTCCAGTCCCGCTGCTTCCGGGAAGCCAAACATCAGGTTCATGTTTTGCACTGCCTGTCCGGCAGCACCCTTGACGAGATTGTCAATTACAACCAGAACCACAGCAGTTTTGCCATTCTGTGGACGACAGACAGAAATCTGGCAATTATTGCTCCCCCTCACACTGCGGGTTTCCGGGCTCAAACCTGTCTCCAACACATCAACAAATGGCTGGTCCTTGTAGAAGTCCTCGAAGATGCGCTGCAAATCAACCTGCTCGGTCAGCAATGTCGCGTACAAACTGGCCTGGATACCCCGGATCATTGGCACCAGATGCGGCATGAAAGTCAGTCCTACCTTGCTGTTGCTGACAGAGTTGAGGCCCTGCAGGATTTCAGGCAGATGCCGGTGTCCATTGATGCCATAAGCCTTGAAACTCTCACTGACTTCACACAGCATGTAGCCCAGTTCGATTTTTTTACCGGCACCACTGACTCCTGATTTCGCATCAGCGACCAGATTGTCTGTCTCTACAAGTCCATGGTGCAGCAGCGGCATGAACCCCAATTGCACGGCAGTAGGGTAACAGCCCGGATTGGCCAACAGGTTGCAGGATTTGATCAAGTCCCGGTTTAGCTCAGGCAGACCATAAACAGCCTGGCCAAGCAACTCGGGACAAGTGTGCTCCATCTTGTACCATTTGCGGAAAGTGGCAGCATCCTTGATACGAAAATCGGCAGACAGATCTATTACTTTTACCCCGGATTTCAGCAAGGCAGGCGCCATCTGCATCGCGGTTCCGTGCGGGGTCGCAAAAAATACCACATCACATGCTGCAAGCGTGGCCACCTCTGGCTGGACAAACCTGAGATCGACATGCTTCCGCATATTCGGAAACATGGATGACACCAGGCTGCCGGCATCGGTCCGGGATGTTACAGTCGTGACTTTGACTTGCGGGTGCAACGCCAGAAAACGCAGCAATTCCGCACCTGAGTACCCTGTGCCCCCGACAATTCCCGCTTTGATCACATCAAAACCTCACTTGCACAATTTTTCATTCGAAAATGGCCATATGCAACGACTGGCCCGCTTTCTATAATAAATCCCGACATTCGCCATATAAAGCAATATTCCTTCGCCATGACACATAATTCAGAATTAGCCAAGTCAGCACGTTTGTTCACGCGTGCGCAAGCCTGCATTCCCGGGGGCGTCAATTCCCCCGTCCGCGCCTTTCGTGGTGTTGGAGGCAATCCGGTTTTCTTCGCAAGCGGTGACGGGGCCTGGATCACGGATGTCGATGGCAACCGTTATATAGATTATGTAGGCGCATGGGGCCCTTTGATTCTCGGGCACAGCCATCCCCGCGTAAAAGCAGCGCTGCACAGCCAGCTTGATTTGGGAACGGCTTTTGGAGCTCCGACTGAGCTGGAAGTACTGTTGGCTGAACGTATTTGCCAACTGATGCCGGCGATAGAATCAGTGCGCCTTGTAAACTCAGGCACCGAAGCCACCATGAGCGCCATCCGTCTTGCCCGCGGCTTTACGGGTCGCGAAAAAATAGTGAAATTCGAAGGCTGCTATCACGGACATGTGGACTCGCTGCTCGTGAAGGCGGGATCCGGTGCCTTGACCATGGGCACTCCGGATTCCTCAGGCATCCCTGCTGAAACCGCACGTCAGACTTTCGTATTGCCCTACAACGATGCAGATGCGCTCGAAAAACTTTTTTCAGAATCGGGTAATGACATTGCTGCCGTTATCATTGAACCTGTCGCGGGCAACATGAATTGTGTACCACCTTTGCCCGGCTATCTGCAGCTGGTCAGGGAAATTACTGAAAAATACGGTGCACTGCTGATTTTTGACGAAGTAATGACCGGATTCCGGGTTGCACTCGGTGGTGCCCAACAACTCTTCAATATCAAGCCTGATCTGACCACGTTGGGCAAAGTCATCGGTGGCGGCTTGCCTGTTGGTGCTTTCGGGGGCAGGAAAGCGATCATGGATATGCTCTCCCCTGTTGGTCCTGTTTACCAGGCTGGTACTTTGTCCGGCAATCCGTTGGCAGTCACTGCCGGGATGGTTGTACTGGATGAAATCAGCAAGCCAGGTTTTTTTGAATCACTGACCCGAACTGCGACCACACTGCTGCAAGGCCTGCAATCCCTGGCGGACAATTCCGGCATAGAATTTACCACTACCCAGGTTGGCGGAATGTTCGGCTGTTACTTCAGCAAGTTCAAAAATATTTCAACTTTTGAACAAGTGATGCAGAGCAATGTCAGCCTGTTCAAACCCTATTTCCATTCAATGCTTGCAGAAGGCATTTATCTTGCACCATCCGCCTTTGAAGCAGGATTTGTTTCCAGCGCACACGGCAGCAAGGAAATTGATCTTACACTTTCAGCTGCTGAAAAAAGTTTTGCTGTTTTGAAAAAGAATCACCAGTAAAAACCAACACACAAGGGGAACTCATGAAGAAATACAACGTATACGGTATTGGCAATGCATTGGTGGATGCCGAGTTTGAAGTCACTGATGAGTTTCTGAAACACGAAAACATCCAGAAGGGCTTGATGACGCTGGTTGATGGAGAAGCCCAGAAAGTGCTGTACGACAGACTTATAGTCAAATGTGGCCTGAAAAAACGTGCCGGGGGAGGCTCAGCCGCCAATACCATGTATGCCATATCCCAGTTCGGTGGTTCGGCGTTCTACACCTGCAAAGTTGCCAGCGATGAGCCAGGCGATTTTTATGTACAACAGCTTGGTGATCACAACATCCATACCAATCTTTCCAAACAGCGTGAATACGGCGATACCGGCAAATGCCTGGTAATGGTCAGCCCGGACGCTGAGCGCACAATGCTCACATTCCTGGGAATTTCTGCTGATATTTCCAGCAAAGACCTCAATCTTGAAGCTCTTAAAAGTTCCCAATACGTGTATCTGGAAGGTTATCTGGCAGCCTCGCCAACCGGCAAAGATGCTTGCGTTGATGCCCGCAAAGCTGCTGAAGCCAACGGTGTTGCAACTGCGCTGTCACTCTCGGACGCCGCCATGGTGCAGTTTTGCCGGGGAGGTCTTGAAGACATGGTGGGCAATGGAGTTGACCTTATTTTCGCCAACGAAACAGAGGCCAAGGCATGGACCGGCAAGGATTCGATTCCGGAGAGCATGAACGAACTGAAGAAAATTGCCAAAACCATCGTACTTACGCTGGGATCGAAAGGTGCGCTGCTGTTTGATGGCAAGAAAAACATTTCCATCGACTCCTTTCCGGTAAAACCGGTGGACACCAATGGCGCCGGAGACATGTTCGCGGGTGCGTTTCTCTATGCGATTACTGCCGGCAAGGATTTCGCCACCGCCGGCAAACTTGCCAGCTACGCGGCATCCAGGACAGTCACACACTTCGGTCCGCGACTGCCGCCAGCCGCACATCATGAAATCCTGCAGAAAATCCTGATGGATTGAGACTGAAAAATGCGATTAAAAAAAGGCAGCCCTTGGGCTGCCTTTTTTGTTTTGTCCAGAGAAGATTTTTTATGCGCTGGCTTTATCTTCTTCTGTCACTTCTTTCATGCTGAGGCTGATCTTGCCACGGTCATCAATCTTGAGAACCTTCACAAAGATTTCCTGGCCTTCATTCAGGTAGCTGGTGACTTTATCAACGCGCTCATTGGATATCTGCGAGATATGTACCAGCCCATCCTTGCCAGGAATGATTGTGACAAAGGCGCCAAAGTCGACAATCTTGGAAACCTTGCCACGATAGGTCTTGCCGATTTCTGCTTCAGCCGTGATGGACTGGATGCGCAGCAGGGCTGCATCGCGCGAGGCGGCATCTTCACCATAAATACGGATGTTGCCATCATCATCAATGTCGATCGACGCACCGGTTTCTTCGGTAATGCCACGGATGGTGGCGCCACCTTTGCCGATGACTTCGCGAATCTTGTCTACCGGCACTTTCATGGTAGCCATGCTGGGAGCATTCTCGGAAATCTTGTCACGTGGCATTGCCAGGATCTTGTTCATTTCGCCGAGGATGTGCAGACGGGCCTTGTTGGCCTGCTGCAGTGCATTTTCCATGATCTCTTCGGTAATGCCCTGGATCTTGATATCCATCTGCAAGGCAGTTACGCCATTGGCTGAACCAGCCACTTTGAAATCCATGTCGCCAAGATGATCTTCATCACCCAGGATGTCAGTGAGAACAGCAAAACCGCGATCTTCCTTTATCAAACCCATAGCCACACCGGCGACGGGCGCTTTCAACGGCACACCTGCATCCATCAGCGCCAGTGAGGAACCGCATACGCTGGCCATGGAGCTGGAACCGTTGGATTCGGTGATTTCAGAGACTACACGTATTGCATAAGGGAAAGCTGTTTCACTCGGCAATACAGCCGCCACACCGCGGCGCGCCAGTCGGCCATGGCCGATTTCGCGACGTTTCGGGCCACTCATCATGCCGGTTTCGCCAACGCTGTAGGGAGGGAAGTTGTAGTGCAGCATGAAAGGATCTTTCCTCGAGCCTGACAGATCTTCAATCACCTGCGAGTCACGGATGGCACCCAGGGTAGCTACTACCAAGGCCTGGGTTTCGCCACGCGTAAACAGGGCCGAACCATGGGTCTTGCCGAGCACACCAACCTGTACATTGATTGGACGCACGGTGTGGTTGTCACGACCATCTATGCGCGGGAAGCCATCGATGATGCGGCCACGCACGATTTTCTTCTCAAGCGAACCGAAGGCATTTTGCACTTCGCTGGCGGAAACCGTATCGCTGTTTCCCAGGCGGGCAACTGCTTCTGCCTGCAACTGGGCAACACGGTCCTGCCGCTGCATTTTGTCGGATATCTGGTAAGCAGCGCCGAGGTCTGTCTTGAAGGCGTCAGCAAGAGCCAGGGCCAGAGCTTCATTCTTGACAGCAGGCACCCAATCCCAGGCTGGCTTGCCGGCCATTGCCTTGAATTCATTGATGGCTTTGACTACCACCTGCATTTCAAGGTGCGCAAACAATACGGCACCCAGCATCAGATCTTCGCTCAGTTCTTTGGCTTCTGATTCCACCATCAACACAGCGCTTTCAGTCCCGGCTACCACCATGTCCAGATCAGACGTAGCCAGCGTGCTGTAGTTCGGGTTCAGGATATAACCATCGGTATCGTTGTAACCAACGCGGGCTGCGCCGAGCGGGCCAGCAAACGGAATACCTGAGATCGACAGCGCCGCAGAAGCGCCTATCATCGCAGCAATATCCGGATCTATACCTTTCTCAGCGGACATCACAGTTGCAACTACCTGCACTTCGTTCAGAAAACCCTTGGGGAACAAGGGACGGATCGGACGATCAATCAAACGCGAAGTCAGCGTTTCTTTTTCAGTGGGGCGACCTTCACGTTTGAAAAAACCACCGGGAATCTTGCCGATAGCGTAGGTTTTTTCCTGGTAATGGACGGTCAACGGAAAGAAACCTTGATCCGGTTTTGCGGTGCGTTTTCCTACCACAGCCACCAGCACCTGTGTGTTGCCGATGGTAACCAGAACTGTATCAGCCTGGCGGGCAATCCGGCCGGTTTCCAGCACCACCGTGTCGTTGCCGTATGTGAATTCTTTCCTGATTGGTTTCAGCATGTAGTTTTCCTAAGCGTATGAGCCTGGCCAGCCCAATACTGGCCAGGAAGAGGGGTGGTTGCGATTAACGACGCAGACCGAGGCGTTGGATCAGATTGTTGTAGCGAACCGAGTCCTTCCTTTTCAGGTAGTCCAGCAGCTTGCGACGGGTGTTTACCATGCGGATCAGGCCACGACGGGAGTGGTGGTCATGATCATGGGCTTTGAAATGGTCCTGCAGTTGGTTGATGTTGCCGGTCAGCAGAGCAACCTGCACTTCCGGTGAACCGGTATCCCCTTCTGCAAGGGCGTATTCGCGAACAATGTCCGCTTTTTGAATAGCTGATAAGGCCATGATTTATCTCCAAAAATATGCAATTGAGTGGTAAAGTCCGTCTACATCCAGCCTAACCACGCATATTGATAGTTATCTGGTTCGTCCATGCATAAAGCGCCCCATTTCGGGGAGGCGAATCCTAGCACAGTCCGGGGAAGCCATGAACCTAAATTTGCCATGCCCGCCCTGTTCCGGGGACCCCGTGAACCTTTCAATTGCCAGCTGAAGCCCCAATGATCTTCCGGTATTTGCCTATTGTCGGCCTCTTCCTGTTCGCCTTCCTGGTAAATGCCCTGGCTCCGTTATGGCTGAACCACCTTGGTACATTGCATGGAGTGGAATCAACAGTTGCCCTTGCTCTCTGGTGCCTGTGCCTGTTTCTGGGGTTTGGATGGGGCTGCAGCAAGCTGGCAGAAAATACTGTTTTCCCGGGCTTTACCCTGCAATTGCTGGTCGGCGTATTGCTGCACGACGCGTTCGCACCCCTTGCCTCAGAGTTGCGTCTGTCGGTAGTAATTTGCACCGCCTTGGCTGCAATCATTCTCAAAGGGGGTGGCGATGGAGTTGAGCGCAAATATCTTGGCAGAATTGCTTTTCCCACTCTGATGCTTGCCATACCGGGTTATCTGCTGACCTTCCTGGTGATGTACCTGATTCTGTCCCTGCTCGGTCTGGATGGACTCACTTCTG
Organism: uncultured Gammaproteobacteria bacterium; assembly: GCA_903837345.1. GTDB lineage: Bacteria > Pseudomonadota > Gammaproteobacteria > Pseudomonadales > Pseudohongiellaceae > CAILUG01. The sequence goes on along the minus strand of CAILUG010000037.1, from coordinate 57,995 downwards.
CGTTGTTGGCCGCCATTATAAGTTCAACAGACCCCGCTGCGCTGATCCCTACTCTTAAATCGCTGACCTTCAAAAACCGGCACGGGCATCTCAAAGATCTGGCAGTTGCCGAAAGCGCAGTCAATGATGCGGTTGGTGCGATCGTGACTACCGCTCTGACAGTCATGGTGATTGCCGGCACATCAATGGACTCTGCCAGCGCCCTGTTGCATGGATTGATCATGCCCGCCAACTTGTTGTCGCTGGCGCAACAGTTCCTGTTTGGAACCTTCGCTGGCGTTGCTGGCTGGGCCCTCATGTATGCCTATGAGCTGCAGAAGACCAGGAGCCACGCCCGCAAGTCTGGCGAAGCTTCCTATGATTTTGCGTTTGTAATTGCTGTGCCGATGGCAACCTTCCTGATCGCTCAGAGCATGCACGGCAACGGATTTCTGGCGGCATTCATTGCGGGCTTGCTGTCCAACTACAACCATGCCGCCGAACGCTTTCACACCACCTTGCATATGATGGAAATCAAGATAGAGAGCATCGGCAAACCCGTCATTTTCATGATGATAGGGCCGTTTGTGTCCATTGATGCCTTGATTCATACCTTCTGGCCGGGATTGATTGCGGCATTCGGCTTCATGCTGGTTGCCAGACCAGTTGCAGTGTTCATTTCGCTGTTGCCTACACGCATCACACTGCAGGAAAAGTGGTTCATGTGCATCATCCGGGAGACCGGAGTGATTCCTGTTGTGTTGGCCGTCATCACAGCCGTGCAATTACCGCAACTGACTCTGCTGTTGCCGCTGACCGCGTGGATAGTGATCTGGACTCTGGGGGTCTTGCCTGCACTCACTCCCTGGTGTGCAAACAAACTGGAACTGCTACAGCAATAATCGGCAATAATTGCTCCTGCCAACCTCAGTGGTTGTCTGCAAGCACACTCTGTACCGGCAACGAAATGGTCTTGTTCCGGCCATCGGCAAACTGCAGCACAAGCTCAACCTTGCTGCCGGCAGTCAGCGCAACTGTCATGTTTTCCAGCATCATGTGCATGCCACCGGATTCAAGTACCAGTGATTTATGGGCGGCAATTTTCAGGTTTTCCATTTCCATCATGTGCATCATGCCTTCATGGTTCATCGTGCCGTGAAAACTGACTTTGCCGGCAGCAGCAGTGGTGACACCGCTGATGAGGATATCGGCATCTCCGGTATTGTTAAGTGTCATGTATGCAGAAGTGGAATTGCTGGCCGGCAGTGAAGCCCTGACGAATCCTGATTCCACTACAAGTTCGGCCCTGGCGATGGCTGCACCCAGGGCAAAAACAACCATTGCGATGAATTTTTTGGAATTGCCCACAAAATCTCCTCTCAGTCTCTTGGTGGCCTGGTTGCCGGCCTGGATTCTCCCGCTGGCACACTGATGACGATGCCGGGTGTGGGAGCTATCTGGATATTGCCATGCAGGCGCTTTCCGCCTGCTGACTCACTCATGGTTTTGTAAATCCAGCGACCCTCCTCGTCTGTGCGGGCACGAATAAGAAAAGTACCCCCTGATGACTGGAGCTGACGCGCTATTTCTGCCAACTCATTCATGATTGCCAGACTCCTGGAGCGGAGAGCTGCCGGATTCAATTCATGCACGTTTATACGGTTTTTTCTGGCTGCAGCCAGCCTGGCTTTGACGTCACCCAGTTCCGGCCGGTCCGGATTCAAACGCGCAGCACGCGCAAGATACTGCTCAGCATCTTCAAATGCTGCTTGCTGGATTGCTGTATCCGCCATGGTGAGGTAGCGCAGTACTATTTCCTGTATTCCATCCAGTGCCACTGTATTTTCCGGATCCAGACGCAGCACTTGCTGATACAGCTCGTAGGCATTCCGCCCGGCGGGCAGCATAAGCCTGTTATCGGCAAAGGCCATCCTGGCGTCAAACAGGATGTCGGCCAGTACACGTTGCTTCTGCAACTGGGTCTCATCAACAAACACTGGTTCCGGCTCTGGTTCCGCCGGCGCAGCTACCTGCTTGCCTTCATAGACAATCACATTGGAACCGGTGTGGCACGCTGCCATCGAAAGCAGTACCAGCACCAACAGACATCGTTGGCCGTATTTCACAGTAGCCCCTGAAACGGCAGATATTCCAGCTCCTGCCCCGGTTGTACCCCGGTGCGTACTGGTACCACAACCAACCCGTCTGCCCATGACAACGAAGTGAGGACACTGGAGCTTTGATCCGTGTACAAACGGGCTATTGGAAGACCATCAACTGTCGGCTGCAATCGTACTCGCAGGTATTCCTGGCGTGAGCCGGCCTCTTCCACCGTGAAGCCGGCCCGCACCCGCAGTGACGGCTGCTCCCTCGCTGTGGCACCTTGCAGTTTCAGCAAATACGGCTTCACCAGAATCGCAAAGGTAATGAATACCGCCACCGGATTGCCTGGCAAACCAAAGAACGGCACCCGGCCTACCTGACCGAATGAAAAGGGTTTGCCGGGCTTGATGGCCAGTTTCCACAGCTTGAGTTTGCCAAGCGCATCAACCGCCTCACGCACATAGTCGGCTTCCCCTACAGAGACGCCACCTGTGGATATCACACAGTCAGCACCCTGTGCAGCCTGCTGCAACGCTGCTTTGGTGGCCTGCAAATCATCTCCAACAATGCCTGCCTTGATTACCTTCATGCCCAGTTGCTGCAAGCAGGCAGACAACGTGTAACTGTTGGAGTCATACAACTGGCCTGGCAACAGGGATTGACCCTGCTGCTTCAACTCATCTCCGGTATTGAGCAGTGCAACCGTCAGCGGTTTGTACACTTCGAGTGTGGCAAGGCCAAGTGAGGCCAGCAATCCCAGATCCTGCGGTTGCAACTTGTGGCCCCTGCCCAGTACCTGGCTGCCTGCCGCTATATCATGCCCTGCTCGCCGGACATTTTCTCCGGGGCGTGGCACCTGCAGTATGCAAACATCCGCATTGCCAAGCTTGCTGGTATTTTCCTGCATCACGACTGCGGTGGCGCCAGCCGGCAATGGCGCCCCGGTAAAAATGCGCGCAGCAGTGCCTTGCTCCAGCCTGTGTCCCGGATGTCCGGCTTTTATGTACTGGCTGACTTTCAGTGAAATGCCAGGCTCCTTGCAGTCGGCATGATCAACTGCGAAACCATCCATCGCCGAATTGTCGAACGCAGGCACGGCCATGGCCGCGTTGATGTCACTGGCCAGCACGCGTCCGAGTGCCGAGTTCAAATCAACTCTCTCGGTTGGGGCTTTGCATTGGGCCGATGCCAACAAAAGGCTCAAGGCTTCGGCAACAGGAGTAAGACTGCTGGGCATGGGGGAGCGGCTCTGCTTTATAATCCCCGCTATTGTACCGAAGTCGCCACCGCCATGATGTCGTTCCTGTGTCTCTGACCGAGTTGTTTCTGATCCCAGTCATCTGCTTCTTCGGCGGCTTTTTCTCGACGCTGGCTGGACTGGGGGGAGGCCTGCTGGTTCTGGCCACCACTTCATTGTTTTTGCCAATATCAATTGTGGTGCCCCTCAACGGGGTACTGATTCTGGCCGGCCAGATCACACGGGTAGCGCAGTTCTATCGCCACATCGACTGGAAAATCACGATCCCGTTTATTCCGGGCTCAATGCTGGGGGCAGCGCTGGGCACGTATGTTTATTTCGGACTGTCGGAAATATACATCGCATTCATTCTCGGCTGCGTGCTGTTGTGGTTCTGCTGGGTACCCCCATCTGCATCCACACGCAATCTGGCCGCACGTATTCCCTACCCGTTTTTCTGGGTTGGTTTTGCGCACACCCTGCTCTCCACGGTGACAGGAGCAGGGGTATTGTTCCAGTCTGTAATGGTGAATTCGAAATTGGGGAAAGATGCATTCGTTGCGACCATTGCCGGCACTTTGCTGTTCATGGCACTGTTCAAATCAATCGGGTATCTGGTTGCCGGCTTCGATTACACACCCTATATCGGGGTAATTGCGCTGAGCTGGATCATGGGCATCATCGGTACGATACTTGCGAAACTATGCCTGGATTCACTGCCTGACACCTGGTTCAGGCTGATTGTAAAAACCATTATTTCGCTTTTTGCACTACGACTTTTCTGGAAGGTCGGCGCCTGGTTTTGGGCTTCCGTGGATTGACTGCCGGCCTGGCATGGCTTTCATCCCTTGCGGTTAAATCCATTGTTTTTTCATGTGCCGGCTCTGCATCCTGTTGATGATAAAGCTGGCGCATCAGTGCTGAAATGGCGGGATTGCGCACTCGCGGCTTGATACCGAAGGTTTCGAATATTTTTTGCACGTTAAGAACTGTATTGGCGATATATGGCAGTCGCACGGGCAGTTTTACCACTTGCAGACTGGTCAGGGCCTGCAGCAATTGGGGATCGTATTTGCCTGCTTCCTGCAGGAATTGCTCAACAAAGGCCTCCTGCGTCAATGGCTGCTGTGAACAATAGTGGTAGGTGCCCCAAACTTCAGCGGCACAATCCAGCTGCTGGGCAATGGAGAGCAGCACCCTTGCCACATCCGCCGCCGGCGTGGGACTGAAGCGGGGATTCATGATTTCCAGTCGACCCTGTTGTGCCTTGCAGTTGTCGATATGTTTCTGGAAAAAGCCGGCGTCCTGCTCGCTGAAAGCCCAGTCAGTGCGCACTATGATATGGGTCGGCAGCGCATCCCTGATTGAGCGTTCACCATACCACTTGCTGCGGCCATAGCGGCAAACCGGATTGACCGGATCATCTTCACTGTAGGGATGCAGCTTCTGGCCGTCAAAAACGAAACTGCTGGAATGATGCAACAACGGCAATGCGAGATGTGCGCATACTTCTGCAAGCACTGCCGGTATCAGGGAATTTTGTTCGTCACACAGGCGGGCGGCGTCAGCGTCTTTTTCTGCAAGTTCAAGATTGCTGTAGCTGGCGACATTGATTATCTGTGTTGGAGCATACTGGCTGACGACTTTGGCAAGTTCCATTTTTTTCGGAAAATGGAGGTCATCGACGGCCAGGATCTTGTGTTCGACTTTCCGCTCTGCCAGCAGTGTCTGCAAGGCTGCCCCCACAACACTGTTGCCACCCACCACGAGCAGTTTCACTGCCAAAGCACCCTGGTATCTGCCGTAGTCAACATGTGGCCGCGTAATCAGCGACTAGAACGGAATATCGTCGTCGAAACTGTTCACTTCCGGTGCCGACTGGGGGGGAGGCGCTGACTGACGCGAGCCACCTGCACCGGAACTGCGGGCACCACCGGATTTCCAGGCTCCACCCTGCGAACCGCCATCACCCTGACTGGCACGGCCGCCCTCACCGTCACTCATGCCCTTGCCTTCACCACGACCATCCAGCATTTGCATTTCACTGGCAATAATTTCCGTGGCGTAACGCTTGACGCCGTCCTGCTCCCACGAACGGGTGCGCAGACTGCCTTCAATATAGAGTTTGGAACCCTTTTTCACATATTCGGCAACGATCTCGGCCAGCCGCTGATAGAACACCACACGGTGCCATTCGGTGCGCTCCTGCTGTTCGCCGGAATTCTTGTCTTTCCAGCTTTCGGAGGTGGCAATGCTGAGATTGGTCACTGCCCCGCCATTGGGCATATAGCGGGTTTCCGGGTCTTGCCCGACATTACCCACCAGGATTACTTTATTGACGCCTCTGCTTGCCATAGTGGCCTCCACCAGCCTTTTTATATTGTCCACAAGTCTAGCATCAAACCCGAAAAATACGATTTTATTTAGGGGACAGGCATATAATGTTTGGCTGCTTTTTTGCGACTGATTGATGCCTGATGGATACGATAACCGTCCGGGGTGCCCGCACCCACAACCTCAAAAACATTGATGTCACGATCCCCCGTGACAAGCTGGTGGTCATTACCGGTTTGTCAGGGTCCGGCAAATCGTCCCTGGCCTTCGACACGCTGTATGCCGAAGGTCAGCGCCGCTATGTGGAATCACTTTCCACCTATGCGCGCCAGTTTCTGTCCATGATGGAAAAGCCGGATGTTGACCAGATTTCCGGCCTGTCACCCGCCATCTCCATCGAGCAGAAATCAACTTCGCACAACCCCCGCTCAACGGTGGGGACAATCACCGAAATCTATGATTACTTGCGGTTGCTGTTTGCCAGGGTCGGCGATCCCTATTGCCCCGACCACAACCTGAAACTGCAGGCGCAAACCGTCAGCCAGATGGTGGATCAGGTGCTGGCATTGCCGGAAGGCACAGCCCTGATGTTGCTGGCGCCGGTGATACGCGAACGCAAAGGCGAGCATCTGCATATATTCCATGAGCTCAAGAGTCACGGCTTCGTACGGGCCCGCGTAAACGGCATCGTGGTGGAACTTGATTACCCGCCGGAACTGGAGAAAAACAAGAAGCACACTATTGAAGTGGTGGTGGACAGGTTCAAGGTAAGGCCTGACCAGGGTCAACGCCTGGCCGAGTCCTTTGAAACCGCTCTCAACATAGCCAGTGGCATTGCCGTGGTAGCGCCGCTTGAGCCAGGCGATGGCGCGGAAATAATCTTTTCATCCCTGTTTGCCTGTCCTGAATGCGGGCACAGCATTGCCGAACTCGAACCGCGGCTGTTTTCATTCAACAATCCGGCCGGTGCCTGCGAGAACTGCGATGGACTCGGCCTCAAACAGTTTTTTGACGAGAAACGCGTCATTGTCGACGACAGTCTGTCACTGGCCGAAGGTGCCATTCGCGGCTGGGACCGGCGCAACATCTATTATTTCCAGATGCTCACCGCCCTGGCTGAACATTACGGATTCACTGTTGAAACTCCGTTCAGGAAGCTGAATGCCAAACACCGGAAAGCGATTCTGCATGGCAGCGGCACTGAGGAGATCGCATTCAGCTTCGTCAATGAGCGTGGCGACAACTTCAAACGCAAACATCCGTTTGAAGGCATCCTGCCCAACATGGAGCGACGTTATCGCGAGACCGATTCCCAGATGGTGCGCGAAGATCTGGCCAAATATCTCAGTTCGCACAACTGCCCCGATTGCAATGGCACCAGGTTGCGCCGTGACGCGCGCCATGTGCTGATTGACAACAGGAATCTGCCGACCATCACCAATCTCACCATCGGTGAGTCTGCACGATATTTTGCCAATCTGAAATTCAACGGCAACAAAGCCACCATCGCCGAGAAAATCCTGAAGGAAATCGAGGATCGTCTGCGTTTCCTGGTGGATGTAGGGCTCAACTATCTGACGCTCAGCCGCAGTGCCGAAACCCTGTCAGGCGGCGAAGCCCAGCGTATCCGGCTGGCAAGCCAGATTGGCGCCGGACTGGTAGGGGTCATGTATATTCTTGATGAGCCCTCGATCGGTCTGCACCAGCGTGACAATGACCGGTTGCTTAAAACCTTGCGTCACCTGCGCGACATTGGCAACACGGTGATCGTTGTTGAACATGATGAAGATGCCATACGCAGCGCCGATCATGTATTGGACATCGGCCCAGGTGCAGGCGTGCATGGTGGCCGGATCGTGGCGCAGGGCAAACCCATGGACATCATCAACAACCCTGCCTCGCTTACAGGCCGCTACCTGGCCGGCAAGGAATTCATTGCAATCCCGGACCAGCGACATGCGGCCGACCCGAAAAAGTTGCTGGTACTGCGTGGCGCACGCGGCAACAACCTGAAAAATGTCACGCTGGAAATTCCGCTTGGCCTGATGACCTGCATCACCGGGGTTTCCGGGTCCGGCAAATCAACACTCATCAACAACACCCTGTATCCGCTGGCCGCCACTGAACTCAATGGTGCTACCACGCTTGATGCTGCTCCCCATGATGATCTGACCGGCCTGAAACAGCTCGACAAGGTAGTCGACATAGACCAGAGCCCGATCGGTCGCACACCCCGTTCCAATCCGGCCACTTATACCGGCATTTTCACGCCCATCCGCGATATCTATGCAGGCACCCAGGAGGCCCGCACCCGCGGCTACCAGCCCGGCCGTTTCAGTTTCAACGTCAAGGGCGGACGCTGTGAAGCCTGCCAGGGCGATGGCGTGGTCAAGGTCGAGATGCATTTCCTGCCTGATGTCTATGTGGCCTGCGATGTCTGCAAAAGCAAACGCTACAACCGCGAAACACTGGAAGTGAAATACAAGGGCAAGAACATCTGCGAAGTGCTCGACATGACAATTGAGGACGCCCGTGAATTTTTCGATGCAGTGCCGGCCATTGCCCGCAAATTGCAGACGCTGATCGATGTAGGACTCACCTATATCAAACTGGGACAATCAGCCACCACCTTGTCTGGTGGCGAAGCACAACGCGTCAAGCTGGCGCGCGAGCTGTCCAAACGTGACACCGGCCAGACTCTCTACATTCTTGATGAACCCACTACCGGTCTGCATTTTCACGACATCAAACAGTTGCTGGGCGTACTTCACAAGTTGCGCGATGAAGGCAACACCATCGTGGTCATCGAACACAATCTTGATGTCATAAAAACTGCCGACTGGATCGTGGATCTGGGCCCCGAAGGTGGAGATGGTGGTGGCGAAATCATTGCAAAAGGCACGCCTGAGCAACTCATAGAAATGCCACACTCGTATACAGGGCAGTATTTGAAAAAAGTCATGCACCCGCCTTTGCATGCAAACAAGCAGGCAAAACACGGATGACGGGGATCACACGGTTGTTGTGTAACTGAGCAGGCGTTTGGCGCTGAGTCCGTTGTTTGCCTTCACTTCACCGATCCCGATGAAGACAGAGTCGCAATATACCCGTTTGATGCCGTCAGCCTCAGGTGTAACCAGGATGACCACTTGTCCCTGTTGCAAGCGTCGTGTTTCTGCCTGGTTCAAATGCAAGGCCGGCAAATGCTGCAATGGCAAATCGACAGGCAGCAGTACATTGGCGGGCAAGGCTGCTCCGGTTGTCACTATCGATTCAAGCTGTTCCAGTGTGATGCTGTTGGACAGGTCAAACGGACCCGCCGCTTCCCTTTGCAGAAATATTACATGGGCACCGGTACCAAGCTTCTCTCCAATGTCTTCGGCAAGAGTGCGGATATAGCTGCCTTTGCTGCAGCGGACACGCAGTTCCAGTTCCGGCCTTTCCCAGCGCAACAGATCCAGTTCATGAATGCTTATTTCGCGGAATTTGGGGATGATTTCCTTGCCGGCTCTTGCCAGTTTGTAAAGCGGAACCCCGTTCTGTTTCAGCGCCGAATAGATCGATGGTTGTTGCGTGATGGTGCCCTTGAATTCATCCAGTACCGCCAGAATGCTGTCCTTTGAAAATTCCGGCACTTCCCGTGTTTGCGTTACTGCGCCATCGCGGTCACCCGAGACGGTTTTGATACCCAGCTGCACAATCGTGCGGTAGGTCTTGTCGGAATCGAGCAGATATTGCGCCACTTTGGTGGCTTCCCCGAAACACAGCGGCAATACACCGCAGGCGAGGGGATCCAGGCTGCCGGTATGCCCGGCCTTGTCAGCATTGAGCAGACGCTTGGCAATTTGCAAACACTTGTTCGAGGAAATCCCGGCAGGCTTGTTTACAATGAGTACGCCGTTTACCGGGAATTTTGAAGTCATTGCCAAACTTTCCTGATTTCACCGCCCGCATGTCCGGGCGCCGTTCATTTTTCGAAATGGCTGTCGGCTTCCAGAGCCTGATCGATCAAAGACGACAGATGCCGGCCTTTTTCAACCGATTCATCGTAATGGAATTTGAGTTTTGGCGTGGCGCGCAACTGTAGTTGCTTGGCCAGGAAACTGCGCAGCAAACCGCTGGCCTTCTCCAGCACTGCAACTGCAGCTTTCGGTTCTGCTCCCAGCACGGTGACAAACACATCGGCATGGGCAAGATCACGACTCACCTCCACACCGGTGACCGAGACCATGCCAAGGCGTGGATCACGCAATTCGGTCTGGATCAACCGCGCCAGATCCTGCTTGATCACATCTCCGATCCTGTCGATACGATTGGATACTTTTCGCATGGGGAGAGCAACCTGCAGTCAAGCCGGACCGGAGTCCGGACTATGGACCGACATTAGAGGGTTCGGGCAACCTTGGTACGGTTGTAGACTTCGATCTTGTCACCCACACGCACATCGGTATAGTTTTTCACACCAATGCCGCATTCCATGCCGCTTCGCACTTCGGAAGCTTCATCCTTGAAGCGGCGCAGTGACTCAAGCTCACCTTCATAGATGACCACGTTGTCACGCAGCACGCGAATGGGTTTGTTGCGATAGATGGTACCTTCAACCACCATCGAGCCGGCAATTGCGCCGTATTTCGGTGAATTGAAGATGTCCCTGACTTCGGCCACGCCGAGAATTTCTTCCCTGACTTCCGGCGACAGCATGCCACCAAGTACCGCCTTGATGTCATCGATCAGGTTGTAAATGATGCTGTAGTAACGCAACTGCAAACCAGCCGACTCAATGAGTGCCTTGGCTGCCTTGTCGGCACGCACATTGAAGCCGATGATGGTGGCTTTGGAAGTTTCCGCCAGTTGCACGTCGGTTTCGGAAATGCCGCCAACGCCATAACCCACAACATTGACGGATACTTCCTCGTTGCCGAGTCCGGCCAGTGTCGACATGATGGCTTCCAGCGAGCCGCGTACATCCGCCTTCAGCACCACATTGAGAATTTTCTTGTTGCTTATGCCCATGGTGGCAAACATGGACTCGGTTTTGGCTGCCTGCTGTTTCGCCAACTGGATTTCCCGGAAGCGGTGCAGACGGAACTCTGCCACTTCCCGCGCTTTTTTCTCGCTCTCTACCACCAGGAATTCGTCGCCGGCTTCCGGTGCGCCGTTCAAGCCGAGAATTTCGACCGGAATGGACGGGCCGGCCTGGCTTATCTGTTTGCCATTTTCATCCAGCATGGCCCTGACGCGGCCGTATTCGTGGCCGACCAGCACGATGTCTCCCAATTTCAGGGAACCACTCTGCACCAGTACGGTTGCAACCGAACCCCTGCCTTTGTCGAGACTGGATTCGATCACCACACCTTTGGCCGGGCAGTCGATGATTGCTTTCAGTTCCAGCAATTCTGCCTGCAGCAAAATTGCTTCGAGCAATTCATCAATGCCTTTGCCGGTATGGGCTGACACCTCGATAAACTGGGTATCGCCACCCCACGAATCGGGAAGCACACCTTTGCTCGCCAGTTCGCTTTTTACACGCTCGGGATCGGCTGATTCCTTGTCGATCTTGTTGATGGCGACCACAATCGGGACATTGGCTGCTTTCGCATGCTGAATGGCTTCTTCAGTCTGCGGCATCACACCGTCATCGGCCGCAACCACCAGGATCACGATATCGGTGGCTTTGGCACCGCGTGAGCGCATCGCGCTGAATGCAGCGTGGCCCGGGGTATCGAGGAAAGTGACCATGCCGCGCGGAGTTTGCACATGATAGGCGCCGATGTGCTGGGTAATGCCGCCAGCCTCACCCGCAGCAACCGATGCTTTGCGGATGCGATCAAGCAATGAGGTCTTGCCGTGATCCACGTGGCCCATCACGGTCACCACCGGTGCGCGGGGAACTTCCATACCTTCATGTTTGACGGATATGGCCAGATCATCCTCCAGCGCTGTTGCGGATATGGGTTTGGCTTTGTGGCCGAGCTCTTCTACCAAGAGCACTGAAGTATCCTGATCCAGCACCTGATTCAAGGTAGCCATTACACCCATTTTCATCAAGGCTTTTATCAGTTCGCCTGATTTGATCGACATGCGAATGGCCAGGTCGGACAGGGTAATTGCCTCCGGCACTTCTATTTCGCGCGCTATGAATTCGGCAGGCATTTCGAACTGGTGCTGCTTGGGCTGGTTGATTTTCTTTCTGGCGCGCCAGCGTGCGCCGCCTTCGAGCTCGTCAGCATCAAGAACGAAATCGTCACTGGAACGGACTTTGGTGAATTTCTTCGGATCCTGGACCTTGTCTTTCTTTTTGGAGATGGGTTTGCGGCCTTTGCCGTCATCATCATCGCCAGCTTTGGATTCTTTGCGCAGAGTGCCTTTCTTGAAGTCACCTTTGACGTCAGTACGCGCTTCCGGCTTCGCATCAGTCTTGGTTTCCGCACCAGGCTTGGGTCGCTCTCGCGAGGCAGCACCGGTACTTGGGCGTGCAGCTTCTTCGAGTTTCTGTTTGGCTTCGGCCGCTTCCCTGACTTTGCGATCGGCTTCTTCCTGGATTTTCTGTTCTGCCAGCAGTTTTTCTTTTTCTGCTGCTTCTTTCTGCGCTTCCTCGACACTGCGCTTCACGTAAGTGCGTTTTTTGCGCACTTCCACGCTGACAGTTTTGCTGCGTCCCTGATTGTCGGAAGTTTTGAGTGTTTCTACGGTTTTGCGTTTAAGCGTGATTTTGCCAGGAGCTGTTTCTGCACCCGAATTGTCGCCATGGCGACTTTTAAGGAACACGAGCAGCTTGGTGCGCTGGTCATTGTTGATCGGATCGGCAGCGGCAGTTTGCGGAAGACCCGCCTCCTTGATTTGCTCAAGCAAGCGCTCAACCGGTACCCCAACCATCTTGGCCAAGTCTTGTATGGTTAAATCAGCCATCTATTTTCCTCTGCCACTCCTGCACTTACCATGATCCCGACCAGTCGTCGCCATCAGTTGTTGCGATGATTCATTTCAGGCAAACCAGGGCGCCCTGGCAGTCAGGATCAACTGCCCTGCTTTTACCTCATCCATGCCTTTTATCACCATCAGGTCATCGACTGCCTGTTCAGCGAGATCTTCCATGGTCTTGATACCCATGCCGGCCATGGCCAGCGCCAGCTTGTTGTCCATGCCTTCCATATTGAGCAGATCATCGGCAATACCAGCCTTGCTGATCTCTTCTTCCGAAGCAATGGCGCGGGTCAACAGTGCATCCTTGGCCCGGTTTCTCAATTCATTGGCAATTTCTTCGTCGAAATCCTGTATCTCTGCGAGCTCTTCTATCGGCACATAGGCAATTTCTTCCAGATTGGTGAAACCTTCCTGCACCAATATGTCTGCCACTTCTTCATCCACGTCCAGAGCCTGCATGAAGGTCTGGATGATGGTTGAGCTTTCTGCCTGCAGCTTGTCGGCTGCCTTTTCTTCGCTCATCACATTGATGGCCCAGCCGGTCAACTCTGCACTCAGTTTCACGTTCTGGCCGTTGCGACCAATGGCCTGCGCCAGGTTTTCTTCGGCAACTGCCACATCCATCGTGTGCGAATCTTCATCGACCACAATGGAGGCCACTTCAGCAGGCGACATCGCGTTGATCACCAGTTGGGCCGGATTGTCATCCCACAGGATGATATCGATACGTTCATTGGCCAGCTCGCCGGATACAACCTGCACACGGGAACCACGCATGCCAACGCAGGCTCCAACCGGATCAATCCGCTTGTCATTGGTTTTCACCGCGATTTTGGCGCGTGAGCCAGGATCGCGGGCCGCAGCCTTGATCTCGATGATTTCTTCGGAAATTTCCGGCACTTCAATCTTGAACAGTTCAATCAGCATCTGCGGAGAAGTGCGACTCAGCAGCAATTGCGGACCACGTGCTTCCGACCGCACTTCCGTCAACAGCGCACGCACACGGTCATTGATGCGGAATGATTCGCGCGGAATCAGGTTTTCGCGCGGCAGCAAGCCTTCGGCATTGTTGCCCAGATCGACAATGACATTGTCCCTGGTGACTTTCTTGACAGTACCCGCCACCAGTTTGCCGATCTTGCCTATATATTCATTTACGACGATTTCGCGTTCCGCTTCCCTGACCTTCTGCACAATGACCTGTTTGGCTGTCTGTGCCGAAATCCTGCCGAACTCGACATTTTCGATTTTGATCCTGTGCACGTCACCAACCTTCAGGCCGGGATCAACTTCAAGCGCTTCTTCAATCGTGAATTCGGAGCCCAGGGTTGCCATCTGGTCATCGGCTACAACAGTCCATTTGCGGAAGGTCTCGTAATTGCCGGTATTGCGATCAATGATCACTTCGCAATCTATGGTCTCTTCTTCCGGATATCGTTTCTTGGTCGCGGATGCCAATGCCGACTCCAGCGCCTTGAAAATGACTTCACGAGACACGCCTTTCTCGTTGGATACGGCATCTGCCACCAAAAGAATTTCTTTGTTGTTCATATGCTTTTACCTGCATCAATCCCGCAAAAAATATTTTATCCGGTTACTGTCTGGATCAATCCTCAATCACCAGATTGGCTTTCTCGATGGTATGGAGCGGAAATTTGAGAATCTCTTCTCCAGCCTTCTCACCCACCTTCACAATTATTTCAACATCCTCGCCAGCTCCGACCACTTCCTGCAGGGTGCCGGTAAAGTTTCTGCGTCCGCCGGCGTTGCCGCCCAGACGAATCTTCAGTTTCGAATTCACATACATCCGGTATTGATCAGCGCGGAACAGAATCCTGTCCATGCCCGGCGAACTTACTTCCAGTGTATATTCATCCTTGATCGGATCTTCCACATCAAGAATGCTGCTGATCTGGCGACTGGCCTCTGCGCAGTCTTCAACATTGACCCCGCCAGTTTTGTCGATAAAAATTCTCAACAGGGTATGCCTACCTTGCCCAAGGTATTCAACACCCCACAACTGCAAGCCAAGTGCATTGATCACCGGCTCTATCATCTTCTGGATGACTTCGGCTTTTGTCGCCATATCACCATTCCGTACAAACAAAAAATGGGCACCAGGCCCACTTCGATTCAACTGCTTTCATGCACAACTCTTGCAACCCCGGAGCCCTAAGCCCTAAGCCCCTGAGCGTCCTTCGCTCAAGCCCGGAGCCCTCAGCCCCTGAGCGCCCTGCGCTCAAACCCGGAGCCCTCAGCCCCTGAGCGCCCTGCGCTCAGGCCTAAAAAAGAAGCACCAAACAAAAAGCCCCATGTAGGGGCCTTCTATTATCAGTGCTGCATGACCAGCACTGCTTGCAGTTGCCTGCTTTTCCAACCCTGCTTGCTAGTGGGGATGGTATTGGTAGCGGGGGCAGGATTTGAACCTACGACCTTCGGGTTATGAGCCCGACGAGCTGCCAGACTGCTCCACCCCGCAATAAATCCGATTAATCCGGCAAGGGCGCGGATTATATGTAGCGTCCCCCGTGAGGTCAATAAAAGGATACTTTAAAAAGAATGAATTCCGGGAAAGAATCCATGAATGGTGCCCAAGGCCGGACTTGAACCGGCATGACCGAAGTCACTACCCCCTCAAGATAGCGTGTCTACCAATTTCACCACTTGGGCCAAAACTCAATTTTCCTTTGTTTGCCTGGCAGGCTCAACAGCTTTTGTCGTTGCAGCCGGAGTTTCGGCCGCTTGCTGAGGAGCTGCTGTATCACTGTTTGCTGGCTGATTCGTTGCCGGCTGAGTCACTGCGGCTGCAGCTTCTGCCGGTTTGTCTGTTGCGGGCGCAGGCAAAGCGGTTGCCGGAGCAGGTGCTACAGTTGCTGCGTCAGGATTGGCCAGCAATGATTCTACCTGCACGCCTTCAGCAGCCTGATGCTTGGCAAACACGGCGAGTCCCAGACTGGTTGCAAAAAATACCATGGCCAGCCAGGTCGTGGATTTGGTCAAAGCATTACCGCTACCGGCACTGCCGAAAATGGTTTGCGAGGCACCACTGCCAAATGACGCTCCCATGTCCGCGCCTTTGCCATGCTGGATAAGCACCAGCCCGATGATGGCTACTGCTGACAACACATGCACGATGATAATCAACGATTGCATAACGATTTTTACCTGCTACCTGCTCTTTAACCCGTGAATCCGGCGCAAATCGCCAGAAATTCTTTTGCTGCCAACGAGGCGCCGCCAACCAGTGCACCGTCAACGTCCTGCTGCTGTGCAAGTTCGGCAGCATTGCCCGCTCTCACACTGCCGCCATACAGTATTCTCATGCTGCCGGCGCTTGCCTCACTGTGGCTCGCAATATAATTGCGAATAAACCCGTGTGCTGCCTGCGCCTGCGCCGGAGTCGCCGTGACCCCGGTTCCTATTGCCCATACCGGTTCGTAGGCAATCACCGCACCTGCAAAAGCATCAATTCCGCAAACATGCAGCACTGCATCCAGTTGGCGTTGCACTATACGCTCAGTGGTGCCAGCTGCACGTTCCGCCTCATTCTCGCCCACACAAAGTATGGGCACCAGCGAGTAAAGCCGGGCAGCCGCAAATTTGGCCGCCACCTGTGCGTCTGTCTCGCCAAACAACCTGCGACGCTCTGAATGTCCAACCACTACATAAGAGCAGCCAATCTCTTTCAACATGGGGCCGGATACTTCACCCGTAAAGGCCCCCTGCTCCGAATCATGCAGATTCTGCGCCCCCATTCCCAATCCGGTTTCCCGCAATAGGACTTGAAGCTGGGAGAGATACACGAATGGCGGACACAGCACAATTTCACACTGTCCTGGCTTGCCAACGGCCTTTACGAACTCATGGATGTAATGTTTTATCCATTCACTCTGGCCATGCATCTTCCAGTTGGCGACCACCAAAGGAGTGCGCTTCATGAGTTCACTGATTCGCAATTTGTGCCTGTAAAAAGGCCGGCAAGTCTAACCAAGAAGACCTGTACAAGCAAGGAACGCAGCGCCGGCATGGTCTCAGCCAACTTGCTGCCTGACCACGTCTGCCAGCTGGTTGGCCAGTATGGCAACCAGCGCGGCGTCTTCCCCCTCCACCATCACACGCACCAACGGTTCGGTGCCGGAAGGTCTCAGCAACACGCGACCACGACTGCCCAAACGTGACTCTGCATCCTTCAGGGCCGCAGCAATCGCAGAGCTGTGCGCCAACAGCTCACGTTTCGGCATTTTTACAT
The DNA here is from genome assembly GCA_903837345.1 of uncultured Gammaproteobacteria bacterium. GTDB lineage: Bacteria > Pseudomonadota > Gammaproteobacteria > Pseudomonadales > Pseudohongiellaceae > CAILUG01. Next base: position 41,169 of record CAILUG010000037.1, on the reverse strand, counting down.
TGATCATGACTTGCGGGAATTTGGTCATGCCCCGCTTGATCTCAGCCAGCGATTTGCCCTGGTTTTGCATGGCTGCCAGTACCTGCAGCACCGCAACAATTCCGTCGCCGGTAGTTGTCATGTCCAGACAAATGATGTGGCCTGAAGACTCACCACCATATATCCACCCTTTTGACTGCAATTCCGCCATGACATACCTGTCACCAACCTTGGCACGTACGATGTCTATTCCCTTGTCCCTCAGTGCCAGCTCCAGACCCAGATTGCTCATCTGGGTTCCCACCACTCCCCGCCAGGCAGATGCAGGAGAAAATTTGCTGCTGGCAATGATGTAGAGCAGCTCGTCACCGTCCACTACCGCACCGGTATGATCCACCATGACCACCCTGTCACCATCGCCATCGAAGGCAATGCCCAGGTCAGCCTGCTGGGCAACCACTTCGGCAACCAGATTCTGCGGATGGGTGGAACCACATTTCTCGTTTATGTTCAAACCATCAGGCTTGTTGCTGATGGCAATTACCTTCGCACCCAATTCCTGGAACACATTGGGCGCAATGTGGTACGTAGCACCGTTTGCACAATCGACAACGATCTTGAGCCCTTTGAGCTTGTGAGCGGACTTGTAGGTACTTTTGCAGAACTCTATGTAACGACCGGCTGCATCATTGATGCGCACCACTTTGCCGATTGCACTTGACTGCACGGTCGCAAAATCAAGCTCAAGTGTTTTCTCAATGGAAGACTCGATCTCGTCATCCAGCTTGGCACCATCAGCAGAAAAGAATTTGATGCCGTTGTCCTGATAAGGATTGTGCGAGGCACTGATCACGATGCCGGCCTGCGCACCGAAAGTTCGCGTGAGATAGGCAATGGCTGGTGTGGGCATAGGGCCCAGCATGTTGATATCGATGCCTGCTGAACTGAGTCCTGCCTCCAATGCCGCCTCAAACATGTAACCCGAGATACGGGTATCCTTGCCGATCAGCACCTTGCCCTTGCCCTTCTCCGCGAACACCTTGCCGGTGGCCCAACCCAGTTTGAGCATGAAATCAGCCGTAATCGGATATTCACCGACCGTGCCGCGTATGCCATCCGTACCGAAATATTTTTTCATGTGCTTTCCTTCCAACCGTCTGGCGGCCAGTTGCGCTGCGCTGCCGAATTGACTGCCTGGCAGACCCTGGCTGCATCGACCATGCCGGCAACATCATGGGTTCTTACAATGCGCGCTCCATTCTGCATCGCAAGCACAGCCGCAGCAATGCCGGCCGCTTCACGCGCTTTTTCCGGCTTGCCGGCAATGTCTCCCAACATGCGTTTGCGTGACATGCCAACCAGTATCGGCAGCTCCAGCACCTGCAGTTCCTGCAACCGGGCCAGCAAGACAAGATTATGCTGCAGGGTTTTGCCAAACCCGAACCCCGGATCAACCAGCAAGCCGGTTACTCCGCCTCGTATGCAAACATCGACGCGGGCTTGCAGGAATCTGATGACTTCCTGGACTACATCACGGTAACCAGGCTGCTGTTGCATAGTGGCGGGAGAGCCTTGCATGTGCATCAAACACACGGGCAGTCCGGTGGCTGCCGCCGCAGCCAGCGCTCCAGGCCCCGTCAGGGCCCGCACGTCATTGATCAAACCGGCGCCGACACTGGCCGCTTCTGTTATCAGCAGCGCAGAGCTGGTATCGACTGACAAGACGACATCGAAGCGGGAGGCAAGCGCACTCAATACCGGCAAAACACGATCCAGTTCCTGTTGGCTAGAAACAGGCACGGCTCCCGGCCTGGTGGATTCACCACCGATATCCAGCATGGTGGCACCTGCATTGACCATGGCGCTGGCGCGGTCAATCACTGCCTGCAACTGCAGCTGACCTGCACTGAACAGTTCGCCGCCATCCGAAAAGGAATCAGGTGTGATATTGAGGATGCCCATCACCTGCGGGGTTGTGACATCCAGTGTTCTGCTGCCGAATTGCATGGGTAGCCATGTACTCGTATTCAAGACTTGCAAATGAAAAGGAGCTCCGCAGAGCTCCTGAAAATTCCATCAGTTCCGAAAAACGCTGTATTTCCCGACTATTTGGTCAGAACTCTTGCCAGCGCCATCAATGCTCGGAGGCCGGATTGCCCAGCGTGGGCTTGGGGCCGACCGTGGGTGCCGCAGTGTCAGAACCTGCCGGCCTGCCAGGCCGCTGGACATCGTCATTCCAGTCTGCCGGTTTGCGCGGTATGCGCCCATTCATGATGTCATCAATCTGTCCGGCATCAATGGTTTCATACTCGATCAATGCATCCTTCATCGCTTCAAGCTTGTCGCGGTTGTCTTCAAGAATCTTCTTGGCACGACCATAGCAGGTATCAATGATCTTGCGGATTTCCTCATCAATCATGCGTGTGGTTTCCGAGGACAGCGTCTTGCCGCTCGCTCCCATGCCGCCACGACTCAGAAAAAGCTCATCCTGGTCATCATCATATTGCAGCGGCCCCATGCGTTCGGACAGGCCCCATTTTTTTACCATGTTCTGTGCCATCTGCGTTGCCCGCTGGATGTCATTGGAAGCCCCAGTGGTCACACCTTCCGATCCCAGTGTGAGCTCTTCGGCAATGCGCCCGCCATACATGCTGCAGATCTTGCTGAGGATGCTCTGTTTGCTGTGGCTGTAGCGGTCTTCTTCCGGCAGGAACATCGTGACGCCCAGCGCCCGTCCGCGCGGAATGATGCTGACCTTGTAGACCGGATCATGCTCTGGCACCAGCCTGCCGACTATGGCATGACCGGCTTCATGATAGGCGGTGTTGAGTTTTTCCTTGTCGGACATGACCATGGATTTGCGCTCGGCACCCATCATGATCTTGTCTTTGGCTTTCTCGAACTCTTCCATCGTGACACGGTTTTTTCCTGATCTCGCCGCAAACAGGGCGGCTTCGTTGACCAGGTTGGCCAGATCAGCACCGGAGAATCCGGGGGTGGCACGCGCAATCACCGATTCGATGACACCTTCGGAGATCGGCACTTTGCGCATGTGCACTTTCAGGATCTGTTCACGACCGCGGATATCCGGCAAGCCGACTACAACCTGGCGATCGAAGCGGCCTGGCCGCAACAAGGCCGGGTCCAGCACGTCGGGACGGTTGGTAGCGGCAATCACGATGACGCCATCATTGCCTTCAAAACCATCCATTTCGACCAGCAGCTGGTTGAGAGTCTGTTCGCGCTCATCATGCCCGCCGCCAACACCGGCACCACGATGGCGACCGACTGCATCGATTTCGTCGATGAATATGATGCATGGTGATTGTTTTTTGGCCTGGTCAAACATGTCGCGCACGCGCGAGGCACCCACACCGACGAACATTTCGACGAAGTCGGAACCCGAAATCGAGAAGAAAGGCACCTTGGCTTCACCGGCGATGGCTTTTGCCAGCAAGGTTTTGCCGGTACCGGGCTGGCCAACCATCAACACCCCGCGCGGAATACGTCCGCCCAGACGCTGGAATTTGTCAGGCTCCCGCAGGAAGTCCACCAGTTCCTTGACATCCTCCTTGGCCTCATCGACCCCGGCGACATCCGCAAAAGTCACTTTCACCTGGTCTTCACTCAGCATCTTGGCTTTGCTTTTGCCAAACGCCATCGGTCCGCCCTTGCCACCCACGCCGCCCTGCATCTGGCGCATGAAGAACATGAACACCACAATAATGATGATGATCGGGAAGGCCCCTACCAGCAGTTGCATCCAGATGCTTTCCTTCTCAGGCTCGGCACCCTGGATTTTGACGTTGTGGGACAACAGGTCATCAATAAGCTTGGGATCCTCGATATAGGGGCGCAAGGTAGTGAACGCAGCCCCATCGCTGCGGGTGCCGGTGATATTGAGGCCGCTGATGGTGACTTCATTGACATGTCCATCCTGCACCTGATGGAGGAAATCCGAATAGATCAACTGATCGGTGCGGGTGGGCTGATTGAAGTTCTGGAACACGAACATCAGCACGCCGGCGATAATCACCCAAAGCAGCAAATTTTTTACCATGTTGTTCAAGACTTGTACCTCGATATCAATGCGGTGCGAACATCGCCAAACCCGTGATACGTACCACAGACCGCCTCTCGTGCGAGTTATTGCCAACATTCTGGCACGAACCCATACAAATTGCCCGTCCGCCCCGCTTTGCGACCAACTCCGGCAATACGCTCACCCTATCAAACTCCCTGTCAGCTGAAAGTGTGCTGAATCACTCAATCGCTTATGTTTTTTTCCCTTTTGCGAGCAGATAGACCTCACGTGAGCGGGCACGCGAGGCCTCCGGTTTGCGGCTGGCAACCGATGCATATTGCTGCCGCAATCGCTGCAATAATTCATTGAATCCCTCTCCCTGGAACACCTTCATCAGCAAAACGCCGCCTTCGCGCAGCGTTTTATCTGCAAAATCCACTGCAAGATCAACCAGATACATGGCTTTGGGTTGATCTATATCGTTCATACCACTCAAGTTGGGGGCCATATCCGAAATTACAAGATCAACGGCTTGCCCATTCAGCGTTTCCAGGATCTGGTTGAAGCAGGTTTCTTCGGTAAAGTCGCCCTGGATAAAGTGGACTCCTTCCACCGGCTCCATGTCGAGAATGTCCGAAGCCACCACCATTCCGCCCGGCTTGACCAGACGACTGGCAATCTGCGCCCAACCGCCGGGTGCACAACCCAGATCGACCACTCTCATGCCCGGCTTGAGCAGTTTGTCTTTTTGGTGGATTTCCAGCAGTTTGAAGCTGGCGCGCGAGCGATAGCCCGCGTCACGCGCCTTCTTGACCCACTGATCATCAAAATGTTCTTGCAGCCATTGCTTGCTGCTACTCGATTTGGCCATAGCTCAACCTGCCAGTACCCTGGCTAGTGCAGTAGAATGCACGCCCACCCTGGAGCCAATGCAACCCATGAAATCCGACAACCAAAGCCGCAAGCAATTCCGCGCCATCGGCCACAAACTGAATCCGGTGCTGATTATCAGCAATGGCCTGTCCGACAACATCGCCGCCGAACTGGAACGGGCACTGGCTGACCATGAGCTGATAAAAATCCGCGTCAATGCGACAGACCGGACAGAGAAGCAGGAAATTCTCGACGCCATCTGCAAGACACATCAGGCTGAATTGATCCAGCTGACCGGCCACATCGCACTGTTGTACCGTGCTGCGCTGAAACAGAAAAAGGAACTGTCCAATCTGGTGCGTTTCGCAGCTTTGGTCAAATAGCACAGAACGGGGCCAATGCAGCCCCTACAGATGTTCAACCTTGTCGATCTCGTAGGCGATGTCGCCGCTGGGGGCTTTCACTACAATTTCGTCACCTTCTTCCTTGCCCATCATCGCGCGGGCCACCGGTGAGGTGTAGGAAATCTTGCCCAGCTTCACGTCGGCCTCGTCTTCACCGACGATCTGGTACACCACCTTGCGATCGCCACCAGCCACCAGCAACCTCACGGTGGTGCCAAACATCACCTTGCCGGTACTCTTGATTCTGGTGATGTCGATGATTTCGGAATCGGCCAGCTTGCCCTCGATTTCCTGGATACGGCCTTCACAGAAACTCTGCTGTTCACGGGCAGCGTGATATTCGGCATTTTCCTTCAAGTCGCCATGCGCACGCGCTTCTGCGATGGCCTGGATGATGCGCGGACGCTGCACCAGCTTGAGGTCATTCAGTTCTGCACGCAAACGTGCTTCACCACCTACTGTCAATGGAACCCTGCGCATCCTTCATCCCGTCTTGTCGTTTTGCTGGTGTGGGTCAAATCCGGATACCGATGCCTGTTTTCAAATACAGCTTCAGGCACACGGCAGTTTGTGCAGATCCTGTAGGCTGTTGACGGAAATCGCTCCACCAAACGCCATCGCCTCGCATACGGCACGGGCACTGGCTATCGTGGTGGTGCAATAAACGCGGTGCCTTAATGCAGTACTGCGTATCGTAGCGGAATCGGCGATGGCTTGTCGGCCCTCGGTGGTGTTGACGATAAGATCAATCTCGTCGTTTTTCAACATGTCCACGATGTGCGGACGGCCTTCCATCACTTTATAGACAGCTTCGACCGGAATCCCGGCATCAGCAATGATTTTGGCCGTGCCCCTGGTAGCCACCAGCCGGAACCCGAGATTGCGGAAACTGCGCGCCACTTCCGGCAACGCAGCCTTGTCGGCATCGCGCACGCTGATGAAGACAGTACCATGCTGGTTGATGTTCAGGTCACCAAAACTCTGCGATTTGTAGTAAGCCTCGGCGAACGTTGCACCGGTGCCCATCACTTCGCCGGTGGATTTCATCTCCGGCCCCAGGATCGGATCGACGCCGGGGAATTTGTTGAACGGGAAAATAGCTTCCTTCACTGAATAAAAAGTAGGAATGATTTCCTTGGTGAAACCCTGCGATTTCAGGCTGATGCCCGCCATGCACTTGGCCGCAATTTTGGCGAGCGAAGTGCCGATGCATTTGGAAACAAACGGCACCGTGCGGGATGCGCGCGGATTCACCTCGATGATGTAGACCTCGCCATCCTGGTATGCCAGCTGTGAATTCATCAGGCCGATGACGTTGAGTTCACGGGCCAGCTGCACGCATTGATGACGGATTTTGTCCTGCACTTCCTTCGGCAGGCTGTAGGGAGGCAGCGAGCAGGCGGAATCGCCTGAATGCACGCCAGCTTGTTCGATATGCTGCATGATGCCGCCCACGATCACATCAGTACCGTCACTGACGACATCGACATCGATCTCAATTGCGGCATTCAGGTAATAGTCGAGCAATACCGGACTGTCATTCGATACCTGCACTGCCTCATTGATGTATTTCTTGAGTTCGGCTTCGTTGTAGACAATTTCCATGGCCCGGCCGCCCAGCACGTAGGACGGACGCACTACCAGCGGATAGCCGATCTTGATGGCTTCGGTCAGCGCCTGTTCCAGGCTGCGCACTGTGCTGTTCGGCGGTTGTTTCAGGCCAAGCTTCTGGATCAGATGCTGGAAACGCTCCCTGTCTTCGGCACGGTCAATGGCATCAGCAGAGGTGCCGATGATGGGCACACCCAGTTTGTGCAGACTGGTCGCCAGCTTGAGCGGAGTCTGACCACCAAACTGCACGATCACGCCTTTCGGCTTTTCGAGGTGGACAATTTCCAGCACATCTTCCAGCGTCACCGGTTCGAAATACAACCGGTCGGAAATATTGAAATCGGTGGATACTGTTTCCGGATTGCAGTTGATCATGATGGCTTCATAGCCTTCTTCCCGCACTGCCAGCGCCGCATGTACACAGCAATAATCGAATTCAATGCCCTGACCAATACGGTTGGGACCGCCGCCCAGCACGATGATTTTTTCGCGGTTGCTGACATTGGCTTCGCATTCCTCTTCATAGCAGGAATACATGTAGGCAGTGCTGGAGCGGAATTCGCCAGCGCAGGTATCCACCCGCTTGTAGACGGGACGGATGTCCATGGCATGGCGCAGTTCGCGCACGGCCTGTTCTTTCACTCCCAGCACCTTGGCCAGCCGCTGGTCGGAGAATCCTTTGCGTTTCAGCTTCCACATCAGGTCACGATTGAGCTGGCTCAGTGTCAGTTGCGACAGCGCCTGCTCTTCCATGATGATGTCTTCGATCTGGATCAGGAACCACGGATCGATGCGGGTCAGCTCGTGCACTTCATCCACACTCAAGCCATGGCGGAAGGCATCACCGACATAACGAATGCGGTCAGCACCCGCATCTTTCAATTCCCAGCGCAGACGCTTGTCGGCATCGCTGGTTTCAAAATCGAGAATCGGGTCGAAACCGCAAATGCCGATCTCCAGACCACGCAAGGCCTTCTGCATCGACTCCTGGAATGTACGGCCAATCGCCATCACCTCACCCACTGATTTCATCTGCGTGGTGAGACGGTTCTGTGCCTGCGGAAACTTTTCGAACGTGAAACGCGGGATCTTGGTCACAACGTAATCGATGCTCGGCTCGAATGAAGCCGGCGTGATGCCGCCGGTAATTTCATTGCGCAGCTCGTCCAGCGTGAAGCCTATCGCCAGTTTGGCGGCAACGCGGGCAATCGGGAAACCGGTGGCTTTGGACGCCAGCGCCGATGAACGTGACACGCGCGGATTCATTTCGATCACGACCATGCGGCCGTTGGCCGGATCCACCCCGAACTGCACATTGGAACCGCCGGTCTCGACACCGATCTTGCGCAGGATCGCAATCGAGGCGTTGCGCATGATCTGGTATTCCTTGTCAGTCAGTGTCTGCGCCGGCGCCACCGTGATCGAATCGCCGGTATGAATGCCCATCGGGTCGAGGTTTTCAATCGAGCAGATGATGATGCAGTTGTCCTTGGTGTCGCGCACCACTTCCAGCTCGTATTCCTTCCAGCCGATCAGTGATTCATCGATCAACAGCTCATTGGTGGGTGACAGATCCAGCCCGCGCCGGCAGATTTCCTCGAACTCTTCCAGGTTGTAGGCAATACCGCCGCCACTGCCACCGAGCGTGAAGGACGGACGGATGATGCAGGGAAACCCGAGTTTTTTCTGGACCGCGAATGCTTCTTCGATGGAATGTGCCAGTTCATGGCGCGGCGTTTCGAGACCGATTTCCACCATGCATTGGTCGAACAGCATGCGGTCTTCGGCTTTGTTGATCGCGTCTTTCTTGGCGCCGATCAGCTCCACATTGTATTTGGCGAGTATGCCTTCACGATCCAGTGCCAGCGCACAGTTGAGCGCAGTCTGTCCGCCCATGGTCGGCAGGATTGCATCCGGACGTTCCTTCTCGATGATCTTGGCGATGGTCTGCCAGTTCACTTCTTCAATGTAGGTCGCATCCGCCATGTCGGGATCGGTCATGATGGTGGCCGGATTGGAATTGACCAGGATGATGCGATAACCCTCTTCCCGCAGTGCCTGGCAGGCCTGGGCGCCGGAATAATCGAATTCACAGGCCTGGCCGATCACGATGGGGCCGGCACCAATGATGAGAATGCTTTTGATGTCTGTGCGTTTTGGCATGGCGTTGTCCGGTTAATCAGCGTGCGGCTTTGCGTTGCTCTACAAGTTCTATGAAGTGATCAAATATCGGCGCGATGTCCTGCGGCCCCGGGCTGGCTTCCGGATGACCCTGAAAGCCAAAAGCCGGCTTGTCGGTGAGGTGGATGCCTTGCAGCGAGCCGTCGAACAGTGATTTGTGGGTCGCCTTCACATTGGCGGGCAAGGTGTTCTCGTACACGGCAAAGCCGTGGTTCTGGCTGGTGATGAACACTTTGCCGGTAGCGAGCTCTTGCACCGGATGGTTGGCACCGTGATGGCCGAGTTTCATTTGCGCGGTGGTGGCACCACAGGCCAGGCCCAGCAACTGATGGCCCAGACAAATGCCGAAAATCGGCAGATCGGTTTGCAGGAATTCCTGGATGGCCCTGATCGCATAATCGCAAGGTTGCGGGTCGCCCGGGCCGTTGGAGAGAAACACACCGTCGGGTTGCATCGCCAGCACTTCGCTGGCAGAGGTTTTGGCAGGCACCACGGTGACGCGACAACCGCGATCCACCAGCATGCGCAGGATGTTGATCTTCATGCCGAAATCATAGGCCACCACATGATGCTTGCCGGTTGGGGGTGTGCTGTGGCCTTTGCCCAGTTGCCAGGTGCCTTCTTTCCATTCGTAGGCTTTGGCACAAGTGACCTTCTGCGCCAGATCCATGCCGACCAGCCCGGGGAAGGCGCGAGCCGCTGCCAGTGCCCTGGCTTTGGCAGCTTCCGGATTGGTGGCGACTTCCTCACTGACATAGATGCAGCCATTGGTGGCGCCCTTGTCACGCAGGATGCGGGTCAGGCGACGCGTGTCGATGTCGTGGATGCCCACCACATTGCGCTCTTTCAGCCAGCTGTCGAGATCCTGCTGGTTGCGAAAGTTGCTTGCCATCAGCGGCAGGTTGCGGATTACCAGGCCTGCGGCCCACACCTTGCCGGATTCGTCATCTTCCGGCGTGGTGCCGGTGTTGCCGATATGCGGGTAGGTAAGTGTGATGATCTGGCCGGCATAGGAAGGATCGGTGAGAATTTCCTGGTAGCCGGTCATTGAGGTGTTGAACACCACCTCGCCGACACTGAGGCCGCTCTGCCCCACGGCCTTGCCGGTAAAAGTGGATCCGTCAGCCAATACCAGCAGGGCTGCTGTGGGGACAGGAGGTTGTGCACGGGTTGCCAAGATCTGCTCCTCTTTAAGGGCCGCAAGCAACCGCCACTACAAAGCGGAAGGTCACGGGACACAAGGATAAAAAGAGTTGAAGACTTCCTGGAACAACCGCCTGCAGGCAGGGTGGCAGGCCGCTGAATCTGCGGCCTAAAAAAAAGCGGAATGCTTGTCGCTCATTCCGCTTTTTTATGGATTCTGCCGCTTTGGGTTGTTGTCTCAGTGTCTTTCATACTGAGCGGGCATTCTATGTAAAAATTTCGTGGCTTGTCCATGCAAAGTTGTACTGTTTTTGCGGAACATGGTTATGGCGTGCGGGATTGCATACAATCGAGGCGCAACGCCGTCAACGGGGCGGCACATCCGGATTGGGGGAGACACCATGAACAAGCGTTTTCAGTCGCGATCACGTCGCGAAGTGCTGATGATGGGCGGAGCTGCTGCGCTGGTTGCGGCCCTGCCGTTTTCGGTTAATGCCGCCGCGGCGCCGCTCAGGATCGCCACTGTCGGCGCCGGCAAAATGGGCAGTGAACTTGGCAAATTGTGGGCCAAGGCCGGCCACAAAATCATGTTCTCCACCCGCCATCCCGAAGAGCTCAAGGACCTGGTAGCCGGTGTCGGCGCCAACGCCAGTGCCGGCACTGTGGCACAAGCGGTGGCATTTGGTGACGTGGTGGTGCTGCTGGTGCCCTATGGCGCAATCCCCGACCTCGTCAAGGAACACGGCAAAGCACTGGCTGCGAAAGCACTGGTGCTGGACGTTTCCAATCCCATCGTGCCGCGCGACGGGGAAGTGGGCACGCAAGCGCGCGCCATGGGCGCAGGACTTTATCTCGCGAGCCTGATGCCGGGCGCCAAAATCGTGCGCGCCTTCAATGCCATCGGCTACACCAGCCTGGCGCCCAACGCCAACCGGACTGGCGACCTGCTGGGCGTACCCATGTGCGGTGACGATGCTGGTGCGGTTGCGCTGGCGTCAATGCTGGTGCGTGAGATCGGCTTTGAGCCGGTGGTGGTGGGCGGCCTTGCCATGGGCAAACATCTCATTCCCGGTGCCGACATGCCGCTTTCGGGCAACCATACTGCTGCCGAGATCAGGCAGATTGCTGCGACGCTGAAATAACGATTGCGGCCAGTGTCTCCCGCTGCATTAACGCGGCGGGGCACCACTGAGCAACTTGTCCTTGTTGGCTGTCAATAATTCGCGCACAGAGGTGGGCTTTTTGCCGGTCAGCTGCTCAATTACGCCGCTCACATGCCCCTCTTTGGGTGAGCCGAAGGCGGGATTGACCGGCCGCACGATGACCTTTACCGGTTTGCCGGTAATCTCGGTGAGGATGGCAGCAAAATCGCGGTCGGAAACCAGTTCAGGCCCGGTGATGTCATAAGTAAGATTCTCATGACCAGCTGTGGTCAGGATGGCTGCGGCGGCCGCTGCTCCATCCTTGCGGACAAACGGTGCCCCGTGGCGGTCGGGCGAACTGCTTGCCAGTTCACCCGCTGCGATGGCGCGTGCACCCTCTTCCACCATGCGGTCGGCATAAATCTCATTGCGTAAAATGGTGTATTGCAGGCCGCTCTGCTTGAGCGCTTCTTCGGTCAGTTTGTGATCCCGCGACAACGGCGTTGGGTCATCGGCATTGACGTAAGAGGTGTACAACGCCTGCCGCACACCCGCCTTCTTCGCAGCAACAAAGGCATTGGTGTGCTGTGCCACCCGATCACCGCCGCCGCTGGTGCTGATCACCAGAATACGATTGCCACCGGCAAATGCCGCCGGCAGCGAAGCGGGATCGTTGAAATCGCCTTTGCGTACCGCAGCGCCTTTGGCCGCCAGCTGCTGCAGCTCCGGCGTTTTTTCGGGCGTACGCGTCACCAGGATGAGATCCGCAGGTTTGACGCCGCGCGCCAGCAACGCCTCAATGGTTTCAGTCGCGAAACCGCCGGATGCACCGGTAATGATGATCTTTTCTGCGGCCTGTGCGGCAAGTGTCGCCAAACTGAAGAGCGCTGCGCATAGCAAGCGCATCCAGCCAGTCTGTTTCCCTGTCATGTAAATGGTTTTCATAAGTATCCATCGGGGTTTGCATTGCCGGATTGACAAACATAGGATGCGGTTTGCCTGGCATCAAACGGGTCTCGCAACACTAAACTGTCCAAAGGAAATTGTCACATGGCGCTTGGTACCGGGCCTGCATCCAGCAAGATCAACCAGCCCCTGATTGCAGATACCAGGCCACAGATCCCGGCTGCTCCACTGGAACCGCATGCCTTGGCGGCTGCACCTTTCTCCAGCTCCGTACTGAAGGATTTGCTGGATGTCAGCACTGGACTTTTGTCCTCACCCCAAGGCAAGGCCATTGCCGTTTTGTTTGGCACAATCCTGCTGGTGATCATTGGCATCATGTTCGGGCAAGTCGGGCTGAATCGCTGGAATGGCGCATTCTTTGATGCCATCCAGCAACGCAATATCCCCGGCATTCATCAAGAGCTCCTCGTGTTTCTTGGCATTGTCGCGGTCCTGCTGGTGCTGGTGGTTGCACAAACCTGGCTGCAGGAAACCATCAAATTGCGCGGGCGCGAATGGCTCACCCACCACTTGTTCGACGCCTGGCTGACCAATGGCCGCCCGTTCCGGCTGGAAGCCACCAGCGAGGTAGCCGCCAATCCCGATCAGCGCATGCAGGAGGACGCCCGCCATCTCAGCGAGCTTGCCACCAATCTCGGCATCGGATTTGTGCAAAACGTTTTGTTGCTGGTGACCTTTATCGGCGTGTTGTGGCAATTGTCGCGCAATGTTGCGTTTGATATTGCCGGTGTGCATGTCGCAATTCCCGGTTACATGGTGTGGTGCGCAGTGATTTACGCACTGCTGGGTTCGTTTTTGACCTGGCTGGTGGGCCGCCGCCTGATCGGACTCGACGCCACCCGCTATGCCCGCGAAGCCGAGCTGCGCTACCGGCTGGTAAGGGTCAATGAGCGTGCCGAAGCAGTGGCTTTTTCCCGTGGCGAAGCCGGTGAGCGCCGCAATCTCGACCGGGCACTGGACGACGTATTGCAAATCACCCGTGAATATATCTTTGCATTGTCAAGACTGACCTGGATCACTTCCGGCTATGGCTGGCTGGCCATCGTGGTTCCTACCATCGTGGCGATGCCTGGCTACCTGCAAGGCCAGCTCACCATTGGCGGCTTGATGATGGTGATCGGCGCCTTCAACCAGGTACAGGGAGGTTTGCGCTGGTTTGTCGACAATGCCGCCTCCATTTCAGATTGGCGCGCCACCTTGTACCGGGTTGCGGTGTTTGACCGGGCCTTGAACGAAATTGATCAAGTCCATGCCGGTCTGGAAAAAATCACGCTGGGCTTGCATCCTGCCGGCAATCTTTCCTTCGAACATGTGACTGTGCTTGGTGCATTCGGCAAAGTCGTGATTGACGATGCCAGCACGGAAATCAGCGCAGGCGAGCGGGTCATGATTATCGGCGACGCCGGAGTCGGCAAGAGCACGCTGTTGCGTGCCATCGCAGGGCTTTGGCACTGGGGCCATGGCACCATCCTGCTGCCACCGCGTGAGCAGATGATGTTCATGCCACAAAACCCCTATCTTCCGCTTGGCACGCTGCAAGCAGCGGTGTGTTATCCCGATCCACCCCAACAGTTCACACTGGAGGAAGCCGGCATTGCGCTTGACCGCGTTGGCCTGCACGAACTGGTGGAATCGCTGGGAATGGACGAGCGCTGGGACCGGCTGCTTTCGCAGGGCCAGCAGCAACAGTTGGCATTTGCACGGCTGTTGTTGCAAAAGCCCAAATGGGTGTTTCTGGATGAAGCCACCAGCGCACTGGATCGCGAAAGCCAGGCGCGGGTGATGAGCCTGTTTGAGCAGGAGCTCAAAGAGTCCACGCTGGTCAGCATCGGACATCGCTCCAGTCTTTTGCAATTTCACAACCGGCAACTGCAACTCAAGATATCGCCTGCCGGAGCACACCTGGGCGATCGACAGCAAGACTATCCGTCAGCCAGTCTGCAGAACAAGTTGAATAGCTGGTTTGGCCGCGCCTTTACTGCCTTCTTCGTGCCGAGACCCAAAGCGCCTGCCGGCACTGACCATGACAACGGAAAGTGACATGACACAGCAGCAGCCCGATGTATTCATTGAGCAACTTCTGGCCAGCATGACGCTGCTGCAGAAGATCGGCCAGTTCAACCATCCGTTGGCTGGCGGTGGCGACACCACGGGTGCCGGTACCGGCGTTGGCAACATTGAACAGCGCATCGCCCTCGGACAAGTGGGCGGCCTGGCTGGCGGCGCGGCGCTTGAACAATTGCGCAGCTGGCAGGAAATCGCCTGTGAGCAGTCGGCCACGAAGATTCCGCTGTTGTTTACCATGGACGTCATCCACGGCCATCGCACCATTTTCCCGTTACCGCTGGCATTGGCCGGCAGCTTCGATGCAGACCTGATTCGCACCACCGCACGCGTGGCCGCCACCGAAGCGACGGCAGAAGGCATTACGTTGACCTGGGCACCCATGCTGGATGTATCGCGTGATGCACGCTGGGGCCGCTGCGCCGAAAGTCCCGGAGAAGATCCGCTGCTGGGCAGCATCTATGCACGCGCCATGGTGGAAGGCTTCCAGGGCAACGATCCCGCGCAGACAGACCACCTGCTCAGCTGTGCCAAGCATTTTGCAGCTTACGGATTTGCCGAGGGTGGCCGTGATTACAACGCCGTGGACATGACTCCTTACCGTCTGCATAACGTGGTACTGCCGCCGTTCAAGGCAGCAGTACAAGCCGGTGTCGCCGCCATCATGGTAGGCTTTCATGATCTGGCCGGCATTCCCTGCACCGCGCACAGCGAACTATTGAATGGACTCTTGCGTCAGCAGTGGGGGTACAAGGGACTGTTGGTATCCGACTACACCGCGATCCTGGAATTGATTCATCACGGCGTGGCAGCCGACCTTGCCGGGGCCGCGCTGCTGGCGTTCACTGCCGGCGTCGATATCGATCTGGTCAGCGAGGCGTATTTCCGGCATTTGCCGGCGCTGGTCAACGCCGGCCGCATCAGTGTGAAAGCGATTGATGACGCCTGCCGGCGCGTGCTGCAGGCGAAAATGAAACTGGGCCTGTTTGACAATCCGTATCGCGGACTCGACCCACAGCTTCGCACGCGCGTATCCGGCGCACCTGCCCATCGCCAACTCGCGCGCAAAGCTGCGGCGCATTGCTGTGTACTGTTGAAAAACGACGGCGTGCTGCCATTGTCACCCGCTACCAAAGTCGCATTGATCGGTCCGCTGGCCAACAATCGTGAAAATTTGCAGGGCACCTGGGCCGTGGCAGCGCGCAGCGCCGACAGCATCACGGTGCTGGAAGGATTCGTGGCGGCCAAGCGCAATGTGACGCATGCCGCAGGTGCCAACATCGTCGATGATGCCGACATCGCAGCTCGCCTGAATGTGTTCGGCCCGACTTTCTTCATTGATCCGCGCGCTCCTGCCGCATTGATTGCCGAAGCAGTGGCGCTGGCCGCCAGCGCCGATGTAGTAGTGGCCTGTGTCGGTGAAGCGAAAGAACACACGGGCGAATCATCGACACGTACGCAATTGACGCTGCCCGACAACCAGCAGCGTTTGCTGGCAGCCTTGCATGCCACCGGCAAGCCGCTGGTGATCGTCACCATGAGCGGGCGTCCACTGGCACTGGAATGGGAAGCTGGTCATGCCAATGCCCTGCTGCATACCTGGTTTGCAGGCAGTGAAGCCGGACCGGCCATTGCCGACGTGCTTTATGGTGTGGTCAATCCCTCGGCGCGTTTGGCGATGAGTTTCCCGCGCGATTCCGGCCAATGCCCCGTTTACTATGCCGAAGCACCGACCGGCCGCCCGCGCGATCGACTCGGCGTCGATGTTGCCGGCGACAGTGAGGTCGATGCGCAAGGTCAGCATGTGTTTCGCAAATTCACCACGGCCTGCCGCATCGAAGGTGCGCATACTCCACTGTATCCGTTTGGCCACGGGCTGGGTTACAGCCGTTTCGAATATTCCAACCTGCGTGTCAGCAAGAACCAGTTGCAGGGAAGTGACGACACGCTGCAACTCACCGTCGATTTGCAAAATTGCGGCCAACACGCGGGCATTGAAATCGTCCAGCTCTATGTCAGTGATCCGGTGGCGCACCGTTCGCGACCGGTGCAGCTGTTGAAGGATTTCCGGCGGGTTGAACTGGCAGCCGGCGCCCGGCAAAGCGTGCTTTTCGAACTTGGTATCGACGCTTTCCGCTACTTCCTTGGCACTTCATTGTGCCAGCCCGACGAGGTTTTCGAACCTGGCACCTTCACGCTGCGTGTGGGCGGCAGTTCACTGACCCAACTGGAAGTTGCCATCGAATGGCTGGATTCACCGACTACAGGGAATGTCCATGCACAGCACTGAATCACATGCCGGCAATCAGCAAGACCTCCCGGGACAAGCGCACTCCAATGCCGATGATTTGTTGCTGGACCAGGTGCAGCGCGGCACGCTGGCCTATTTCCAGGAATTCGCGCATCCGGTCAGTGGCATGGCGCGCGAGCGCAGCAACAAGGCCCACTACGATTATCTGGAAACCGTCACCACCGGCGGCACCGGCTTCGGCGTGATGGCGTTGCTGGCTGCGAGTGAACGCGGCTTCCTGTCGCGCACTGAAGTACATGCACACATTGCCCGTATCGTCACGTTTCTCGGCAAAGCCGAGCGTTATCACGGCGTGTTCCCGCATTTTCTGCACGGCACCAGCGGCAAGACCATTCCCTTTTCCGACCTCGACGATGGCGGCGATCTGGTGGAGACAGCCTTCCTGATGATGGGACTGTTGTGCGCGCGTGAATATTTCACTGAAGCTTCTGCGCAAGAAACCGGTTTGCGTGCAGCGATTGACCAGCTGTGGCGCGGCGTCGAATGGGATTGGCATGCGCGTGGCGCGCAGGGCCCGCTGTACTGGCATTGGAGCCCACGTCACGAGTGGAAGATGAACCACGCCATTACCGGCTGGAACGAAGCACTGGTAGTCTATGTGCTGGCGTGTGCGTCGCCCACCCATGCCGTACCTGTCGAGTGTTATCACCAGGGCTGGACCGCAAGCCCTGCGTTCCCCAATGGCAAACGCTACTACGACATCGAACTGCCGCTGGGCCCGCCCTTCGGCGGCCCGCTGTTTTTCTCGCACTATTCGTTTCTCGGCCTCGACCCGCGCGGACTCAAGGACCGCTACGCCGATTATTTCGCGCAGAATCGCGCGCACACGCTGATCAACTGGACTCATTGCGTAAACAATCCCAACGCCTTCGAAGGTTATAGCGCTGACTGCTGGGGCCTTAGCGCCTGCGATTGCGAACAAGGTTACGACGCCTTCTCACCCGACAACGATCACGGCACTATTGCGCTTACCGCTGCCATCAGCTCCATGCCCTATGCACCGGCAGAGTCGATGCGCGCACTGCGGCACTTTTTGCTCAGGCGTGGTGCCGAGCTGTGGACGCCGCTGGGTTTCCGCGATTCCTTCAGCCCCGTCACCGGCTGGGTGGCGGAAGGACAACTCGCCATCGATCAGGGCCCCATCCTGGTGATGATCGAGAACCATCGCTCAGGTTTGCTGTGGTCGCTCTTCATGCAGGCACCGGAAGTGCAGGAGTCGTTGAAGAAGCTGGGATTCTTCAGTCCGCACTTCAGCAGTTGATCGGAGAGTTTAGTACTTAAATGCGCAAATCAAAGGAGAACTGACATGCCCGGCAAATTCATCAAAGGCGCAGCACTGTTGCTGTTTGCAGCAATGACCACCTCTGCACTGGCGCAGCCACCCGCAGGAGGTCCGCCGGCAGGCGGCGCGGCACGTGCTCCGCTGGTGCCGCTGCTGATCGAGAGCAAGGCGTTCGAGGACGGCGGCATCGTGCCGCTCAAGTATTCGATGTACGGCACCAACACCATGCCGGACTTCAGGATCAGCAACATCCCGCCCACTGCCCAGAGCATCGCCGTCATCCTGCACGACCTCGATGTGGCGGGTAACAACAACCCCGATGACAACCTGCACTGGCTGGCGTGGAATATTGCGGTGACGCCGCCGATGATCCAGATCGAGGAAGGCAAATTGCCGGAAGGCACCGTCAATGGCCGCGGCCGTGGTTACACCGGCATGGGCGCGCCGAATGGTCCGCGCTACCACCACTACGTGTTCGAGTTCTACGCGCTGAATACCCAGCTCGATCTGCCGGCCATGCCTGGCGATCGTCCCGATTTGCTGGCAGCGATGAAGGGCAAGGTGGTCGCCAAGGCGGCTTATGTCGGACGCTTCCGCAATGACACCAACGCCGTGCGTCCACCGCCGGCCGGTGGTGCGGGTGCGCCAGCGCGTCCGTAGTTCAACGCGACAGGATCGACGAAGGCAGGACAACTTGCTGCACTACAGCCGGTTGTCCTGGCAGTAATGCTCGGGCGGATCCTGCCCTTCCAGCCATTTGAGCGACCAGCTTGATTTCCACGGCCGCGTGTAGGTCGCAGGATCATTGATGGTCAGTTCCAGCTTGAGAGTGTTGTAGTCGCTGCGCGTCAGTTTTTCTGTTGCGTGCATTTGCTCGCTGTGCGGCAAGCCGCCAGGCAACCAGAACCGTTCGTTGTAACCTTCCACCTCGACCACAAACGTGTCGCCGTCCCAGTGTGCCGTATTGCGGCCGTTGTACAGCAGGTTGCCGGCGTCGAGCTGGTAGGCTTCGCTGTCGAGGGCGCGGCCATCGGTGTAAATAAGGTACCAGTCATTGTTGCCGTCGCCGGCGATGACGAACACGCGCTGTAGCGGTTTGTCTTCCAGCAGCTGGATACCGTAGGGATTGAGGAAATTGCGCGGCCCGGATGGTGGGCGGCACAGCAAAAAGGTGGGATCGCTGCGCAGGAAGTTGCGCTGGCGGAACTGGTAGAGCGCCAGGGCCCACGGCTGCAGTGGTGCCACCTTGGCGGCATCGGCAATGTTGTTCAATTGGCCGTTGGCCGCCATCGCCACACTGACGCCATCTTCATACAACGTGGTGCGGGTGGGGACCCAGTAGCCGGAATGTCCGGCAGGCGCACTGAGCATGGGTGTGTGATCGGGCCAGCGCGGCGTCGGTTGCGCGGGAGTATCCCGAATGCTGCTCAACAGCGTGGGATAGCGGGTCGTGGTCAGCAAGGCATCGCGTTTGCCGACCTGTTTAATGCTTTCTCCCCACAGTTGGCGGCTGCCATCGCGGGCGCGCGGCCCGGTGACTTCCACGGCTTCGCCCACACTCACGCTCTGCTCGTTCCAGCCATTGAGTTCCAGCAACTGCGGACTTTCCAGCTCTATGTACCACGGCAGTTCCACGCCGGCATCGTTGACGCGCAGGAACAAGTGCACGTGCGGGTTGGCCCAGTCGATGCGAATGACAGTGCCCTGCACATGTTGCTGGCGGGCAGGATCGAATTTGGCAGTAACGCCGTGATGGGCCCATACCAGCGTGCCCGTCAACGAAGCACAAATCCCCAGCAAGCATTGCAGCAATAAGCGTTGTCGCAACAACATCAGTCAGCCCTGCAACGGAGTTTCATGGAAAGATGTCCTGACGGCGATCGATGGCGTCGTACTTGGTACCGACCATCAATTCACTGGCCTGGTTGTCGTCCTGACAGACAAACTGGAAACTTTCGCCGTCGGTCCAATCCATGTAGAAGCCACTCGACCACGGCCTGGTGTAGGCACCCGGATCGTCGATGGTCACTTCGTACTTGAGCCGTTGCTGCGAGAGACGGGTGAAGCGCTCGATCAAGTGCAACTGGTTGGTATGCGGCGAGCCCTCGGCGTCGAACCACATCTTCTCGTTGAAGCCCACCGAATCCACCACCAGCGTATCGCCTTCCCAATGACCGATGGAGTGGCCGTGGTAGGTGGGTTTGGGCGAATCAGGATGCTGGCGGCCATCCATCCAGATTTCCCGATAGTGACGCGGACCACCGACCGGAAACATGTAGATCTTGTTCATCGCGGGGAATTCCACGAACTGGGTACCATAGGCAGTGGCCACTGCACGCGGTCCCGGTGAGGGTTTGCAGCGGGTGTAAGGTTCGAAGCGGGTGCGTGAACGCGCTTCGAACAAGGCGCGCGCCCACGGCTGGAACGGCACCTCGCTCACGTTGATCTTGGGGAAGATGTCCTTCATCTTCAGCACGTCGATATAGGGAGTGATCGATATCAGCGATCCTTCCGGCACCTTGTCGAAAAAGGTGAGCATGGGCCGGGTGCCGAAGCCTTCCCACGCGCCGACCTTGCCCGGTACCGACCCGAGAATGACGCGGCCTTCGGCATTGCGCGGCGGCGGTGTTTGCGGCGCAGGCCCGCGTGGCGGTTGCGCACTGGCCATGCCGGCCAGCGTCAAGCCAAGAAACAGCGCCAGCGCCCGTACGGGCAGTCGTGGTGGTTGCAGGTGTCCCATATTCAAATACGGTGCGTGGTGGTTTGAAAGTCCCTGCACCAACGGTAACCAACTTCCTGCCGCATTGTCAGCTTATTATTTGAGCCTGGTCATCAGCGGTTCCAACCTGGCCTTCCTTTTGGCAAGACCACCGGTGCAGTCAAGTTCCACTTTCGATAGCAATAGTGCGCAGCCGCGCTGCCGACACGAACGCAGCATAACTCCAGGTCAAATGCTGCGCCGAGCGTGGCTGCTTCGTCGCGCGATCCACTTGTTCCGACATAGAGCCGTCGGCCGGCGTCATCCATCTGACGGTCGCCATCCACGCATCTCCGCGCGCAAGCCAGTGCGCGGCAGTACCAGGTTCGGCCACGGCATGGCGATAACAGAATGCCGCTGCGCCCAGCGTAGTGGCATACCACGCGCCGCCACCAAAATAGTTGTCCGCCAGTGAACGACCGAGTGCAGGCGCGAGTCCCTGCGGCCGGTTGTGGTTGATGGGAAAGGCCGCAGAGAACGCGTGCTCCAGTGCAGCCAGCGTTGAAGCGGCGCGTGGATCCAGCACACTGTGCGGCAGCTCCGGCAGATCAGCTTCCATGATCGCCAGCAGGATGGCAGCATCGACCAGTTGCTCTGCGCCGACTGCCTCCAACTCCATCTTGTTGCTTTCGTTATTCCTCTTTGTGGTGCGGATCGCGGTGAACACCTGCTGCTGCGCTGACCAATGTAGCTCAAGTCCGGCGCGCAACTTGCGTTCGGCACGTTGCCATTGCATTGCGTTGGCACCGGCGAACTGACGGCCATGCACCAATGCACCCAGCTGTACGAGCGCGACATGGTAGTGATGGGAATACTCGTGCGGCTCCTCCCACGGCCCTATGCTGCGGCGGCCAGCCTGCCGCAGCGTGAATTCAAGATCGCCTTGCAAGAGTGACAACAACTGCGGCGTCCGCGTGCCACCATCGGCCAGGTACGCGAGACAGGCCAAGGCCCGCAACGCCGGACCATCCAGTTGCGGTCGCGACCATTTCAGGAAATCGATGCTGCCATCGGGATTGAAGCGCGGCTCAGCCAGCAATTTGTCGCCATGCAGGCTGTTGAGCCGGGTCTGCGTGCGCAGGAAGCGGCGGCAATTGCGCTGGGTGCGTTGGCGGTAATCAGCCGGTGGCTGCTTGACCAGTTGCTCGCGTGAAATCGCCAGACTGAATTCCACCATGTCGTGAAAGCATTGGTGCCAGGCTTGCTGTTCAGCCGGATCCTCAACCATCTTCACCAGATCGGCTACCGCGCGCATCGCCACCGCTGCATCACGCACCCAATGGAAAAAGTAGTCCGGCTCGGGATCCCAGTTGGCAATGACGCGTGAAGCCAGCACCGAGCCGCGCGCAGGTATCACGCGCTGACCGAACTCAACGCGTTCGCGGCAAAGCCCGCTGGCGGAAATGGCACGCGAAAGATGATGCGCGCTGATAGTGGTTTGTCTTGTTATCCAGGTACCGAGTTCCAATTGCTCTACCCGCGAGAAAGAAGGTTTATGGCTGGTGCCAGAGTCATGCCAGGCCAAGAGACCCTTCTACAGTGGGTTAACTGCATCCGGCGGAAACATACCAGTCGTACGCAAGCCCGAGGTCCTTCAATACATTGTTGGTCAATGGTCCCATGTAGTAGAGATGATTGTCTGCCGACGAAGTGCCAAGGTAAGAATGGCTTTGCGTGTAGTAGCGGTAATTGTAGGCGGCGGCTGAGGTAGTCTGGCTGCCGGCAGGCGCAACGTAGGCGGGATAATGCAGTTCACCCCATGTGAACAAACACTCGTCCCTGGACTTGTTCACATGCTGGATCGGGATGACCGACGACTGATAGACCTGCTCGCTCAACGTACAACTGGACACCGAGCCGCCCGCTGTCTGCACCAGCTTCTTGTTGACGGTATTGAAGGCTGCAACGCGGACCGGTTCGTCCGGCTTGGTCGAGAGCGGCACGATGAAGCCCTGCTGCGGCAAACCGGCGAGAGTGGCACGCGTGAAGTGTCCGCTGCCATCATTCAGGAACACATGGTACTCGTAGAATGTGGGCGCCACGCGCACGGCGATCAGATCGGGTGCGCCGTCACCATTGATGTCGAACACCGTCAGCGTGCCGTGGTAGCTGTCGTAGTTGATGGTGGCATCGAAGCCCGGTGCGCCACGGCTGGCCGTTTCGTCAACGAAACCCTTGCCCTGCTGGTTGATCAGGATCTGCAGCTTGCCGCCTTTGTAATAGACGTTATTCGCAGGATCGACCACCGTTTCGATCGCCACCAGATCCAGGTAGCCGTCGTTGTTGAGATCGACGGCCTGGGTGTCCAGCCCCACGGTACCTTTGCCCTGGCTTATCGCGGTGGAACCATCGGAGTTCGTCACGTACTTGACGTAACCACCACCATAAAGCCCCGCAGGAAGATTGATCGGCGCAATCTTGCTGAAATCACCAGTGCCATCGTTGGTGAGCAACAGGCCGTTCGGTGCCGCGTTTTGCGGCATCAGCACTAGGTCCGGCGCCTTGTCGTTGTTGTAGTCCATGAACAGTGAGCCGGTGAAAGCTTCACCCGCGCCAATCTTGCTGCCATCGGGTTGGGTAACGGTGCCGGTGGAACCCGATACGGTGACGATAGTCGGCAACCGCGACTGGTTGCGCGTGAAATTGCCGTGACCATCGTTGATCAACAGATAAGGCGTGTTGTTGGTGCCCGCCGAAATCGAGCCGGCATAGACATCGACGAAACCATCGCCATTGATGTCGGCCAGCGTACTGGTATGCAGGAACACGGAAGGTAGATTGCTCAGCGTGGCACTGGTATCCACCAGCGTACTGCCGCTGCTGAGCGCCAGCTTGGGAGTCGATCCCAGCCACGGTCCCACCGGCACGCCATTGGCATAGGTATCGACGCCGCTGTCGGCCACGAAAATATCCGGCCGGCCATCGCCATTGAAATCCGCCACGTTCACCTGGGTGAAGTTATAGGCCGCCGTGATCTTGCCTGAGAACATACTGGCTGTGCTCTCGCGTAGCGTGCCATCCTGCTGCCCGGTCCAGATCGTCAGCTCGCCAGGTGTCGATACGCTGGTGAACGTGGTGGTGGGAGTCATGCCGAGCACTATATCCCGACGATTGTCCAGATTGAGGTCGGTCGTCCTCCAGAACGGCACTGCACAGCGGAAGCCGGCATCGTAATTCACCACGCTGCCCACTGGCGTGAAGGTGCCATTCTGGGCCAGTGAGGCATTGACGTAGGTCAGCATCACCAGAAAGTTCAAACCGGATTTTCGAGCAGGCCTCATTTGGCGCTTCCATCGCTTCGGTCCAGAAAGCACAAGGCTATCACCTTCCTGCGAAGCTGAGTATTTCCTGTGTTCAAGACGCCGATGACTGTCACCCTCAGCCTGCTGACAGGGACAGCCACGTATTTGCGGTCTATAACCCCAGGACATCCTGCATGGAATACAAACCTGCCGGCTTGCCTTGCAGCCACTGCGCAGCCCGCAGTGCTCCCGTTGCATACGGCAGGCGGCTGCTGGACTTGTGGGTGATCTCCAGCCGTTCGCCGTCAGCAGCGAACAGCACGGTGTGATCGCCGACGATTTCACCGGCACGGATGGTGGCAAAACCGATGGTCTTGCGGTCGCGTTCGCCGGTCACGCCTTCACGGCCGTAGACCGCCACGTCTTTCAGGTTGCGGCCCAGCTGGTTGGCGATTACTTCACCCATGCGCAGTGCGGTGCCGGACGGCGCATCTTTCTTGTGACGGTGATGGGCTTCGATGATTTCGATGTCTGAGTCTTCGCCGATGATGCTGGCGGCCATCTCCAGCAATTTGAAGCACAGATTGACGGAGACACTCATGTTGGGGGCAAACACAATGGCGGTGCGTTTGGCACCTTCAGCAATTTTGTGTTTGTCGGCATCAGTACAGCCAGTGGTACCGATCACCAGCATTTTGCCGGCATCGGCACACAGTTTTACGTGTTCAAGCGTGGCAGCAGGGCCGGTGAAATCAATCAGGGTATCGAACTGGTCCTGCACCTTGTGCAAATCCGCGACGGTAACAACGCCCAGCGGCGCCAGTCCGCACAGCGTGCCGATGTCCTTGCCCAGCGCAGGATCATTGGGCAGCACGGAGGCTGCTCCCAGCTTCAAGGCCGAATTTTTGCTGACAGTTTCAACCAGCATCCGTCCCATGCGCCCGGTGGCGCCGGCAATGGCTATGCGTAACATTGGAATTCCTTTTTTTCGAAAAGGGTCAGGATTTCAGTGAATCGACAAAACTTTTCACCCCGTCAAACCACGAGGTTTTGCGGGGATTCTGTTTGCTACCCTGACTTTCTTCGATTTCCTTGAACTCGGCAAGCAGTTCTCGCTGGCGGCGGGTCAGATTGACCGGAGTTTCCACTACCACCCTGCACAGCAAGTCGCCGGCGGCGCCGCCACGTACCGGCATTACGCCCTTGTCACGCAGGCGAAACAGTTTGCCAGTCTGGGTTTCGGGTGGAATTTTCAATTTGACGCGACCATCCAGTGTGGGCACTTCCAGTTCGCCGCCGAGCGCGGCATCCATGAAGCTGATCGGAATATCGCAGTGCAGATCGGGACCCTCGCGGGTAAAGATCGCATGATCTTTTACTGAAATTTGCACATACAGATCACCCGGCGGGCCGCCATGGGTGCCTGCCTCGCCCTCGCCGGTCAGGCGTATGCGGTCACCGGTATCCACACCCGGTGGCACCTTGACTGACAGGGTCTTGTTGTCCTGCACCGCGCCGCGTCCATGACAGGTGGCGCAAGGATCCTTGATGGTCTTGCCGGCACCCTGGCAACGCGGACAGGTTTGCTGCACCGAAAACGGCCCTTGTCGCATGCGAACCTGACCCACGCCGCCGCAGGTGGCACAGTTTTCCGGAGTTGAGCCCTTGCGGGCCCCGCTGCCGTCGCAGGTTTTGCAAGTTATGCGGGTCGGGATGCGGATTTTGACATTGGTGCCGCGCACGGCATCTTCCAGCGACAACTCCAGCGTGTAGCTGAGATCAGAACCGCGTTGCACATGACTGCGGCGCTGGCCGGCGCCACCAAAAATATCGCCGAAAATATCGCCAAAAATGTCACTAAAACCGGCTGCACCGGCGCCCCCCATCTGCGGATTGACACCGGCGTGTCCGTATTGGTCATAGGCAGCGCGCTTGTCCTTGTCGGACAGCACTTCATAGGCCTCGTTGGCTTCCTTGAATTTGGCTTCGGCGGCAGGGTCGTCGGAGTTGCGGTCGGGGTGAAACTTCATGGCGACGCGCCGATAGGCTTTTTTCAGGTCCCGTTCGGAGGCGCCTTTGGGGACGCCGAGCACTTCGTAATAATCGCGTTTTTCCATGGATCACCAACCTTCTTCAAATTTTTATAACTACAAAATAGCGCACAGCCGAAGGCAGGTAGAAGGTTTCTGCGACACGCTAAGCTAGTGGAAAATACCTACTTCCCTCCAGCCACTCGGCTCTGCCGAGTGTCGTTCAGCCTCGCGTAAAGCTGCGCTTTACAAACGCTCAGCTTCACCCATGGCCTCCGACGGTCGCACAAACCTTCTACCTGCCTTCAGCTCTCAATTTCAGCGTCAGTTTCGACAGGTCTGAAATTTATTTGTCTTCTTTTACTTCTTCGAACTCGGCATCGACGGCGTCATCGCCGGCTTTCTTGCCGCCGGTTGCGCCGCCTGCAGCACCGGCAGCAGCGCCGGGGCCGGCACCGCCCTGTTTGGCGGCTTCTTCATACATGCGCTGGGCCAGGCCCGAGGCAGCTTGCGTCAATGCTTCGGTTTTGTCCTTGATCGCCTGCATGTCGTCGCCTTTGGCAACGGCTTCGAGGGCTGTGATCGCGGCTTCGATTTTTTCTTTCTCGCCGGCTTCAACCTTGTCTTTGGCTTCGGTCAGGGTTTTTTTGGTGGCATGGATCAAACCATCCGCCTGGTTGCGGGTGGTGACCAGTTCTTCAAATTTCTTGTCATCGGCCGCATGCGATTCGGCATCGCGCACCATCTTGGCAATCTCTTCTTCGGTGAGACCGCTGGAGGCCTTGATCACGATGCTCTGCTGCTTGCCGGTGGCCACGTCTTTGGCTGACACGTTCAGGATGCCGTCAGCGTTAAGATCAAAGCTTACTTCGATCTGCGGCATGCCGCGCGGAGCCGGCGGAATGTCGCTGAGGTCGAAACGGCCGAGTGACTTGTTCTGCGCAGCCTGTTTGCGTTCGCCTTGCACCACGTGAATGGTCACGGCGCGCTGGTTGTCGTCGGCAGTGGAGAAAGTCTGTTTCTTGTTGCAAGGAATCGTTGTGTTCTTCTCGATCAGCGTGGTGGCCACACCGCCGAGGGTTTCGATGCCCAGTGACAACGGAGTAACGTCGAGCAGCAATACGTCGGTGACTTCGCCGGAGAGTACTGCAGCCTGGATGCACGCACCCAACGCCACGGCTTCATCCGGGTTGACGTCTTTGCGCGCTTCTTTGCCGAAGAATTCGGCCACTTTGCGCTGCACCATCGGCATGCGGGTCTGACCACCCACCAGGATGACGTCGCTGATTTCGCCAACGCTCAGCTTGGCATCCTTGAGTGCAATCTTCAGCGGCTCAATGGTGCGGTTGATCAGGTCTTCCACCAATGCTTCCAGTTTGGCGCGGGTCAGCTTGACCACCAGATGTTTCGGACCGGAAGCATCGGCAGTGATGTATGGCAGGTTCACTTCGGTCTGCTGCGCAGACGACAGTTCAATCTTGGCTTTTTCAGCCGCCTCTTTCAGGCGCTGCAATGCCAGCGGATCGTTGTGCAGGTCGATACCGGTGGCTTTCTTGAAATCTTCCGACAGGAAATCGATCAGGCGCAGGTCAAAGTCTTCGCCGCCAAGGAAGGTATCGCCGTTGGTCGACAGCACTTCAAAGCTGTGCTCACCGTCGGTTTCGGCAATCTCGATGATGGAAATATCGAAGGTACCGCCACCCAGGTCATAGACCGCGATGGTGCGGTCGCCTTCCTGCTTGTCCATGCCGAACGCCAGCGCCGCGGCTGTCGGTTCGTTGATGATGCGCTTGACGTCAAGACCGGCGATTCTGCCGGCATCCTTGGTGGCCTGACGCTGGGCGTCGTTGAAATAGGCCGGCACCGTAACCACGGCTTCAGTGACGCTTTCACCGAGGTAATCTTCGGCGGTCTTCTTCATTTTTTTCAGCACTTCGGCAGAGATCTGCGGTGGTGCCATCTTGTCGCCACGCACTTCCACCCAGGCATCGCCATTGTCAGCCTTGGAAATTTTGTAGGGCACCATGCTGATGTCTTTCTGGACAACATCGTCCTTGAACTGGCGACCGATCAGGCGCTTGACCGCAAACAGCGTGTTTTTCGGGTTGGTAACTGCCTGGCGCTTGGCCGACTGGCCCACCAGGATTTCGCCTTCTTCGGTATAGGCGATGATGGACGGGGTCGTACGATCCCCTTCCGCGTTCTCGATAACCTTGGCTTTGCCGCCCTCCATGATGGCCACACAGGAGTTGGTGGTGCCCAAGTCTATGCCAATGATTCTGCCCATAATGTCTCTGCTCCGGTTACTGCAATTCTGGTTGAAAGGTGAGTTTCGGCTGCCTGATCCCGCCAGTTAAGCCTTGCTTGCCCCTTATGTTGGTGCGGTCTTTACAAATTCAAGTGAAAATCGTTCAACCCGCCTTGGAAACCACCACCATCGCCGGCCGCAGCACCCGTCCATGCAGCGTGTAGCCCTTCTGCATCACCTCCATCACGGTATTGGGCGCGACTGAGGAGTTGGGCAACTGGGCAATGGCCTGGTGGAACTGGGGGTCGAACGGCTCACCGCGCGGATTCACTGGCTTGATGTTGAACTTGGCCAGACTTTCCAGAAAACCCTTCATGGTCAGCTCCACCCCCTCATACAGGGCCTTGACCTGGTCTTTCTGGGCCTCGGGCACGGCACCGAGCGCGCGCTCCAGGTTGTCGAGTACCGGCAACAGTTCATTGCTGAATTTCTCCAGCGCGAATTTGTGGGCTTTTTCGATGTCTGCCTCACAGCGGCGGCGCATGTTCTGCACCTCTGCCTGGGCTCGCAGCACGCTGTCGCGCTGCTCTGCCAATGCGGCATTTACCGCTTCCTGGATTTTTTCGGCCAGATCGTCGACACCGGGCTGATTGGCGGTGGAGGCCGGCCCGGAGCCTGAATGTTCCTGGTCTGGATTCTGGTTTTGTTGGTCGGTCATCAGGGTACAGCTCCTTCACACTTGCAGGATTTGCCGCGATATGGGGGTGAGGCAGCCCGGATTCAAGCTCTGATTCAATCCCTGCCTGCAATTTTCTGTACTACAATCCGGACAGATCTACCCATTCAGCCCCAGAGTCCATGCTCAGCCATCTCGCCATCCAGAATTTTGCCCTGGTCCAACAGCTCGACCTCGAATTGCAAAGCGGCATGACCGCCATTACTGGCGAGACCGGCGCCGGCAAGTCGATCATGCTGGATGCGCTCGGCCTTACGCTGGGCGACCGGGCTGACCAGGATGTAATCCGTGCCGGTATGGAACGGGCCGACATCAGTGCCACCTTCAGCATTGCTGCCGATGACGACGCCCACACCTGGCTACAGGAGCACGACTTCCCGCTCGAAGGCAGTGAATGCATCCTGCGGCGGGTGCTGACCCGCGACGGCCGTTCCCGTGCCTACATCAACGGCCAAAGCGCCAGCCTGGCCGAACTGAAGTTGCTGGGCGAGCTGTTGATCGACATCCACAGCCAGCATGAACACCAGTCCTTGCTGAAGGTCGCCACCCACCAACGGCTGCTCGACGGCTTTGGCGGCCTGCAGGCGCTGGCTGCCTCTGTACAAACAGCAGCACAGGCCATCCGGCAATTTTCCACCGACCTGGCAGCGCTGAAAAACCGCAGCGCCGATGATGCCGCGCAAGTGGAGCTGCTGGGCTATCAGGTGAAGGAACTCAGTGAATTGAATCTGGCCGCCGGCGAACTGGCGCAACTGGAAAATGAACACAGCTTGCTCAGTCACGCCGATGCCGCGCTGGCGTCGCTGCAGGAAGTGACGGGGCTGTGTACCGACAATGATGATTTCAATCTCGAACAGTCGCTGCGCCGCGCCTGCAGCGTGCTGGAAGCATTGCCATTCGAAAATCCGCAATTGCAGGAAGCGCTGACCTTGCTGCAGGCCGCCCTGATCCAGGTGGAAGAAGCCGGCTCCGTGATCCACAAGGCGGCTTCCCGCATTGAAGCCGATCCGGCGCGGCTGGAAGAAATCGATCAACGGCTGGGGGCCATCCACAATCTGGCCCGCAAGCACCGGGTGCCGCCGGCCGAGCTGCATCTGCACGCGCAGGCACTGGCTGCCAAACTCAAGCTGCTCAATGTCAGTGATGAAGAGATCGCCGTGCGTGAGCAACAACTCAAAGCCATGCAGGACAACTATCGGCAACAGGCCGGCGAGCTGAGCACCAAACGCGCAAAAGCCGCTTTACAGCTGGAAAAAGCCATCAATGGCCAATTGGCGAAACTGGGCATGGGCAGCGCAAAATTCCAGGTTGCCCTCAACAGCGATCCGAAACGCGCGCCGGCAGCCGGCGGCAATGAATCCACCGAATTTCTGGTGAGCACCAATCCGGGCCAGCCGCCCAAACCGCTGATCAAAATCGCCTCGGGTGGTGAGCTGTCACGTATCAGCCTGTCAATCCAGGTGGTCATCGCACAGACCACCACGATACCCACGCTGGTGTTTGACGAAGTGGACGTGGGCATTGGTGGCAGCACTGCCAAGGCCGTGGGTGAGCTGTTGCAGCAACTCGGCAAACGCGGACAGGTGTTGTGTGTGACGCACCAGGCGCAGGTGGCCGCACAAGCCCATCAGCACTTGCTGGTAAGCAAGATGACCGTGAAGCAGAACACCACTACATCGCTGGTGGAGCTTGCCAAACCGCAACGTATCAGGGAAATCGCCCGCATGCTGGGGGGTGATGCCCTGACAGAAAATTCACTGGCGCATGCCGAGGAACTGCTGGCCAGCTGAACTTTCTGCCCAACAAAAATGCTCAGGACTGGCAGTTCTTGCACAACCCGTAGATATACAGCGAATGGTCACTGACGGTGAAGCCCTTCTGCTTCGCCACCAGTTGCTGGCGTTCTTCGATAAGCTCGTCCAGGAACTCTTCCACCCTGCCGCACTTGGTGCAGACGATATGATCGTGATGATGGTCTGAAGTCATCTCAAACACACTGTGGCCACCTTCGAAGTGATGGCGCATCACCAGGCCCGCCGTCTCAAACTGCGTCAACACGCGATAGACGGTGGCAAGCCCCACATCCTCATCGGCATCCCGCAAGGCCTTGTACACATCTTCGGCACTCATGTGGCGATCAGGGGCACTTTCCAGTATCTGCATGATCTTGACGCGGGGCAGGGTGACCTTGAGGCCGGCCTTGCGCAGTTCCTGGCTTTCTCCGGGCATAGTTACCTCAAATCCTGGGGATGGCGGGTTCACGACTTTGCTGCGTGGCTGACACCAGGCAAAGCTTTCGAGTATTATGCCCGCACATCGCCACACCACAAAGCCACAACCGCAGTTTCACATGCCTGTTTCGATCAAGGCTGCCATCAAGGCTTACACCAAGACCTCACACATGCTTTTGACCACTGTTGCTTTTGCCAGAACCTTTTTCACAACTGCCAGAGGGGCCACCCTGTTGCTGGTGCTGAGTGGCGCCTGCCTGGTCGGCGGCTGCGGCTCAACCAATTCATTGAGATTTCCCGGCGTCTATCGCATCGATATTGCGCAAGGCAACATCATCACCCAGAAGCAGGTTGACCAGTTGCGTCCCGGCCTCAACAAACGCCAGGTGACTTTCATCCTGGGCACACCGCTGGTGCGCGATACCTTCAACCAGAACCGCTGGGACTATGTCTACGGCTTCCAGCATGGCGGTGGTGAGCGCGTGCAGGAAAGACTGACCGTGTATTTCAAGGATGACAAACTGGACCACATTGACGGTGACTTCCAGCAAACGCCGGAAAACCTGCAGTTTCCCGCTACCGCGGCCAAAGCCGGCTCTGCTGTCTCTGCGCCAGCCACCAAAACCCAGTAATCAATCCTGATTGGTGCGCAACTGCCTGGCCTTGGCGGCCCGCTGCTGGCGTATGGCTTTGGGATCCGCGATCAACGGCCGATAGAGTTCCACCCGGTCGCCCGCCTTGAGTTCATATACCGAAGGCAGCGGCAAGGTCTTGCCATCCAGCAGCTTCGCGAAGATTCCCATCGGAACAGTGGCAACATCGATCTCCGGAAATTCCTGCACGATGCCGGAAGCGAGCACCGCCTCCAGCGCCGTGCAGCCGGCACGTACTTGCAGCGACTTGATGCACTGACGCTGCGGCAATGCATAGGCCACTTCTACCGTGATTTGATTGCTGCCGGCTGCTTCCTTCGCGGTCAGGCCGGGATCACTGGGGGCCATAAACCTGCTCCGCACGTCTGGCGATGGCGTTGACCATGTCACTGGCAGTGCTTTCAAACAAACCCGACAGCACCGCATCCACCAGTTTGGCGCTGAATTCAAACTCGATATCGAAACTGGCCTTGCAGGCAGCATCCGACAAAGCAGTGAAACGCCACTCGGCCTTGAAATGGCGAAACGGACCCTCGACCAGCTGCATCTGCATGCGTAGTGGCGGCTCCAGCAGATTGCGGGTGGTGAAAGCGTAGCGCAAGCCGGCCTTGCCCAGCGTGAGGCGGGCCGTGACACTGTCAGGCTCGCGTTCCAGGATGTCGGCACCCACGCAACCCTGCATGAATTGCGGGTACCGGGCGATGTCATCCACCAGCGCAAAAATACGCGGGGCGGAATATGGCAGCAGGGCCGAGCGGGATATATGGACCATCTGTAATCATGCGGCGCGAAACGGACTCCGGCAATTAGACAACACGACAGCCCCACAATACATGCCTATAATGCCGCCAGCCCGAAATTCCCCCGCAGCGCGCATGAGCAAGCACAACAAAAATGATGACAGCACCATTGTCATCAACAAGAAAGCCACCCACGATTACTTCATTGAAGACCGCGTTGAAGCCGGTCTGGCGCTGCTCGGCTGGGAAGTCAAAAGCCTGCGACAAAAGAAAATACAGCTGGTGGACAGCCACATCGTCATCAAGAACGGCGAAGCCTTCCTGTTTGGCGCCAACATCGTGCCGCTCAACAGCACCAACACCCACAGCGTGGCGGATCCCACCCGCAGCCGCAAACTGCTGCTCAAGCAAAAAGAGCTGTCACGCATCTTCAGCGGTGTGCAACAGAAGGGTTATACCTGTATCTGCACCAAGCTGTACTGGAAGGGACATCTGATCAAGGCGCAGATTGCGCTGGCCAAGGGCAAACACGAATTCGACAAGCGGCATGCAGAGAAAGAGCGCGAATGGAATATCGACAAGCGCCGCACCTTGTCACATGACGTGAAACGCTGACAGTTTTCAGATTGTCAGCGGCTCGGTGGAATCGCCGATGCTGTCGACCGGCACATCCAGTTTGTGCAGCATGGCCAGCATCAGATTCGCCATCGGCGTGTGCTGGGCAAATTCCAGATGGCGATTGCCTTGCAGCCGGCCACCGGCATTGCCCGCCACAATCACCGGCAGCGGATCAAAGTTGTGTTCGTTGGCATCGCTGAGGCTGCTGCCGTACAGCACCATCGAGTTGTGCAACAGATTGCTGTCACCGTCCGGCGTGGCCTGCAATTTGCCGAGGAATTTGGCGATTTGTACGATGTGGTAATGATTGATCAGCGCAAACTGCTCCATGTTCTTGCGGTCGTTGCTGTGATGGGAGGCGTTGTGGAAACCTTCCGCCACATTGCTGCCGGGATAACGCGTGTTGGAACCTTCGCGCGCCATCATCATGGTGGAGATGCGGGTGATCTCGGTCTTGAACGCCAGCACCTGCAGATCAAACATCAATTCCAGATGCGTTTCGAAATTGGCCGGAATGCCGGAAGGCGCATCCGGCAACACCATGTCAGGTTTCAGCTTGGCTGCCACCCGCTGCACGCGCCGTTCGATTTCACGCACTTCCTGCAAGTAGTCATCGAGGCGGGCGCGGTCGGCCACCGATATGCCACGCTGCAGTTGCGATACCTGGCTGCCAATGGAATCGAGCAGGCTGGATGATTGTGCGCGCCGCTCACGGCGCTGGGTTTCGGTGCTGCCATCGCCAAACAGGCGTTCAAACACCAGCTGTGGATTGTTTTCCATCGGCAACGGCGACGACTCGGATTTCCATGACATGGTGTTGCGATAGGCACAGGTCAGATTACTGTCACAGGACAGCCCGGCCGGCTCTATCGTCAATTCCATCGATGGCAAGGGCGTGTCCTGGCCTATGGTCTTCGCTGCCAGTTGATCCATCGACACACCGACTTTGGCGATATCACCTTTTACCGGATGCGCTCCGGTCAGGAATGCCGCCACTGCGCGCCCGTGATTTTCGGCGCCACCGCTGTCTTCACCCACCCATGGCGCTACCTGCTTGTGCGCCAGTTTGCTGATGACATTCAGGCTTTGCCGGAACGGTTCGAGCGGTTTGAGTATCTGCGAAAACGCGAAATCCTTGCCGGTGGTGGCAGGTGTCCACAAATCCATGGTGGCGCCGTGCGGAATGTAGATGCAGGTGAGACGTGGACGCGACACTGCAGCTGTCTGCGCCAGTGCCGTCGCCGCCGGAATCATCGCATCCAGCAAGGGCAACGCTATGGTCGTGCCGAGTCCGCGCAACAGTGTGCGCCGGGACAAATGTTTCTTGCTCAGGAACATCGATCAGTTCTCCTTGGCCGCTTCAATGCTGGCAACTCCACCAACAGCCACTGCAGTATTGGGTGTGGCTGCAAGCTTGACGCGCTGCTGGAAAGCCTGGCTGGCAACCACGCCTTTTACCAGACTGCTCAACTTGTAATTGTCGCGCTTGGCTGCCCGCACGATGGCACGCACCGTTGGCATATCATAATACTCGACTTTGCGTCCCAGCCCGTAGGCCAGCAATTTTTCGGTCACTACTTCAACGAAGTTTTCACTTTTTGCCATCAGAATGTTGCGCAGGCTGGCAGCGCCGTTGACCGGCGTGCCATCCCACAGTTTTGATGCGGCATTGACCGGCTGGCCGGCGGTGCTGTCACGCCATTTGCCAACCGCATCAAAATTTTCCAGTGCAAAACCAATCGGATCAATCATGCCATGGCAGGCAGCACAGGAAGGATTGGCGCGATGCTGTTCCATCCTCTGCCGCATGGTGGTGGGCGCAGCGCCCGGCGCGGCCGGCTGGTCGAGTTTGATTTCCACACCCGGCGGTGGTGGTGGTGGCGGCGTGCCCAGAATATTGTCGAGTATCCACTGCCCGCGTTTGACCGGTGACGTGCGGTTGGGCGCTGAGGTCAGCGTCAGGATGCTGGCTTGCCCGAGCAGGCCGCGGCGATTCACATCGGTGATTTTCACCTTGCGGAAACGGCTGCCCTGGATATTGGGAATCCCATAGTGCCGCGCCAGTCTTTCATCCACGAACGTGTAGTCGGCATCGAGCAGATCGAGCACGCTGCGATCTTCACGCAGGATGCTGGTGAACAGCAGTTCCGTCTCACGCTTCATCGACTCCCGCAAAGTGCCGTCATAGTCAGTGGAAGTGGGGTTGATGGTGTCGAGCGTGCGCAATGACAACCATTGCGCGGCAAAGTTTTCCACCAGCGCCGCCGCACGCGGATCGGCCAGCATGCGGTTGGTCTGCGCTTGCAGTTGGGCCGGCTGAATCAGCTGGTGGTTGCCGGCAGCTTGCAGCAAGGCATCATCGGGAATGCTGCTCCACAAAAAGAACGACAACCGTGAAGCCAGCTCGAAATCATCCAGCGCATAACTCTGGCCCGCCGCGATGTTTTCGGGTTCCTTTTCGAACCGATAGACAAAACGCGGATCCACCAGGATGCGCGCCAGCGCGTATTGCACGCCGGATTCAAAGCCTCGCACTTTCTGGCCTTGCTGATAGAAACCCATCAGGTCATCCACCGCCGCCTCACCCACCGGTGCGCGCCACGCGCGCGCCGCCAGCGTGGTGAGAATTTGCCGCGCACACACCGGTTCTTCGGCAGTTTCATGCGGCATGCACACAAATATTTTTTTGCGGCTGTCGGTATTGCCAAGGCCGGTGACATTGAGCGGACCGGTCAGATCAAAACCGCCAATGCTGGCGCTGTTGGCATGGATCGCATACATGTCATCCACTTCCTGCTCGGGCGCCGTGTGCAAGAACGCGATCCGGATGGTTCTGGCGCCGGCACTCACATGCACTTTCACGCGCGGCGGTTTGTCGGCCGGCAACAGAGCCACCCGCTCACCGTCGACGGAAACTTCCAGCGGATCCTTCAGCCCCACCGCCGGCAAATTGAAATTGTTGACACCCTGACGGCGAATGTTGAACTCATAGTCGGCATCCAGCGGAAACACATATTTCACCGCCATGCCGCCGCGGGTTCCCAGCGGCAAACCCTGCACATTCACTGACTGCGAGACGCCGCTCGGTGGCTGGAAGCCGGTAACGGTGGAACTGGCAGCAACATCCCCTATCGCCAGTCGGCTGATCTTGGCAGCGGCAGTGACATAGGATTGCATCAAGGCCGGCGACAAACTCAACGCGCTGGCGATGTTGTCAAAACCCGCGGCGGAATCATCCGACGGCATCAGGTCGGCACCACGCACCGGCAGCGCCAGCAAATCACGCACGGCATTGGCATATTCGTTGCGATTCATCCGGTGCAGCAGCACCGCACCAGGATTGGGATGCTGTGCAGCAGCTTTGTCGAGCGCTGTTTCAAGATTGCCCACCAGCGCGGTGAGCTCGCGTTGCGGCGGCCGCGGATTCTCGGGTGGCGGCATCATGCCGCCGCGCAATTTGCGAACGATTTTTTCCCACAACTCGGCGTCCTTGTGTACATCCGCCGGCGTCAGCGTGTCGATCGCAAAGCCGCCGAAGAAATCATCGAGGTTGTGGCATTTGGTGCAGTATGTCTGCAAGGTGTCCCACTGTGCGCTGCTGAGTTGCTGGGCATTGCTTAATGGGGCCAACAACAAAATTACAGCTGAAAAGATACAGAGCAGAGCCGTCGGCCAGCAGAGTCTTCTGCGACACGCCGTAAACCCGTCCATGGGGGCTCGGTTGCCGCCGTCCAGGCGGCAAACGGTCGCAGAAAACTCTGCTGGCCGACGGCTTTTGTACTGCTGTGCAAATTCAGTCATTTATGGTTTCACCGGTGTTTCGGCACTGGGCGGCCTGGAAGGCGCACGACCATTTAGCTCGTCCAGCACCAATATGGTATGGGCTTTCAGCTCGGCACCGACTGCTGCCAGGAATACTCCGCCGGCCCAGCGATAGGCATCGCGGCCTTGCACATCCACTGCATTCAGCTTGGCGCCATTGGCAGCCAGCAGGCGGATGATGTCGTCACCGCCTTTGTTGGCGGCACCGAGCACTGCGGTCAAGCCCATGGAATTGACGGCATTCACATCAGCGCCGTGTGCGAGACAGATACGGATCGCTTCCAGCAAACTTGCGGTGGATTCGGTGTAGGTTTGTGCCACCACCCAACCTACACCCGAAGCTGCCATCAACGGCGTGGTGCCGCCCTGGGTGGGCAGATTGGGATCAGCGCCATACTGCAAAAGCAGATTCATCACCGTGGTATCGCCGGAAAATGCCGCGCGCAGAAACGCGGTCTGCCCGGTGAAATCCACCCACGACACATCATTGAGCACATACAGCCATTTGCGGGGCGGCGGCACTTCGCGGGTGCGCGCATTCACGTTGGCGCCGGCTGCCAGCAAACGCTTGATCACCGGCAGCACCGCATCGCGATCAATGTGGTTGCTGGTGGGAGCGTCTTCCAGCCGGCTGCTCATGTCGAGATCGCGCTGCTCTATAGCGGCCCACAGTGGCGTGCGCCCCCAGAAATCATCGACATTTACATTGGCGTGCGCATCCAGCAGCAGATCAGCCACGGCCAACTGGTTGCTCAGCAGCGCCATCAACAGCGGCTTGATGCCGTTGGCTTCAGCCTGTTCAATATTGGCGCCGCGCTTGATCAGCACGGCTGCGGCCGCGGTCAAACCTTCACGGGCTGCATACAAGAGTGGCGTCATACCACCCTTGGTCATGTCGCGGCGACCACGATCGGGCAAGCCGCCGCGATTGATGCCCACTCCCTCCGAACCACAACCAGTGCCCTTGCAAGGCGGCACAAACGCCGGGGGTTCGCCGATGCGGGTGGCGGCATTGATGTCGGCGCCACGGTCGAGCAACAGACTGATGGCCTCGGCATTGTTGCCACGTGCAGCCAGCATCAGCGCGCTCTGGCCGAATTCGGCATCGCGTGCATCCACTTTGGCGCCGGCATCCAGCAGGGCCTGCATGGCCTTGGCCTTGCCGGTGCGGGCCGCTGTCATCAGCAAGGTTTCACCCGAGGGTGCCGAACCATTCGGATCGGCACCGGCCGTCAGCAGCGCCGACAGGATGGGAGTGTTGCCATTGAGAGCGGCGAGATAAAGCGGCACCACCTTGTAACGATTGGCAGCATTGGGATTGGCATGGCTTTGCAGCAGCAGTTTTACTGCATCCAGCTGCTCGTTTTCCACTGCCACCAGCAAGGCTGTGCTGCCATCGACCCCGGGGCTGTCGACCGTTATGCTTTTGCCTAAAAGGGAACGCAGTTGCTTGAGGTTGCCGGCAGCAGCAGCCTCATTCAATGGAGTAGTGCCTGCGGCTGCACAGTCAAGTGACAGTGCCAGGCCCAGCACCAACATCAATGTTCTCTTACCATAAAGGGACATGTGCCACCTCAGGGGCAGAAGTATAGCCGAACACCCGCCGCTGGCTATTTGATAATGACGTGCGCCCCGGATTTCCGCTATCCTCCGCCGGTCACTCAGAGGGAACTTCACCATGATCAAGACAATTACACGCTTTCTGCTCATAGGCCTGTTAGGCAGCTTTTCCAGTCTGGTGCTGGCCCACCACAGCTTTTCGATGTTCGACCAGAACAAACAGGTCACCATCGCCGGCAAAGTAAACGAAGTGCAGTGGACCAACCCGCACGTGTGGATTTTTCTCGATGTAGCCAATCCCAAGGGCGGCACCGAGCGCTGGGGTGTTGAATTCACCAGCAAGGTGCATCTGACCCGCCGCGGCTTCGCTGAAGGCATGGTGAAAGCCGGCGATCAGGTGGAAATCACGATAAATCCCTATGCCAATGGCAAAAACGGCGGGCGCTTTGTCGCGATCAAAATGGCCAACGGCCAATATTATTGCGACGTCGGTGCCGGCCAAGCCTTCTGTGCCGACAACAAGAAATGAACTGCGGACTTCGCCGGGAGCAAACCATGAAAAAAATCCTGCTGGGAATTTCCGCACTGACCCTGGCCCTGGCGGCAACCACGTTGCTGGCCCAGCCGAAACCTGCGCGCACCATCTATCCGGCCAGCTCCGACCATGTGAGTTATGCCGAACTCGACCAACTGCCTGACTGGCGCGGCATCTGGC
Source organism: uncultured Gammaproteobacteria bacterium (assembly GCA_903837345.1). Taxonomy (GTDB): domain Bacteria; phylum Pseudomonadota; class Gammaproteobacteria; order Pseudomonadales; family Pseudohongiellaceae; genus CAILUG01. The sequence goes on along the minus strand of CAILUG010000037.1, from coordinate 1,836 downwards.
AGCCCAATATCGGCAGAATCGGCGGTGACCAACCGGTGCTGCTCGGCAAATACAAAAAACACTATGACGAAGAAAAAGCCAAAGTAGCGGCCAACCCCCATTACGAAATTCCCGAGAAGCTCAACAACTGCGAACCGGTGGGCATGCCTTACATGATGGTGATGCCCTACAGTCTCGAATTCCTGTTTACCCCCGGCAAGATCGTGGTGAACCAGGAAGCGCTGATGATGGTGCGCCGCATCTATACCGATGGCCGCAAGCTGCCGACTGCCGACGAACTCGATCCCAACTATTTCGGTTACTCAGTGGGCCACTGGGAAGGCCAGACGCTGGTGGTTGATACCGTGGGCACAAGGGCAGGCCAACGCCTGGGCGAAGTGGGCATCACCAACAGCGACAAACTCAAGATCAACGAACGCATCTATCTGGACAAGGACAACAAGGACCTGCTGCATCTCGACTTCACCTTTGTTGATCCGGAAGTGCTGGGCCAACCCTGGCACCGCACCCACACCTTCCGCCGTGACCGCGGCTGGGACATTCTGGAATACGTGTGCGAAGAAAATAACCGGCACCCGATCGACGCCAACGGCCAGACCCAGGCCGCCTTCTGACCAGCCACGCGGTTCACGTAGCTGAACCGCAGCTGTCACCCCTTGATGTTTGCCAAAACGCCCCTACCCAGGCGTGGTATCATGCTTGTTCACAACAGGGGGCGTTCTGGATTCGACGCCGGTCACAAAGCCTGCGGTGCATGTCGAGAGGGTATGGACTCTCGTAAATCAATCTATGCAACTTAATAGTTGCCAACGACGAAACGTACGCTTTAGCAGCCTAAGGGCCGCTAACGATTGCCACCGGGATGCCTGTAAACCAGTGATCGCAATCGTCATATAGAACAGGATCGCGGTGCGGCATGTCCGGGGCCAATCCGCTAAAACACACTGGACTCGCCTTTCACACCCTGCCCGTCGGGCGGTGCGAGGTCAAAAAGTAGACGAAGCTAAACATGTAGATCCAATGGACGCGTACTGACGGACGGGGGTTCAAATCCCCCCGCCTCCACCAACTTGAACATCAATAGCGTCCAGGGACGGACGAAAAACAAATAAATCCCCTTATAAATCAACGAATATCTGTCCATTAGCGTCCGATGGCGGTTTGCAGCATCCTAAAATTTAAGTAACATCACTTGTAACACGCCCCCTAGGGGCGATTTTCACGGTGTTACAAAATGGGCAGAACCACCAAACCCCTTACCGATACAGAGATCAAACAGGCAAAGCCCAAGGCCAAGGAATACAACCTGGCAGACGGACATGGCCTTTACCTTAGAGTTAAGCCCAACGGCACCAAACTCTGGCTCTTCAATTACAGCCGCCCCTACACCCGAAAACGGGCAAACCTCAGCTTTGGCCAATACCCTGCCCTGTCACTCGCGATAGCCCGACAGAAGCGGCAGGAGAATCTTGAACTGCTGGCTCAGGACATCGACCCTCTGACCCATCGCAAAGATCAGCATCGCCAAAATGCAGAAGCCATGACTAACACGCTGGAGGTGGTGGCTAGGAGATGGCACGAGGTCAAAAGCAGCAAGATCACCGAGCAGCATGCCGAAGACACACTGCGGTCCTTGGTTCTGCACCTGTTCCCCAAGCTCGGCGCATTACCAATTCATGCCATCAAGGCACGAGAAGTGTCAATCAGCGCCCAAAACTTTCCACCTGTCAGCGTCCAAAACTTTCCAGTCTAGCGACCTTTCTTGGCACCACTTTTATGGTGTTTGAAGCGGTAAGAGTCATTGCCGGTTTCCAGGATGTCGCAATGATGGGTAAT
>CAILUG010000036.1 GCA_903837345.1 uncultured Gammaproteobacteria bacterium | reverse complement strand
GGCGCCGCAAACCGAAAGAGAAAGTCCTGGTGCATTCAGATCAGGGCATTCAATACACACAGCTGATATTGAGCAAGAGAAAATTGAATTGGCAAAAACATATCTAGCTGTAAAAGCAGATTCTCCGTTTACAAGCTTTGAGGGGCCAAAGGCATTTGAAGGAATTTATTCAAATAGCTGTGCATATGAAATTGTCATTTGTTCCTTGGGCTCTGGTAATAAGTACAACGTCATTGGAAAACTTCCAGCAGATCCAGCCTTAGAGGATCTAGCAATAAAACATTTTTCCAAGCATTTATGCAAAAACATGGATCTAGCTCGCAAAGAAATTGCAAAAATGGACCAGAAAAATAAGGAGCTAAAGCTTAATAGAGCAAGGGTCAATTGTGAGGTGAAATCATGAGGTACACAGCTAAAGAGATTGTTGATATTTTCAAAAGTTACCCAGAGGATGAAGTTATCTTCATGTGGTTTACAGCTCGAGAGGATTTTGATGGTGTTGTAGATATCACCGAGGAGCAGTGGTCTGAGATTGAGGATAGTCATGATTGGGTTTATGACTATATGAATACCGCTATGTTTGAGTTAGTTTGTGAGAAAGTCGATGAAGTGGGAGGTCGAGCAGATTAACTGACCAAAAAGCACTTTGGAGCAACGAAGTGTTAGATGGTTGCTCCAAAAATTCTGTGGTTTTGAAAACCAAAGAGTGAGAGATTACTTCCTTTAAATCCCTGAATTTGCTTACACATTTGCTTACACACCGACCCTGACCACCCGCAGAGCCCCTGTTTATATGGGTCTATCTTGGGTGTCTGCTCTCATAATCTCTTGGTCCCAGGTTCAAGTCCTGGTGGGCCCACCAATTTCAAGTCATCGATAGCCAGGCGCCGTAATCGAAATTGCGGCAGACTTTGCGTGATTTCACAATCCCGGCCGGAAAATCACCGGCACTGACCCTTTCTGGCGTATAATCGGCCCCGGCATTCCTGCCCAACCAATTTCCCCCTGCTTGCGGGGTCAACACGCCCCGGCCCTATAGCGATTTGTCCAAGTATCGATGAAAACCCCGCCCCGCCTGCTGCCGTTGCTCGAAGACGGCCTGATCGATGAAGTGATCTGCCAGTTGATGAGCGGCAAAGAGGCACAGGTTTACATCGTGATGTCGGGTGGCGTGCGGCGTTGTGCCAAAGTGTTCAAGGAAGCCAACCAGCGCAGTTTCAAGCAAGCGGTGCAGTACCAGGAAGGCCGCTCGGTGCGCAACAGCCGTCGCGAACGCGCGATGTCCAAAAAGACCAAATACGGCCAGAAGGAACAGGAAAGCGCCTGGCTGAACGCAGAAGTAGATGCACTCCGCAAACTGGCAGCCGCCGGCGTGCGGGTGCCGGAACCACTCACCTTCGTCGACGGCGTGCTGTTGATGGAATTGATCACCGATGACGAGGGCCTTACCGCTCCCCGCCTCGGCGATCTGGAACTGACCGCTGAAGTGGCGCGCACTTACCACGCGCAGATCATCAGTGAAGTAGTACGCATGTTGTGTGCGGGGCTGGTACATGGTGACCTCTCCCCTTTCAACGTGCTGATCGATGCCAATGGTCCCGTCATCATCGATCTGCCGCAGGCTGTAAACGCCTCCGGCAACAACAGTGCCCACATGATGCTGGAACGTGATGTCAGCAACATGCGCCTGTTTTTCGGACGCTTTGCGCCCGAATTGCTCGAGACGGACTACGGCAACGAAATCTGGGCGCTATATGAAGCCGGCAATCTGCAAGAGGACAGCAGACTCACCGGCAGCTTCCAGCATGACGACACCATTGCCGATCTGGCCCAACTGATGGCAGTGATAGAAGCTGCCAAAGATGAAGAAGAAGAGCGCCTGGCCAGAGCCGCGCTCGCACTTGAGTAGGCGCGATAACAAGCGCCCTCAAACGACGTTATGGCAAGTCCACAGCCGGCGCGTCACACCCTATCCATTACCCAGGAAATTGAATGTCATTCAACAATCTCGGCTTGAGCCCTACGCTCCTGCAAGCAGTACTCGACACCGGCTACACCACACCCACCCCGATCCAGGCCCAGGCCATCCCCGCCATTCTCACCGGCAAGGATGTGATGGCCGCTGCACAGACCGGCACCGGCAAAACCGCCGGCTTTACGCTGCCGCTGCTGCAATTGCTCGGCGGCAAGGAACCGGTCAGAGCCAACCACACACGCGCACTGATCCTGACACCGACCCGCGAACTGGCGGCGCAAATCCAGGACAGCATCGAAACCTACGGCAAACATGAAAAGCTGAAATCAGTGGTCGTGTTTGGTGGCGTCAACATCAACCCGCAACAAATGGCGCTGCGTCGCGGCTGCGACATCCTGGTGGCAACACCGGGGCGACTGCTTGATCTCTATCAGCAGAACGCGGTGAAATTCCAGGACATCGAAGTATTGATTCTCGATGAAGCCGACCGCATGCTCGACATGGGTTTCATCCGCGATATCCGCAAGATTCTCGGGCTGTTGCCGAAGAAACGGCAGAACCTGATGTTCTCCGCCACCTTCTCCGACGAGATCCGCACACTGGCCAAAACCATCTGTCACCAGCCGGTGGAAATTGATGTTGCCCCGCGCAATTCCACGGTTGAACTGATCACGCAAACCTACTATTCGGTGAGCAAGGACAAGAAAATCGCGTTGCTGGGCAAACTGCTGCAAGACACCAGGGAGCAGGTGCTGGTGTTCAGCCGCACCAAACACGGCGCCAACGCCCTAGTGAAAAAACTGGCCGGCTACGATGTGGATGCTGCAGCGATCCACGGCAACAAGAGCCAGGCCCAGCGCACCAAGGCGCTGGCAGAATTCAAGGCCAACAAGACCCAGGTGCTGGTGGCGACCGATATCGCAGCGCGTGGTATCGATATCGATCTGTTGGCGATGGTGATCAACTTCGACATGCCGCAAGTACCGGAAGACTATGTCCACCGCATTGGTCGTACCGGTCGTGCCGGTGCCACCGGGCTGGCGGTATCGCTGGTTACCGATGAAGACACCTCGCAACTGCGCGCCATCGAACGCCTGATCAAACGCAAAATCCCGCGTGCGGATTTCAATCCCAACGAGCTGCCAGTGGCGAAAGCAGTGGCTGCCGAATCCGTACCAGCCAGGCAATCGAGCCAGCCGCGACCACAGCGTCCGGCCTCGCGACAGCCGCGCCAGTCGCAGCCGCAACGCCCGCAACAGTCAAACAAGCCGCGCATTATCAATGGCAACAGTGAAGAAGGTTCGCTGTCGCCGCGCCGGGTGGATGACAAGGCCCGCCAGGGTCGTCCCTCGGGTCACGCGCGTCCGGCCGGCAACCACGGCACCCACTCTGCTGAACCGGGTCAACGCCAGCACGGGCAACAGTCACGCCGGCAGGGGCCGCAAGGCAATACTCGCTCGCCCCAGGGCAGTGGTAACCAGCAATCACAACCACGACGATCCGGCTCTGCCAGAAACGACGGTGCCCGCTCGACTGAACATGCGGCTCCCCAAGGCGAAAGCATGTGGAGTTCACTGGGCAGAAACCTGCGCAGCGGCCGCCTGTTCTCCCGCAAATAGACCCGTCACCGGGCCACCAAACCATTGGCCCCGGTTACACTCCCCATGATAAAAAGACCACCCAGCCGGGTGGTCTTTCGTTTAGTCTGCCCACCCAACCAACGTGAGCGAAGTGATGGTCATGGCCACCGCTTATTCCAGGCCGGATACTTCCATCAGCACTCCCAACTATTCGCGCTCAGCGCAATGGATGGGAGGTCTGGGCTGCTTGCTGGGCCTGATAGTTGCCGGTGGCTGGCATGCCGGCAACATCACCGTGGTCCAGCTGCGCAGCGACCTGGTCCCGATGGCTTACAACTCGGCGCTTTTGGTGCTGGTGGGCGGCATTGCGCTTATCACGCTGGCACGCCGTCACCTGTTGTGGGCGAGAGTGTTCGCCGGTTTCGGGTTGCTGGTCAGCGCTCTCACGATGTCGCAGTACTTCACCGACTTTGATCTTGGCATCGACCAGTTGCTGATGAACCCCCATCTCGACGCGCTGCCCGCCTACAACGGCCGTATGGCGCTCACATCAGCATTCTGCTTTCTGCTGCTCAATACCGGTTTCCTGATTTTTACGCTGGACCGCGGCAGCCCGCTGTCACGCTCCATCGCCACCGTGTGCGCCTCGATCGTGATTGCCTGCGTGATAGCCACAGTGATCGGCTACAAAACCGACATCCAGCCGCTGTTCGGCTGGAAAGCTTCTGCGTTCATGGCACTGCATACTGCATTCGGAATTTTCGTGCTCGGTACCGGTCTGTTGATGTGCAGTCTCGGCCTCCGCCGCAAACTCAGCGAGCAGAATCATTTGTCGTCGGCCGCTGCCGGTTTCATTGTGGTGGCCACTGCCACCTTGCTGCTGTGGAGCGGGCTTACCCGCCAGCAGGATGAACAAGTGCAGTCATCACTTGCCACCGATCTGCACTGGCTGAACGCAGGCATCCTTACCTTGTATCACGAACACATGAACAGCATAGAACGCATGGGCTTGCGTTGGGAGGCAACCCGCGGTACTCAGCACGATTTGTGGATGATTGATGCCAACGCCGATCTGAATACCTTGCCAGGCTTGCGTTCGCTGTCGTGGGCGGACGCTGCCGGCACAGTGCAATGGCAACAGGCCCGCACCAACACCATCATCAATCCGGGTGCTGACCTCAGCAGCCGGCCGGACACGGCGACCGCCTTCGCACAGGCACGTGACAGGCACAAGACCAGCTTTTCCAAACCCGCTCGCGAAGCCACCTTCATGATGCTGCGGCCGCTGTTCAATGACGCCCGGTTTGCCGGCGTGCTGGTTGCCGAATTCCAGATCACCACCCTGTTCGATACTTTCCAGCAACTGGATCCGACCATCGCCTTCCAGGTGAAATTCGGCGCCGATCCTGTTTATACCAATTCATTGTTTGTGCGGCTTGGCGACGATGCCGGCATGTCAGCTTCCACTCCGCTGGCCATCGGCGATGGTGGCTGGAACCTGCAAATCAGGGACGAATCGACGATGTCTGCCGATTTGCACAACTCGCTGCCGCTGATCGTGCTGACTGTGGGCATGGTGATGGCCGCCTTTGCTGCTGCCTTGCTGGGCCTTGCCGGCATTACCCGCCAGAAACTGGAGGAAACCCGGCGCGCCAATGCTGCCTTGCTGAGAAGCAAACAGGAACTCAACCAGTTCCGCACCACCCTCGACCGCACACTCGATTGCGTGTTCATGGTCGATGCCGACACGCTTACCTACTACTAAGGCAACGCCGGTGCATTGAGGTTGACCGGATGCAGTGCAGAAGAGCTTTATGGCAAGCACCCGTGGGATGTGAATACAGCGATTACACAAGCGGAATTCCAGGCGCGGGTTGTGCCGCTGATCAACCATGAAATGGATTCCACCACTTACGAGAGCATCTTCAGGAATGCAGATGGCAATATCATTCCGCTGGACTGCTTCCTGCAATACATTGCGGTCGCCAATGAATCGCCGCGATTCGTGGTGATAGTCCGCGACATCACCCAGCGCAAACGGATTGAGCAGATGAAATCCGAATTTGTGTCCACGGTAAGCCATGAGCTGCGCACGCCGCTCACTTCAATTTCCGGGGCCCTGGGGCTGGTGAAAGGTGGCGCACTTGGCGAAGTATCGTCAGCCGTGCAGGACATGGTCGACATCGCCTACAAGAACAGCCGCCGGCTGACCCACCTGATCAACGATCTGCTTGATATCGAAAAAATCGCCGCCGGCAAAGTGAATTTCGAGATGCAGGTGCAACCATTGATGCCGCTGGTGCATCAGGTGGTGGAAGGCACCCGCACCTATGGCACAGAACAAAAAGTCACACTCGCGATCGTGCAGGAAGCCCCCGAAGTTGAAGTCAGGGTCGACAGCCAGCGACTGTTGCAGATCCTCAGCAACCTGTTGTCGAACGCCATCAAGTTTTCTCCCGAGGATTCCACTGTCGCCGTCAGCGTAGCCATGCAAGGCACCAAAGTGCGCATCAGCGTACAGGATCAGGGCCGCGGCATTCCGGAAGAATTCCGCGGTCGCATCTTCCAGAAATCCGCCCAGGCCGACGCCTCTGATTCGCGCCGGCAAAGCGGCACCGGACTGGGGCTCGCCATCAGTCGCGAACTGGCCGAGCGCATGGGCGGCTTGCTTTCCTATGATTCGGTATTTGGCCACGGCGCCTGTTTTTATCTGGAACTGCCAATCAGCAACACGCGCGTGGTATCGAACGTGCTCGGCAAAACCGATGGTCCGCGCCTGCTGGTGGTGGAAGACGAGCCGGATGCCGCACAGTTGATGCAGCAAATGCTCGGCAATGCCGGCTACAATGCCGATATCGCCACCACCGGTGCACGCGCACTCGAGGCAATCCGGCAGCAGCGCTACGCCGGCATTGTGCTTGACCTGCATCTGCCTGACATGCACGGCATCGAGATTATTCGCCACCTCAAATCGGGTCCGGCCACTGCAGAGCTGCCCATCATCGTGGTCTCCGCCTACACCGAGGCCGGCAAGCTGATGATCAGCGGCGATTTTTCCGACATTGTCTGGTTGCCGAAACCGGTAGATGGCGCAAGGCTGATGCAGCAACTGGAAATGCTGACGGCATTGCATGAGCAGGAATCGAGTCTGGTGCTGCACGTCGAAGATGACAGTGACCTGCATCAAGTGATCCGCAACATGGCCGGTGTCCATTGCACATTTACCCAGGCATCCACGCTCGCTGCCGCCCGCAAACTGTTGCAGCATGAACACTTTTCCGTCGTGATCCTTGATCTTGAATTGCCGGATGGCTCCGGCTGGGATCTGCTGCCGGCCATCCATGAGTTCCAACCCGATGCCAGAATCATTATCCTGACCGGCCAGGAAAAATCGGCTGCGGAGTTCGGCAAGGTTGATTCGGTGTTGCTGAAATCGAAAATTACTCCTGCACAATTGCTGGCTGCAATCCAGGCCAAAGTAAAACCATCCTGAACATCCCGCATCTGCCGGACACGGCCTGGGCCATAACATGAAAAAACTGCTGATCGTTCTTGGTTGCCTGCTTGGTATTGCCGTGCTGATCCTGCTGGCGGGTGGATATTACCTGTCCCGGTTCGACCCCAATGCCCACAAGGATGAAATTACCAAAGCCTTTGCTGACGCCACCGGCCGCCAGCTGCATCTTGATGGCAACCTGCAGCTGGAATTTTATCCATGGCTTGGACTCGCAGTTGATCAACTCAGTGTCGACAATGCGAAAGGATTTGACCAAACACCGCTGCTGGCAGTAGCGCATGCAGAACTGCGACTCAAACTGTTGCCGCTATTGCGCAAGCATATTGAAATAGGCACCGTGCAATTGTCAGGCGTGCGCATCAATGCGGAAGTGGCAACTGATGGCAGCAACAACTGGACACTGGCCTCCGGCACCAGCGCCAGCGAAGACAGTGCTGGCAGTTCCGCACAGGGCAATGCGCAGATAGACAAGCTCAGCATCGGCGGCATCGCTATCACTGATACCAGGCTGGTTTACAACAACCGCCAGAACAAAACCCGTTACGAATTAAAAAATCTCGAGCTGCAGATCAACGAAATAAATCCCGGCAACAAAAGTTTTGCGGTGCAAAAATTTGCACTCGATTTTGATGACAGCCATGTCAGCGGCACCGCCCGCATCGATGACCCGCTGGCAATGCAAGGCAGCTTTGTCATTGATATCGATGCCATCAATGCTGATCGCTATGTGCCAGCTGCCGGCAACACTGCCAGTGAAACGGCCACCGCAGCCGCCAAACCGTTGCCGCTGGCACCACTGCGCAAACTCAATCTGCAGGGAACAGTCAGCATCGGCCAGCTGACTTTCAGCGGCATGAAGCTCACCAATATAAAAATTCCGCTGCAATCCGGCAAAGGCCTGATCACATTCAATCCGGTAACTGCCTCACTGTATGGCGGCAGCTTCACGGGCAACATCGGTCTTGATGTCACTGGCGCCACTCCGCTGGTCAAAGTCGGCAACACCCTGGCAAATATCGACGTCGGCGCCCTGGTAACGGATTTCATGAAGACCAACTATGTGGCGGGGACCGGCAACATGGAACTCGGCATGGAAGGGCGCGGCAACGATATCCAGAGCCTCAAACACAATCTCAATGGCACCGGCAAAGTACAGCTGGTAGCCGGGGTGCTGCGCGGTGTCGATGTGGGCGCCACGCTGACCACGATCGAAACCATGATCCGCAGCAAGCAGCTGGTCGACCTGCCGGCAGGTGGTGAGACCAGGTTCAACACTTTCTCGGCGACTTTGGCGATCCAGAACGGGGTGGTAAACAGCAATGATTTGCTGATCAAGGCCCCCGGCTGGCAAATCACCGGCATGGGCACCCTGGCGGATTTGCGTCGCGACGCTTTTGAGTTCAACCTGCAGGCCACAGTGGATCCCACCACCGCCACTGTCGCCAACCAGAAATACGATATTGGCGGTCACACACTGCCCATCACCTGCAGCGGCAGCTTTGCCAGCCCGCGCTGTTTGCCCGATGCCAAAGCCATCCTCAAGGCCATCGCCGCCAAGCCGGCACGGGAACTGCTAGACAAGGCTCTCAATCGCTTGTTGCGATGAAGCCAACTTGGTTAAAGTGAGTCCCTCCACCGCAGTATCAGGAGTACGCCGTGTCCATTCATGTAGCTCTCAATCATGTCACCGACTATCGCTATGACCGCCCGGTCAACCTGAGCCCGCAAATCGTGCGTTTGCGGCCGGCACCACATTGCCGCACCCGCATCCTGAGCTACTCGCTGAAAATCATGCCGGAGCATCACTTCATCAACTGGCAGCAGGACCCGCAGAGCAACTATCTGGCCCGACTGGTATTTCCGGAACCCACTCGCCGCTTCCGCATCGAAGTGGATCTGGTGGCAGAGATGAGCGTGCTCAACCCGTTCGACTTTTTCCTTGAACCCAGTCACGACCACTATCCGTTCAAATATGACGACAAACAAACCGCCGAACTCGGCATGTACCTCGAAAAGGGGCCGCTTTCACCGCTGTTTGCCAAATATCTTGCCGCCATCCCGCGTGAGAAAACCCGTACCATCGACTATCTGGTGGCGTTGAACCAGATGTTGCAAAAGGATATCGGCTATCTGATCCGCCTCGAGCCAGGCGTGCAAACCCCGGAACAAACCCTTGCCAACCGTTCGGGTTCGTGTCGCGATTCCGCATGGCTGATGGTGCAGCTGCTGCGTCATCTCGGCATCGCTGCGCGTTTCGTATCCGGCTATCTGATCCAGCTGGTGGCCGATGTGAAAGCCCTTGATGGCCCCTCCGGCCCGGAACAGGATTTCACTGATCTGCACGCCTGGTGTGAAGTCTATCTGCCGGGTGCCGGCTGGATCGGCTTCGATCCCACCTCGGGCCTGCTGGCCGGTGAAGGCCATATTCCGCTGGCATGCACGGCCGAACCTGGTGCAGCCTCGCCCGTCAGTGGTGCAGTCGATGAGTGCGAAGTGGAGTTCGAGCACCTTATGCAGGTCAGCCGGGTGTGGGAAGCGCCGCGGGTGACCAAGCCCTACAGCCGTCAGCAATGGCAGGCTGTCGAGGCACTGGGTGCTCGTATCGACCTGGATCTGCAGCGCCATGATGTGCGCCTCACCCAGGGTGGCGAGCCGACTTTTGTCGGCATTGATCATCGTGATGCCGCCGAGTGGAATACCGCCGCGCTGGGCGAACACAAACGCAAGATCGCCGGCAAACTGGCGCTGGCACTCAAGCAGCATTATGCGCCGGCCGGGCTGCTGCATTTCGGCCAGGGCAAGTGGTATCCGGGTGAACAGCTGCCGCGCTGGTCACTCAATGCGTTCTGGCGCAAGGACGGTCAGCCGGTTTGGCAGAACCCGGCACTGTTTGCCGACGAGAGCCGTGATTACGGCGTTGATGCCGAAGTGGCCGACCATTTTCTGCGGACATTGGCGCTTAAACTCGGGGTTGATGACAAGCATATCTTCCCCGCTTATGAAGATGCCTGGTATTACCTGTGGCGTGAACGCAAACTGCCCGTCAACGTCGATCCGTTTGATTCCAGAATCGAGGATCCACTGGAACGTGCACGTCTGCGCAAGGTATTCGACCAGGGACTGGATGCCGTCGCCGGCCACGTGTTGCCACTGACCGCCGCTGGCAAAAGCTGGCAAAGCGGTCCGTGGTTCCTGCGCGATGAGCGCTGTTATCTGTTGCCAGGGGATTCCGCGCTTGGCTATCGCCTGCCGCTGGATTCACAGCCGTGGGTCAGCAAGACCGACTTTCCGTGGCACCATCCGCACGACGGTTTCCAGGAATTTGCGCCACTCGGGCCTTATCAGCAGATTCGCATGCAAGGTCTGGCCGACATGTGGCACCACGATGCCAATGAACAACCGGCAGAATATGCAGCTGCCTCGGTAGCCGACCGGCTGGCCGCAACCCGCAAGGGCACTGCCGGCGCTGGCACCACCGGTCCTGAAACTTCCGGCACTGGTACTGCTGCCGGCAGCGATCAGCGGGCGCCACTACCTCACGAATCGGCCGCAGGGATCACCCGCACTGCGCTGTGCGCAGAACCCCGCGAAGGGAAGCTCTATCTGTTTCTGCCACCCGTACAACATCTGGAAGCCTGGTTGCGACTGGTCGCCGTGATTGAAGCAGTGGCAGCCGAGCAGCAGTTGCCGGTAATTCTCGAAGGTTATGAACCCCCACGCGATCCGCGTCTGGAAACCTTGCGGGTAACGCCGGATCCCGGCGTGATCGAAGTCAACGTGCAACCGGTGACCAGTTGGTCGCAACTGGTGGAACAAACCACCTTCCTGTATGAAACCGCCCATCAGCACCGCCTCAGCACCGAAAAATTCATGCTGGATGGCCGCCACACCGGCACCGGCGGCGGCAACCATTTTGTGCTGGGCGGCGCCACGCCTGCTGATTCACCGTTTTTGCGCAAGCCGGATCTGTTGCCGAGCATGCTGGCCTACTGGCTCAACCATCCGTCCTTGTCTTACCTGTTTTCCGGACTGTTCATCGGCCCTACTTCACAAGCACCGCGCATCGATGAGGCCAGGCACGAATCCATCTATGAACTGGAAATTGCATTCAATGAACTGCGCCGCCTGCAGCAGCTTGGTGCAACACCGCCATGGCAACTCGACCGCGTGCTGCGCAATCTGCTGATCGATGTCACCGGCAACACCCATCGCAGCGAATTCTGCATCGACAAGTTGTATTCGCCGGATACGTCTACCGGTCGTCTTGGCCTGCTGGAGCTGCGCGCGTTTGAAATGCCGCCGCATGCCGAGATGAGTCTGGCGCAGCAGATGCTGTTGCGCGGCATCATCTCGCGCTTCTGGCAACAACCCTATCAACCCGTCCGTCTGAAACGCTGGGGCACGGAATTGCATGACCGCTTCATGCTGGGCCACTATGTGTGGGAGGATTTTTCGGACGTGCTGGAAGAAATGGGCCAGTTCGGTTACGACATCAAGCCCGAATGGTTTGCACCGCATTTTGAATTCCGCTTTCCCAAGATCGGCGACTTCTCGGCGCGGGATGTGAATGTTGAACTGCGGTTGGCACTGGAACCCTGGCATGTGATGGGAGAAGAAGGCGCTCCCGGCGGCACCGTGCGCTATGTGGATTCCTCGATCGAACGCCTGCAGGTAAAAGTGCAGGGTCTGGTGGATGATCGCCATGTGCTCACCTGCAATGGACGCCGCATTCCGTTGCAACCCACCGGCAATGTCGGCGAATTCGTCGGCGCCGTGCGCTACCGTGCCTGGCAGCCCTCTTCCTGCCTGCATCCCACCATCGGTGTGCATGCACCGCTGACGATAGATCTGTGTGACAGCTGGATGCAGCGTTCCCTCGGCGGTTGCCAATATCACGTGGCGCATCCCGGCGGACGCAGCTACGATACGTTCCCGGTCAACAGCAATGAAGCCGATGCGCGCAGGCTGGCCCGTTTCTTCCGTTACGGCCACACACCGGGCCCGCTCAACATCATTGAGCCCGGGCGCAATCCCAACTATCCGTTTACTCTTGATATGCGTCGCTGATGTCTGCAACCACGCAACAAACACAAGGCATGCAAATACAAACTCAGGGCCTGCAGGCACAAACACAGGGACTGGAAGCCGGCCCGTCCACACCTGAGCCGCAACCGCTACTGGCGAACTACGAGCTGCCACCTGATCGCTATGACGAAATGTTCAGCGCGAAAGACACGCCACGCCCGCATTTCCAGCCGCTTTATGCTGCACTGCAGCAAACCAGTGCCAGCGAGATGGCACAGCGCATCCAGAGTGCGGAACGCCAGATTCGCGACAGCGGCATCACCTACAACGTCTACACCGATCCCACTGGTGTCGATCGCCAGTGGGAACTGGATGTGCTGCCGCTGGTGGTGGCTCCCCAGGAATGGCGCGAAGTGGAAACCGGCATCCAGCAACGGGCACGTTTGCTGAATGCAGTGCTGGCCGATCTTTATGGGCCGCAAAAATTGCTGCAGGATGGCCTGCTGCCGACCCAGCTGGTTCTTGGCCATAACGGTTTTCTGCGCAATGCCTATGGCATGAAAGTGCCGGGCAACCATTTCCTGCATCTGTATGCTGCTGATCTCACCCGCGCCCCCAACGGCAAATGGTGGGTGATTGCCGATCGCACCCAGGCACCATCCGGCACCGGCTATGCGCTGGAGAACCGCCTGATCGTGTCGCGCGTGTTTCCTGATTTGTTCCGCAACATGGGCGTGCGGCACCTGGCCCAGTTCTTTTCGACGTTGCGTGATTCGCTGATGATGCATGCGCCCAAAGGCGATGGCCCGCCACTGTCGGTGGTGTGGACGCCGGGCCCGTGGAACGAAACCTATTTTGAACACGCACTGCTGGCACGCTATCTCGGCTTTCCGCTGGTGGAAGGCGGCGATCTCACCGTACTCAACAACAAGGTGTGGCTGAAAACCATTGCCGGCCCGCGCCGTGTCCACGCCATCATCCGGCGCCAGGACGACACTTTCTGCGATCCGCTCGAACTGCGCTCTGATTCCTCGCTCGGTTGTGCCGGCCTGATGGAATGTGTACGCCGCGGCAATGTATTGATGGCCAATGCACCTGGTGCCGGCGTATTGGAAGGTGGTGCATTGCTTGGTTATCTGCCGCGCCTGTGCGAACACTTGCTGGGCGAATCATTGCTGCTGCCTTCCATAGCCACCTGGTGGTGTGGTGAACCGGCCGCGATGGCGGATGCACTCGAGCGCGCCGAATCACTTGCCTTCAAACCCGCCGATCATGCCAGTGGCGTCGAGCCGGTGTTCGGCAATGATCTCAACCCCGAACAACTGGCCAGTCTGAAAGACAACATCCGCCAGCATCCTGAGCGCTACCTGGCGCAGGAACTGGTGCAGCTGTCGCAGTCGCCGATCCTGAATTCACGCCAGCAACAACACATCACGCCGCGCGCCATCGGCCTGCGTGTGCACGCCAGCATGAGCGGCAATGGCAAATATTGTGTGATGCCGGGTGGCCTCACCCGTGTCTCCAGTGCCGCGGATGCCCGCATTGTGGCCATGCAGCGCGGTGGCAGCTCCAAGGATACCTGGGTGCTGCCGGATGGTCCGGAAGACACCCAGTTCACCTTGCTGCGCAGCACACTCACTTCAGCCGATCTGGTGTCATCCAATCCGATGCTCACCTCGCGCGGCGCCGAAAACAAATACTGGTTTGGTCGTGCCTGTGAACGCAGTGAAGACATCGCGCGGGTGCTGCGCGTGGCACTCAATGCCATCCTGCAGGAATCCGAGGACGGTCTGCAGAGCCCGGTGTTTGCACTGGTAGCCAGCTATGTGGTGGCCGAAGATGAGCGTCCGCTGGACCAGCGTTTGCTCGCCGGTTGTACGCTGGAATCGGAACCGTTCGGACTGGCTGCCAATTTGCGGCGCCTCAGTCATCTGGCGTTCCAGCTGCGCAACCGTCTGTCGCTTGATCACTGGCGCTCGATAACCCAGTTGTTGCGCAATCCGGCCCTCAACAAGCAAGTCACCTTGTCGGAAGCGCTGGCCTGGCTGGATGCAGTACTGATCACCACCACCACCTTGTCGGGCTACGCGCTCGACAGCATGACCCGCACTACCGGATTCCGGTTTCTGTCGATTGGTCGCCGGCTTGAGCGAATGGGGTTTCTCACCCGCGCCATGCTGATCGCCTGTGACAAGGGCCGCGACAGCGGTCTCACCTGGCTGCTGGAACTGTGCGATTCGGTGATCACCTACCGTTCACGCTACATGGCGCAGCCGGAATGGTTGCCGGTGATGGACCTGGTGATCCGCGACGAGAGCAACCCGCGCTCGTTGTTGTTCCAGGCCCTGGGCGTGCGTGACTACCTGCGGAAACTGGAAGCCGAGCACGGTGACTGCGGTGCCGGATTGCTGGAGCCACAAATTGAACTGGTGCGCTCGCTTGATCTCGACACCGAATTCCATCCTGACAGCCCGCGTCTGCAACAAGTGCTGCAGAATTTTTCCGACGCCACCGTGACGATCAACGCCAGACTGTCCAACCAGTTCTTCAGCCATCCACGCGCCCGCGTGCAGAATGACCGGGGCGTGTTATGAGCAGGATCGAATACCAGGTAGTGCACGAAACCATCTATACCTATGCCTGGCAGGTGGCCAATGGCCAGCATTATGCGCGGCTCACACCGCGCAATACCGTCCTGCAGGAAGTGTTGTGGTCGGCGCTGGAATTCAACCCGAGCCCGGCTGAAATCTGCAAGCTGCGCGACTATTTCGGCAACCATTGCCACATTGCGCTGATCCAGACCCCGCATGATTCCCTGCATGTCACCGCCACCGCACTGGTGCGGGTGCAACCTCTGGAACTGACTGAAGAGCATTGCCTGCAGGCGTGGGAAAGTGCACTGCCACCATCGATCTACACCCCGGAACCGCTGGATGTCGCCGACATGCGGCTTGCCACCGCGATGACACCCAACTTGCCCGAGAGCCTGCAGATGGTGCGACGGTTTTTCACGCCGCAGCGTCCGTGGCTGGATGCAATGCTGGATCTGACGCGCTGCATCAACACCGAGTTTGCCTACGATCCCGACGCCACTGACATCGACACACCGTTGTCGGAAGTGTTCGCTGCCAAACGCGGTGTGTGCCAGGACTTTGCGCACCTGATGCTGAGTTGCCTGCGCAGTCTGGAATTGCCGGCCCGTTACGTGAGCGGCTACATCCTCAACGAGCCGGCACCAGGTGAAGAAAAACTGGTGGGCGGCGATGCTTCCCATGCGTGGGTGGAGGCGTGGTTGCCGGAAGCGGGCTGGATCGGTTTCGACCCCACCAATGGCAAGCTCGCCAACATTGAATTCGTCACCATCGGCTGGGGACGCGACTACAACGATATCGCACCGCTGCGCGGAATCGTGCTGGGTGGTGGCGAACATGATCTCGACGTGCGGGTGACGGTTACTCGCATCAGTTAAGTCTGCTGACTATCTGCGTGCTGCTTCTTGCACTTTTTTTATTCATCGCAGTCGGGCTTCTCCCTGAAGATTACGGGGACACGCACAAGTACGTCCCTGTAGCTCCCTGCGGCCATCCCTGGCCGCAGAGGTCCCCTCCATCTTCAGGGAGAAGCCCTCTTCCGATTTCAGTGC
>CAILUG010000035.1 GCA_903837345.1 uncultured Gammaproteobacteria bacterium | reverse complement strand
GGCAGATGTGTTCAACTACATCGAGCTGTTTTATAACCCGGTTCGAAGACATGGTAACAACGACGGCATACCACCAGCGAAGTTTGAAGAGCAGTACTTTATGAAGCTGTCAGGTGTATAGGAAATCGGGGGCTTGCCACTGGCATGACCTACGCCGGCTTCACCGCTTTTGTGCTGGAAGCCATCGGCAAGGGAGCAGCGGCTACCAAGTACAACGTTTATTGCTCGTTCTCGAACATGCCGATCTACTACATGACCTACATCACCGGCTGGGCGCACGACCAATGGGGCTCCACCACAATGCTGGTGACCGAAGCGTCGTTGTGCGTGGCAGGTGCCGTGCTGTTCGGTATTCTGATGATGGTGTTGGGCGCTCGCTTCCAGGCAAGACCAGTGCACGCGTCTTCTGCAGGTCAGGCGGTGTGACGCTTCATTTCTTGCTCAAACCAACTCAAGGAGTGAGGTGCGTAATCAAAAAAATGGGGTACATCCCTGATTAATCAACGTGACCGTGCTAACCCAGCTTTTTCATCTGGGCTGCCAACTGCACCAGTGCGGCTTGATTGCTGGCGAGTCGTTCGCGTTCTTTCGCAACCACCGCCGGCGGCGCATTCGCCACAAACCGTTCATTGTCGAGCTGGCCTTGCAGCTTGGTGATGTCGGTCTGCAGTTTCTCGATTTCTTTGGCGAGACGTGTCTGTTCGGCTTTGATGTCAACGAAACCGGCCAGTGGCACGCGGATTTCCATGTCGCCAGCCAGCTGCATCGCGGCGGCAGGAGCACTGGATGGATCATCGAGCCAGGTGACGCTTTCGAGTTTGGCCAGTTTGGTCAGGAATTGCTGGTTGCTTTCGAGTTGGGCTTTGTCATGGGCAGTGCCCTTGCTGAACCAGGCCGGTATCGCCTTGGCCGGCGAGATATTCAGCTCACCGCGAATATTGCGCAGCGCCAGAATGACTGACTTCATCCATTCGATTTCCTTTTCCACTTCAACATTGGTCGCGGCTGTATCCTGAGTCGGATAAGGCTGCAACATGATGGTGTCGCCTTTGATGCCGAGCTGCGGTGCTGCCACCAGCCAGATTTCTTCGGTGATAAACGGCATCAGCGGATGCGCCAGCCGCAGGCTTTGTTCCAGCACGCTCAGCAGCGTGTAGCGGGTGGCGTTGAGTTGTTCGTTGCTGGCGTTCTTGTCCCACAGTACCGGCTTCGACAATTCCAGATACCAGTCGCAGTATTCATTCCAGAAGAAATCATAGACAGCCTGTGACACGAGATCGAATCGGTACTGTGCCATGCTGTCGGTAACCTTGGCGAGAGCATGCTGGAAGCGGGCTTGTATCCACAGATCAGCGCGTGAGTAGTGGCTGATGTCGGCGGGTTTGGTGACTTTGTGTTCTTCGGTGTTCATGAACACATAGCGCGCCGCATTCCAGATCTTGTTGCAGAAGTTGCGGTAGCCATCCATGCGGCCCATGTCGAAATTGATGTCGCGGCCGAGGCTGGCCAGCGAGTAATAGGTGTAGCGCATCGCATCGGTGCCGTGCGCCGGGATGCCGGTGGGGAACTGTTTGCGGGTGGCTTTCTCGACTTTCTGCGCCAGCTGCGGCTGCATCATGCCGCTGGTGCGTTTCTGCACAAGCGTTTCCAGATCAATGCCGTCGATCAGATCGATAGGGTCGAGCACATTGCCTTTCGACTTCGACATCTTCTGGCCTTCGCCGTCGCGGATCAGCCCGTGGATATAGACAGTCTTGAACGGGATCTGGCCGGTGAACTTCAGCGTCATCATGATCATGCGGGCGACCCAGAAGAAGATGATGTCGAAACCGGTGACCAGTACGTCGGTGGGATGGAAGCGTTTCAGCTCTTCGGTTTGCCCGGGCCAGCCGAGGGTGCCGAAGGTCCACAGTGCCGACGAGAACCAGGTGTCGAGCACGTCTTCGTCCTGGGACAGTTGCATGTCAGCAGGCAGTTTGTATTTGCTGCGCACTTCCGCTTCGGATGACGCCACATAAATCAGGCCGTTGGCGTCATACCAGGCCGGAATGCGATGGCCCCACCACAGCTGGCGGCTGATGCACCAGTCCTGGATGTCGCGCATCCACGCAAAATAGGTGTTTTCCCAGTTTTTCGGTACGAACTGGATCTTGCCTTCTTCAACGGCTTTGATCGCAGGCTCAGCGAGACTCTTGATGGCCACATACCATTGGTTGGTGAGGAATGGTTCCACCACCACGCCAGTGCGATCACCGCGCGGCACTTTCAGTTTGTGTGGTTCGACTTTTTCCATCAGGCCGGCCGAATCCATGTCGCGCACCAGTTGCTTGCGACAATCGAAGCGGTCGAGGCCCTGATAGACAAGGGGAGCATTCTCGTTGATGGAACCGTCTTTGGTGAGGATGTTGATCAGCGGCAACTGGTGACGCTGGCCTACTTCATAGTCATTGAAATCATGGGCCGGCGTGATTTTGACACAGCCGGTGCCGAACGCAGGGTCAACATAGGAGTCGGCAATGATCGGAATCGTGCGATTGCACAAGGGCAGTTCGACCCGCTGGCCGATCAGATGTTTGAAGCGCTCGTCGTCAGGATTCACCGCAACTGCGGTATCACCCAACAAGGTTTCCGGACGCGTGGTGGCAATCGTGATGTAGGTCTTGCCATCCTGGGTAGTAGCGCCGTTGCACAGAGGATAGCGGAAATACCAGAAGCTGCCGGGCTCTTCTTCCGAGTTCACTTCCAGATCGGAAATCGCGGTGTGCAGTTTGCAGTCCCAGTTCACCAGACGGTTGCCGCGGTAGATCAGGCCTTCGTCATACAGACGGATGAATACTTCCTCAACTGCTTTGGAAAAGCCGGGATCCATCGTGAAACGTTCACGGGTCCAGTCAATGGAGGAGCCCAGCCGGCGCAACTGGCTGGTGATGGTGTTGCCGGATTCCTGTTTCCATTCCCACACTTTTTCCAGGAAACGCTCGCGTCCCAGATCCTGCCGTTTCTGGCCCTGGGCCTGCAACTGACGCTCCACCACCATCTGGGTGGCGATGCCGGCGTGATCGGTGCCAGCTTGCCAGAGTGACGGTTGCCCCAGCATGCGGTGATAACGGATCAGTGCATCCATGATCGCGTTGTTGAAGCCATGGCCCATGTGCAGGCTGCCCGTCACATTGGGTGGCGGGATCATGATGCAGTAGGGCTTACCATCGCCTTGCGGCTTGAAATAGCCTTGCTGCTCCCAGCGCTGGTAATGTCTGGTTTCGATGGCGTGGGGGTCGTAAGTCTTGTCCATGGGGTATAACTGGTCAGTAGCCAAAAATAAGGGCGTGATTATAGCCTGAGCCACGCTTGTAACACCCGCCGCCCGTTAGTATCTTGCCGCCCTTGTCCTGCAAGGTATTTCCTGTGCTGAAAAATTTCCTCCCCGATTCCTTCATGCTGGCACTGTTGGCCACGCTGGCGCTGGCCACTTTCCTGCCGGCGAGTGGCGATGCGGCAGTGGTCGTCAACTGGCTTTCCAACATTACTGTGGTGCTGCTGTTCTTCTTTCATGGCGCCAAGCTGGCGCGCAGTGCGGTGATCGCCGGCCTGACGCACTGGCGTTTGCATCTGTTGATACTCGGCTGCACCTTCGTGATGTTTCCGTTGCTGGGGCTCGGGCTGTCCAAAATATTCGGTGGCTTGCTGACGCCGGCACTGTGGACCGGCATTCTGTATGTGGGGGCGTTGCCGTCCACTGTGCAGTCATCCATAGCGTTCGTGTCGATCGCCAGGGGCAATGTGCCGGCGGCCGTGGCCTCGGCTTCGGCCTCGCAGGTGCTGGGGGTGTTGCTGACACCGGTGATAGTCAGCCTGATGTCGGGAACCCAAGGCGGCGAAGTGGCGGTATCAGGCATAGGCAAGGTGGGCCTGCAGATTTTGCTGCCGTTCGTGGCCGGCCATTTGCTGCGGCCGTGGATCGGTGACTTTGTTCATAGACATAAATCAACGATTGCAATCACTGACCGGGCTACTATTCTGATTGCGGTTTACAGCGCGTTTTCCGGCGCGGTGATCGAAGGCATCTGGAGCCGTTTGCCGTTGCCGGACTTCCTGGTGCTGTTCGGTTTGTGCTGCCTGATGCTGGCACTGGCGCTGTTGTTCACGCGCACGGTGGCGCGGCAGCTGGGTTTCAGTCGTGACGACGAGACCGTGATCGTTTTTTGCGGGACCAAGAAATCACTGGTGCAAGGCGTGCCGATGGCGCGAGTGCTGTTTGCCGGGCCCGATCTCGGCCTCATCCTGCTGCCGATCATGATATTCCACCAGGTCCAGTTGATGGTGTGTGCGTGGATTGCCCGCCGTTATGCAATGCAGGTCGTTGAAGAAAATGATGACAGAGGAGCAGAAAAAAATGGCTGATAACCGACCCTGGCCGCAAGCTGGCCGCACCCGCATGATCGCGCGCTCGCCGCTTGGCAACATCGGCACCGGCGACGAGTGGGACGAGGATGCCATGCTGGCCAGGATGGACGCGGACCACGTGTTCATGATGGGTGACAACCCGGCGCTGCCGCGCATGCCGGAAAAGCCGACACTGATCGATTTTTTCAAATACCGCTTCAACAAGATTGCCGTGAACCACTTGCTGGGCTCCTGCCGGCACGCGCTCGATGACGGCCAGAGCGACCATGTCGCCATGGCCTGTCTGTTGCACGACATTTCCAACGGCTGCCTGATCCGGCCCGATCACGGCTACTGGAGTGCGCAGATAGTGGCGCCATACGTGAGTGAGGAAGTGGCATGGGCAGTGAAATACCATCAATGCTTGCGTTATTTCGCGGATCCGGCCGTGGGCTATGAATATCCGCCCAGCTACCGCAAGTTCTTCGGTGCCGATTACGAGCCGCCCGCCTACATCAAGCGTGATGCAGAGATTGCGAAGAACCACAAATGGTACATGACGGCACGGCTGGTGACGCTGTATGACCATTACTTCTTTGCTGATACCGCGAAGCAGTACAACCCGGATGATTTCACCGATTTCATCAACCGCAATTTCCGCCAGCCGCCGGAAGGGCTGGGCCTTGACGATTCGCCGGCGGCGCATATGTGGCGCACGATGATCTGGCCCAACAACTTTTTGTAATTGTTGAAAGTTGCTGTCACCAGCAACTCGCCCGCTACAACTACAGCTGGTGCAGCTGCAATTCAAAGCCGAGCTGTTTGTAGTGATTCCAGCGCACGCGGCTGTCGGCCTTGGCCTCTGCGTCGTTGAGGATGAACTCGGCGATGGCAGCCAGGCCGGCTTGATCGGCCACCGGCAAGTCACCCAGATTGAGCACACAGGTAGTGGCAGCCGGTATCGCAGCAGTGTGACCGATCACCACCGGCGCCTTGGCAGCATTGTCATCCGTGGCGAGGGTGTGCGGCACAAAACTGTCGGGGACGAAACTCCACAACAACTGATCCATTTCACGCGCGGCTTCTTGCGATTCAGTCACAATGTACACACGTTGGCCGGTGCGTGATTGTTGCTCTGCCAGACGGCAGGCGAGCGCCAGCCGCGCTTCGGCGGCATTCTGTTTCAACAGATAAAAATTGACCTTGGGCATCAGTGCTTCAGCAAGTATTCCATTAACAGCGGCACCGGACGGCCGGTGGAGCCTTTTTCGGCGCCTTGCAGCCAGGCGGTACCGGCGATGTCGAGATGGGCCCAGGTGTATTTCTTCGTGAAGCGGGCCAGGAAACAACCAGCGGTCACCGTGCCGGCTTTGGGTCCGCCGATGTTGGCAATGTCAGCAAAATTGCTGTGCAACTGTTCCTGGTATTCTTCCCACAGCGGCAGTCGCCATACCGGGTCGAGACTGTCGATGCCGCACTGGTAAAGGGTGTTGGCGAACTTGTCGTCCGGGCTCATCATGCCGCTGCATACCGAGCCGAGCGCAGTGATGCAGGCGCCTGTCAGCGTGGCGATGTCGATCACAGTTCTGGGTTTGAAACGTTCGATGTAGGTGAGCGCATCGCACAACACCAGCCTTCCTTCCGCATCGGTGTTGAGGATTTCGATGGTCTGGCCGCTCATGCTGGTGACCACATCACCGGGCTTGGTCGCATTGCCATCCGGCATGTTCTCGGCACTGGCAATGACGCCGATCACGTTCATGCGCGGTTTGAGTTCACACAGGGCATGCATCACGCCGATCACGCTGGCAGCACCACACATGTCGAATTTCATTTCGTCCATGCCGGCGCCGGGTTTCAGGCTGATGCCGCCGCTGTCAAAGGTGATGCCTTTGCCGACCAGGATGCGCGGTTTTTCCGAAGCAGGCGCGCCCTGGTATTTCATCACGATCAGGGCAGAGGACTGCGGGCTGCCGTGACCGACTGACAGCAGTGAATGCATGCCGAGCCGTTTCATCTGCGCTTCGCCCAGCACCTGGGTTTGCAGCAGCTTGTGCTTTCTGGCCAGTTGCAGTGCCTGTTTGCCAAGGTAGGTTGGCGTGCAAACGTTGCCGGGCAGGTTGCCAAGTTCGCGTGCCACGTTCATGCCCTTGCCGATTGCGGTGCCGGTGGCGAGACCGCGCTGGGCCGCAGCGCGGTCCTTGCCGTCAGCCAGCAACAGCGTCACTGACTCCACCTGGAACTGTTTGGTGGCTTTGGGTTTGGTGGTGTTGTACTTGTACTGGCAGGTAACGAAATTCTGGGCCAGCAGCTGGGCCTTGCGTTCGATGCCGGCATCCTTGATGCCCAACGCTGCCAGTGTGCCGCTGGCAGCTGCCAGCTGGTGCTTCTGCAGCGCTTTGCAGGTGTGCTTGACGATCTTGCTGAATTTTTTGGCATCCAGCTCCTTGGCTTTGCCACAGCCGATCAGCAGGATGCGCTGGGCGCGACAACCGTCGAGTTTCTGCAACAACAGGCTGTCGCCGATTTTGCCCTTGATGTCGCCGGCCTTGATGATGCGGCTCAGCGCCTTGTTGGTGGCCTTGTCGACAGTCATTGTCATCGGCGGCAGTGTGCCGTCGTCAAACAGGCCCAGCACCAGTACGGGAGTGGCGAGAGTAACGATGTTGCCGGTCTTGATCGAGAAATTCATGAAAGCGCCTGCTTGTGTGCATAAATGAAATATAGGGAAAATTCTACGCTAGAATGCCGGTCATGATCATCACCCGTTATATCAGTCGCCAGATTCTGCAAGCCACCTTTGCCATCGCCATCATCCTGGTGGTGGTGGTGGCAGTAGGACGGTTGCTCAACTATCTGGCCAAGGCTGCCAAAGGCGAACTGGATCCGAGTCTGCTGCTGCAGGTGATGGCATACCGCATGCCGGACTTCCTGCAGCTGATTCTGCCGTTGGCGTTGCTGCTCGGCATCCTGCTGGCATTGGGCCGGCTCTATGCTGACAGTGAAATGACCGTATTGATAGCCAGCGGCATGGGTCCTTTGCGGTTGCTCGGCATTATCATGGTGGCCACGGTGCTGATCAGCGGTCTGGTGGCTGCTCTCAGCTTGCAGCTGGCCCCGATGGGCTCGCGCAAAGTCAGTGAGTTGATAGAGATCCAGCAGAATCTCAACGAATTCGACCTGATGCAGCCGGGATTGTTCCAGAATATTTCTGGTGGCCACCGCACTACCTATGCGGAAACCATGAATGACGGCGAGCTGCATCAGGTATTCGTGCATGATTCAGCCAACAATCGCGTGATAAAGGCTGAATCTGCGGTCCCGTACAAGGATCCTGATGGTTCGCGCTTTGTGCTGTTCCGTCACGGCACCATCACGGCAGGTTTCAATACCAGAACCGATCCTGCACTGACCCAGTTTGATGAGCTTGGCCTGCGGCTGCCGCCACGCAATCTCGGCATTCTGCCGGAAACCGAAGAAAAGACCCTGACCACCGCCAAATTGCTGGCTTCGCCATTGCCCTCTCATGTTGCCGAGCTGCAATGGCGCTTTTCGCTGATCCTGTCGGTGCCGGTGTTGACCCTGTTTGCGGTGCCGCTGGCGCGGGTGAGTCCACGCCAGGGTCGTTATGCCAAACTTTTGCCGGGCATCCTGCTCTATCTTGCCTATCTGGGTTTGCTGCTGCTGAGCCGCAATGCAGTGGCCAGTACCAAACTGCCGCAGAATGTGGGGCTGTGGTGGGTGCATGCCGTGTTCCTCGTGTTCGGCTTGCTGATGTTTGCCGGCAAACTGCCGCTGGCAGGAGGGCGACGTGTCTAGACTGGCCCGTTACATTGCCAGTCAGGTGCTGGCGGCCATGCTGCTGGTGTTGTGTGTACTCGGCGGACTTGATCTGTTGCTGTATACCATTGATGAGCTCGGCAACACCCGCGGCGGTTATGGCGTATTGCAGGCGTTGCGCTACATCTCCTACATCGCGCCACGCCATCTATATGAACTGTTGCCGGCTTCTGCGTTGATTGGTGCACTGGCCGGTCTGGGTTCACTGGCGGCATCCAATGAACTGGTGGGCATGCAGGCTGCCGGTTATTCGCGCTGGCAGATTACGCTGGCGGTAATGCAGCCGGCAATGCTGGTAATGGTGCTGGGTCTGGTGCTTGGCGAATACGTGGCGCCGCGGCTGGAAATCCGCGCAGAAGTCGACAAGAGCCTGGCGCTCGGTCTACGGGCAGGGCTGACCCGCTTTGGCCATTGGGAACGCGATGGCGGCGTTTTCCTGCATTTCAACAGCATGGAAACCCAGGGCATCCTGCATGGGGTGACGCTGTTCGAGTTTGACGATCAGCAAAGGCTGGTGCATCAGGTCGAGGCGGAGCTGGCCAATTTTCAGGGAGCTGCCGGCGGCAAAGCCAATCGATACAGTTGGCAAATGGTGAATGGCAATGAATTCAATTTCACTTACCAGGGCGATGCCGTCATCAACACCCACCAGAGTTTCGGGGAGCGCAACTGGGAGCTGGATATGACCCCGGAACTGTTGCAGGTGCTGGTGGTGGATCCTGCCAGCATGGCGATCAGCGATCTGTGGCGGTTCGGTCAGCGTTTTCTGCAGCAGGGTCTCGATTCCGGCCCTTATTTTCTGGGGTTCTGGCGCAAGGCCTTGCAACCACTCAACACGGGTGTGCTGGTGCTGGTCGCCATCTCGTTCATCTTCGGGCCGTTGCGTTCAGCCAGCATGGGATTGCGGGTGTTCAGTGCGATCTGCCTGGGGCTGACTTTCACAATAGTGCAGAAGTTGTTTCAGCAACTGAGTCTGGTTTATCACATGCGGCCGTTGTTTGCGGTGCTGTTGCCGATACTGTTGTGTTTTGTGGCCGGGGTGGTGTTGCTGAAGCGCAGGGCATGAATTTACGGGATGCATGATCAGACAAGGCTTCGTCACTTTTGTATATGGGCTGAACGGGCTGGTCCGTATAGTTGCTCATCATTTACGGTAACTTCACCGTCCAGACCGATAGTCAATAAGCCCGCCAACACGATGATTTTATTTCCATTAAAAGCCACGTACGGAATCATGCCGCCCACTACTTCGGGATTCACGTAATCTCTTTTTGCCTTGGCCAGATAATAACTTTCGCTGGCGATTTTGCCGACGACAGTGTTGTCATTCATCAGCGGCCGCCATCGATCCATTTCTGTGTTCAACTCTTTCGTGCGCCTTTCATCCCGCGCTTTTGCATGTGCCCATGTCAAAAATACTTCACTGGTATTGTGGTCGATCGCGGCTTGACGGGCAGTTTTGATTTCCTCATCGGGCGGACAGTTGTCATGCTCAAGCGGCTCACGGTACCGTTTGCATGGCTGAGTCCAGACTGATTGCAGACTGGTCCGCTGCACAGCTCTGACGGAAGCAGTGATTGCGCCCTGCAAGGTTGCTGGATCAAGCGCAGCAGGTTCTGGTGAAGGCAAAGGCGGCTGAGTGGCGAGTGGCACGCGGTTGCTGCTTGCAGACTTTTTGACCTGTGCTGGTGCCGGTTTTGTTACAGCGGAAGTTTCAGATTGCCCTGGGTTCGCAAGCGTCGGGGCAGCAGCTTCAGCAGGAATTGCAGTCTGGGTTTCCGGCCTGGCCGATGCACGCTGCGGATTGCTGGCTGCCACACTTACCACCAGCAGCGGACGCGCCACTGGCGGAGCCGGCTGCAGCGGCGGCATATTCACCCTGGTCAATACCAGCAACAACCCGATATGCAAAAGCAGGCTTGCGGCAAGCGCCTTCCGTGAATGAGGGTCATTGGCTGGTTCCATTGTGTTCAATTGGACAAAATTAGTATTGTTTGGTTCCGTTGTCTCATGGAACATGTCTTGATGAAGGAGATCACCATGCGAACCTCTTGGAGTTGGATAGCCTGTGTTTTATTGCTGCTGCCAGTGCTCGCTGCCGGCCAGCAGGAAGAAACCGAAGAAATTGTTGTCACCGGCAAACTGCCCGGCCCCGGCATGTGGAAGGTCAGCAATGGCGAGCATGCCTTGTGGATTTTCACGGTCTTCTCGCCGGTGCCCAGGGACATGGTTTGGGAATCCAGGCGCGTGGATGCAGTAATCGCCAGAGCCGATGAATTCATCGAGATGCCGGGAACCGATGTCTCGGTGTCACCGCTGGTGCTGCTCAATCCCATCAACTACTTCCGCGGCTACCGGCTGGCCAAGCGCCTCAGTCGCAATCCTGATGACAAACCGCTGAAAGAGGTGTTGCCGCCGGAGCTGTATCAGCGGTTTGAAGCGTTGAAAGCCTTGTATTTCCCGAAAGACAAGGACATCGAACAGCTGCGTCCGGTGTCGGCCGGCCAGAACATGGTGAGAGAGATCCAGCAGCAGAACGGTCTGATGCAGAACAATGACATCATGAACCGGATCAAGCGGCTGGTGGGGAAGAAGCGCGGCATCAGGCAAACGTCCACGCTGGTGAAGGTGAAGCTGGAAGGCGGCTATGGCACTCTGGCCGAACGCGCGGAAAAGTTGGTCAACAGTCTGCCGTCCGGGCAGGAAACCGCCTGCCTGGAATCACAGATTCACCGCATGGAATCCGATCTTGAAGAAATGAAAAGTCGCGCAATCAGTTGGGCCCAGGGTTATGTGCGCGATTTCCGCAACGTCAGATTCCGTGGCGATGAGGATGATCCCTGCCTGGTAATGTTGATGGCGAGTAGTGAAAACCAGACCATCACCGAATTGATGAAGCAGAGCCAGCAGCAATGGCTGGCAGCTGCCGACAAGGCGCTGGCCTCCAACCAGACCACGTTTGCGGTGCTCAATATCAGCGAAATGTTCCGGGAAAACGGCCTGCTGGCGCAACTGAAAGCCAAAGGCTATGAAGTGAAGGAGCCCTGAGATTATGCCGGCTGCGCTCAGGGCGTGCCGGGGAAATTGCTGATTTTCACTACCACGCTGTTCGACACCAGGTCAGTCCAGGTGCGGTGCTCTCCATCAATCAGCATCCACAGGTAGCCGAGTGCAACTGGCGCCAGCGCAAACGGGCCAACTGCATAACGCAGTGCCGCCTGCCGCCAGCTGATCACGGAGCCGTCGGTATTCTGTATCCTTATCTTCCAGGCCTGCATGCCAAGTGTCTGGCCACTGTGGGTCCAGAACCAGCCGAAGAAGATGAATGCACTCGCCAGCATCGCCGCGAATGTCGTGTACTGATAGAGCGGATTCAGCACCACCACGTTCCCTTCAACGTTGCGTGCCTGCTCCACCCCGAAGCTGCGCAACACCAGAAATCCCACCACCATCCAGATGGCAAAAACCAGCACCGTGTCGTAAAGGATGGCGGCCAGCCGGCGCCAGAGTGGGGCGATGCTCATTGGTCAAGTATTCTCCGGAAAAGTTCCGGCAAACTATACAGTGTGAACGCAACTTTCTGAACCGGCTCCCGGGATCCACCCATGATTTTATTCGCTTATCAAAATACGAAAATAACACCAAAAAATCATAAAGGTACCAAGAAAAAACATCTGCCAGGATCACCCATACTTCAGTTAAAAATGAAAATAAAATTCGATGAAATGTGACTCTTTGATTTCATTTTGATAGTGGCTAACTGTATTGATTTGAATCAATTATTAACACTGATTGTCACTATTCGAATAGTAATGTGCGCTACCGTACAAACGCTTTGTGTTGTGCTTTCGCAATATCAGCCCATCTGCAAATTATCCTCAACTTTTCAACGGATACGAGGTGTCAAATGGATTCATCATTATCAAAAGCAGATTCACCCACGCAGAACCGTATTCTCGCTGCGCTGTCTACTGAAGTGCAGCACCACCTGTTTCCGATGCTGGAACCATGCACCCTTCTCAGTGGCAGGTTGTTGTTGGAACCCAGGGAAGGCTTGCGTTACGTGTTTTTCCCGACTGACTGCATGGTGGCACTGTTTTATGTAATGGAAAACGGCGCGTCCACCGAATTTTCCGTAGTCGGGAATGAAGGACTGGTCGGAATCGCCCAATTCACAGGCGGTGACAGTACGCCAAGTCAGGCTATTGTAGTGAGCAGTGGCACTGCGTTCCGGCTGCCGGTGCAGAGCTTCAAAAACGAGTTCAAGCATTATGGTGACTTGCTGGCAGTCATACTGCGTTATACCCAGTCGCTGATGACCCAGATAGCCCAGACTGCCGTTTGTAACCGGCACCATTCAGTCGAGCAGCAATTGTGCCGCTGGTTGTTGTTGTCGTTGGACCGTGTGTCCGGCGAAGAATTGGAAATGACGCAGGAAATGATCGGCACCATGCTTGGTGTGCGCCGGGAGGCCATTACCGAGGCTGCCTGCAAATTGCAGAAACTGGGAGTGATCAGTTACCGTCGAGGGCATATCAAGGTGATGAACAGGCGGCTTCTGGAGTCATTGAGTTGTGAATGCTACAAAGTGGTTAAAACCGAAAGTGATCGTTTGCTTGCGCGTCCATTTGTGCAGGAAAGGCAGCTTCGCCAGATCAGTCTATAGCACCGGGCCAGGCTTGCAGCTTGACTTCAACCCGTCAAATCGCCAACACTGCCCACATGAACAACACGACCCACGCGATAGCCATTACCATTCTTGCCGGCATTATTATTGCCGGGGTATCTGCGCGGGTTGGATAGAGGCATGCAGCTTTTATAAAAAAACCCGCCCCAAGGCGGGTTTTTTTATGTCCTGGTTTCAGCGTTACTCGCAGTATTGGTGCGCAGTTCAGGTCGGGCGGCTTCGAACGCCACAGGCGCTCTCCTTTATGGAGTCAACGAAATCAGCGAGAATAGCCGCAGTACAGGAGAACAGCTTTGCGTAACACAGGCATCAATCAGCCCGACCCGGCCAGGCAACTGCCTGACTATGTGGCTTTCATGGATACCACGCTGCGGGATGGCGAGCAGACCCAGGGGGTGGCATTCACTGCCGGCGAAAAACTCACTATTGCGCAGGCACTGCTGGAACAGCTGAAAATTGATCGTATCGAAGTTGCTTCTGCACGCGTCTCCGCGGGCGAGCAGGCTGGCGTCAAAGCCATCACTGAATGGGCCGCAGCACATGGCCATCTCGAGCAAGTGGAAGTGCTGGGCTTTGTCGATGGCAAACCCAGCGTCGACTGGATCGTGGCCGCAGGCGGCAAGGTGTTGAACCTGCTCACCAAGGGCAGTGAAAAACATTGCACGCAACAGCTTGGCAAAACCCTGCAGCAACATGCGGCGGATATCATCCAGACCGTGCAGTACGCGCAAAGTCGCGGCCTGCGTGTGAATGCGTATCTGGAAGACTGGTCGAACGGCTACAAGGACAACAAGGATTATGTGTTTGGTCTGCTCAATCTGATCGGCGGTAGCGGCATCAGGCATTTCATGATGCCGGATACACTGGGCGTGATGAGTCCGGCCGAGGTTTATCGTGCACTCAGCGACATGCGCAGCCGGTTTCCGCAACTGCTGTTCGATTTCCACCCGCACAACGACTATGGCCTTGCCACTGCCAATTGCATGGCTGCGGTGGAAGCCGGCATCAACACCCTGCACTGCACGATGAACTGTCTGGGTGAGCGGGCCGGCAATGTGTCGCTGGCCGAAATCGCGGTGGTGCTGAAAGACAAGATGGGCGTGCGCACTGCGATTGATGAAACCCATCTCGCCGCTGTCAGCAAGATGGTGGAGCGTTTCTCCGGCAAGTGGGTGGCGGCCAATCAGCCCATCCTGGGCGCTGATGTGTTTACGCAAACCGCAGGCATCCATGCCGATGGTGATGTGAAGGGCGGTCTCTACGAAACCCAGTTGAGCCCTGAGCGTTTTGATCGCAAACGTACCTATGCCCTCGGCAAGCTCAGTGGCAAGGCATCGGTACTGAAGAACATCGAAGAGCTCGGCATCACCTTGTCGTCTGACAACCTCAAGAAAGTCCTGCAGCGTGTCGTTAGTCTGGGGGATTCCAAGGAGACCATCACCGCCGACGATCTGCCGTTCATCATCGCCGATGTGCTGGAGAGCAATGATTACCAGCACATCCGGCTGCTCGACTGCGAAATCCACAGCAATCTGACCGCCCAGTCAGAAGTGAAGTTGAAGGTGGAGATCAATGGTGTCGAATACCAGCAGAGCGGCACCGGCAATGGCGGCTACGATGCCTTTATCGACGCGCTCACCAAAATCATGGTTGGTCTGGATTTTGCAATGCCTGAACTGGTGGATTACAGCGTGCGGATTCCCAAGGGCGGCAAGCCCGGAGCGCTTACAGAATGTACGATTACGTGGGCAGCAGCGGGCGATCAGCGCAATTTACGCACCAGAGGGGTGCATGCCAACCAGGTTTATGCCGCAGTGCTCGCCACATTGCGAATGGTAAATACCCGCTTGCATGTGCAAGCGCAGTGAATATTCAGTCAATCTGCAGCAGTGAGGGCAAGTCGTGCGTCTGGTAGTCCTGGAAGTCATCGCGGTGCTTATGCTGGCATGTGCGCCGTTGCCTGCCACTGCCCAGGATAACCTGGGCGGCACTACTTCTGCCGCTCCGGTTGCGGCCGGCATCCACGAAGCGATGTACGTGCGCGCCGGCGGTATTGACCAGTGGGTGCAAATCAGGGGTGATGATCCCGCCAATCCGGTGTTGCTGTGGATCAACGGCGGGCCGGGCAGCTCAACCATCCCGGATACCCCGATGTTCCGTTCCTGGGAACGCCACTTCACGCTGGTCATGTGGGATCAACGTGGTGAGGGCAAAACCTATGAGAGGCACGGTGAGTCGATTGAAAAGACCGTGACCATTCCGCAGATGGCAGCCGATGGCATCGAAGTGACGCAATTCCTGCTCAGGCATCTGCACAAGCAGAAAATCATCTTGCTGGGGCATTCGTGGGGTTCGATCCTGGGCATCCGCATGATTCATGCAGCGCCGCAACTTTTTTCCGTCTATGTTGGCACCGGTCAGGTCACCAGCCTGCCACGCCAGCTGGAAGCCGCCTATCCCACGCTGCTGGAACTGGCCCAGTCCAACATGGATGCGATGCAGGAATTAAGCGCCATCGGGCCCCCACCCTGGCCCAGCCGGGCTCAGTACGACACCATTGAGCGCTGGGAAGGCGAACTGGAGCCACCCTCAGATCCGCCGACCGCCGAAGATGAACGCACCTGGATGCAACTGCCCATGCCTGATTTCCCCCAGTACCTTGATGATGGCGAAGAATTTTCCAATCGTCTGTTGACTGCGGCGATGGACAAGGAAGACATGCCGGCACTGGCCTCTGCTTTTTCGGTGCCGATAGTGTTCATCCAGGGTCAGGTGGATTTGCTGACCACCACCGCGCTGGTGCGCGATTATTTCAACAGGATCGAGGCGCCTTCCAAACAGTTGATCGAAGTGCCAAAAGCCGGTCACAACGCGATTTTCACCCGGCGCGAACCGTTTCTGGCCCAGTTGCTGGAAGTGGTGCGCCCGCTGGGCCTCAAGCATGATCATTGAGTCTGGCGCATGATTGATCTGCGCAGCGATACTGTCACGCGGCCTTCCGCAGCGATGCGGCAGGCCATGGCGCAGGCCGAAGTCGGCGATGATGTGTGGGGCGACGACCCCACTGTGCAACAACTGGAAACGCTGGTGGCAACGATGCTGGGCAAACCGGCCGCGTTGTTTGTCAGCAGTGGCACCCAATCGAATCTGATCGCGCTGCTCTGTCATTGCCAGCGTGGCGATGAATATCTGGTGGGCCAGGACGCTCATACCTACAAATATGAAGGCGGTGGTGCTGCGGTGCTGGGCAGTATCCAGCCGCAGCCGTTGCCGGTAAGTATGGATGGCACCATTGCACTTGATCTCATCAGCGCGGCGATCAAGCCTGACGATGTGCATTTTGCCCGCACCCGCCTGCTGTGTCTGGAAAACACCATTTATGGAAGGGTGTTGCCACTTGCCTATATGCAGGCGGCAACACAACTGGCGCGTGCACATGGTCTGGCCACACATCTGGATGGTGCCAGGATCTTCAATGCCGCCGTCAAACTCGGGGTCGAGGCGAGGTTGATTGCCGAACCGTTCGACACCGTGTCGGTTTGCCTGTCCAAGGGCCTGGGTGCGCCGGTCGGCTCGGTGTTGTGCGGCAGTGCCGCATTGATCAGGCAGGCCCGCCGTTGGCGCAAGATGCTGGGTGGCGGTATGCGCCAGGCCGGCATCATTGCCGCTGCCGGCATTTATGCACTGCAGCACAATGTGGAGCGACTGGCAGAAGATCACGCCAATGCGGCGCTGCTGGCCTCCGAGTTGCGCGCGGTGAAGGCGGTGAGCATAGACCCGGCATGGGTCCAGACCAACATGGTGTTCATGATGCCAACGGCCGGTACGGCTGAGGCTCTGACCGCATTTCTGCGCTCGCGGGGGATTCTGGTCGACCCCGGCACCACCATACGCATGGTCACTCACCTGGATGTCAGCAGGGCAGATGTGCTGGCTGCGGCAGCAGCCATCAGGGATTTCTATTCAGCATGAATGTTAGGGTTTGTTAACTTAACCGTTCACTAACTTTGCTGCGTATTCCCAAAGGCCGAATGTGCCTTACCATCACCCGCCTTTCCTTTCCCCCCTAGAGATTGCAGATGAGCAACGACAGTACTCCGGATTTTCTGCGCGCCGACCTTACCAGCAATAGCCGTGCACTGACCCTGTACGCCGCAGGCGTTGTCATTGGTCTGGTCCTGGGCGGCATAGGCCTGTTCAACGCGCGTGGCACCACCACCAACAAGGTGCCGGAGGAAGTGCTGGCGCTGGTGAACCAGCGGCCCATCCTGCGCAGCGATTTTGTCACCCAGCTGGAAAATGAAACCGGCAAGCCTTTTGCCGAGGCCAGCAAACAGGACCAGCTGCGGGTGCTCGACGAGATGTTGCGGGAAGAACTGTTTGTGCAGCGCGGGCTCGAGCTGAACTTTGCCGAAACCGACCAGGAAACCCGGTCCGCGCTCTATAACATTGTTGAGCAGCAGGTCACTGCCGACGTCAATCTCGGCAAGGCCAGTGAGAAGGAACTGCGTGCCTACTTTGACAAGCATGGTGACCAGTTCATGACCGAAGGCAAGCTGGATGTGCACGACCTGGTACTGGCGGGTGATAACAGCAACAAGGCGGCGGAGGCCGTGAAAGCACTGCGGGCCGGCACCAAACTGGAGGAAGTCAAAAAACGTTTCGGGCTCACCGAAGAAAATTACTACCCCGATGAATTTTATTACCTTGCCAAAGTGCATCTTGGCGAGCAGTTGTTTGCTGCAGTCAAAGACCTCGACAGCGGTCAGGTCTCGGAGCCGCTGATGAGTGAAGATGGTTTGCACATCGTGCAGGTCATCAGCCACAGCAAACCGCGGCGGGAAAGCTATGAAGAAGCCAAAAGCGTATTGCAATCCACCTGGGGCAGCAGTGAAAAAGTCCGCGTGATGGCCAACATGATGAACTTCCTGCGTTCGCGTTCCACCATTCTGATTGCGGATGACTACAAGAACGAATACAAACCTGAAGATTTTGCGGGTGCCAATTGATCATGCCCGCCTTGATGAGAAGTTGTCTGAAAGTGGCACTGGTCTGCCTGTGCGGACTGGGCGCTGGCTCGGTTGTTGCCCACACCCTCAGTGAAAGCCTGAGCGCGTGGCAGGTACAAGGCAAGCAGGTGCAAGTGCAGTTCACGGTGCCCGAGCTGGAAGCCAAACGCTTGTCAGCCTCCGGCAAGGATGTGCCGCCTGCGTCCGAGGTCGGCGCGTATCTGGCCGGCAAAATCGGTGTTACTGCCGACAAGCAGGCCTGCACGATGACGGAAAAAGCACAGCCGCTGGCTGCCATCGCCGGTTTCATGCGTTTTGAATTTGCATTCGAGTGCCCAAACGAAGATGACGTGGCGGTGCATTCCGACGCGTTTTACGAGCTGGTGCCCACCCACACCAATTTTGCGCAGATTGAAAAAAGCAAGGGCGAATTCTCGGAGCATTTGCTGACCGACGAGCATCGCGACATCGAACTCAACGGTGGTGAAGAAGGCGATCTGGCCAGTGCCAGCTTTTTCAAATACATCCAGATGGGCATCATGCACATTTTCACCGGCATCGATCACATGTCGTTCATGCTGGGTTTCGTGCTGATTTCCCGCAATGTACGCGATCTGATGATTGTGATTACCGGCTTCACGATTGGCCACAGCGTGACATTGGCGCTGGCTGTCACCGGCGTGCTGCGCCCGGAAGGCCAGTACATCGATGCACTGGTGGCCTTCACGATCGCGATGATCGGCGCAGAAAATATTGGCGACAGCACACATCGGCCCAAGTGGGTGGCGTTGAGCATGGGCGGTCTGTTGTTGCTGATGGCAGTCGGCCGCTGGCTGAATTATGGCGTGATCCTGCCGGTGTTGCTGTTGGTGGGTGGCGGCATTTTCGGCGCCAGTTATCTGATGCTGACAGGCACCGTGCGCGAAGCTTCGCGTATCCGCGTGATCATGACGCTGGTGTTCGGTCTCATCCACGGTTTCGGATTTGCTGCCAACCTGTTGCAGATGCACTTGCCGAAAGAACGGCTGGCAGAATTGCTGGTGGGCTTCAACGTGGGCGTGGAAGTCGGCCAGGTCACGGTGGTGCTGACAGCGCTGGCGGTGGCCCATGGTCTCAGCAAAATCAGACTGGGGATTCCGCGTCCGCTGCTCACTGATGTGGCGTCATCTTTCCTGGTGGCGGAAGGTTTGTTCTGGTTTGTGACACGCAGCATGGTGTGGTGAAACCAGGCCTGTGACAGACATGGCATCAACACAACTGAAGCTTTACCGGACAGGCTGTTTCGCAAATTTCAATGCCACATCAAGCGTATCGATCAGTTCATCGACCATGATCGGCTTGGTGAGATAACGGAAGAAACCGGCTTCAAGACCTTTCGCGATGTCATGCGGCATTGCATTGGCGCTGAGCGCAATCACCGGGATATGCATGGTCAGTGGGTCCTCAGCCAGGATTTGCAGCGCCCTGATGCCACTGATGCCGGGCAGATTGATGTCCATCAGGATCACATGGGGTCGTGCAGTACGCGCAATTTCAACGCCGGAGTTGCCATCGCGTGCACTCAACAGGCGAATATCACTGCGTCGTGCGATGATATTTTCGACCAGCATGAGATTGGCCGGGTTGTCTTCTACATAGAGCAGGGTTCGCAGAAGCGCATCTGCATGAACAGGCGCGTGTATGGCTGTGGTAGCGTCAAGCAGGCTCGCAACCGGTTGTGGTGTGGAGGCCAGATTCAGTTCAACCGAAAACACACTGCCTTTGCCCACAGTGCTTTCCACATTGATGACACCGCCCATCAATTCGATCAGCCGCTTTGAAACCACCAGTCCGATGCCGGTGCCTTCGCCGACATTGGCTTCCTGGCCGAGCCGGTTGAAGGGCTGGAACAGTTGCGTCAGTTGGTCGGGTGCCAGCCCTTCGCCAGTATCTTCCACACTGATACGTATACGCTCGGCATTGACCTTGGCCATGCTCACAACGACTGTACCGTCGGTTTTGTTGTATTTGATCGCATTGGACAACAAGTTGATCAGCACCTGCTTGACGCGGGTGCGATCCGCATCGACGAAGCAGGGAGTTCCAAACAGCGGAAAACTTACTTTGATGCCGCGCTTTTGTGCCTGCGACTCCATCATGGTCTGACATTCATGCATGACCTCAGGCAACGAGATGGGTTCCAGCGAAAGCGACAATTTGCCGGACTCGATCAGGGCCAGATCAAGTATTTCGTTGATCAGTTCCAGCAGATACCAGCCCGCTTGCAGAATCTGGTCGACATTGCGCTTCTGCGTCACTGTTGGCGGCGGTATGTCGGATTCGATCAGTTGCGCAAAACCGAGAATGGCATTGAGTGGACTGCGCAACTCATGGCTCATGCTGGACAGGAAGTCCGATTTGGCGAGGTTGGCTTTTTCTGCGGTGAAACGTGCACTTTCCAGCGCCACGTTGGTTTCCTGCAGCGCCTGGTCCAGGCGTTTGCGTTCGGTGACATCGCGGGCGGCGGCAAACACTCCTTGCAGCCGGCGGTCGCGGTCGTAAAAGGTGGTGGCATTGTAGGACACCACGGTTTCCTTGCCGTCCCTGGCACAGGCAGTAAGTTCGTAGTTGGTCACTTTGCCTTCGTTCAACACACGATTGATGCCAGCTTCAGCCAGGGCAGCGTCAGTGAAGTAGTTCTTGAATGGCGCACCGATCAGCTCATCACGTGTGCAACCAGTAAGCGCCTCGGTTTGTTTGTTGACATCGGTGATGATGCCGCGCGGATCCGTGGCCATCAGCGCATCGATGTTGGATTCGATCAGCGAGCGCGTATAGAAATGCTGATCGCGCAGACGCTGATCGAGCTTCATGCGTTCTTCTTCCACCTGTTTGCGTGCAGTGTTGTCGGTGCCGATCAGGAGATAGCCGATAATCGCATCCTGCGCATCGCGCAGCGCAGTCACTGATACCACGGCCGGAAAACGGCTGCCATCCTTGCGGATATAGGTCAGTTCATAAATGTCCTCAATGCCGCGTGAGGCCTTGAACACCAGTGCTTCGAACCCGGGCGCAATCGGTGTTCCCAGTTCAACACTCAAGGCGGCAGCGCGCGCGATCACTTCCTGCGGATCGGAAATATCGGCCGGCGTAATCTGGTTCATCACTTCCGAGGCGGTATAGCCCAGCATGCGCTCGGCACCGACATTGAAAATCTGGATGACGCCTTTGGCATCGGTGGCAATACTGGAGAAGTTGGCACTGTTGAAAATCGCGCTCTGCAAGGCGCCGGTTTTGAGCAAGTCTTCCTGACGCCGGACTTCAAGCACTTCGGTGACGCTGAGCGTCATGTTTGTTCCTGGGTGGTAAGCATCGCCGGAGTTGGCGCTAAGAGGAGACAGGCGGGTGTTGGCAAACGATCGGTCACTCTACGCTCTTTTCCACACCAATAGCTGATTATTCGCAGGCATCGCATGGTCGGCACGCAATTGCAGTCCGCATTGCCTGGCCCAGACGTCGACCTGCTCGTAATCACGCACTCCACTAAGGGGATTGCGCTGTTTCAGCCACTCATCGAAGCGGGCATTGCTGGGTGTGGTGAATTCGCTGTGGTATTTGAAAGGTCCATACACACACAGCACACCGCCAGACCGCAGGGTTCGCTGCACGCCGCGAAAGAATTGCTCAACATGCGCATAGGGCATGATGTGCAGCGTATTGGCGCTGAAGATGCCGTCCACCTGAGTGACAGGCCAAGGTTGCTTTGACACATCCAGGGCCAGTGGCTCGGCAATATTCGCCAGCAGGTTGTCGGCAAGGCCGGCCTGTACGGTGGCCAGATTCTCAGGCAGGTCGCTGGGCTGCCAATGGACTGCCGGCATTGCTGCGGCGAAATGCGTGATGTGCTGCGCAGTGAGGGAGCCGATTTCCAGCACCTTGCTGCCGGCAGGAAATTCATTGCATATAACGTCGAGGATGACTTGTTTGTTGTTCTCGCAGGCCTGGCTGAAGGGTTTCGACATACACAGGGCTCTCATCCGGTGCCAGGCAGATTACGGCAGGTCTTGCCGTTCGGCTTTGCATTCATCACTGCCCATCCGGAACTCCCGGCAGATCAGCGGGCGCTTCTCGTAAATGGTACACAGCATGGTGTCGCGATCGAGTGCCGCGCACCAGCCATCGTCCAGCCGCAGCATGGTGCTGCCGCCCCACTTGTCGACTGCGACAAACCTGTCGGGCACACCAGTATCTGTAATCAGCATGACTTCCAGCCGGCAGCAACAGGCCCGGCAAGTGCTGCATGTGGGCGCTGTTGCCGACAGCGAAACAGTTTCGATTCGCAGTGGGCTCAGTTCGGCACCGGCATTGCTTTCAGTTCGCTTGCTACCAGATCACCGAACTCGGAAGTGCTGATCATCTTCACGCCGCTACCGGGTTTGGACAGATCCGGCGTGGAGAAGCCTTTGGCGAATACGCTCTGCATGGCCTGCCACAGGTTCTTCGCTTCTGCGGTCATGCCAAAACTGTATTCCAGCATCATCGCCACTGAACCGATCATCGAGTAGGGATTGGCGATGTTCTTGCCGGCGATGTCGGGAGCCGAGCCGTGTGAAGGTTCATAGTAAGCCTTGTCCGGACCGATGCAGGCAGACGGCATCAGGCCCAGTGAGCCAAGGATGCCGCCGCCCTGGTCCGACAGGATGTCGCCGAACATGTTCTCCATCACCATCACGTCGAACTGGCCGGGGTTCAGGCACAGCGCGGTGGCTGCAGAGTCGACCAGCATCTGCACCACTTTCACTTGCGGATAATCCTTGTGCACTTCATCGAGGATTTCGTTCCACAGCACGCTGGATTTCAGCACGTTGGATTTGTGGATGTTGTGCAGTACTTTCTTGCGCTTCATCGCGGTTTCGAAAGCAACGATGAGAATGGCGCGAATCTGGTCTTCGTCGTATTCCAGCACTTCATTCACGTAGCGCTTGCCGGCAGCATTGATGCCGGTTTCCTTCTTGCCGAAATAAAGACCGCCCACCAGTTCACGGATCATCATGATGTCGATGCCGTTGCCGATGATTTCCGGTTTCAGCGGCGAGAAATGCGCCAGGCCTTTCGGCAGATAGACCGGACGGAAGTTGGCATAGGTGTTGTAGCGGCGACGCAGCGGCAGCAACGCACCACGTTCGGGTTGCTGGTCGACCGGTATTTTTTTGGATTCTTCATGATTGAGGCCGATCGGGCCTTTCAGGATGGCATCGGCAGCATCGCAGATGGCCTTGGTGGCGTCCGGAAACGAACTGCCGCACTG
The DNA here is from genome assembly GCA_903837345.1 of uncultured Gammaproteobacteria bacterium. Classification (GTDB taxonomy): domain Bacteria; phylum Pseudomonadota; class Gammaproteobacteria; order Pseudomonadales; family Pseudohongiellaceae; genus CAILUG01. The sequence continues at coordinate 2,366 of CAILUG010000035.1, read as the reverse complement.
GAACCAGGCGCTGGCACCGAACGGGGTGTGGGTCAGTTCAAAGTTCACCTTGTTGCGCTCAGCCACCAGCTTCATGATCTTGACGGCTTCCGCCATGATTTCAGGGCCGATACCGTCGCCATCGAGCAGGGCAATCTTGTAAGTTTTCATAGGAAATCCGGATCTTGGGGGACTGTCGTACCAGTCGATGTTGAAAAGGCGGCGCAATGTACCACCGAGGCCGGTCGGGCTCAAAGCCCGGCCAGCGTTTTTGTGCACAGTTGGTGCGTAATTCTGGTGGAATCCATGCCGAGATTACATATCCGCCTGTAAAAACAGCCCGCAGACGTATTAGAATGGCGGACTGATTTGTATGACTTTCCCCGCACCTTGCCAACCCGGGCTGATCCGGCACCTTGCGCCAGGTACTAGCAGGAAACTTGCCGGAAAGTCGTTCCCAGGATTCTTTAAGCCTCTGGAGTTAATGTCACTATGGAGTCTCCCAAGACCACCAACACTACCCTTATTGCCTGGGTCAAAGAAGTTGCGGAACTGACCAAAGCCGCCGCCATCCACTGGTGCGACGGCAGTCAGGCTGAATACGACCGCCTGTGCCAGGAACTGGTCGATGCCGGCACCTTCATCAAGCTGAATCCCAAATTGCGTCCAGGCTGCTTCCTGGCCCGTTCCGATGTGCGTGATGTTGCCCGCGTCGAAGACCGCACTTTCATCTGCTCGCTGAAGCAGGAAGACGCTGGCCCTACCAACAACTGGGACGATCCGGCTGCGATGCGCAAGAGTCTCAACGGCCTGTTTGCCGGCTGCATGACCGGCCGCACCATGTATGTGATTCCGTTCAGCATGGGCCCGCTCGGTTCCGACATCGCGCAGATCGGCGTGCAGCTGACCGACTCCCCCTACGTGGTGGTGAGCATGCGCATCATGGCGCGCATCGGCAGCCGCGTGCTCGACGTGCTGGGCAACAAAAGCTTCATCAAATGCCTGCACTCCATCGGCTATCCGCTCAAGGATGGCCGCAAGGATGTGGCCTGGCCCTGCGATCCGGAAAACCGCTATATCGTGCATTTCCCGGAAGCACGCGAAATCATTTCCTACGGCTCCGGCTACGGCGGCAACGCATTGCTGGGCAAGAAGTGCGTGGCATTGCGCATCGCTTCGGTGATGGCGCGTGACGAAGGCTGGATGGCCGAGCACATGATGATCGTGGGCGTCGAAGATCCCCAGGGCAACAAGACTTATGTCACCGGCGCCTTCCCGAGTGCCTGTGGCAAGACCAATCTCGCCATGCTGATTCCGCCGCAAGGCTTTGAAGGCTGGAAGGTGTGGACTGTGGGTGACGACATCGCCTGGATCAAACCCGGTGCCGATGGCCGTCTCTATGCCATCAATCCGGAAGCCGGTTTCTTTGGTGTGGCACCCGGCACGTCGATGGATTCCAACCCGGCCGCAATGCAGACCATGGTCAAGAACACCATCTTCACCAACGTGGCACTCACCGACGACGGCGACATCTGGTGGGAAGGCATGACCAATGAAAAACCAGCGCATCTGATCGACTGGCGCGGCAAAGACTGGACGCCAGCCAGCAGCACACCGGCTGCGCATCCGAATGCCCGCTTCACCTCGCCAGCCAGCCAGTGCCCGAGCATCGATCCCGACTGGGAAAATCCGCGCGGGGTTCCGATCAGTGCCTTCCTGTTCGGTGGCCGCCTGAGCACCACCTTCCCGCTGGTCTACCAGAGCCGCAGCTGGGCGCATGGCGTCTACATGGGCGCTACGCTGGGTTCGGAAGCTACTGCTGCTGCCGACAACCAGGCTGCGATCCGTCGCGATCCGATGGCCATGCTGCCGTTCTGCGGCTACAACATGGGCGATTACTGGAAACACTGGCTGAGCATGGAACAGCGTGTCACGCAGCCGCCGAAAATATTCCGCGTTAACTGGTTCCGCAAAACCGCTGACGGCAAATGGTTGTGGCCCGGTTTCGGCCAGAACATGCGTGTGCTGCAGTGGGTGGTGAAACGCGTCAATGGCGCAGTGAAGGGGCATGAAACCGTGTTCGGCACCGTGCCGCACTATGATGATATTTCCTGGAACGGCATGGCTTACGACAAGGCCACTTTCGAAAAGCTGATGAGCATTGACATCGACAACAGCCGCCGCGAATTCGAAGACCAGGTCAAACTGTTCGTCGAGTTCGGTGACAAGCTGCCGGCCGAGCTGGAAGCACAGCGTCAGGCCATGCTGGCCGAAGTAAAAGGCTAGACTCAAGGTTCGCCGACACTCCGGGCAGTCGGGCTTCGCCATAAAGATTCCGGGGACCGCCACGAGTACGTCCCTGTAGGCTTAGTCTGCGGCCATCCATG
>CAILUG010000034.1 GCA_903837345.1 uncultured Gammaproteobacteria bacterium | reverse complement strand
CACAGGCCGCAGTCAGGAGCCCAAAGCAAAAAGCCCCGCGTGGTGCGGGGCCTGAGGCTGCCTCAATGCCTGCTGAGCAGGTTTGAGGTCTTTGTACTGGCGGAGAGAGAGGGATTCGAACCCTCGATGAGTTTTACCCCATACGCCCTTAGCAGGGGCGCGCCTTCGGCCTCTCGGCCATCTCTCCAAATCGAGCGCGGCATATTACCACAGGCGCCCCCAATGACCAGTGTTCCAGCATGACTATGGATCAGTCATTTCCTGCATTGGATTTGACAGGGCCGCCTTCGTTTTCCTTGCGGATTCGTTCGTAAATCTCTTCCCTGTGCACAGCCACGTCCTTGGGAGCATTTACTCCGATGCGGACCTGGTTGCCCTTTACGCCCAATACCGTGACGGTGACATCATCACCAACCATCAAGGTCTCACCCACTCGCCTGGTCAATATAAGCATTACAACCTCCACTACCTGCACCAGGTATCCATGCGGGATTCCCTTCGGTGCTCACTTTACCTACCAAATGCAATCTTTTCCTGTCGATGTCAGTCACTTCATGAGTGACTGCCTTCATGACGGAGCAAATTGCCCCTTGTCTAAACTTCAAGCAGGATCTTTCAGTCCAAAAGCAGAATGTAATGCCCGAACTGCAAGTTCGAGATACTTTTCTTCGATTACGACCGAGATCTTTATTTCCGAAGTGGTGATCAATTGGATGTTAATTGACTCTGCTGACAAGGCTCCGAACATCTTGCTGGCGATGCCCGCATGCGAACGCATGCCGACTCCGACCAGGGAAACCTTGGCAACTTTGTTGTCCACTTCTACTTTTTCTGCGCCAATGTCCTTGGCCACTTTTTCAAGAATGCGTGCAGCTTTGTCTGTGTCTTTGCGCTGCACGGTGAAAGTGATGTCATTGGTGCGGTTAAGTCCCACATTCTGGACAATGACATCAACTTCGATATTGGCTTCACTTATGGGGCCGAAAACACGATAGGCCATGCCCGGCACGTCCGGTACGGCCCGGATGCTCAATTTGGTTTCATCACGGGTAAAGGCAATGCCGGAAATAATCGGATTTTCCATCATGGTATTCGCATCCTCCGAAACAATTAATGTACCTGGACCATCTTCGAAACTGGACAAGACCCGCAACGGCACGTTGTATTTGCCGGCAAATTCCACTGAGCGGATTTGCAGCACCTTGGCACCGAGACTGGCGAGTTCCAGCATTTCTTCAAAAGTGATGCGATCCAGCCGTCTGGCTTCAGGAACTACCCGCGGATCAGTTGTGTAAACGCCATCTACATCAGTGTAGATCTGGCATTCATCGGCCTTCAGTGCGGCAGCAAGCGCAACGCCAGTGGTATCGGAGCCACCCCGACCCAGTGTGGTGATATTGCCTTCTTCATCCACGCCCTGGAAACCGGCCACTACTACAACCCGTCCATTGTCGAGATCGTGGCGGATATGGGCGTCATCAATGCTGACTATGCGGGCTTTGGTGAAAGCGCTGTCGGTGAGGATACGCACCTGGCTGCCGGTATAGGAGCGTGCGGGTATGCCGATGTTCTCGAGTGCCATGCACAACAGGGCGATTGTTGTCTGCTCACCGGTTGCCAGCAGCACGTCCATTTCGCGGGGAGACGGTTCCTTCTGGAGCTCGTGAGCCATGGACACCAGATTGTTGGTGACACCACTCATCGCCGACACCACAACTACCAGTTGGTGACCATCGGCCCGGTACTTCTCGATTTTCCTGGCCACATTGCGGATTCTGTCAATCGAACCCACGGATGTCCCGCCGTATTTCTGAACTATCAATGCCATTTAATTGCTGCCATCCACACCAGATTCAACATCACTTCCATTAACAAAATTTTGTCACCACTTCAGACACAGCTCTACAGGAGGAACTCCTGAATTGTCTAAGGTGTGACGCCCAACAATGGCCTTGCAGCCGCCAAAGCTGCTGCCAGTCCTTCAATCCTGGTTCCGCCTGCCATTGCCAGATCAGGTCGACCACCACCTTTGCCGCCCACGTGCCCGGCCAGTTTGTTGACGAGTTCGCCTGCATTAAACCGGCTGGCAAGATCAGCCGTTACAGCAACAGCGATGCTGACCTTGCCGGCATCCTTCACTGCCAGCACTACTACGCCCGATCCAATCTTGTTTTTCAGCTGCTCGGCCGTGTCGCGCAGGTTTTTGCTGTCGATACCTTCCAGTTCAGCAATCAGCACTTTGACGCCGTTGACCAGTTCGGTGCGGGACAGCAATTCGTCACCGGCAGCTGAAGCCTGCTTTGCCTTGAATTGTTGCAGTTCTTTCTCCAGCACTTTGGTTTCTGCAAGTGCATGCTGCACCTTTTCCAGCACATTGGCCGGCGAAGCCTTGAACAGCTGGGCAATCTGCTGCAGCTGGTTCTCGTGCCTGCGCACCAGTTCCAATGCATTGCGGCCAGTTACTGCTTCAATACGACGGACTCCGGCAGCTATGCCGGACTCCTGGAATATACGGAAAAATCCGATATCGCCTGTTCGCTGCACATGGGTGCCGCCGCATAATTCGAGTGAAAAAACCTTCTTGCCGCTTTGACCCATGCTAACCACACGGACTTCACTGCCGTATTTTTCACCAAACAGTGCCATGGCTCCCAGTTTGCGGGCATCGTCAATCGGCATGACCTGCTTGCTGATTTCGGCATTGGCCAATATCTGGGCGTTGACCAGGTTTTCTATCAGTTCAATCTCGGCATCGGTGACAGGTTTGTTGTGCGAGAAATCGAAACGCAAGTATTGGGCATTAACCAACGAACCCTTCTGCAACACATGGTCACCAAGCACTTCGCGCAAGGCAGCATGCATCAAATGGGTAGCGCTGTGGTTAAGCATGGTGGCAATGCGCAATTCGGCACTGACTTCGGCCTTGACCTTGTCGTTGCGGGCAAGTTTTCCCTGTTCAAGATTGCCGAAATGCAAATGGTAGTTGCCCTGCTTGCGGGTATCTTCCACTACAAAGCGGCCTTGTGATCCCACCAATACTCCTTTGTCACCTGTCTGCCCGCCGCTTTCGGCATAAAACGGCGTGTTGGCCAGCAAAACTACGCCTTTGTCGCCAGCGCCGAGTTGATCAACCGCAACGCCATCCCGATAAAGTGCCAGTATCTGCGCAGGTGCATCCAGCAATTCATAACCCTGGAACAGGGTTTCGGCAGCATCACCGACCGACAGGGATTCCTGGGCTTCAAATTTTGAAGCGGCTCTGGCCTGGTGCTTCTGCACATTCATAGCGGCATCAAACCCGGCCATGTCCAAAGTCAGCCCTTTTTCGCGCGCAATATCACCGGTCAGATCCACCGGAAACCCGTAGGTGTCATAGAGCTTGAAAACCACATCGCCCGGGATCTGATTGCCTTTGAGGGAGGCAATGGCGCTATCAAGGATGGCCATGCCATTGTCGAGTGTGCGGGCAAATTGCTGTTCTTCAGCCAGCAAGGTGTCAGTAACGCGTTTCTGGGCGGTGACAAGATCCGGATAAGCGGTTCCCATCACTTGCGCGAGAGTTGCCACCAGCTTGTGGAAAAACGGCTGCTTCATGCCAAGGTGATGGCCGTGACGGATGGCGCGGCGAATGATGCGGCGCAGCACATAACCGCGGCCTTCGTTGGAGGGCAGCACTCCGTCAGCTACCAGGAATGCACAAGAGCGGATATGGTCCGCAATCACCCGCAGACTGTTGTTGCCAAAATCGGAGGTATTGGTGGCATCGGCAGCTGCCTTGATCAACGCCTGGAACAAATCGATCTCGTAGTTGCTGTGCACGTGTTGCATGACAGCTGCAATGCGTTCGAGTCCCATGCCGGTATCGACCGAAGGCTTGGGAAGCTTGCTGAGAGTGCCATCGGCACTGCGGTTGAACTGCATGAACACCAGGTTCCAGATTTCGATGTAACGGTCACCGTCTTCATCCGGGCTGCCGGGGGGGCCCCCGGGCACATCTGTACCATGATCGTAAAAAATTTCGGTGCAGGGACCGCAAGGGCCGGTATCGCCCATCGCCCAGAAGTTGGATTTCTCGCCGAGGCGGGAAAGTCTGGCCGGATCCACACCCATTTCCTTGATCCAGATGGCTTCTGCTTCCGTGTCTTCGTGGAAGACAGTCACCCACAGTTTTTCCCTGGGTATTTGCATCTTGACGGTCAGGAATTCCCAGGCATAGCGGATGGCTTCACGTTTGAAGTAATCGCCGAAGCTGAAGTTGCCGAGCATTTCGAAGAAAGTGTGGTGGCGGGCGGTATAGCCGACATTTTCAAGGTCATTGTGCTTGCCGCCAGCGCGGACGCAGCGTTGTGAAGACACTGCCCGTACGTAGGGACGCTTGTCCATGCCCAGGAAGCAATCCTTGAATTGCACCATGCCGGCGTTGGTAAACAGCAGGGTCGGGTCATTGCCCGGCACCAGCGAACTGCTTGGCACTATCGTATGACCTTGGTCCCTAAAATAGTCCAGGAAGGCCTGGCGTATCTCAGCGCTTTTCATGTATTCCATTTCCATTTATGCTAATTTGATATCACCCGGCACTTGATGGCAATGCCAAGCTCACAATCAAGCTGATAAAACTGCATTAATTTGATGTGCAGAGGGTGTGTCACTCAAGAAAATCATGAGTGACCTGGCCAGCAAAGGGGCGGCATTATACGCATACGTCATTGATTGCACACCCTTTTTCCTGTAAGCATACAAACTTCCTTGTTTAGGTGCCCACCGGCGTCATGGCGCTAACCGCCAGAGTGCACCAATAGCCAGATCAATGAGCCAAATTTCGCACAGCCAGTGTTATGATGCGCGGCTCGCAAGGGGCTCAAAAATTTTCAAAGTCATCATAACAAGGTTGTCTGAAAGTTCAGGAAGGACTGGAACCAACCACCAAAAAATAATGGCAACAGTCAGGACTTGCATTGCATGGTAACCGTTGGACAAATTCTTTGGCAGCCCAGCCAACACTGGGTTGAATCATCAAATCTTTACAATTTTCGACAGTGGCTCAAGGCTAATCGCCAACTGGAATTCTCAAATTACCAGGAGCTGCGTCGGTGGTCAGTCGAGCATCTCGACGATTTCTGGCAATGCATCTGGGATTACTTCCGCATTGAAGCCAGCACTCCACCACGTGCAGTGCTGGGCAAACGCACGATGCCGGGCGCCGAATGGTTCCCCGGCAGCAGGCTCAATTGGGGCCAGCACATCATGCGCAATGAAAAGCCCGGCAAGACTGCACTGCTGTATTTAAGTGAAACCAGCCCGTTGCAGGAGCTGGATTGGAAACAGCTTGGGAACGATGTTCGCAAACTGGCTACCCAATTGCGCGCCCTGGGCGTCAAACCCGGAGACCGCGTGGCGGCATATCTGCCCAATATCCCGGAAGCTGTTACAGCGTTGATTGCCACCAGTTGCATCGGCGCCATCTGGTCATCATGTTCGCCGGACTTTGGTACTCCCAGCGTGCTTGATCGTTTGTCGCAGATAACTCCAAAAGTCCTGCTGTGTGTTGATGGCTACCAGTACAAGGGCAAGCCCTTCAATCGCAAACAGGAAGTGAAAGCCATCATCCAGTCACTGCCGTCGATAGAAAGAGTGGTTTATCTGCCCTATCTGAATCCGCAGGATAGCGAGTTGCCGGTGCCGCATGCCGTGCTATGGCAGGACCTGATGCGTGGCCCGGACATAGCGAAGGAGGATTTCAAATTCGAACAAGTGCCTTTCGATCACCCGCTGTGGATACTGTTTTCGTCCGGCACCACCGGCCTGCCGAAAGCCATTGTGCACGGTCATGGCGGCATTTTGCTCGAACAGCACAAGCTCAGCGTGCTGCACTACAATCTGAAACCTGATGACCGCATGTTCTTCTTCACCACCACCGGCTGGATGATGTGGAACTTCATTGTGTGCTCGATGCTGGTGGAAGCACGGCCTATCCTGTACGACGGCAATCCCACCTGGCCGGAACCCGACCACTTGTGGCAGATGACTGATGCTGCCGGTGCCCGCCTGTTCGGTGCCAGCCCCACCTTGCAGCAGATGCAGGAAAATGCCGGCATCGTGCCGAAGGACAAATACAAATTTGAAAAACTTGATGCCATCATGCTGGCCGGTTCACCGGTTTCGGCAGAGTGCACCAACTGGTTCTACGAAAACGTCAAAGCCGACATGCTGGTAGGTCCAGGCAGTGGCGGCACCGATATCTGCTCAGGTTTCTGCGGCCCCATGCCCGGTATGCCGGTCAAGGCCGGCATTATCCAGATGCCGCATCTGGGTGTTGATTTGCGTGCGTTTGATGAAAAGGGCAACACCCTCGTCAACCAGGTGGGTGAATTCGTTGTATGCCAGCCAATGCCTTCCATGCCGCTGTATTTCTGGAATGATGCCGGCAATGCCCGCTACACCGAAACCTATTTTTCCGATTATCCAGGCATCTGGCGCCAGGGTGATTACTTCATGATGAATGAAGACGACGGCTGTTTTGTGCTCGGCCGCTCGGATGCCACGCTCAACCGCTTTGGCGTTCGCATCGGAACCGCTGAAATTTACCGCAGCGTGGCAGGCATTACGGAAGTGGTTGACAGCATCATCGTCAATCTTGAGTTGTCCGGCGGACGTTTCTTCATGCCGTTGTTTGTGAAACTGCAACCTGGCGTGATGCTCAATGACGGGATCAGGCAGAAGATCAACAGCAAGTTGCGCGCAGATTACAGCCCGCGGCATGTGCCCGACCAGATCTACCAGATCGAGGAAGTGCCCTACACGCTGACCGGCAAGAAAATGGAAGTGCCGGTGCGCAAGATCCTGCTGGGTTTTGCGCTGGAGAAATCTGCCAACAAGGATGCGATGAGCAATCCGCATTCGCTGGACTACTTCATCCAATTCAATGAAGGACACAAGGCGTTTCAGCTTTAGCTGAGCGCCTTGCACAGCAGCGGCAGACTGCGGTCCAGCCGGTAGTCGATGCTGCTGTGGTCATCCTTGAACTCTTCGTAGACGTGGCTGATGCCGCGCTGTTCCAGCTGGCGATGCAAACGGCGCGCACCATAGAGCAGGTTGTACTGGTCGAAGGTGCCACAGTCGATAAACAGCGCTTTCAGTTGCTTGAGCCCTGCCCCATGTTCTTCTGCCAGCTTCAGCGGGTCCCAGCGCAGGAAGTTGTGCCAGCGTTCGGGAATGATCTCGCAAGTGTGATGATCCACCGGCAGCCTGATGCCAAAAGGCAACGAGATGTCGGGGTCAAAACTGGCGCACATCGCCAACAGCAGCAAGGTGTGCAGATCACCGCTCTTCTGTTTGTGCTTGCTGAAAAAATTGTCGAGCCAGGCCCGGATGTTCATGTCATAGGGCGCCAGTGCACGCAGCACGCCGGGAAACTCCGACAGGAACATCAGTTCAAATCCCATATCGCCGGAATGACAGGCCGCTGCCGACCAGAATTGCGGATGCAACAGCGCATGCACTATCGCACCATAACCCCCCGAACTTTTGCCGAACACCCCGCGGCGGCCGCTGCCGCCACAGCTGAAACTTTGCTCAACCAGTGGCACCACTTCCTGCAGCAGTACATCCGCCCACGGCCCCATCACGGCACTGTTGATATATTGATTGCCTCCCAGTCTGGTGAAGCAGTCCGGCATTGCCACCACCACCGGCGGCATGGTGCCGGCGGCTATCAGGCGGTCGAGTCGCTCCGGCAGATTTTCCCCAAAGCCCTTCCAGTTGTTGTGTACCGGCCCACCTGACAGGAAACCCGCCAGATCCACCAGTAGCGGCAATTCTGCCCCGTTGTGGCCATGTGGCAGATAAACATCTATGCGCCGGTGCGGGTCATCGCCAAGGAAGTTGGATTGCAGCAGCCGGCTGTCGAGCCACAGGGTTTGCACGCTGCCGTGCGGTGCAGTTGATCCAGATCGCATCAGGTTACTCGAATTGGTGAAACCGTCTGGAGTATTATCCGGCCATAACTACCAGAGAGATACAGCCATGCAGCTTTACCCACCCTCCCACTATGATGACAAAGCCAACGGCTACACCCTGATCAAGACCGTGCCGCTTGCAAGCGCGATGGGAGCTGAAATCCAGGGAGTGCATCTCGCCACCATGAGCGATGCCCAGTTTGAACAGGTGAAATCGGCACTATACCGTTACAAGATGGTGTATTTCCGCGACCAGAACCTGACCATTACTGATCAGGAAAAACTGACTCTGCGTTTTGGCCCTTTCGGTACCGATGCCTATACCAAGGGCATGCCCGGTCACCCCAATGTGCAGCACCTGCTGAAGGAAGCCACCACCCGGGTGGATCGTGTCTTTGGCGAAGGCTGGCATACCGATTCACCATTTCTGGCCCAGCCACCGGCAGTGAGTTTGCTCTATGGCATCCATATTCCTCCCTATGGTGGAGATACCTGGTGGAGCAACGCCGAAGCGGCCTATGAGTTTCTCAGCGACGGCATGAAAAAGCTGCTCACGGGCTTGCGGGTGCACATGACTGCACGCGAAGCGATCCGGCTGACTGTGCGCAAGGATGAGCAAGGCAAGGAAATTGTCGGCGACATGCAGCTGGTGATGGAGGAAGAGCAGGAAATGATCAGGGGCAACTTCCACCCGCTGGTGCGCACGCATCCGGTAACCGGCAAGAAAGCCCTGTATGTCGATACCATCTACTCCCAGGGCATCCAGGGACTCAAGGATGAGGAAGCCCGCCCCCTCATCGATTTCCTGAGCAAGCATGTGGCACGTGAAGAGTTTTCCTGCCGTTTGCGGTGGACGCCGGGCACACTGGTAATGTGGGACAACCGGATCTGTGTGCACAAGGCCTTCAACGATTACGATGGCTACAAACGCGAAATGATCCGCACCATCGTCAACGGGGAAGTGCCGGTCTAGTCAAGTTGCGCTGAAATTTTTTCCTGATCCTGCCTGTCTGTGTCATTGTGCAAGCAGCTTGCTCTGCTAGAATGCGGGCGCGTCCCGCACACTTGCAGGGGAAGACCACGCTTTGAGCAGCAGACCAGCAGTCAAGCCCGACCTGATCAATGATCCAGTAGGCACAACGCTCTACCGCACTGCTGTCCCCACTACAATCGGTGCCATTGCGGTCATTGCCTACTACCTCGCCAACACCTTTTTTGTCAGCCTGCTCGGCACCAATCAGCTGGCTGCGATCGGCTTCACCTTCCCGGCCACCATTCTGTTCACCTACTTTGGCGTCGGCCTCGGCATTGGCACCTCGGCGCTGGTAGGCCGGGCCATAGGCAGCAAGAATCCCGAACAGGCCAGTGAAATCACATTTGCCAGCATGACAATGGGACTGCTGCTGGGTTTGGTGTTGATGATCCCCGCGCTGCTCTCGATTGATTTCGTGTTTCCGCGGCTCGGCGCACGGCCGGAACATATGGCGCTGATCCGTTCCTATATGAGCATCTGGTATGTGGGGATGCCGCTGCAACTCATGCAGTTTTCCGGTACTGCAGTGATCCGTGCCACCGGCAATGCCCGTCTGCACGGCAAGTTGATGACGATAAGCGCCATCATCAACGCGATATTCGATCCGCTATTGATCTTCGGCCTCGGCCCGATTCAGGGCATGGGCATAGGGGGGGCAGCACTGGCTACTGTGATCGCCTGGCTGTTTACCATTGTGGTGATCTGCTACCAGTTGAGCGTGAAGGAAAAACTGCTGGGTTTCAAACTGCCCGGGTTCAATCACTTGCTGGAATCGTGGCGCCGGTTGCTGGTGATTACCGCCCCGGCCGCCCTCGCCAACATGATTACACCCATGGCAACCGGGGTGCTTACCGCAACGCTGGCCGTCTATGGCGCCGAGGCAGTGGCAGCCTACGGGGTGGCCAGTCGTCTGGAGAGCTTCATCATGATCGTGGTGCTCGGCATGTCGATGAGTGTGCCGCCGTTTATCAGCCAGAATTTCGGGGCTCATCATTACGACCGTGTGCGCCAGGGTTTGCGACTGGCACTGAAGTTTGTGCTGATCTGGCAGTTTGCGCTCTACGTGGTCGTCGCACTGCTGGCGCCCTGGATTGCCGCAGTCTTCACGCAGGAACAGAGCGTCAAGGACATCATCACGATGGTGCTGCGCATCATGCCGGCCTCCTATGCGTTCCAGGGCATGGTGATCCTCAGTGCGTCGTCTTTCAACGCACTGCATGCGCCTCGTAACGGACTTATCACCAGTTTGCTGCGTTTTTTCGTGTTTTATGTGCCACTGGCGCTGCTTGGCAATTCACTGGGAGGCATCAAAGGTTTGTTTATCGGTGCAGCCATCGGCAATTTGCTGGCCGGCGTGGTGATAACAAAATGGATCAGTGTCTATACCAAACGCCTGTTGGTCAAACAGCCGCAGCTGGCTTAGGCCAACCAGAACCACAGGAAATGACGTGCCACGCCCAATGATGATTCGTCGCAGCGCAGCGCTGATTGCCCTTTGCCTGCTCATGCCATTGGCGGAGTTCACCTGTGCGCAGGAAATAACATTTATCAGGGCGCAAGTGGATAGCGGCAAGGATTTGTACAAGGAAAGCTGCCAGCTCTGCCATGGCTCCTCGATGGTCAACGGCCAGTTTGGCACGCCGCTGCGTGGCAGTTACTTCCAGGACAAATGGAATGGTAAAAGTGTGGGTGAGCTGCTGACTTTTGTTTATGAAAAAATGCCGCCCGACAAACCCATGTCATTGACGCCGGAGCAATATACCAGTGCAGTGGCTTACATCCTGTCGCGCAATGACATGGCCACAGCTGAAACGCCAATGAGTACAGACAAGGCAACACTGGTCAAAGTCATGCTGCATTGGTAGTTGTCCTGCAAACTGGTTTCCATCACATGATTTCTGCTACTGCGACGATGGTCATGGCAGCAGGAATCAACAGCACTTGCGCCAGCAGCGTGCCGACCAGACGACTGCCCACCAGCCACACGATGGCCTTGCGGAATTGCGGCTCGGTGATTTTGCCTTCCACTACATCATCAGTCATCACCGACATGTTGGGGTCGATGAACACAAACATCATGATGGTAGCTGCGCCGTTCACCACTGCCGACAGCTGGCTGGAAGTGACGCGCAGTTCCGGCTTCAGATAGCCGGCGTAGAGCGAAGCAAACACACCTATTGTCCACAGCGCCACTGCGGCGATGTTCAGAAAGATTACCCACACGGAAATCCCGTGCCCCATTTTCAACTTCCTGAGGTTGGCTGCCGCTGGCATCGCCACCACTTCCTTCAACTGCGATATGCCGCCCTTGAAGAACCCGTGCAACAGCAAGCGCGCCATCGAGCGGTGTTGCTGGAAGTGCTGCACGGCATTGCTGAAGATGCGCTGGAAGGTCGGGATCAGGAAAGCGCCCACCACTGTGGCGAGAGTTGCCGACAGCAGCAGCCAGCGGAAGTCGGTCAGCAAGCCCTGGTTGATGCCGTGATTGATGTTGTCTTCAATGCGTTTTGCCAGAAACGGACCCTGAAACGAATTGGAAGTACGGGACACCAGCACCAGGATGTTGAACAGTGCAAATGACATTGCGATGCGGCGCGTACGTACACCGGCAATCCGCACTGCATAGGCCAGGGTCCCAATCAGGTGGATGACGAAAGTGAGGCCACAGATGATGGCGAGCTGGATATCCATATGCATTATTTCGGCAACACGCGGCCGCTGTTCAGCAAACCTTGCGGATCCAGTGCCTCTTTAAGGGTTTGCATAAGTGCCAATTCTGCCGGGGAGCGTGAGTAGTGCAGATAATTGAGTTTCTGCACACCAATGCCGTGTTCGGCCGATACGGAGCCGTGGAAGCGGCCGACGATGCTGTAAACGATGCCGTACATGGTCTTGATGTCTTCGCGACGGCCGGTGTAACAGATGATGTGCAGGTTGCTGTCGGCGATATGGCCGAACACCAGCATTTTGGCGGCCGGTACTTTGGCCACGAGTTCGCTTTCGATCGAATCAAGAAACTCATGCATGACCGAGATTGGCACACTGATGTCGAAGTTGGCGGTGTTGCGAATGAACTGGCCGATTTCAGCCACGCCATCGCGGATTTTCCAGAAACCTTCGCGTTCACGTTGTGAGCTGGCAACCACTGCATCAGTGACAATGCCCTGCTCTATTGCATCACCCAGACAATTTTCAAACAGCAGCTGGTCTCGTTCCTGGTCGCCGCCTTCCAGTTCCACCAGCACATACAGGGGATGCCGCTCGCCCAACGGTGAAATGATGCCCTTCACGTTGTCGGTAATGAAGTGATAGTAGCTGTGCCACATGACTTCGAAGGCGCTGAGGCTGCCGGAGAAATCACGGGTCACCTTGTGCAAAAGTTCGATGATTTTGGGGAATTCGGTTACCGCCAACAGCGCACTGCAGCGGCTCAATGCTTTCGGAAACAGCCGTAATACAGTACGGGTTACGATGCCGAGCGTGCCTTCGGTGCCGATGAACAGCTGCTTGAGATCATAGGCTGCGTTGTTCTTCAACATTTTGTTCATCGAGGAGATGACGGTGCCATCTGCCAGTACGGCTTCCAGACCCAGCACCAGGTTGCGGGTCATGCCGAAGCGCAGCACCTGGTTGCCGCCGGCATTGGTAGAGATATTGCCACCGATGTTGCAGGTGCCGCGTGCGCCGAGATCCAGCGGAAACACAAAACCCTGCGCAGCTGCGGCTTCCTGGATCACTTGCAACGGCGTACCGGCCTTGACTGTCATTGTCATCGAAGCGCTGTCGATTTCCTCAATACCGCTCATGCGCTCCATCGAGATAGCCAATTCCTGGCCGCGGGGGTTGCCACCGCCGCACAAACCGCTGAGTCCGCCCTGTACCACCACTTGCTGCCCAAATTGTGAGCACAGCTTCATGATGACAGACACTTCCTCAGTAGTGCCCGGGCGCGCCACTGCTATCGGCATGCCGACAGGTTCCGACGACCAGTCATGCTGATAGCGGGCACTGATGTCGGTGCCGGTGAGCAGCGGCGAGCTGAGTCGGGTTTGAAGTTGCTGCAACAACTGGGACATGGTGTTTCCTTGGTTGGGTAGGTCTTAGCCTTTGAGTTTGCCGGCGATGGTTTGCTGATCGGTCAACTCAAATACCACATCTGACAACGCCGGCAATACTTCCAGACCATGCCGGGTCAGGCGTTCATAGTGCTGGATAAAGCGCTGCAATTGTTCGCGATCCATCAGTTTGGCGCCAGTACCAACCCCTCCCGCTACCTGCCCGGCCAGTTTGGTTTCCTGATTCTGCCGCCATTCGTAAACCTTGTCGAAGCTGGGTGCCTTCAGCATCACCAGATAGTCCACCATCCGGTAAAAACCGGCATAGTCCTGGCGGATCTGCTGGTTCACATACTGGCGCCAGCGGCCATCACAGTCTTCCTGGGTTTCCAGTGTGTTTGCCGGCAGCAGTAAATCGGCATCTGGCTGGGCGGGGATGGCCAGACACCAGCCTTCCAGCACGATCACGTCCAGCGGCGCCAGCATACGCGTCCACTCGGAGGTTGACATGCGGTCGTCCATCAATTTGCTGAAGCGAGGCACCAGTACTTCACCTTCCCGCGTCAGTGCCGACAGTGTTTGCATCGCCAGTGCCACATCATGCGTGCCGGGTACGCCGCGCGTAGCCAATAGCGGATGTACAGTGCGGGCCAGATGCTGGCGGTGGGCATGGGTATGATAAAAATCGTCGATGGACAGGTTGACTGCACGCAGCCCCATCAATTCGCGCAGCAGCAGCACCAGCAAGGCTGCCAGCGTCGACTTGCCACTACCCTGGCAGCCACTGATGCCGACAATCAGGGTGCGTTTACTGGTGGAAGCCTGCTGCAAAACGGATTCGGCGAGGGGCAGAAACCATTGTTCAACAGTAGTCCTGAAATTCTCCGGCAGTTTTTCGCTGGCAATAAAACTGTCAACAGCTGTCAATAATGAAGAATTCATTGATGGTGGTCACGCATCCGCTGGTAGGACCATGGTCAGGTAACCGGCGGTTTTGAATTGGATGAAGGCAAGCATGCAGCAAAGATGGACAAGGCTGTGATTACCTTGCGATTGTAACAGAGCTTAATTACCCTCAGGTGAACCCCGAAAGGATACTTCCATGCCGAACATTCAGACCAGTAGCCTGCTGTTGCTCGCGCTTGCCGCGTCCCTGCTTGCCAGCCCGCCCGCCATGGCGCAGACGGCAGCTGTCAATGCCGTTACCAGCGGTGAATTCATTGTTGAACCCCCTACGCTGATTGCGTTCGGTTTTGAATGGCACATAGCCGGTGACGATAACCGCAATGCCAGCGTCGACGTGAAATATCGCGAAACCGGCAGCAACAACTGGCACCAGGCTTTGCCCTTGCTGCGACTGCAGGGTGAATACACCAAACAATATGAAGCCGTGAATTACACCGCGCCCAACATGTTCAGCGGCAGCATCTTTGACCTGAAGGAAAACACCGGCTACGAGGTGCAACTGACTCTCAGTGATCCGGATGGCATCAGTGGTACGGCAGTACAAACGCTGGCGTTGCATACCCGGGCCGAGCCGCAACCGGCCGCGGATGGACACGTCTACCATGTCTACCCCACCGACTATAAAGGTGAAATGCAGCAGCCCGGATTCAAGGGTCTGCTAGGTGCCTTTTACACCAGTTCGGAATCCGGCGACTGGAGCAACTCCACACCACCACGCGTAGAGCCCGGCGATATCCTGCTGGTACATGCCGGCACCTACATGGATCCGGCCGATCACTACAGCCATGAGATGTACAACGAAGGCAGCTGTTGCTACACCACCTGGGATGGCACCTACTACCTGACCCAGAGCGGCACCGCCGCGCGCCCTATCGTCATCAAGGCGGCCGGTGATGGCGAGGTTATTTTCGACGGCCACGGCAATGAAGTGCTGTTCGACGTGATGGGTGCCAATTATCTGTATTTTGAAGGGCTCACCTTCCGCAATACCCGCCATGCGATTCTGGCCGGCCGCAAAAAAATTGCCGGCAGCGAGGGCCTGGTGGTGAAACACAGCCGGTTTGTCGATGTCGGCATCGGCATCCACAGTGACTGGTCCGGTTCCCGCAATTTCTACATTGCCGACAATGTGTTCATTGGTCGCCACAACCCGGATGTGCTCAACAGCTGGCTGCCGGAAGTCTGGCGTGGTGTGAAGCAGCCGTTCACAGGACTCGGCAATTACGATCAACTGAGTGCGATGCGCTCCTATTATGCAATCAAGCTGTACGGCTCCGGCCATGTCATTGCCTATAACGAGGTGCGCAATTTCCATGATGGGATCGACCATGCCACCTACGGCAATCCCGACAATTGGCCCAATACCCCGCGTGACCGCATGCCGGTCGCCATTGACATCTACAACAACGACATCAGCAACATGCATGACAACTGCATCGAGACCGATGGTGCGGCCTACAACATCAGGGTATTGCGCAATCGTTGCTTCAATTCCGCCACCGGTGCGCTCAGCTTCCAGCCGCTGCTGGGTGGCCCGGTGTATTTTGTACGCAATGTCGTGTACCAGGCAGTCGGTGGCATTCTCAAGGCGCAAGCCGATCCTTCCGGCATCCTGCATTACAACAATACCTATATCGGCGAGCTCTACCAGCTGACGCCGGTGTCCAACATGCATTACCGCAACAACCTGGTACTCGGCACCGGCCGGCGCCCGGCGCTGATGGAAATGAATTCCTATACCAACTACAGCAGTTCCGATTACAACGGTTTCATGCCGAATCCCCGGCAGCCGGTTTCTTTCATCTGGCATACACCGGAGTTCAGCAAACGCAGTGAAATCAGCAACAAACGTGTGGTGCGCAACTATGCCACCCTGAAGGAATATGCCGCTGCCACCGGTCAGGACCAGCACAGTATCCTGGTCGACTACAGCATTTTCCAGCGGGCAGCGATACCGGCGCTGGATCAGGCCACTCACGTCTACAAGCCCGAGGATGTGGATCTGCGTCTGCAACCGAAGTCAGTCGCAATTGATGCAGGCTTGGTACTGCCCGGCATTACTGATAACTTCAGCGGGAAGGCGCCGGATCTCGGGGCCTACGAATACGGCGCACCACTGCCGCATTACGGCCCGCGCCAGCCTTGACATAAAACCAACACAGCAAAGGGGAACCACCATGAAAGTAGCCAGCTTTACCTTGCGCCCGCTAGCCTTGATTGTCGCGCTCATCGGAGGCAGCATGCTTGGCAACGTTGCCAATGCGCAACAGAACGTGCCTTTCGCCAACGGCGTACCGGTGGCCCCTACCGGCCTTGCCGACATCAAACTCGGCGCCGGTCCCTGGATCTATCACACTGGCGAAACCATGGACATCAAGGTGGAAGTGGTAGCGCGCGATATCGAATACCCGATGGCTCTCACTTTCACTCCCAAAGGCGAAATGCTGCTGGTCACCCGCAAGGGCAAGCTGTTGTCGATCGCCAATGGCAAGGCCACTGAAATCCCTGGTGGTCCACCATCAGTATTCGCCGGTGAATCCGGCGGTCTGGGTACTTCGCATGGTTATATCGATGTCGTGCTGCATCCGGATTTCGCGAAAAACCAGTATCTGTATATCAGCTATACCAAACCCGTCGCGGGCAGCAACCGCGGCGGCATCGCCATCGGCCGCGGCAAACTCAACAACGGCAAACTGGAAAATTTCGCCGATATCTGGGACAGCCAGGGCAAGGGTGCCGGTGTGTCACGTCTTGCCTTTGCCAAAGATGGCAAGCTGATCGTCTCGATAAGCGGTAATGACCCGCAGGACCTCAACACTATCGGCGGCAAAGTGCTCCGATTGAACGATGACGGTACCATTCCCAGTGACAATCCCTATGTCGGCACCCCCAACACACGGCCGGAAGTCTATTCCTGGGGCCATCGCAGTGCGCTGGGGCTGGCAATCCATCCGGTGACAGGTGCCATCTGGGAGACTGAAAACGGCCCCAACGGCGGTGACGAGATCAACATCATCAAGCCCAAGGCCAACTATGGCTGGCCCAAGGTGAGCCTGGGGCGTGACTACAAGGGGCCGTGGCAGTCACCGGAAGGCCCCAACCATCTCGGTTATGAACCTCCTGTCGTGTACTGGATGCCCGCCATCGCTGTGTCCGGCCTGCTGTTCTACACCGGCGATGCCTTGCCGAAATGGAAAGGTGATGTGTTCGTCGGCTCGTTACGCACCGGTGAAATCAATGGTACCGGGCATGTGGAGCGTATCCTGTTCAACGACAAGTTCGAAGAACTGCGCCGTGAAAGCCTGCTGGCCGACCTGCATCAGCGTGTGCGCGATGTAAAGCAGGGTCCGGACGGCTTCATATACCTGGCCACGGAACAGAAAGAGGGTGCAGTGCTGCGCATCATGCCGGCCAAATAGCCCGGCATTGCCAACACGCTGCTTACTTCCCTGTCACCGGATTCTTGTAGTGGTACGGTGGCAGGAACGGTCGCGGATACATTTCAAACTGCACTGTCGGCGGACTGTCGGGCGGATTGGTCTGGCTGATGCCCGGCGCAGCAATCCATTGCAGATCCTTCCAGCCCACATCGTAAGACGCAAAATAGGTGTTGAACTGGTGATCAAGGTGCAGTTGCCAGATACCGTCGCGTTTGACGAACAGGTTCTCGTAGGTGCCACCCATGAAACGTCCGCTGCCACCGTAATTTCCCATCAGGCTGAAGGCACGTGAGCGCATCAGTGCACTCTGGCCGTCCGGCGCGATGTGTATGACCGGCTGATACTGCATGTGGTTGTGCAAGGTGCCTTTCAGTTCGTCCTGCACACCGTAGAGATTGAGATTGCGACGCACGCTGTCGCGGCCTTTGTAAACGCCGCGCAATGCGATTTCGATGGTGCCGTCACTGGTGAAGATGCCGGCAAGTTCATCCCATTTGTTATGGGCCAGGTAGTAGCCATAGATCGTGTGCAGCCGTTCGACGGCATCAGCGTCCTGCAACAGCCCGATACGCTTGTCGAGTGACGCCAGCTCTTCACTCAGTGCTGACATGCTGGTCAGTTTGGCCGCAGCATCAGCCGCCGGCTGAGCCAGGACTTGGGCGCCGGTTACCGGATTTTCGTAATGGAATGGCGGCACAAACACAGCCGGATAGTTTTGGTAGTCAGTGCTGGGTGGCCTGTCAGGTGGCAGCCTGGTGCTGGGCTTGCTGCGCGGCAGCGCAGTAACTCCCCAGCCATCCTGATAGGGAGTAAGCATGGTGGAGTACAGCTGCAATTTGCTGATTTTCCAGATACCGTTTTCGCGGCGATATTCATTTTCATAAACGCCGGTACCCCAGAAGTGATTCACACCGTGCACGGCTTCCTGCGAGAACAAATGCCAGCGGGCTTTGGCGCTCAGTCCATCCGGTGCCACAGTTACGATCGGCTGCAGTTGCATCTGGTCGTTAAGCAGACCTTCCTGCGGTCCTTCAGCGCCCAGACTCTGTAAATAAGCCAGTATGCGGGCCTTGCCTGCATATACGCCGGAACCACCCCATTCCAGCGTGGCATCGTCGGTGAACAGGTCAGCCGCTTGCTGCCATTCATTCTTGTCGAAGTAAAAACCGAAGATACCCTGCAGGTTTTCAAGATCGTTTTCTGCTTCGAGATTGACTACTTCTGCCTGCAACCTGGCGACGTCCTGTGCCAGCTGCTGTACCGATTTTGGCGCATCAGCGGCCAGCGCCAGCATTGATACACTACCTGTCAACAGTGCTACACCGCGCAGTTTGCGGAGCATGTTCAGAGCCGGATGTCGGATCATGGCTTGTCTCCCTGTTTTGGCTGACTGCCGGGACTTGCCGGGGCAGCGGCGACCGGTGCTGACGGTGGTGCATAAGTGGCAACCGGGTTGGAAAAGTGGAATGGCAGCAGCCAGGTTTGCGGCCACCAGCCATGATCTTCGGTAGGCGGGGCATCCGGTGGCAACTTGCCGGAAACCCAGATGCCCTTGTTGTAGTCTTCATTTTTGGCCCAGCCGCCGGTGTAGGGCACCAGAACGGCCTGCTGCCATTTCATCTTGCTGAATTTCCAGATGCCGTTGTCTTTCACATATTCATTTTCAAACGGCCCTTCTCCCAACTCGGCATGCTTGCCCAGTGCACCCAGCAGCAGGATGTTGCGCCAGCGGGCCTTGGCAGACTTGCCGTCTGCACCCAATGTCACTACCGGCATCACTTGCAGTTGTTCGTTGAGCTGGCCCTGTCGCAGACCCTGTTTGCCCTCACCGAGCGCGTAGAAATATTGGCGGATACGCTCCTTGCCGATGTAGACACCATCGCGAGCCAGTTCAAGGGTGGCATCGTCCGCAAACAATTTGGTCGCTTCGTCCCACAGGCCTTTTTCCACGTAATAGCCGTAGGCACGCTGCAATTTCTTGATGGCATTGGCATCCTTGACCTGCTCTGCCCGTGCTTGCAGCGTTGACAGTTGTTGCTGCAACACCGCGAGATCGGCGGTTTCACCCGTTACCGGTTGGGTTGTAACCGGCGGGCCGGAACAGCTGCCTGCCAACAGCAAGGACAGCAGCGCCAACAATGGACAGATGTTTTTGTGTTGCCAGCTTGTTCTTGTAGTAAGCATGGCGTCCCCCTTCTCTGAAAAGTGTCCGGAGTTTGCCTGAGGACCCAGGAACTTGCCAGAGTGCCGGTGCTGCTGATTGACTAGTCACTGCTGCACAGGCAGTGTTGGCGAGCTGATCCACCTTGACTTGTTTGCAGGCTTTGACCTTGAACTTCAACAAAATCTTGCCCGCTACTCTCTTGATGTTCGCCACACTGCTGACAGCAGGCGCCGTTTGTGCCCAGGCGGACCCGGCACTGGTCGGGCATTGGCGCATCAATGACAAACTGAGTGACGATACCGATGACCAGGTCGAGAAGGGAATGAAGGCTTCAGGGGAAAAGGTGGAACACTCGTGGTTCGACCGGCGCAAGGACAAATACCGCGGTGGTCCGGCCGACCAGGAACTTTATGACCGGCTTTCCTACGACCCAGTCCTCACCATCACCCAGCAGAACAACAGTTACATGTTTGAGTACGCTGACGACTTCAGGACCACAATATATACCGACAATCGCAGCCATTCAGTCAGCCTGAACGCGCTTGAGCAGTCCGAAGATTTTCAGCTCGGAATCTGGGAAGCCGGCCTTTTCCTGGTTGAAATGCATCCGCGTGATGGCGGCTACGTCAACGCCACCTATGCGTTGATTGAGGGTGGCAAACGGTTGCAGGCCGGTTTCGTTATCAAGCCAGGCACATTTACTTCAGAAATAAAACTGAAACGGGTTTATGACAGGCAGAAATAAACCATCACTCCATGGCCTTGCCGAATCCATCCAGTGCCCGTGAATAGCTTTGCTCCCCCTGCAAACGGTACTCGAGATACCAGGTAAGCGGTGGATACAGCACCACTTCCAGCAAGCACAAAATGTAGAAATAACTCGCGCCAAACTCGATTGCACTCCTGGTATTGCGCCAGTTTTCGATGTCCACATCAAGGTTCAGATGGAGCTGCAGAGTGACATAGATGAAAAGTGCCATTGACCAGCGCAATAACGACAGAAATGTGCGCGTAACACTGCTTAGCCAGTCAAAAATGAACAGCGTGCCGCCGCCATAGGTTACGAATACCAAAAGCACATAGAACAACATGCCAGCGGTGCCTGCGATCATGTGGGCGAGCCAGGCGCAGCCGAAGCCGAACACGGCGAAAATGGCTTTTGGAACGAACCTGAACAGTTTGCGCTTGAATGAGAAAAGCAGCGGTATCAGCGGGAATATGCCACTGGCAGCGGCCAGGAAGGCGGAATGCATCACGTAGCCCAGCATCAACTGGCTGGTCCCCGGGAAAAACCTGCCGTGGTTTGCCAGCGGAATGTTGAACAACAGCGCAATCAGCAACAACGGGGCGGCGGCGGCGATGCAAAATATCAGCAAATGCCTGTGAGGGAGCGTCTTGATTACTTGCATGTGCGCTGTGGTTCCCGGGGCCGGGCAGCAATCTGCCGGCTTCTGCCCGGATTATTGCAGCAAAGTCACTTCAGGGAAAAGGGTGTACCGGCTTTGGTCGTGATCAGGAAAACCAGCTGAGCGGGGTTTTATGGACGGCGATGCCTACAATGTAGCCGAATGTCAGTAATGCGCAGAAGAAAGAGCCTATCCTGATGGCCTTGGTACGGCCCCGATTGAGCGCCATCCCCACGAAAAACAGATAGAACATCAGCAATGCCAGTTTGGACGTCAGCCAGAACTGGTTGAACAGGCCAAAATTGACCATGAAGGCCATGGTGGCACCACTCAACAGGAAGATGGAGTCAATGACATGGGGAGCTATCAGCACCCATTTCTGGTTGAGCCAATGCGACTCGATCACCATCAGATAGGAGCGCAACAGGAAGCCTGTGAAACTGATCAGGGCACAGGTCATGTGGATGGTTTTGATGGTCAAATACATCGGGAGGTGAGTCCGGGACTCTGGAGGGTGGCTACTGACCCATGGAAAAACGCGGGCAGACTACTGGAAAAGATCGGCGAAATACAGCACAAACCATGTAATGATTACGGAAATTTACTGCTGGTTCCAGGAACTTCCATGCGCTGCCCGCTACCGTATTGTCCAGCCGGTTTTGCCTGTGAATTTGAAGGTGCAGTCCTTGGGTCTATGGTAAATTAACGGCTCATTTTTTGTCTGACCCGATGCCGGCAGAATGCCTTGAACTTGCCCTGCCCCATCCAGTTTTGGAATTAAAACATCATGACCAAGCCTTGCCGTGCCCCTGATCCCAACACCAAGACCCCGCTGTTCAAACTGCCAGTGAATGCCACTGATGCCCATTGTCATATCTTTGGCCCCGCCGCCAAATATCCGTACGCACCAGATCGCACCTACACGCCACCGGATGCCGGTCTCGACCGCTTCCAGCAACTGCAACGCATTCTTGGCTTGAGCCGTGCCGTGCTGGTGAATGCCAGTTGCCACGGTGTCAATAACGACCCGATCATTGATGCCATCGCCCAAAGTGGCGGCGCCTACCGTGGTGTTGCCAATATAGACCGCTCGTTTGACGAAAAGGCCATAGAAAAACTGGATAGCCAGGGCATTCGTGGTTGCCGTTTCAATTTCGTCAAACACCTGGGTGGTGTACCCGACATGGACGAATTCCATCTGATCATCAACCGGATCAAGGGGTTCAAATGGCATGTGGTGTTGCATTTCGATGCCATTGATCTGGTGAGCCATCAAAGTCTGCTCGACAACCTGCCAGTGCCTTACATCATTGATCACATGGGACGCGTACCCACCCGGGACGGTCTGCAACAAGAGCCCTTCCGCATCCTGCTGGAGTTCGCCAGGCGGGACAATTGCTGGATCAAGGTGTGCGGCGCCGAGCGCATTTCGTCCATGGGCCCACCCTTTACCGACGCCATTCCTTTTGCCAAGGCCCTGATCGACATCGCACCTGACCGTGTATTGTGGGGCACTGACTGGCCGCATCCGAACATCAAGGAACACATGCCGAATGACGGTGATCTGGTTGATCTGATTCCATTGATGGCACAGACCCCCGAAATGCAACAAAAATTACTGGTCGACAATCCGCACAGGTTGTACGGCTTCACCAACTGAACTGAACGGAACAGAACATGAAAGCCAACAGCATACTCGACACCATTGGCAACACCCCGCATTTGCGCATCAATCGCCTGTTTGGCAACCACGCCGAAGTGTGGATGAAACTTGAGCGCAGCAATCCGGGTGCCAGCATCAAGGATCGTATTGCCAAGGCCATGATTGAAGACGCTGAACAGCGCGGCGTAATCAGGCCTGGCAGCGTGATCATCGAACCCACATCCGGCAATACCGGCATAGGCCTGGCCATGGTAGCCACCGTCAAGGGTTACCGGCTGATCCTGACGATGCCGGAATCAATGTCGATGGAACGGCGCCAGGTGATGAAAGCATTGGGTGCCGAACTGGTCCTCACCCCCCGGGAAAAAGCCATGGGCGGCGCCATAGAAAAAGCCAATGAACTGTTGCAGGAGACACCCAACAGCTGGATGCCGTCGCAATTCACCAATCCGGTCAACGCAGAAATCCATCGCACCACCACTGCCCAGGAAATCCTGGCAGACTTCCCCGCAGGTTTTGACTACCTGATTACCGGCGTTGGCACCGGCGGGCATATCAGCGGAGTTGCACAAGCGCTGAAGGCGAAATTCCCGCAAATGAAAGTATTGGCAGTGGAACCGGAAAAATCCCAGGTGATTGCCGGCAAGGAAAAAGGTTTGCACCGGATCCAGGGTATTGGTGCCGGTTTTGTCCCGGCTGTTCTTGACCGCAGCCTGCTGGATGGCACGATCGCTGTCAGCGAAGAAGCTGCTTTCGACATGACGCGGCGCGCTGCCAGGGAAGAAGGTGTGCTGCTGGGAATCTCATCCGGCGCAACACTTGC
Organism: uncultured Gammaproteobacteria bacterium; assembly: GCA_903837345.1. GTDB lineage: Bacteria > Pseudomonadota > Gammaproteobacteria > Pseudomonadales > Pseudohongiellaceae > CAILUG01. The sequence continues at coordinate 47,204 of CAILUG010000034.1, read as the reverse complement.
TGCAGTAGCACAGAAACTGGCCGAAATTCCGGCTGGATCACGTGTACTTTGCTTTTGCTACGACACGGGTGAGCGCTATCTGTCGATTGCTGACCTGTTTACTGCCTGAGAACCGGGCAGACAGGGCCGGCAATCCTGTTGGTCTTGCCAGGTGTGAACCCACAACCAAAAAAACAGAGCCACAGGTGCCAGTCAGCTGTAGTTCATGCAAGAGACCCCGGGGATGAGCAATACCGTCAGCAGCAAGGAAGAGAAAGAGGAAGAAACAGCAGGCCGTGACTGGCTCAGGCGGCTGACTGTGCTGGCTGTTCTGGTACTTGCCACGCTGCTGTTTTTCGCACTGCGTCATCAACTGGCGATGGTGCATTACCAGGACATAGTCAACGGTATCAAGACCACCAGACTGCCATATCTGCTGATGGCAATCCTGGCCACTGCCGCCAGTTTTACGGTGCTGACTGCCTTTGATTTCATTTCACTTGCCTTTCTCAAGGCCAAGGTTTCACCACGCCAGGTGATGGCTACTTCCTTTATTGCGTTTACGTTCGGCAATTTCGTGGGTTTCGGCCTGTTGACCGGCGGGGCGGTGCGAGCCCGCGCCTATCTCAACGCTGGTCTGGAAACCCGGACAGTTGCCCAACTGATCTCGCTGAACGGTATTGCCTATCTCATCACCATCATCGTTTTTGGTTCGATTGCGATGATCTTCAACAGCGATGCGCTGGCCGAAATCGAGCAGGTGCCTCCGGGATTTTTGCATGCAGCCACAATTCTTTTTGTGGTCGTGGATATCCTGTTGATTCTGACTTTTACACCCTGGCTCTCGCGCAAAATCGAGCGACGCCTGCTGATTCGTCTGCCCTCAGCAAGCCAGGCAGCAGGTTTCCTCGCGGCCGGCGCACTCGACATCGGTTTGTCAGCGCTGGTGCTGTGGTTGCTGCTGCCGCCGGGCAGCATCGGCTATGGCCCGTTTGCCGCCATCTACACCCTGGCGATTTCATTGGGTTTGCTGAGCCAGATTCCCGGCGGTATCGGAGTATTTGAAGCAGTAATTCTGTCGGCTCTCGACGACTACATGGATGTCCCCAGCATCGCCAGTGCACTGGTGGTCTACCGTCTTGTTTATTATGTGCTGCCACTGCTGGTCGCAACCGGTCTGGTGGTGTGGTACGAATTGCTCGACAACCTGCTCAAGCCGCTGCACAAAGTGTTCATTGGCGTGGCTCCCAATCTGCTGGCAATGGTAGCTGCCCTGGTCGGTACACTGCTGCTGCTTTCAGGCGCCACGCCTGCAACCCAGGAAGCAGAAGAAGCACTGCACGCCGGAGTGCCTCTGGTGCTGGTGGAAGCCTCACATTTCTTCGGCAGCATTGCCGGCCTCACCTTGCTGCTGGTGACACGCGGCTTGCTGCATCGCCAGAATGGGGCCTGGTGGGTAGCGCTGGTCAGCGCAATGATTGGCGCGCTGCTCGCATTGCCGAAAGGTGTGGCCGTGCTGGAATTGTCAGTGTCCCTGCTGCTCTGCCTTTATCTTTACATGTCCCGCAAACTGTTCACTCGCCAGTCCATGCTGCTCAATGGCTCACTCACGCTGGGCTGGTGGCTCTATCTGGTGGCTGTGCTGGCATGCAGTTTGTGGCTGTTTTTCTTTGCCTATCGCGACGTGGAGTATTCGCAGCAACTCTGGTGGGAATTCGAATTCAATGGCCACGCACCGCGTTCATTGCGCGCGATGATGAGTGTGATCCTGATTACTTTCGCTGTCGGCATCTGGCAATTGCTGCGGGAGCCGGATGTGGAAGATCCGCCCGGCGATGCTGAAGCAATCCGCAAGGCAGTGGCAATTGCACTCGAGCAGAACAATCCGGATGCGCTGCTGGTGACGTTGGGCGACAAATCGCTGCACTTTTCCGCCAACGAAAAAGCGTTTGTGATGTATCGCAAGATCGGCAGGTCATGGATTGCACTCTATGATCCCGTGGGGCCGGAAAGCGAGCATGTCGACCTGATCTGGGATTTCATAGATCGTGCCGAGCGGCATGGCGGACGCGTGGCATTCTATGAAGTACGGCCCGAAAACCTGCCCTATTATCTTGATGCCGGCATGAAGACCTGGAAAGTAGGCGAATGCGCGATCATTGACCTGCCAGGTTTTGATCTTGAGGGTTCGCACCGCTACAAGTTGCGGCAAGCCTTGAAGCGCGGGGAACGCGACGGGCTGGAACTGACCATCATGGGCCGCGATGAGTTGCCGAAGATATTTCCGCATCTGCAAGCAGTGTCTGATGAATGGCTGCAAGCGCAGAATACACGTGAGAAAACCTTTTCGCTTGGTCATTTCGAGTATGACTACATAGCGGCCCAATCCATCGCCATCGTGAAAGAGCACGGAAAAATCGTGGCCTTTGCCACCCTGCAAGCCACCCACAGCAAACACGAGGTCAGTCTCGACCTCATGCGCCATGCTGATACTGCGCCCAAATCCTGCATGGAATTCCTGTTTCTGCAATTGTTGCTGAATTACCGTGACCAGGGTTTCCAGCGTTTCTCGCTGGGGATGGCGCCGATGTCGGGCATGCCCCAGCATCGTCTGGCCAACCGCTGGCATAGACTGGCCAAATTCATCTACAACCACGGCGAGCATTTCTACAACTTCCAGGGCTTGCGCGCGTTCAAGCAGAAATTCGGTCCGGAATGGGAAGCACGTTATCTGGTCACAACACCTGGCTACCTGCCTATTGTTGCTCTCAAAGACATCGCCGTGCTGGTGGGCGGCGGGATCAAGGGAGTGATCAGCAAGTGAGACTGTTGTTGCTGGCAGCAAGCATGTGTCTGCTGATTGCCGGTTGCGAAAAGTTGCCGGAAGCCACCATTGTGGCGCACGGCCGTTTCAAGGAAGTGAAAGTTTATCATGAAGCCGACAATGACACCCCGCCGGTGGTTTTGATCTACAGTGAAAAGAGTGAAGCCGGATTTACTACCAACCTGATACGACAACTGCTGGCCCGCAATACCGACGTGTTCACCATCAGCACCGAGCGTTTGCAGCAGGATTTCCCCAGGGATATCAAAAATTGCTACAACCTCAGCGGCGATTTCGAAAACCTTTCGCGTTATCTGGAAGCCTATTTCCAGTATCCAGGCTTTGTTCCGCCGGTATTTGCAGCCACACCTTCAAGTGAGATGCTGGCTGATACAGTGCTGACCCCGGTCGCACCGGAAGCGTTTCTCGGCAAGGTATCCTTTACCGGCACCAGAGGTTCCTATGCACCCAAACATGGCGATCCGCCGCCAGCCGCCGTGACGGAATTCAACTGCACGATTGGCCCCGATGATCCTGCCCATCCTGCCCCGGTGTTTTTTGTCAGTGAGTCTGGCAATACGGCCGACAACGCCCAACTGGAACTGGCGCTGACAACGCTGCGGCAAAGAGTACCAGCCGGCCAGACTCTCGACAGCACGGTAGGTGACCTGCCTTTGACGGAATTGCCGGGGGACAACAAAAACAACAGCATGGCCATCCTGATTTCCGGTGATGGCGGCTGGGCCGGATTTGACAAAAAAATGGCCAATTCCCTGCTTAAACGCGGAGTATCCGTGATCGGTTGGGACTCACTGCGGTACTTCTGGAAACCTAGCACGCCGGAATCACTCGCCGCCGACCTTGACAAGGTTATTGCTTATTACAAGCAGCACTGGTCCAAAAAACGCATTTATCTCATGGGCTTTTCGCAAGGCGCCAACGTACTGCCGTTCACGTTGCCTCTGCTAGCCAAGGAATCGAAAGCTGCCGTAGCGAAAGTTGCGCTGATCAGCCCCGAGCAATATGCCCAATTTGAATTCCATATGGGGAACTGGGTGCACAGCACCGATTCAGGCATGCAACTGCTCCCCAAACTGAAAGAGAAGCAGGATTTCACCATCCTGTGTCTCTATGGCAGTGCCGACAAGGCATCGGTGTGTCCTGGCCTGGAATCAACGCCCATCAAAACGCAGGGCTTCCCTGGTGGCCATCATCCGTATAATTACACGGATGACATTGCCACCATGCTGACTGAATGACGTGGTTGCTGCACATGCCAGGTTGTCGGAACCCCCGGGGCTGGTCCATGAAATTCACATTCCTCATCTGTAACACCATGTTGTTGCTGTTGACGGCACTGCTTGCCGGTTGCGCCTTTCCGATTGAACCAACTGACCAGCGCGCCGAGCGTACCGAACAATTGACACGGGAAATTCTGGTGCTGTCCCCCGCCATCGATTGGCAGGAAGCGCATGAATTTGCAAAAGCGGCAGTTGAAACATCTGCCGGGCTCGGCAAGAAATATGATGTGGCTTTACGTCCGTGGTTGCACAACGCAAGCATTCTGGTCGGCTTGAAAGCCCGTGGTCTTTGTTACCAGTATGCGGATGACCTGTATGAGAGACTGAAATATGTCAGCAATGAACATCTGGAAATGCATTATGTGGCAGCCAATTGGGGTCATCTGGATGAACATCATGCGTTGACGGTGACCGTGAAAGACGCGCCCTGGGACAGTGGACTGGTACTGGATGCGTGGCGCAGAAACGGGAATTTGTATTTTGTGCCGGTCAAACAGGACAGCTATCCCTGGCAGGACGATGGTATTGCCTATTTTTTCAGCCGGTAACCGGTCTTGAAGATCCAGTACAGGATGAGCGCAAATACCAGCAGGAACAACGCAGTCATGCCAAGACTGGTGACCACATTGACGTCGGCAATTTCATAGAAGCTCCAGCGGAAACCGCTCACCAGATAAACCACCGGATTGAACAGGGTGAGTTTCTGCCACAAGGGCGGCAGCATGTTGATGGAGTAAAAACTGCCGCCGAGAAATGTCAGCGGCGTAATGATCAACAGAGGAATGATCTGCAGTTTTTCCCAGCTGTCTGCCCAGATGCCTATGATGAAACCGAACATGCTGAACGTGACCGAAGTCAGCACCAGGAACAGCGCCATCGTGAACGGGTGCTTGATGGTCATATCCACGAACAATGAGGCTGTCAGCAGGATGATCGATCCGATCATGATCGACTTGCTGGCAGCGGCGCTGACATAGCCAATCACTATCTCCAGCGGTGAAACCGGTGCTGACAGCACTTCATAAATGGTGCCGATAAAACGCGGAAAATAAATGCCGAAAGAGGCATTGGAAATGCTTTCGGTGAGTATCGACAGCATGATCAGGCCTGGCACCAGGAACGCCCCATAGGCCACACCTTCTATATTGGTCATGCGTGAGCCAATGGCACTGCCGAACACGATGAAATACAGCGAGGTTGACAGCACTGGTGACAGAATGCTCTGGATCAACGTGCGGAAAGTGCGTCCCATTTCAAACTGGTAGATGGCGCGGATCGCATAAAAATTCATGGGTTGGCTCCGTTACTTCTTCACCAGGTTGACGAAAATTTCTTCGAGCGTGTTCTGGCGCGTATCGAGATCCTTGAAACGGATGCCGGCTGCTTCCACTGCGTCCAACAGATGCGTGATGTCCGAATTCTCAGTGCTTCCGGTGCTGCGGGTATCGTAGGTATAGACCAGGGTACTGCCTTCGGCCTGCAGGTTCAGATTGAAGTTGGCAAGGGTGGCCGGAATCGCACTGAGCGGTTGCAACAGATGCAGGAAAAGCCGCTTTTCACCAAGCTTTCGCATAAGCACATCCTTGTCTTCAACCAGGATGATCTCACCCTTGTTGATTACAGCTACCCGATCAGCCATTTCTTCGGCTTCTTCTATGTAATGGGTGGTCAGGATGATGGTAACGCCGGATTTTTTCAGTTCACGCACCACGTTCCACATGTCCTTGCGCAGCTCCACATCGACGCCGGCTGTGGGCTCGTCAAGAAACAGGATACGAGGCTCATGTGCCAGCGCCTTGCCGATCATCACGCGGCGCTTCATGCCGCCTGACAGAGTCATGATGCGACTGTCCTTCCTGTCATCGAGCGACAGGGATTTGAGTACGGACTGTATGAAAGCAGGATCCGGTTTCTTGCCGAATACGCCACGCGAAAATGTCAGCGTGGCAGTTGGCGTTTCGAACGCATCAGTGGCCAGTTCCTGTGGCACCAGTCCGATCAGTTTACGGGCGGCACGATAGTCCTTGATGATGTCATAACCATCGATCAACACCCTGCCGCCGCTTGGATTCACTATCCCGCAGATGACACTGATCAGTGTGGTTTTGCCGGCACCGTTGGGCCCCAGCAACGCGATGATCTCGCCTTCACGGATTTCCAGGTTGATGTTTTTGAGCGCCTGAAACCCGGAGGCATAAACCTTGTCGAGATTCTCGATTTTGATGATGGCAGACATGGTAGAACCCAAAGAGAAGGAAGCGCCTGCGGCGTTCGAAGCAATAGTACCCAATCGATGCAAACAACTTGCCAGTGGAACCTTGCCAGTACATGAAAAAAGAAAGGCAGATTTTACTCTGCCTTTCTGCAAGTCCGTTGCACCAGCGTGCACTGTCAAGCCATTGAAATATCCAGTTTGCCTGCAGCTTTGCCATCAGTAACTGTCCCGTCAGCCGGCTTGTTGGTACCCAGCTTGAGAAAGACCAGTGTGATTGCAGCGAGCAGTGAACCAATACCCATCACAAGGGCTACGGTGCCCAGGGTGGCACCACCCTTCAGCAAGTAGCCTGCCAGGATCGGAGCCAGCACAGCCCCGCCACGACCAACACCGATCACGAATCCGGTGCCGGTTGCCCGCACATGGGTCGGGAACACATAAGCCACTATCGTATACAAGCCGGACACGCCGGCATTGCCGAAGAAGCCGGCAAACGCCGCCAGATAGCTCAACTGGTTCACTTCATGGGCAGATTGGCCAAATAGCGCTACACCCAGCATTGTCATGGCCAGGATGCCGATGGTCAGTGGCTTCAGACCTACCCGGGTGGTAAGTATGCCAAATGCCGCACCCCCGAGGGCGCCGCCGACATTGGCCCAGGTCAGTACGCCCGACGCAGCCGCAGCCGGGATGCCCATGGTGGTAACGATGGTCGGGGTCCACTTGAGGATGTAGTAGAAAGTGATGATGTGGAAGAAGTAGGCCATTGTTACCAGAATAGTGGTAAGCGCCAGTGCCGGTGAAAAAATGTCGAACACTGATTTGGCTCGGATTTCCACCGGCAGGACCGGCAGTGCTGAAATCACGTTATGACCCAGCTTGCTCAATGCAGCATTGATGCGTTGCAGGGCATTCTGCGGTTGCCGACGTGTCAGCCAATGCACTGATTCCGGTACCAGGAAATACACAAACGGGATCAGCACGGCAGACAACACGGCTCCGGTGGTGAACATCACCCGCCAGTTCAGCGCGCCGGCATTCAACAGCGCTTTGCCGACTTCACCGCAAACGATGCCGCCGAGCGGATAGCCGATCACCATCATCGAGATACAGAAACCGCGCTGACGATTGTTGGAAAATTCTGCCACCACAGCATTGGTGGTAGACAGCATGCCGCCGATTCCCAGACCGGTGTAAACGCGCCAGATCATCAGCATCATGAGTGAGGTGGATGTGGTCGCCAGAAACATGCCGGAGGCCATGACGACGAGACAACCCAGTGTCATGTTGCGACGGCCGATTTTGTCGGCTACGCCGCCCAGAAAGATGGAGCCAATGGCCATGCCGATCAATTCCATCGACAGTACAAAGCCAAGCTGGGCCTGGTCGATGCCATATTCGGTGCGGATGCCGGGGCCGGATACACTGATGGCCAGCACATCAAATCCATCGAGGGCATTGAGCATTACCGTGATCGCGACGATCACGAACTGCAGCATCGTCATCGCTGATTTGTCAATTATTTCGCGTGGATCGGTCATGCGTGAATCCCCCTGATATTGTTATGGATAATCCGGTTGTTTCGGTAGCGGACTTTGGTTTGCTGCCGGTTCAAAGCGATGCAATTTGCAGCAAATATGCATGCAGTCGCCATCGGCGTTCCGGAGCATAAATCAGCTCTTGATCCATAACAAGGACGCCCCACCCACATGGCCTGATACTGGCATCTGCTTTATACTAAAACAGCAACCAGCAACAACAACTTTGGCTTTGAATACATGTTAAATCGTAGAAATTTCATGCAGTTTTCCACACTTGCCGGCAGTGCGGCGCTCCTCCCCGCTGCGCTGTTGCAACGAGTCATGGCACAAAGCGCTGCCTTGAAGGTGCAGATGCTGCATCCTGGCTTGGCCCTGATCAGTGGCGGTGCTTGCAATGTCCTGGTAACCAAGGCTGCCAACGGTGAACTGTTGGTGGTCGATGGCGGTCTCAAGAGCGGCGCGAAAGAATTGCGTAGCACCATCGAATCAAGCATGGAAAGCCGCAAGTTTGCCACACTCATCAACACCCACTGGCATCCTGAGCAGACCGGCCTCAATGAAGAGCTGGGCAACAAAAATACCCGAATCTTTGCCCATGAAAACACCCGCGAATGGCTCAGCACCCAGGTCAAGCGTCTGCAGGAAGACAAGGTCTACAAGCCACTCCCTGAAGCTGCCCGTCCCAATGATGTCTTCTACAACTATGGTGAATTCAACCATGGCAACATCAAGGTCGAATTCGGTTATCTGCGTCAGGCGCATACTGATGGTGACATGTATGTCTATCTGCCTGAGGCCAATATTCTGCATGCCGGTGGCGCACTCAGCACCGATGGCTGGCCCTTCCTCGACTGGTGGACCGGCGGCTGGATCGGCGGCCAGGTTGATGGCCTGGAAATCCTGTTGAGTGTAGCCAATAAGGGTACCTTGATCATTCCTGCCACCGGCAAACCCATTACCCGGGCCGAGTTGCAGGTGCAACGAGACATGTATTCAAAGATCTTCACCACAGTGCGCAACATGTTCCAGAAAGCCAATACAGTGGAACAAGTCGTGGCTGCCAAACCGGCTGCAGCCTGGGAGGCACAATATGGTTCAGCTGATGCATTCATAACACTGGCGCATTGGAGCCTTATTCCACACCTGACCCCGGATGCATGACAAATATGGATCAATCCGTGTCAAACCCAATCGTATTCACAGAATCAAGCAACAAGGTAAATGCAATGAGCAGCGTCCAAAAACGGCAACTATTCCGATCCAGGATTCACACTTGTCTGCAAACCACCATCGCCGCCGTGGCCATGACAGTTGCCTGGAGCACAGCGCAGGCCCAGCAAGCACAACAACATGATTTTGAAGCGCTCAAGAAGGCAGACAATGTCTGGGGCTATCTGAAGGACTACTGCACCGAGTGCCATAACCTGGATGATTTCTCGGGCGGAATCGATTTCACTGAAGTCAAGCCATCCGACGTGCCGATGTCTGCGGAACTGTTTGAAAAAGTACTGGTGAAACTGCGCGGGCGCATGATGCCGCCGCCCAATCACACACGTCCCGATGAAACCAGGACAGATGCGTTTGTGAACTGGATGGAGAACTATCTGGATGAAGCCGGCAAGGGTCATGAGAATCCGTCACACATTGCGATCCACCGCCTTAACCGCAAGGAATACGCCAATACAATCCGTGATCTGTTCGGCATCAAGGTTGATGCCACCCAACTGCTGCCGCAGGATTCCAACAGCGCGGGCTTTGACAACGTAGCCGAAGCACTTTCTGTATCACCGGCTTTCATTGACCAATACATTTCAGCAGCCCGCAAGATCAGTGAGCAGGTCGTTGGCGACCCTACTCCGACACTTGGCAGCCAGGTATATAGCCCCAAGGAATCCCTGCCGATACGTGCAGAGGGCGGCGGCTCCCAGCAATTCCATATCGACGGGCTGCCGCTTGGCACGCGCGGTGGCCTGCTGGTAGATCACTGGTTCCCTGCAGACGGTGAATACGCTGTCAATATCGGCGATTTCAACCTGTCTGCGTGGATGTACAACATAGAATTCGAAAACAGGATGGTGGTAACCGTTGATGGCGAAAAGGTTTATCAAACCGTCATTGGTGGTGACAAGGACCGGATCGCACTCGATCTGAACCAGGGGCCGCCGATGGATGACATCAACGGCCGCACCAAGAACATCCGTTTCAGCACCACAGCCGGTCCGCACAAGGTCGGTGTGTCTTTTGTACGCAGGTCTTTCGCCGAATCCGATGACCAGTTGCAGCACTTCATTCCCGGCTCGGTCCAGGACCGTATACTGGATGTACCATCGGTGGAAATCCGCGGGCCTTTCAAGGTTACCGGTCAAAGCATGACCCCCGCGCGGCAACGGCTTTATAGCTGCCAGCCCAAAAACAGCGATGAGGAAATCAGTTGTGGCAAACAGATCATTACGCAGACCGCCACCCGTGCCTATCGTCGCCCGCTGACCGACGAAGACCTGCAACCGCTGATGAAGTTCTTCAACGATGGCCGCACCGACAGTGGTTTTGATGAAGGCATGCGCCGCGCATTGATCCGTATTCTTGCCAGTCCCAATTTCCTGTATCGCGCCGAAGTGGCACCTGCCAATGCCAAACCAGGCGAGATATACACTCTGAACAGCATAGACCTTGCCTCGCGTCTGTCATTCTTCCTGTGGAGCAGCATTCCGGATGAAAAATTGCTGGAACTTGCCATAAACAACAAATTGCAGGATCGCAATGTGCTGGAATCGGAAGTCAAGCGCATGCTGGCCGATCCACGTTCCAGTGCACTGGCGGAAAATTTTGCCTATCAATGGCTTAAGCTGAGCAAGCTGGATGAGTTGAATCCGGATCCGGCCATCTTCCCTTACGCCGCAGGTGCCGGTGATTTGCGGCCGGACTTCAAGCAGGAACTGAGTCTGTTTATTGACAGCATCTTCCGCGAAGACAAGAACCTGATGCGGTTGCTGGATGCCAACTATACGTTTCTCAATGAAAGACTGGCGCTGCATTACGGTATCAAGGATGTCAAAGGTGACCGTTTCCGGCGTGTGCAATTGACCGACAGCAACCGCTTCGGCCTGCTCGGCAAAGGCGGCGTATTGATGGTGACGGCCTACCCCAACCGTACCAGCCCGGTCTTGCGAGGTTCCTGGATTCTTGAAGTCATCATGGGTGCACCTCCACCAACTCCCCCGGCCAACGTGCCGGCGCTTAAAGAAAACGGCAAGGGTCAGGTCGCAACCACGGTACGTGCACGCCTGGAACGCCACCGCGAAAATCCGGTATGTTTCTCCTGCCATTCGGTTATGGATCCACTCGGCTTTGCGCTCGACAATTTCGATGCTGTTGGCCGCTGGCGTGACATGGACCGTTTCACCGGCACACCAGTGGATGCTTCCGGCATCATGCCGAATGGCTCCAGTGTGAAAGGTGCGGCCGAATTGCGCACCGCCTTGATGGCCCGTCCCAACAACTTCGTGCAAGGTTTGGCCGGCAAGATGATGATCTATGCACTCGGTCGCACATTGGATGCACGCGACATGCCGGTCGTGCGTGGCGTTGTGCACGATACTGCAGCCCAGAACTACCGCTTCTCCGCCATGATCGAGAGCATTGTCCACAGTGATCTGTTCCTCAAGAACACCGTGCCGCTACCAACAGTTGCAGCGCTGGCTGACAACACCAGCACCCAGTCCCATTGAGAGGAGAATAGAGCCATGTTCATTACCAAAAAGCATCTGTCACGTCGTACCTTGCTGCGCGGGCTGGGCACCGGAATAGCCCTCCCCTTGCTGGATGCAATGGTTCCGGCCTCCACTTCTTGGGCACAAACGGCTGCCAAACCACAGACCCGCATGGGCTTTGTATTTTTCCCGCACGGTGCAGTAATGAAAAACTGGACACCGGCTGCTACCGGCCGTGATTTCCAGATGATGGAAATTCTCAAGCCGGCAGAAAAGTTCAGGGACAAGATGACAATTGTGTCGGGGTTGCGCAACAAGCCGGCTGAAAGCAACGACCCGCACGGCATCATTGCCGGCACGTGGCTGCGTTGCGTGTCTCCAAAAGACCAGGACCCCAACAAGGGCATCACTTGCGACCAGATTGCCGCCCGCCAGATCGGCAAGTCCACCACATTCCCGTCAATCGAAGTCGGCACACCCGACAACGGCCCCTGCGCGCCAGGCTTTTCCTGTGCATTCGGCAGTTCACTGGCTTTCCGTACACCGCATGAAGGTCTGCCTATAGAGAACAATCCCCGCAAATTGTTCTACCAGATGTTTGGTCTGGGTGATGACGCCAAAGAACGCGCTGCCATCGTCAACCAGAACGGCAGCATCCTGGATTCGGTAATGGGTGAAGCTGCTTCATTGCAGCGCAAACTCGGTGCGACCGATAGCGCCATGGTCAGCAACTATCTGGAATCAGTGCGTGAAATCGAACAACGGGTTGTGAAAATGCAGCACCAGGATACCAGCAATGTCGACATCCCGACCGCGCCGGTGGGCATCCCGCCCTTGTTTGAAGATCACCTGAAGTCCTTGTTTGATCTGGTCGCCCTGTCCTTCCAGGTCAATCTCAGCCATGTCGCCACCTACATGATGGAACGGGAAGTCAGCATGCGCACCTATACCAATATCGGTGTGGCAGAAGCATTCCATCCGTTGTCCCATCATGGTGAAGACCCTGAAAAAATGGCCAAGCTGACTCTGGTCCAGGCTTATCACACCAAGGTGTTCACTTCTTTCCTGGAAAAACTGGATGGCATGAAAGAAGGCAACGGCAGTGTGCTCGACAACTCGATCATCCTGTTCGGTGCCAACATGAGCAACAGCGACAAGCACAACAATGACCCGTTGCCGAGTGCAGTATTCGGCCATGGCGGCGGTACTATCAAGGGTGGACAGCACCTGCACTACAAACAGGACACCCCACATGCCAACCTGCTGCTGACTTTGCTGCACCGTGCTGGCGTCAATGAAGCCAGCTTCGGCGACAGCACCGGCGAATTGTCTGAAGTATAAGCAAGCGCAAAGAAACAGGAGACACGCATGAAATTGAAGTTATTGGCAGCGGCCATGTTGCTGGCAGCCATGAATGTGGCGGATGCCGCCAGTTCCCAGCTGGCACTACTGGTCAGCAACGGCCAGAAAACCGAAGCCATGCAGCAGATTGCCGCAGGCGCCGATGTGAATGCAGTGCGCACTGACGGCTCTTCGGCTTTGCTCTATGCTGCCTATCAAGGCGATGCAGACTTGGTGAAAGCTTTGCTCGACAAGGGCGCCAATCCGAATTTGCGCAATGAATATGGCGCCTTTCCGTTGTCGGAAGCAGTGCAGCAAGGTTCGCAAGTGATTGTTGACATGCTGCTGGCCCACAAAGCCGACCCCAACCTGGGCAATGTCGAAGGTGAAACAGCATTGATGGTAGCAGCACGCAGCGGCAACCTGGCGGCAGCACAAGCACTCCTGAAAGCCGGGGCCAAGGTCAATGCAAAAGAAAACTGGGGTGGCCAGACCGCCGTTATGTGGGCTGCAGCGCAAAGCCAGACCGAGATGCTGAAGCTGCTGATCAAGAACGGCGCCGATGTGAACCTGCAAGGGGCCATGCGCCTGTGGGATCGCCGCACACTGAGTGAGCCGCGTCCGAAAGACATGAACAAAGGCGGTTTGACGGCACTGCTTTATGCAGCACGTGAAGGCTGCACAGCCTGTATTTCCATACTCAAGGAAGCCGGTGCTGATGTTGGCGCCACGGATCCTGACCGTACCGCTTCGCTGAACATGGCTCTTATGAACCAGCATTTTGAAACGGCGATGGCACTGATCAAAGCCGGTGCCGACGTCAACCAGTTCGATCTGTTCGGGCGAGCGCCGTTGTTCAATGCCCTTGATCTCAATACCCTGCCAACAGGCGGCAGGCCCGACATTCCGTCAGAAGACAAGGTAACCGGTTACGATGTTGCGAAAGTGCTGCTGGAAAAAGGCGCCAACCCCAATCAGCAGTTGAAAGTGCGTCCTCCCTACCGCAATGCGATTTTTGATCGTGGTGCTGACAACAGTCTGGCAGAAGGTGCCACACCATTGATTCGCGCCGCCCGTGCTGCGGACAACGCCAGTGTAAAACTGTTGCTTGAACATGGCGCACTGGTTGACCTTCCCAACGCCCGTGGTCATACCCCGCTGCTGGTAGTAGCGGGCATCGACTGGGCCGCCGAGCCGACACGCGGCCGCTTCAAGACGCAGGAAGCCAGCATCGATACCATCAAAATCCTGCTGGAGCATGGTGCCAATATCAATGCCCTCACCGGTGACCCTGCGCGTCGGCCCAAGACTGTGGTAACCGATCCCGATCGTGGTGCAGGCCTGCAACCGGCGATACGTGGTGCTCAGCTTACCGATGGCCAGAACGCACTGCATGGTGCCTCCAAAGTCGGCTGGACCAAAATTGCCAAATTCCTTATCGACAATGGCATCAAACAACAGGTCAAGGATACCGCCGGACGCACACCGTTTGATCTGGCAATGGGCCGTTACCCTCCCGCGTTCCTGCAACCTCCGGCGCAGCCGATTGTTGATACTGCCAGGATGCTGCAGGAGGAATGCCAGAAAACAGATAACTGCCAGATACCCTCCCCGGTTGATTTCAGCAACCCGGCTGCTATCAAATAAGACCATGACAGGCTCTGAAGAAAAACCCGGCGCTGCCGGGTTTTTCGTTTTCAACCAAGGAAGCAGGCAATGGATATAGTGGAAGTACGCAATCTGGTCAAACGCTATCCGCGCGCCGACAACAAGCGCGAAACATTCGAAGCCGTTGCCGGCATTTCACTGTCGATCGCGGAAGGGGAAATTTTCGGACTGCTCGGTCCCAATGGCGCCGGCAAGACCACCACCCTGGAAATGATTGAAGGCCTCACCGACATTGACGGGGGTGAAGTACGCGTGGCCGGTCTCGACGTGAAAACCGAGCCTTACAAGGTCAAGCAGCAGATCGGCGTGCAGCTGCAGGCGAATGAATATCTCGACAAACTGTCGCTGCACGAATTGCTGGCACTGTTCACTGCGTTGTATGGCCGCAATACGCCACCGGAATCACTGCTGGGCAAGGTGAATCTGCTCGACAAGGCGCAGGCTCGCCCCAATCGTCTCTCGGGCGGCCAGAAGCAGCGCTTTTCAATTGCATGTGCATTGGTCAATGAACCCAAGGTGCTGTTTCTGGATGAACCCACCACCGGTCTGGATCCACAAGCCAAACGCAACTTGTGGGACCTGGTGCTGGAACTCAATGCCAGCGGCATGACCATTGTGCTGACGACCCACAACATGGAAGAAGCCGAATTCCTATGCGACCGGCTTGCCATCATGGATCACGGCAAGGTGATTGCGGCCGGCACACCAGCAGAGTTGATACAGCAATATGCTCCCGATGTTCCACCGGTACCACGTCACGGCAATCTGGAAGATGTGTTTCTGCATCTCACCGGTTCGGCCCTGAGGGAATAATGGCCATGATCCTGAAACTCACGCGTACTTTCCTGCTGATTTTTTTACGTGACCGCCGGGCCATCATGTTTTCACTGATGTTCCCGCTGATTTTCATGGCCATTTTCGGCTTCACCGGCAGTCGTGCACCCGAGCCGTTCGGGATCGGCATCGCCGATAATGCCGGCAACACCCTCTCTGAAAATTTCAAAACCGCGCTGCGCCAGAATCCGTTGTTCAGGATTACCGAAGGCAGCGAAGCGGATTTGCGCAATCAGGTAAATAGCGGCGATTTGAAGATGGCCCTGATACTGCCGCAGAGCTTCCAGGACAACGGCACTCCCACCAAACTGCCTGTGGTGGTGGATGCAGCACAAGTGCGCGAGCTCGCACTGATCATGCCGGTGCTTGACCAGGCGCTGGTGAGCGCCGAGCGTACCTTGCGTGGTACCCAGGCGCTGTTCAGCCTGCAGGTGGAGGATGTGCAGGCACGTGCGCAGAACTATCTGGCATTCGTGGTGCCGGGATTGCTGGCAATGAGCCTGATGTCAATCAGCATAGCCGGCAGCGGTTTCAACATTGTCGAATACCGTCGCAAAGGCATTCTCAAACGGTTGTTTGTCACGCCGATCCAGCCGAAGCATTTTATTGGCGGACTGGTGATTTCGCGCGCCATCATCTGCGTGGTGCAGTTGTCCGTTGTACTGGCAATTGGTGTATTCCTGCTTAAACTCACCATCGCCGGCAATCTGGCTTCACTGCTGGCAATCATCCTGCTTGGCACCGGCGTTTTTCTAGGTATCGGCTTCTGCCTTGGCAGTATCGCCAAAACCCAGGAAACCATCCAGGCCATAGGCAACCTGGTAACATTTCCACAGATGCTGCTGTCAGGTATTTTCTACCCGATCGACAGTCTGCCGCACTTTGTGCAGCCACTCGCCAAACTGCTGCCGCTCAGTTTTGTGGCAACCAGTTTCCGCGAAATCATCGTCAATGGTGCCAGCTTGCTGGATATCCTTCCTGATGTGCTGGGACTGGTGGTCTGGGGTGCGATAGCGCTGTTGCTGGCCATCAGGCTATTTGTGTGGAAAGACGTAGCCGGTTGATCGCCGTGATTGGCTGAACCAGCCAATCACATGGTCAATCGGGCACAACCGGCCAGATAACCGTCAATTGGCAGCCAGTCTTTCGACTTTGGGAATCACTACGGTCTGGCCGACCTGGATGCGCGCTGCATCCACGCCCGGGTTGTACTGGCGGAACAACCACAACGGAATATCATTGCTGCGCACCAGGCTGGCCAGCGAATCATTGTTCCTGATCTTGTAGCTGCTGGTTTCACTGATACGCCAGGCCGAAAAATACTGCGCCTGCAAATTGGTATGGAACTGGCGGCGATGGCTCTCGAAGCGGTCACGGTCAACGTGGCTGAAATCCAGTTTCAGCCTGGCTCCAACCTTGACTGCTTTTTCTGAATGAATGCCATTCAGACTGTAGAGTTCCTTGCTGTTCAGCTTGAGCCAGTCGGCGTAGTGGCCAATGGTTTCTTCCGGCAGCACCACAATTTTGCCGTCTTTCGCCACCGCATAATCAGCCGGGTTCATGCTATGCACCATGGCGGCCAGCGCTGACGCTTGTTCCGGAATCGGGGCACTGCCAGCCACACTGCGTTCAAGCTCGACAGTCACCGTGGTTTTTTCGATTTTCCCGGTGGGCTCCGGCCGCAGCAACAACTGCTGGCCAGGTTGCAGCGTATTGGCGTCCTGCATGTTGTTCAATGCCATCAAGGTCGGCTCCGGAATCCTGAAGCGATCGGCAATTTTTGAAAGCGTGTCACCCCTGGCAACTGCATAACGGCCGGATGTGACAGCAGGCGTTCCCTGTTCGCTGCGGTTGACCACCAGAGTCGGGACTGTACCGTTTTGCGGCAGCACCAGTTTCTGCCCCAATTTGATGGCATTGCGGTTGCCGAGCTGGTTGATTGCAATCAGCTCTGATACGGAGGTGTGGTAGCGGGTGGCTATGCTCGACAGCGAATCACCTTTTTGCACGGTATGACTTTCGTCAACCGTCTGCGCGGTGTGGAAGTTGTTCGCTTCAATATTGTTCACGGCAACTTCAGCATCTCCCTCGAAATGGCTGCGATCCAGTTTGACGATGTAACCTTTCGGAATACGCTTGTTGCCGTTCCACACCGGTTTCAGCAAGGCCGGGTTATCGAGTTGCAAGGTCTGGACATTCACCCCCAGTGTTTTGGCAAGCACCCTGGCATCCACGAAACCGGTCATTTCGATTTCGGTAAATTTGGGTGCCTGCTGGCGTGCAACCTGGCCAAAGTAAGTGTCGGAATTCTTTTCCACCTGGCGCGCGGCCAGGAACTGGGCGTAGAAATTGCGGGAAGCAAAGCCGAAACGCGGGCCTTTGTATTTTTCAACGATCTCGCCAATGTCCTGGGTCCCGGTCAATTGCACGGCTTTCACCATGCCATTGGTGCCATGGTTGTAGGCGGTCAATGCCAGTGGCCAGGTGCCCAGCTCATCATAGTTTTCCTTCAGCAGTTTCATCGCCCCGTAAGCGGATTTGTAGGGATCCAGGCGTTCATCGACCAGATTGTCGACCCGCATGAAGCGACGCGCAGTACCGCGCATGAACTGGAACATGCCGGAAGCCGAAGCACTCGAAAAAGCACCCGGATGAAACGAGGATTCCACATGCGGCAACGAGGCCAGCTCTTCCGGCATGCCGAGATTGCGGGCAACAGCGCGGATATGCGGCAGATAGGCGCCTGAGCGGTTCAAGCCTTCCTGATAGCGGTCTGACTGTCCCAACTGCCAGCGGATATTGTCGGAGGCTTCCTGCAAGCGTTCATTGGTAACGCCGGCTCCCCATAATTGCAGGATGTGCTGCTGGTTGTCGGTCAGGCTGCTGCGCACACCGGTAGCCAGCACGCGCAAGTCACGACTGATCTGCTTGCGATGCTGATCAATCAGTTCGAGATCACGCGGGAGCTTTTCATAAACAATATCAAGGTTTTCACTGTCATGCAGGAAGCCGCTTTCGGTATCGGCCTGGGTATAGACCTTGACCCAGAAATTGACAGCAGGCACCAGGTTGGAGGGCAGCGGGAAATCGGCTTCGCCGGCCCACAGGGCATTTGCGCCCAGCAAGCAAACTACAGCAAGGAAACAGCCGGCAAAGCGGCGTGGCTTGACCATGATGCGCGGATCCCCTCCTGTCATGATTTTTGAAGTAGCCTAAAGCAGTGTACACACGGTGACAAGCACCCCGGCAATTAAATTTTCCTTAAGGTTTCACTGCCAAGTTGATGAATTGCTTAAAAATGAATCAATCACTCCACTGCCTCCAGTTTCACCACATCAAACGCCGGCTCTTCATAGGGGTGGGTGGCTCGCAGTGCTGCGACCGCCGCCTTGATTGCCTCGTCATTACACACCATTTCCACCCGTAATTCCGGCACCCTCTCCACAACGCCCTGTTGGCCCAGATAAGGCTGGCTGCCTTCCAGAGCCCGGAATTGCCCCTGCCCCAACGTTTGCCAGCAGCAACTGTCATATTCACCCATACGCCCTGCCCCCGCCATGAACATGGCTTTTTTGACTGATTCCACATGGGTATCGGGGACATAGAAACCGATTTTGTACATTTTATGCTTCTCCTTTTCCTGGTTCGGACTATAGCAACCTATTGAATCCCTAACTTGGGTTACGAACCAGCAGCACCACTGCAAATAATTTTCCGCCCACTTGCACCATGCGTATTGGTGTATTACTCTACCAATACACATAGAGGCCCCAGGCATTGTTCACCCTCAATCCCAACTCCGGTATCCCCATCTACCGCCAGCTCATGGAGCAGGTGCGGCGCATGGTGTCGAGCGGGCAATTGCTGCCAGGCAACGAACTGCCTTCGGTGCGTGAACTGGCAGTAAACCATGCGGTAAATCCGATGACGATCTCCAAGGCCTACAGCCTGCTGGAAGCAGAAGGATTGCTGGACCGCCAGCGTGGCAAGGCCATGACCATTGCGCACCAGCACAAGACCAAAGAAAGCAAAGGCGCACGCCTGGAACGCTTGCATCCCGCCATCGATCAGCTGGTGATGGCGGCCCGGCAACTCGAATTGAGCCCTGACGAAGTCGTGAAGGCGTTGCGTATTGCGATGGATGAACAAGGAGAATGATGATGACAGCTGCTGCTCTCGAACTTGCCAACCTCTGCAAAAACTTTGATGCGGTCCAGGTATTGAAAGGCATCACGGCCAGCGTGCAGGCAGGTGAAGTCATCGGCCTGCTTGGGCTCAATGGTGCAGGCAAGACCACCTTGCTGGAAACCGCACTTGGTTTCTCATTGCCAAGCAGCGGCAGTGCCAGCATCTTTGGCCAGAACAGCATCGCGATGGATGGACTGACCAAGGCTCGTGTAGGCTTTGTACCGCAACGTGACGAACTGCTGGAAGGCATGAAAGGCGACAGCTATCTCGCACTGATTGCCGAGTTCTATCCCTCGTGGAACCATGGTCTGGTGGCACGACTGGCCAGCGAATGGGCTGTGCCGCTCGATACCCGCATCAACAAGCTCTCGGTTGGCCAACGCCAGAAACTGTCGATCATCTCCGCACTCGGCCACGAACCTGACCTGATCATTCTCGATGAGCCGGTTGCCAGTCTTGACCCGGTAGCGCGTCGCCAGTTCCTGAAAGAGCTGGTCGATATTGCCAGCTCGCAGACCCGCACGATCCTGTTCTCCACGCATATTGTCAGCGATCTTGAACGGGTTGCTTCGCGCGTCTGGCTGATGCAGGCAGGCAATCTGCGTATCGACGCCAGCATGGATGACCTGAAAGAAAACTTTGTTCGCATCCAGCTGCCGGCCGGCCAGCTGTTACCCGCCGCTATAGCAAAAAATTCCGTGCTGCATTCTCGCACTGACAGCCGTGGAGTCAGCATCGTGTTGCTGAAAGACTGGGACGCCTATTCCTCCCGGGGACTGGCCAGCGCGCTGGGCAAGGATACGCAGATAGAAACCTTGTCGCTGGAAGACCTGTTTCTGGAGCTGCACGCGTGAAGAGCTTTCTCCAACTATTACGACAATTCTTCATGCCATTCAACGGCTCGCCCTGGTTGCATTACCTGGGACTGGCGCTGTTGCCGGTGTTGATCATTACCGGATTCTCGCAACCACGCTCTGCTTTTGTTTTGGCGGTCGCGGACTACATGATTCTGCTGGCATTGCCGTTCATGCTTGCCCCGAAGGTATTGCGAGGATTGATCTGCAACCGGTCCCTGTTATTGGTGCCGGGCTTTGCATCCCGTGCGGTGCTGACTGCATTCTTCTTCACATTGGTGCAGTCAGGATTCCTGGGGTTTTTTGCTTCGCTCTACCATGTCAACGGGTACCACCTGCGCAACGCCACGCAATTGTTCGTTTTGAGCAGTGCCTATATCGCTGTCATGCAATACGTGGTCACTACTGCCTGGGCCATGTTTCCTCTCAGTATTTTCCCCGTCACCTGCATTGCGGCATTCGGCTTTCTGTTGCAGGACAAAATCCAGTTGCTGATCAGCGATGAACATATTGTGTTGTTGCTGGTGCTGGCGTTGATTGGCTGGGTGCTGGCAACTTTGCGCACCAGGGGACGTCATCAATTCAGGACTGCACACAAAAGCCTGGAAAATTACAAAATCGACGGTTACCAGCGGTCAACCATGGCTGCATGGCTTGTTTATGGCAGCAACGCCGTGGCAGATCCGGCAGTCTCATTGTTGCTGGGTTATCCCGCTACGTTGACTGCCCGTTTGCGGGTTCAGCTCTATCTGGTTTTTCTGGGGCCTCTCATCGGTACCTTTTTTATCAGCATTGCGAATTTCGGCGAGGGTTTTTCCTGGCATCCTTCGGTGCTGGATATCTTCATGGGTACCAGTTTGTATCCGTTGGCGTTTGCAACATTCCAGAATGTGGAATGGGTTACGAGATTGCGACTGTTGTGGCTGCGCAGTGACAAACAGCGCAGCCGGTTATGGCCGTTTCTGGAGCAGCAAATTGTCATCAATATGGCCTTGCTTATGCTGCCCTGTGGCGTATTGACGCTGAGTGCCTTGCTGTTTTCACAGCTGCCGGCTGCCCTGTTGTTGCACTATCCCGTATTGATCCTGGTTTTCAATGCGTTATTGGCCTATTGCATAGTCTGTGCGCGTATCAGCACCTGGCCCACTTATTGGGGCTTGATAGTTTCGATTGCGGGTTCCTGTCTCATGTTTGGGTGTTTATGGGTGGCTATCGTCTGGCACGACACCAGACCGTTTTTTGGTCTTGAAGTGCTGTTGATTGCCGGTGCCTTCAAATTTCGCAGGCTGGCCCGCCAAAAACTGCAGAGTATTGATTGGCTGGTTGTTAAACCCCTGCAGGCAAGAAACGCCATGTGAAAGCCTATGGTTCGCGTTGGTGAAATTGGCCAATAACTGGGATATGGACTGTATCTGTTGGATCAATGAAGAGTGGTATGGTTATTAAAGTTCATATATTTCATGGTGTTAGAGATGGCTTTAGGATTGGCACGGCCTGTGCTGAGTGCCCCTCATCTGCTGAAGTCAAAGCATCAAGCGCTGCATGCCCTTAGGTATAGAGAACAACAATAAGCACGGACTCTCGATATGAACGCACTTGAAGTCTCCAATCTCACCAAATGTTTCGGCACCTTCAAGGCGGTGGACGGAGTCAGCTTCACGATCCCGGAAGGTGTGATCTTCGGTTTGCTCGGCCGCAACGGTGCCGGCAAGACCACCACCATTCGCATGTTGATGAACATTTATGAACCCGACGCCGGCACCATCATGTTCCGCGGCAACCGGGTGGGCCAGGATTTCCGTGACCGGGTCGGCTACCTGCCGGAAGAGCGTGGGCTCAATACCAAAATACGGGTGCTGGATACCCTGCTCTACCTGGCCGAATTGAAAGGCAAACAGGGTGTTGCTGTGAAAGACAAGGCCATGGCCTACCTGCAGCGCTTTGAACTCGATACCCGCACCCGCAGCAAAGTGCAGGAACTGTCCAAGGGCAACCAGCAGAAGATCCAGTTTATTTCCACCTTTCTGCATGACCCCGACTTCATCATTCTTGATGAGCCGTTCTCGGGTCTCGACCCGGTCAACGTCAACCTCTTCAAGGACATCATTCTGGAACTGCGGGACCAGGGGAAAGCGATCATATTTTCCACCCACCTGATGGAGTTCGCCGAAAAAATGTGTGACCACATTGCGCTGATTCATCAGGGCAAGGTGTTGCTGGGCGGGACATTGGCTGAGGTGAAAAAACGTTTTTCCTCGCGCAACGTAATTCTGCAGTACGAGGGCTCGCTGGCGTTCCTGCAGCAGATGCCCTATGTGCGCAAGGTGCAGGATTTCGGCAACTACTCGGGCATTGAAGTGGCCGAGCGCAGTGACTGCCAGCGTCTGTTGCTCGATCTGGTCAGTAACGGTGTGCAAGTCCATAAATTCGATGCCAACGATATTTCGCTCAATGACATCTTCCTCAGCCAGACCGGAGCAAAAGGAGAAGCTGCATGATCAGCCGGGGATTTTTTACCGTATACAAAATGCATATCAAGCAGCAGTTGCTGAGCAAAGCTTTCGTGATTTCCACTTTGCTGATGCCGGTCATCATGTTCGGGATTATTGGCATGCAGATGAAGCTGGCCAGCCTCAACCAGCCGGAAAAATCGCATATCTACATCGCCAGCGACGGCCAGAGCCTGCTCGACGCATTGCAAACGCAACTGCAAACCCGCAAGGAAGTGAAGAACGGCATTTACCAGCTCGACTTCCAGCTGGTGCAGCCGGACAGCTTTGATGACTACCTGGCCAGCAAAAAACCGGACATTCTCGCCAACAGCAACAACGGCCTGTTCTATGTGCCTGGCACAGCATTGTCGGACAAGGAAGCGCGTTACTATTCCACCAATATCGGCAACCAGATTCTGCGCAATGCAATCGGCGAATCGATCAACCAAACGTTGAACCTCCGCCGCTTCAGCGGGCTGAATGTCGCGCAGGACGATCTCGCCTTCGCTGTCAGGAATGTTGATATCAAGGGATTTACCCTGTCGAAGCAGGGTCAGCAGCAAGGTAGTGCCGGCAACACCATCGTCGGCTTCGCTATGGCAATCCTGATGTTTATGAGCATCATGGGCATTGTCATGCCTTTCTCGTCCATGATCATCGAGGAAAAGAGCAACCGCGCGGTTGAAGTGCTGCTTACATCGGTGAATCCGAAAGAACTGTTGGCTGGCAAGATCCTGGCGCGCACCACCACCGGCCTGACACAGATGCTGGTGTGGCTGGTGCCGTTGTTCGTCTTCGTGTTGTTCCCGGCCATGATGATGTTGCCCCCGCAATTCCAGCTCGACATCCATACCGGCATGCTGTTGTTTTTCTTCACCAACTACGTATTGGGCTTGACCGCCATGTTGTCGGTTTGGGGTGGTTTCTCCGCAATGTTCGACAGTTCACAGGACGCCGGCCAGGCCATGTGGCCGGTCACCATACTGATGATGTTGCCGTTCTACACGGTCTTCGCGGCCATCGGCAACCCGGCCAGCTCGGTGGTGGAAATTTTGTCGATTGCGCCCTTTACCTCACTTTACGTGATGCCATTACGCTTGGCAGTGCTGGAAGTGCCACTCTGGCAACCACTGCTGGCGCTGCTGTTGAACGGCATCTGTTGCTGGCTGGCCATCAAGGCGGGCGGCAAGATCTACCGTATAAGCATTCTCGCCACCGGCCAGCAACCCACCGTGAAACAGTTCATGCGATGGCTGCACCAACCCTGAGAGCAAGGGAAAATCATTTAGGCAAACAACACAGATCACAGGATATTTGAAGGAGTCAACACTGATGCAAGCAAGAACTGACCGTAAACCGGCTCGCAACCAAAGCGGAGACTGCCTGCCAGTCGGGCTGGCGAAATTGCGCCCGATTGCCGCACTGTTGTTATGTGTACTGGCAGCACCGGCTGTACTGGCTGAAAACCTGCAGGATATTTTCCAGATCGCCGTGAAAAGAGATCCCGAGATCCGCCAGGCCCGCGCCACCTACAATGCCAAGCACACTGTCATCGACCAGGGACGGGCACAGTTGCTGCCTACCATCAGCGCCACCATGGCCGGCTCACGCGATACCAACGGGACTGCCAATCCTTCGTTTGACGCATTCGGAAACCCGAAACAACACGATTTTGGCAACGGTTATTATTCTTCAAGCTACGGCATCAGACTGCAACAGGCAGTGGTGAATTTCCAGGCCTGGTACGCTTTCCAGTCAGCCAGGAAGGGGGACGAATCTGCTACGCTGACGTTGGCGCAATCTGAACAGCAATTGATCGTGAAAGTGGCAACTGCCTATTTCAACGTGCTGAAAAGCAAAGCCAACCTAGAGTCGTTCACCGCCGAAGAAAATGCTGCCAGGCAAGTACTGGACCAGAACAAACAGAAATTTGATGTGGGCCTTGTCACCATTACGGATGTATACGACAGCCAGGCGGCGGCCGACCTGGCCAGCGTCAACAAGCTGGTGGAAGAAAACAATCTGAGCCGTTTGCAAGAAGCCCTGGTCGCAATCACCGGCCAGCAAGTAGGTGAGCTTGCCTCCCTCAATCCCAATTTCCCGATACAGCCGGCAGACCCTGACAGTATCGAAGCATGGGTAAATCTGGCTCAGGACAACAACATTGCCATGAAAATCGCCCATCTGGATCTGGATGCCAAACAACTGGATGCCAAAGCTACCAGGGCAGCAGGCTATCCAACTGTAGCGCTCAACATGAGCTACAGCTGGAATAAAAGCGGTCTTTCTGCCAGCTTTTTCCCGGCACAGGCCAACGAGGGCAGCAGTGTGGGCCTTAGTTTCAGCATTCCGCTCTATACCGGCGGTTCGCGAACTGCCCAGATCCGCCAGGCAGATTACACCCGTGATGCCTTCGAAGAAGCCCTGCTGAAATCAGAGCGCGACAACATCAGCGCTGCACGCAACGCTTATCGAGGTGTCGCATCCGATGTGAAAGCCGTGGCAGCACGGGCCCAGGCGCTTGTATCAGCCCAGAGTGCGTTTGAATCCACGCAGACGGGTGCAGAAGTGGGCACACGCAATATCGTCGAAGTAGTGCTGGCGCAAAGAACCTTGTTCCAGTCACAGCGCGATCTGGCCAATGCGCGTTTCACCTATGTGCTGGATACGATTGCACTCAAACAGGCTGCCGGCGTACTTAGCCCGCAGGATGTGACAGACCTGAACCAATGGCTGCATCAATAAAAGGAACAACAATCATGAGGACAAGTCCATGCTGAATAATTTCATCGACATTCTCACCGCGCCCACTGCGGCGTTCACCCGCCTCAAGCAGTTCCCGACGTTCTGGGCGCCACTGCTGTTGCTACTGGTCATGACCATTGCTACCACTTGCGGCTACATGCTGCTCAACAATGAGGGCTTTGTACGCGACCAGATGATTGAACAAGCGGGCAATTTCCGGCAAATGACCAAGGAACAGCGGGCCCAGCTGGAAAAATCAGTACAGGCGTTATCACTGACTACCCAGGCCATTGTGTCCAGTATCGCCGTCTGCATCGTTGTGCCGGTAGTACTTGCTATCAGTGCCGCCTATCTGACCCTGATGGCCAAGTTCGGCAGTGCCCCACTCGACTTCCGCCACTGGTTTACCATGACCTGCTGGAATACGGTTCCCACCTTCTTCTCAAATCTGGCTGCCTTGCTGGTGTTACTGACTGATGCCAACCACCAGGTCCCGCAAGGTGACCTGCAGGTGCTCGGACTGGTTCATCTGCTGAATCTGAATATCCACAGCCAGACACTGCAACAATTCGGCCTGATGCAAATCTGGGGACTGGTATTGGGTG
This sequence comes from uncultured Gammaproteobacteria bacterium, assembly GCA_903837345.1. Taxonomy (GTDB): domain Bacteria; phylum Pseudomonadota; class Gammaproteobacteria; order Pseudomonadales; family Pseudohongiellaceae; genus CAILUG01. The sequence goes on along the minus strand of CAILUG010000034.1, from coordinate 20,907 downwards.
TCATCGGCTATCGCCAGTGGACAGGCACCAGCTGGCTCGGCGCAAGCCTGGTTGCTCTCGCTCCTACTGTCGTCATTTATGGCGCAATTCTCTATTTCACACTGTAAAAGGTATTCTCATGAAAAAAGTGTTAATTATCGTCGGCCTGCTCGCGCTTGTAGGAATAGCGGTATTTTTGCAAAAGCGCTCATCGAGCGACGGCCTGGCAGTCACGCTGGAAACGCTGCAAAACCGCAGCATCAGCGCCTCCATACTCGCCTCCGGCAAACTTACGCCCGAGGACGAAGTGAAACTCAGCACTGAAGTTGTGGGCAAAGTTGCTGCACTTTATGTCCAGGAAGGCAATCGCGTTGAAAAAGGCCAGTTGGTAGCGCAGATCAACGATGAAACGCCACGTGCCCTTGTGGACCAGCAGCGCGCCTCGACACGTATGCAGGAAATCGCCATCGACTCGCAGAAGGTGCAGTTGGCCAATCTGGAAACTGCATGGCAGCGCAAAAAGCTGCTGCATGACCGCAAGCTCATTGATGACAACACTTTCGAAGCGTCCACCAATGAACTTGACCTGGCCCGGTTGACCCTCAAAACCCGCCAGGCTTCCCTTGACCAGTCCCACGCCAGTCTGTCTGAAGCCGAAAAGAACCTGAAGAAAACCCAGGTGTTTTCACCACTGGCCGGTGAAGTTACTTCGCTTGACATCAAAGTGGGTGAAATGGCGATTTCTTCCACCACCAACGTGCCCGGTTCATCGCTGATGACCATCGGCAACCCGGAGACCATCCAGGCCCAGGTCAATGTGGATGAAGCCGATATCGCCAATATCAAGGTTGGGCAAGAAGCCAGCATCGTAGCCATCGGCTATCCCGACCAGCCGATGAAAGGAACCGTCAAGGAAATCGCCATCACTGCCAAGCCACCCACCCAGACCAGTACGCTGCTCATATTCCTGGTCAAGATCCAGATCAACGATACCAACGGCATCAAGCTGCATCCCGGCATGTCAGCACGTGCCGAAATATTTACCAGCAACAGCAGCAGTGTACTGGCAGTACCGATCCAGGCCATCGTTGAAGAAGAGGACCGCAGCCTCAACTCCAAGAAGCACATCGTCTACAAGTTTGACAATGGTGTTGCCCGCAAAGTCAGCGTGGAAACCGGCATTGCCGACGACTCCTACCAGCAGATCAGGAACGGGCTTGCTTCCGGCGATCGCATCATCACCGGTCCCAACCGCATCCTGCGCAATCTGCAGGACGGCGACAAGGTGAAGGAGAAAACCCAGGAAGAGATCAGCAAAGAGAACGGCAAGAAGTAATCCTGTCCAACCACTGACCCAATGGAATACCCATGTCGTTAATACAGATAAACAATCTCGTAAAGGAATACGTGATGGGCGAAAATATTTTGCGTGCACTCGATGGCGTAAATCTTGGCATCGAGCGCAACGACTATGTCGCCATCACCGGCACTTCCGGCTCCGGCAAATCTACCATGCTGAATGTGCTCGGCTGTCTCGACCGCCCCACCTCCGGCAACTACGTACTCAATGGCAAAGACGTTGGCCACCTGGATCCGGATGAGCTGGCGGAAATCCGCAATCGTGAAATCGGCTTTATCTTCCAGAGTTTCAACCTGTTGACACGTGCCACTGCTCTGCAGAACGTGATGCAACCGCTGGTTTACCAGGGCGTTCCCCTGCATGAACGGAAACGGCGCGCCGAGGAGGCACTCAATCACGTCAATCTCGGCAACCGCATGGACCATTTGCCCAACCAGCTATCGGGCGGCCAGCGCCAGCGCGTTGCCGTTGCACGAGCACTGGTGACCAAGCCATCCATTCTGCTGGCCGATGAACCGACCGGCAACCTTGATTCACGTACTACGGTCGAGATCATGAAACTGTTTGATGAACTGCATAAGCAGAATCAGACCATAATCATCGTTACCCATGAACCGGAGATCGCCAACCACTGTTTGCGCATTGTCCGGCTCGAGGACGGCCGCGTTGCCGAAGACCGCCGAAAATCATAGGGCGCACTGTGTGCGTCTGTTCCTGAAAGCAACGGAGAATGACTGAATGTTTGTATTCGATATGATGGAAAGTTTCCGTGCAGCCCTGCTCTCGATCCGGGCCCATGGATTCCGCAGTTTCCTGACCACACTTGGCATCATCATTGGAGTGGCCGCGGTCATTGCGGTGGTGTCCATCATCCAGGGCCTGCAATTCACCATTAACCAGCAGTTTGAGGGCCTGGGTACCAATAGTATTGTGGTCCAGTCCGTCAACACCTTTGAGCGGCGTATACAAGGCATCATCTCCCGCATTACGCCACAGGATTTCGAGATGCTGTCGACAAGGGTCGAAGGTATTGCCACCATCTCTCCCATCATTGCCGGTGCCGGCAACTCCGTGCGCTACGGTTCACAGGTGACAGCGGTACAGGTTACCGGTTCCGACTACAACTACCAGGTCGTGGGCAGGATATTCATCAAATATGGACGCTTTCTGTCCGACAACGATGACCAGACCCGCCGACGTGTAGCAGTAATCGGCGAAACCGTGCGCCAGAACCTGCACTTGCCGGCGAATCCGGTAGGGGAATACATCCGCATCGGCGACGAGTGGATGAAGGTGATCGGTCTCGCCGAAGAGCGCGGCCAGATACTCGGCCAAAACCAGGACAACATGGTGGTGATTCCTTACGGCACCATGCGCTCGATCACCGGCAACCAGAACAAGCTCGACGTGGTGATCCAGATCATCCTGGGTGACATCAGCCAGATGGAGGTGGTGCAGGACCGCGTCATCACCTTGCTGCGTACCGCACACAAACTTGCTCCCAAGGACGATGACGACTTCCGTGTACAGACCTCGCAACAGCTCACCTCCACCTTCAACACCGTGCTGACCACGGTGACAATTGTGGCTGGCGGCATCGTTGCCATCTCGCTGCTGGTAGGCGGCATCGGCATCATGAACATCATGCTGGTGTCGGTCACCGAGCGCACACGCGAGATCGGCATCTGCAAGGCCATCGGCGCCAAGCGCCACCAGATTCTGATGCAGTTCCTGTTCGAGTCGTTATTGCTGTGCTTGCTGGGTGGCCTTGTCGGGCTGCTGATAGGGTATGGCATCGGAGCGTTCGCCGCTGCTGCGATTCCCAATTTCCCGGCCGCAGTCGTGCCGCTGTGGGCCATCCTGCTTTCCGTCGGCTTCTCGGCGGGAGTGGGCCTGGTATTCGGCATCATGCCTGCAGCCAAGGCCGCCAATCTCGATCCGATCGAAGCATTGCGCTATGAATAGACCATCGTTGATTGCTGAAGGAGACTAACCATGGCGTTTCTGGCTTTGACTCGACTGCAGCTTATTCCGGAAATCCGTAAAACAGCCTGGCATTGGTGCCCAGCAGTTTGCGGCCAGCCGCTTCATCACTGATGCGGTCAGTCAGCCACTTGATGGTATCAGCAAAAGGGAACTGCCCTTCGTGGCCAACGAAAGGACAGTCGCTGGCCCAGAACATGCGGTCGGGCCCCAACTCCTGCATGAACCCGAAAAAATGCTCTTCCGCGCGCGGCCCCAGTCGATAGCCGCACGACACCTTGATCCAGCTCTTGCCGCGTTTGACTGAATCCACCAACGCACGAAATCCTGCACTGCCCACCGGCTCGTCGGCTGCAGGCCGTCCCAGATGATCGACCACGATGTTGAGCCCTGCCCGCTCCAGGATCGTCAACAGCGCAGGCAAATGTTTGCCATCGATGTGTGGATGTACATGCCAGCCGGCATCGGCAATCTGGTGCAACAGTTTCTGGTAATCAGGTGTCGTCAGGTCCGGCACCTCTGGCAGCCCGATGAAAGGTAGCCGTACCCCCAGGATACCATTGGCACTCATGTGTTTGAAATCATAACGCTTGCCCGGATGCAGTATTACGGTACCGCGCAGACGCGGCTCTTTGCCGACACTCTGCACTGTGTAATCGTTGTAGTCGCCCCATGGACTTGCGGCAGCGATGACACCGTATTTGATGCCGTGCTGGTCGAGGACGGCCATGTAGTCGGCCACGGTGTGACTATAAGTGGGAGCATGCCGTGGGTTGTTGATCAGCGGCATCGACTTCAGAAAAATGTGGGCGTGGGTATCAACCAGCGGAATGCGCCAGTCAGTATTGGTGTTTTTCATGGGATGGAATTACCGGCCTATTTTGGCTTGCAGATAGACACTGGCATCGATCAATTGTGCCAGTTGCTCACGTGTGCGGGGAGTACGATTGGTTTCCCGCGCCACCCATTGGTCTTCCTCTGTCATCACATCCAGCAGGTCAGGGGCCAGATCGGCGGAATATTCATGGTGCTGCCAGGCATGCGCCACCACCTGTTCCGGCAAGCCTGCACTTTTGGCCACCAGTGGCACTGCCACTTGCGGGGTAGCATTGAGTTCCCTGGTGGCAGCTTTCAGGGCCTGTACAAACTTCAAAATGACTGCGTGTTTGACCGGATCTGCCAGGGCACCAGCGGTGGTATAGAGGTTGAAAATTTCGCGATAGATGCCCTTGCCGGAAAATTCAATGGCATCGGCACCGATGGACGCAGCCGCATAGTCGGCACCTGGCTCCCAAATTGTGATGGCATCGAGCCCCTGTTCGGTAAGTGCCGTCTTGTATTTGTCCAGCGAGACCACCGGCACAACTTTTACATCATCAATCGACAACCCCACGGTACCCAGCATCTTGTGCAGGAAATATTGTGATGAAGTATTGGGAATGGTGCCGATTTTTTTGCCTTTGAGATCGGCAAGTTTCCTGATTCCGGCGGAGCGTTTGGCGACGATCCGATAAAGACCCTCCGACACCGTGAATATTATTCGCAGATCAGGATGATCCACCGACTGGCGCAACGCCTGGGTTTCAGCATTGGTGGCCAGCAGCACGGTGGAGGCTGTCGGCTCTGCACTGTTCTTGCCGGTGCCAAACAAATCGGGAATGCCGCCATTGCTGATGGCCGCCTGGCCCTTGTAAAAATTGTTCTGGATTGTCGCCAATACCGGTGCCAGTTCCATCGTGGTGGTATTGCCGTATATCTGCACTTTATACGAAGGATCTGCTACGGCCTGTGCCGAAGCTGAAGCCATGGTACAGGCCCAGATCAGCGTCGTCGCTGCGCTGCGTATCAGTATTGTTGCTGGTTTGAAAAAAACTGTGTTGGCCATAACCGGGAGTACTTCTCCTGTAAATACATGTGGCACGTTTGCAAACTTCGACAAGTATAGCCTCCCGTCCAATAAAACTGGAGTTCCAATCCGATTAGCCTGGGCAAATGGATGGCTTTTTCGCAGCGCCCGCCTCGCTGCTGTCCAATTCCCGGTATTGCCCTGCCTGCAGGGAATCATCAAGTTTCAATTCGCCTATGGCAGTGCGATGAATGCCGAGCACCGGATTCCGGAAACGGCCGAACATGCGTTTGAGTTGGTGGTAACGGCCTTCCTGCAAGGTGACTCTGGCAGTGCGTTCGCCAAGTATTTCCAGCTGCGCGGGTCGGGTGGTGATGTTTTCGTAGCCGAAATACATGCCCTCTGCAAACGCCGTGATGTAGTCTGTATTGATTGGATTCTTCAGGCTTACTTCATACTGCTTGTTTAGGCCACTCACCGGATGGCTTAGCTGGCGTGACCATGCGCCATCATTGGTGAGCAGCAGCAAGCCGCTTGCATGCAAATCCAGGCGGCCGGCGATATGCAGATCTGCTACTGCTGCATGGGTAACAAGGTCGGTGACAACCGGGTGCTTGCCGTCTCTGGTTGCACTCAGCACACCACAGGGCTTGTGCAGCATGAGATAGACTGCTGGTTGCGACTGTACAGGGTTGTCATCCAGAGTGATGACACTGAAGCCGTCAACTATCAAGTCGCGGGCTTCGACAATTTTCCCATTCACTTTGATGCGTTTCTGCGCCAGCAACAGCCGCACCGCATCCCGGCTTATGCCGAGCTGCCTGCCGATTAGCCGATCCAGACGACTGCGACGTGCGCTCATTAAATCCTTAACCTTGTTTTCGATTGCCGGGTGGAGTTGATTGAGCAGCACTGCCAACTGCCTTGCTGACAGCTCAACTCATTTGGCTGCAGCGTCAGTGCATACACAATGGACTTTGCGGGCTCTGACCCTGACCAGATCCATGTTGTCACCGATGGGATATCTGGAACTGAATATGACTGACTTGCTGTCACTGCGCTGCCACTTCTCGGTGAACTCCAGTGTTTTCAACTCGCCACTTCCATCCTTGACTGTGATGGCAAGTTCATAGTCTCCGCCAGAGGCAGCACACATGGTGTTTTCAATGGTACCGTCCACGGCAGCCATGGTGTTGCGCTGATCAAAGCCCAGCGTGAGCGTAGCCTGGCAGCTTTTCGATTCGGGCTGGACAAACTCCACTTTGGTAGTGATCTGTTTTTCTGAGGACAAACGCAATGAGTTGCCGACCTTTTCTGAAGTAATTCCACCCTTCTGCCGGCCAGCATCGTCGCCGGATTGTTGCCCGGCGGCAGCCAACGGTATCAGGCAGGCAAATGCCAGAATATACTGACGTAACGCAGACTGGATCAGTGGTTTATCCTGCTTTTGCAGGTTGGAATGGAGCCTGGCTAACATCATTCAAATCCCCCGAAGGTTACGTTGAACTACTGTTGATTCAGGCCGCCGCTTAGCACCTCTAGCGGGGCTTCAGGACGTCATAGCGGATAATCCCAGTGTTTTGCTGTCATGTCGAGAGTGTTCGCGGTGCACAGGCAGTGCCCTGCATGTGGAAGGAGATTCTGGACCGGATTGGCGAGAACGAGTGGCCCGTTTTCAGCCGAGCCAGGCTCTCGCATTGCGGAACATGCGCATGGTCGGGCCCTCTTCCGGCCAGGCAGGGTCCCGCCAGGAGTTGGTGACTGCACGGAACACCCGTTCCGGATGCGGCATCATCAGGGTGAAGCGCCCGTCGCTGTTGCACAATCCGGCAATGCCGGCAGGTGAACCGTTGGGATTGGCCGGATATTGCTCGGTGGTGTTGCCGTAATTGTCGACATATCGCAACGCAACCGTGCCGCTTTGCAATACCCGTTGCAAGGCTGCTGCATCAGCAAACTCGGCCCGCCCTTCGCCATGTGCCACCGCTATCGGAAAACGCGAACCTTGCATGCCCTGCAACAGTACAGACGGGGATTCTGCCACACTGACCATGACAGTACGAGCTTCGAACTGCTCGGAATTGTTGCGAACGAAACGCGGCCAGTGCGAGCTGCCCGGGATCAGTTCATGCAGATTGGCCATCATCTGGCAACCGTTGCAGATACCGAAGCCGAGGGTACCGGTACGCGCAAAGAAATTTTCGAATTGCTGGCGGGCGCGGGTATTGAACAGTACGGATTTGGCCCAGCCCTCACCAGCACCCAGCACATCACCGTAGGAAAAGCCGCCACAGGCCACCAATGCGTTGAAATTGTCGAGCTGCACCCGGCCGCTGATCAGGTCACTCATGTGCACGTCGACTGCATCAAAGCCGGCGCGATGAAAAGCCGCCGCCATTTCCATCTGGCCGTTGACGCCCTGCTCGCGCAATACTGCAATGCGTGGCCGCCGGCCCAGTTTGATATAGGGAGCGGCTATGTCTTCCTGCAGGTTGTAACCCAGTTTTGAATGCAGACCTGGATTGGTAGCATCGCCGATCAACGCGAATTCCTGGCGGGCACATTCGGAGTTGTCACGCAGTTCCTGCATACGGAAGCTGGTTTCTGCCCACATGCCTTGCAGGGTCGAGCGGGCAGCACTGTACAGCGTTTTGTCTGCCAGCCTGATATCGATTACATCACGGTCATTGGGTTTGCCCAGCACAAAACAGATATCGGCGAGGCCATAGGCTTCTGCCAGTTCCAGCAACTGTGGCAGCAACGCTTCCCGCACTTGCATAACGGCGCCGAGTTCTTCCGAGAACAATTCCCCCAGCACTTCATTGCCATTGGCTATCGGGTCCAGTACCAGATCGACGCCGCAGTGGCCGGCAAATGCCATTTCCAGCACTGTCACCAAAAGACCGCCATCGGAGCGGTCGTGGTAGGCCAGCAACAGTTGTTGCGCGATGGCATCCTGCATAAAGGTAAAGAAGCGTTTGAGGTCGCTGGCACTGTGCAGATCAGGCGCTTCGTCACCCAACTGGTTATAGACCTGCGCCAGTGCGGAACCGCCCAGCCGGTCGGAGCCCCAACCAAGATCAATCAGCACCAAAACAGTGGGGCCGGCATCAGTCCGCAACTGTGGAGTCAGTGTCAGCCGCACATCATGCACAGGTGCAAACGCAGAAATGATCAGCGATAACGGTGCTGCCACACATTTGCTGCCGCCTTCATCCTGCCATTGGGTACGCATCGACATTGAATCCTTGCCAACCGGAATCGTTATGCCAAGTTCCGGACACAGTTCCATGCCCACTGCTTCCACGGTTTTGAACAGATTGTGGTCTTCGCCGGGATAGCCGGCGGCAGCCATCCAGTTGGCTGACATCCGCACATTCGACAAGGGGCCAATATAGGCACCTGCAATATTGGTAATGGCTTCGGCAATTGCCATGCGGCCGGAAGCCGGTGCATCCAGCAGTGCCAGCGGAGTACGCTCTCCCATCGCCATGGCTTCACCATGAAACGAGTCATACGCAAGTGTGGTGACAGCAGCATCTGCCACTGGCACCTGCCAGGGGCCCACCATCTGGTCACGTACGACCATGCCGGTGATGGAACGGTCACCAATGGTGATCAGGAAACTTTTGCTGGCAACTGCCGGCAGGCGCAACACGCGCTCGATGGCTGCAGCCAGCGTAATACCGCTGGTATCGAAAGGACGCAGATGTTTGCGCAAGGCTTTGGCTTTGCGCTGCATTTTTGGAGGCTTGCCAAACAGCACTGACATTGGCAAATCGATGGGCTTGTTGTGAAACTGGCTGTCGGCCAGGGTCAGATGATGTTCGGCAGTGGCCTCTCCCACCACGGCAAACGGGCAACGTTCGCGCTCACACATCGCTGCGAATATCGGCAACTCATCGGCAGCAACTGCGAGTACATAGCGTTCCTGTGCCTCGTTGCACCACAATTCCAGTGGTGACAGACCGGTTTCCGCGCTGGGAATGCTGCGCAGGTCAAAGCGGCCGCCGCGTTCCCCGTCTTTCACCAGTTCCGGCAGTGCGTTGGACAGTCCGCCGGCCCCCACATCGTGAATGAAACGGATCGGATTCTGATTTCCCATCGCCCAGCACTGATCTATTACTTCCTGGCAACGGCGTTCCATTTCGGCGTTATCACGCTGGACTGAAGCAAAATCCAGATTGGCTGAACTGACACCGGCTGTCATGGATGAGGCGGCGCCGCCACCGAGACCGATCAGCATGGCAGGTCCACCCAGTACAATCAGTTTGGCACCTACCGGGATGTCTTTTTTCTGCACGTGCGTGTCGCGGATATTGCCGTAACCACCCGCAATCATGATCGGCTTGTGATAGCCGCGGATTTCCGTGATGCCCTGCTGTTGCGAGGCCGGCTCTGGTGTTTGCATTTCGAAAGTACGGAAATAGCCGCACAGATTGGGACGCCCGTATTCATTGTTGAAGGCAGCACCACCAAGCGGGCCTTCAATCATGATGGAAAAAGCCGAGGCAAAATGTTCCGGCTTGCCGAAGTCAGTCTCCCAAGGTTGCATGAATCCCGGAATTTTCAGGTTGGACACGGTAAAGCCGGTGAGCCCGGCCTTGGGTTTGGAGCCGATGCCGGTTGCGCCTTCGTCACGGATCTCGCCACCGGCACCGGTTGATGCCCCCGGGAATGGCGCGATGGCAGTCGGATGATTATGCGTTTCCACCTTGACCAGGATGTGCACCGGCTCCTGGTGGAATCCATAGGATTTGCTTGCCGGATCCGGAAAAAAGCGGCCAGCATCGAATCCGGCGAACACTGCGGCATTGTCCTTGTAGGCCGACAGGATGCCTTTGCTGTTGGCGTCATGGGTATTGCGAATCATGCCAAACAAGGAACGGGATTGCGGCGTCTCATCGATGATCCAGGATGCGTTGAAGATTTTGTGACGGCAATGCTCTGAATTGGCCTGGGCAAACATCATCAACTCAATATCGTTGGGATCACGACCAAGCTCGGTGAATGCCTGCACCAGATAATCGATTTCATCATCGGCCAGAGCAAGACCCAGTTCAGTGTTGGCCTGCATCAACGCAGTCTTGCCACCCAGCAACACCGGTACGCTGGACATGGGTTTTGGTGATGGCGCCGAAAACAGCATTGCTGCATCTGATACAGCATGCAGGATCGACTGCGTCATACGGTCATGCAACTTCGGCGCAAGCACGGCTTCATCCGGTTCGGATGCGCCCTGCAACCGGAACAACACTCCCCGTTCAAGCCGGCGGATTGCGGTCAAACCACAATTGTGGGCAATGTCTGTGGCTTTGCTGGACCAGGGCGAAATGGTGCCGGCACGCGGCACTACCAGCAACTCCAGGGGATGGTCGGTTGTAATCGCTTCCGGCTGTTGGGAGGGGCCATAACGAAGCAGCCGGTCCAGCAGTGCGAGTTCCTCATTGGTCAGGGTACGGCTGACATCCACGAAATGGATAAATCGGGCTTGAACGCCGACCAGTGCGGGGCAAAGTTGTTGCAGGGTATGAAGCAGTTTTGCTTGGGAAAATGCGGAAAGCGCCGTGGCGCCTGGCAGGGTCAGCATTGTTGGACAGCCTGATTAATACTGAGGGGCTATTGGAAAAGCGGCACATTCTAACAGCAAGGCCGACCGCTGGCATGGCAGCTTATTCAGCAGTTTTAACCCATTGATATTCGTTGTAACACTGCCTGCATGGCAGGGACGGCTTGTTTTGGTGCAAATGCATTCCAGTGCGCACCAATTCATCGCAAACGAAGGAAGTGAAGCGCCCCACCTTGAGGCGCTTTGACAAAATATTTCTATATTCCTCTTATATATCAATTGGTTAATGAAGTTGGCCCAGCGCTTGCTATAGCCTCTGCAGGAAAACAAAACTTTCCTTAACAAAAGATACATCGCCAAATCTCAATCTGCTAACCAGGAGAAAGCAACATGTTCAAACTTACCAAATTGGCCGCACTGATGGGTCTGCTGACCGCAGCCGGAGTCGCAGCCGCAGCTGATGCACCGGCAGCCCCAGCCGCTCCAAAGCTGTCGCAGGTGCTCGATGCATCCGGCATCACTGCTACTGGCTATGTCGATGCCGGTTACGAATATGTGTCCAACACCACCCCCTCTTACCGTGTCTTTGATACCGAGCACAGCGCCTTCTCGCTGCACCAGGCTGCATTGAACCTGGCTTATCAACCCAAAACGGGCTTTGGCGCATTTGTCAATTTCACCACCGGTGACGATGCCCAGCTGATTCACTCTGTAGGGTCAGGTGATACCGGTTCGTTCGATGTCACCCAGGCCTACGTTCAGTACGCAACTGATACGACGACGATAATCGCCGGCAAATTCAATACGCTGGCCGGCGCTGAAGTGATCAGCCCTGCCTTGAATACCAATATCTCGCGCTCAGTCCTGTTCGGTTATGCGGTTCCCTTTACGCATACCGGTGTACGCGCCACGTTTGCGGCTACTGATGAAGTCAGTCTCATCCTGGGTGTCAATAACGGCTGGGATCAGGTACGTGACCTCAATACCCAGAAAACTGCGGAATTTGGTGTCGCTTACACGACCAAACCTTTCGTACTTGCCGTTTCCGGCTATGTTGGCAGCGAACCTACCCTGCCCAACATCAACGGCAGCAGACAGTTGATTGACGTTGTTGCGACGTTCAACGCCTCGGATGCCTTGTCATTCGTGTTGAACTATGACTGGGGCAAGCAGGAAGATTACAACGCTGCCATGGGCACTGCCAAATGGACCGGCCTGGCGGGTTATGTCAATTACGCCATTGACGATTCCTGGCGCGTATCCGGTCGCCTCGAATACTTCAATGACAAAAACGGTTTCCGTCTTGGTGCCGCTCCACAGAAGCTGAAAGAAGCGACTTTTACTGTGGCTTATATGGTCGAGAAGAGTTTTGAAGTACGTTTCGAAGGCCGTCATGACTGGTCGGACAAGTCGACTTTCATGGATAACGGCATTGCAACCGACAACCAGAATTCAGTCGCTATTGGAGGAATCTTCAAGTTCTGAGGCCGGCAAGCCTCGTCATTGTCCTCTGCTGCCCTCACGGGCAGCAAACCTTGCAGCAAGCTCCCCTCTTGTCTGCAATTTTGATTGGCCGGTGTACGCGAGTGCACCGGCCTTTTTTATGGGCAGCTGCCCAACCCGGAGCCAGGTGGAAGCCGGTTATCAAGCCTGCCTGCGTTGAGGGGCTGCAGCCAGGTTGTAGAGATACAAACCGATTCGCAGCAACCAGTTGCTCATCACAATAGGAGCATCCAGCGTGGAAAGGCACAGACAGTCCTGGTCCTGCGATGCCACCGGCCTGTGGGTTTCACCCCTGGTCCTGACAATGAAATCACCAGTGGAATACTTGTCTTCATGGTCAGAGAAACTGCCCTTGAGAATGACGGTGATTTCATCACCCTTGTGCCGGTGATGGGGAACATGCCCACCGGCTTTTATGCTCAGCAATGAGGTTTCGCGCTGTTGGTCGCCGAGATTGAGGTTGGCAACCCGCAGATTGTTTCCTATACGCCGCCACTCCAGTTGTTCAAGGTTGCCGTTGGCCAGCTTGTTGATGGCTGTTGGCAAAATTGAAACAACCTGTGCTTGCCGGGTTTTTGCAGGTTGATTGACAGGCACGACAGCAATGCGCGCAACCAGACGTTCAAACTCGGAATGATCCACTTCAGCTGGTTGCAACTGCATGAAAAGTTCGGCACCCAATTCGGTGAGCTCACGGTTTTTTTGCCGGCACAGAGCGCAATAATGCAAATGGGTAGCCACACACAATGCCTGGGAAGCCGGCAGACTGCCAGCAGCATAATCGGTGAGGAAACGGGCGTCGGGGTGATACTTGACCATGGGAATGATGTTTTTCATGGATCAGCGATCCACAACCAGTTTGAGTTTGTTGAGAGCCAGCCTGACTCTTGATTTGACCGTGCCAAGCGGCAATTTCAGTTCAGCGGCCACCTCGGCGTGCGATTTGTCCTCGAGGTAAACCTTGGCAAGCACTTCCGTCTGTTCTGCCGGCAAAGTAAGCAGGGAATCGTGGATCTGCTTGCGACTGCGCTGCTGGGCCAGATGATTGAACAAGTCACTGTTCTCGTCCTCGAACCAGATATCTTCAAGATCGATTTCGTCATCATCGCCATCCTTGTAAAGCGGGACATTATTGACTACATGACGCGCCTGTTTGCGCAACAGGTCTATTCTCATGTTGCGGGCTATCGTGAATATCCAGGTACTGGGACTGGCCAGTTTCGGGTCAAAACTGGCGGCTTTGGTCCACACCTTCAGCATGGTTTCCTGCAGCAGTTCATCGGCAAACGAATCAGCCTGCTCCAGTGCCGGCACTTTGTAGGCAAAGGATTTGATCATCGGTGAAAAATGCTCAAACAATGCAGCGAAGGCTTTGATGTCCTGCCTTGCTGCCACTTGTTCCAGGCATGTGATCCATTGTTGCACCTTTTCATCAGTGGGCGTTGCCAGGTGCTGCTCGTCGGATTCGTAATCCATGGTTTTGATTGAGCCTGTACGCATGAGTCGGATCCGGATATTTTCCCTGTATACGCAACTGCAGGGAAACCGGATCAGTCGGTGCAAGTATATGCCGGATAGCGGTCTGGTTGATCCACCAGACAACCACACACGTAAAACAGTGAATTGCGGACAGGAAGCTTGTATGGGGGATGATTTGGCTGGAACAGGTTCAGAGTTGTCGCTCTCCGCGCCGCAGTCAGGGCGCAGCCAGCTCGTTTTGCAGCAATTAAAGGCTTTCTACCAGGAATTCAGCGCAGATCGCCTTGATCTGATCGATTCCGTCTATACGGCCGATGTCGAATTCCGCGATCCGGTTCATACACTGCATGGCAGTCTGGCACTCCGTCATTACCTGCGCAAAATGGCGGTCAACCTTCGGGATTACCAGATCCGTTACCTTGACGAAGTAACGGCAGCCAATGCTGCCTTCCTTGCCTGGGAAATGGCCTACAGCCATCCACTGATCAACAAGGGACAACTGATAACCTTGCGCGGCATGACCCAGCTGAAATTCACCGACAAAGTCTATTATCACGAAGACTGCTACGACCTGGGTGCTTTATTGTATGACCATGTGCCCTTGCTCGGTTTTGCCACGCGCAGCCTGAAGCAGAGGCTGGCCAGCTGACGTGCATATGAAAACGGCACACCCGGGAAGCAGGTCATGAAAATCGCAGTAATCGGCAGCGGGATAGCAGGGATGGCAGCCGCCCGTTTTCTGTCCGGGCAAAACCAGGTGGTGCTGTTCGAGGCAGCGGACCGTCTGGGCGGTCACACTGCAACGATCGATGTGGATGACGATGGCGTGGAACAGCATATCGATACCGGCTTTATCGTGTTCAATGACCGGACCTACCCGCACTTGATCGAACTATTGCAGCAACTCGGCGTTGAAAGCCAGCCAACCAGCATGAGTTTCAGTGTCAATGATGCAGCAAGCGGTCTCGAGTATGCCGGCACCAGCCTCAATACGCTTTTTGCCCAGCGCAGCAACCTGGTCTCCCCCCGTTTCTGGAGGCTGGTCAGGGACATTGTACGATTCAACCGCGAAGTCGAAAGCGATCTGTGTGCCAACCCGCTACTGGCCAATGTCCCGCTCGGCGAGTATTTGCAGGAGTTCCGCTACTCCAGCGAATTCCGGGATTACTATTTGTTACCGATGGGTGCGGCGATCTGGTCTTCTGCCTTTGATGACATGACACGTTTTCCGCTGCATTTCCTTGTGCAGTTCTTCCGTAACCACGGCTTGCTGGATTTCCACAATCGCCCCCAGTGGCGTGTGATCAAGGGCGGCTCCCGCCAATATATTGCCCCGCTCACCCGCTCATTCAGCAATGACATCAGGCTGTCTACACCGGTTACGGCAATCCACCGCAATTCACTGCCCAATGGCAGAGCCTGGGTCACCGTTGCCAGTTCACGGGGACTGGAAAGCTTCGATCATGTGATCCTGGCCTGTCACAGTGACCAGGCACTCAAGCTGCTGGGCGATGCTTCCGCGGCCGAACGGGAAATTCTTGCTGCCATACCCTACAGTCGCAATGAAGTGGTGCTGCATACCGATACCGGATTGTTGCCGAAATTGCGTCGTACCTGGTCCAGCTGGAATGTCAGTCTTGGCCATGGCAACCATGGCAAACCTGCCCTTACCTACAACATGAACATCCTGCAGGCATTACAGAGCCGGCGCACCTGGTGTGTAACCCTCAACCAGAGTGCAGAGATCAGGGACGAACATATCAAAGCGGTGTTTCACTATGACCACCCGCTGTTCACGCTGGACGGCATCAAGGCCCAGCAGCGCTGGGCTGAAATCAGCGGTATTCGCAACACCTGGTACTGCGGCGCCTGGTGGCGGCACGGTTTCCATGAAGATGGTGTGTGGAGTGCACACCGTGTTGCCGACCAGTTGCAACGGCAAATCAATACGGGAGCCCACTCTGCTCCACTGGCAGTTGCGTCATGAAGCAATCCATGATTCAAAGCGGCATTTATGAAGGTGTGGTGATGCACACCCGTCTGAAACCGCATACCCATCACTTCAGCTACAATGTTGCGATGGTGTATCTCGACCTCGATGAATTGCCGGTCCTGTTCGGAAAAAGTCCGTTGTGGTCGCTGGAAAAGTGGAACCTCACTGCATACTTTCGTCACGACTATCACGACAAAGCTGCCCTGCCGTTGAAACAGGCTGTACTGGCTACCGTGGAACGCAGCAGCGGCCAGGCACTGCTCGGCCGTGTGTTCATGCTGACCAACCTGCGCTATTTCGGCTTCATCATCAATCCGCTCACACTCTATTACTGTTTTGACGAAAATAATGAGCTGCGTTTCATGGTTGCCGAAGTCACCAACACCCCTTGGCGTGAACGTTGTCACTATGTACTGCCAGTGTCCGGAGCCAACGGCAGTACGGAAGCCGCTTTCGACAAGGCCATGCATGTGTCCCCCTTCATGCCAATGGATATGACCTATCAATGGCACAGTTCGGCGCCGCTGCAACAACTGTCAGTACAGATGTCATTGCTGCAGGAGGGCAGCCAGGTGTTTGCCGCTTCAATGCTGCTGAATCATTCAGCACTTACTCGCGCCAGCATGCACAGGCTGCTGTGGAGATACCCACTGATGACGCTGCAAGTGGTTATTGGCATCTACTGGCAAGCGCTCAAGCTGTGGCTGAAAGGCAACCCTTTTTATTCCCATCCTCACCACGTGGACAGGAGCGTTCCATGAAGATCACCAAACTTGATTCCGGCAATGCCGTTGCCGGCAGCAATCCGCTCATTGAGCGTTGGTCCCGCAAAGCCGTACATGCATTGCTGGCAAAAATCCGGCATGGATGCCTGACGCTTGAGGAATCGGGCCAGGTAGTGCATTTTGGCGAAGATCGTCACTACGCAACACTCAAGGCCACAATCAGGATAAAGGATCCTGCAGTCTACCTGGCAGTATTGCAGAGCGGCGATATCGGTGCAGGAGAGACTTACATGCACGGGCTGTGGGATTCGCCCGGCTTGCTGGAAGTGATCAGGGTGTTCGTCAGCAACAAGGAACTATTGGAGAGCATGCAAGGCTCGCTCTGGAAACAACTGGCGTTAAAGGTTTTCCACTGGCTGCGTCGCAACAACCGTGCTGGTTCCCGTCGCAATATCGCGGCCCATTATGATTTGAGCAATGATTTCTTCCGTCTGTTCCTGGACGACACCATGGCCTACTCGGCGGGCATATTTTCGCAGGCAGGGGCAACACTGGAGCAGGCATCACTTGCCAAGTTTGCGCGTATCTGCGAACAACTCGAACTCAAGTCAACAGATCACTTGCTGGAAATTGGTACCGGCTGGGGTGGTCTCGCACTATATGCCGCCAAAAATTTCGGTTGCCGGGTGACAACCACAACGCTCTCGCACCAGCAATACAGTTTTGCGCGAAGCTGGGTGGAGAATGAAGGGCTCAGTGATCGTATTACCGTCTTGCAGCAGGACTACCGTGACTTGCGTGGCAGCTATGACAAACTGGTTTCAGTGGAAATGATCGAGGCAGTAGGAGCCGGCTATTACCCGCTCTACTTCAGGCAATGTACGCAATTGCTGAAACCCGAGGGGCTGATGCTGATCCAGGCCATTACCATTTCCGACCAGCGCTACCGGCAATCCGTACAAAGTGCAGACTTTATCAAACGTTACATCTTCCCCGGTGGCCAATTGCCCTGCAATAGCGAAATCACCCGCCAGATTGCACTGCACACCGACATGCAGCTGATCGATCTCAGGGATATAACGCTCGACTATGCCCTTACCCTGCGTGCCTGGCGTGAACGCTTCCATGACCAGCTCGCCCATGTCCGTGAGCTGGGCTGCGATGAGACCTTCATCCGCATGTGGCGTTATTATCTGTGCTTTTGCGAAGGCGGCTTTCTCGAGCGGGTGATCCATACTGCCCAATATTTGCTGGCCAAGCCAGGGTACCGTCCCCATCAGCAGTAATTGTGCTTGCTGATGGCCAAATTACAGTCTGGTCGGGTTCAGCTCTGGCGGGGATCATGCGATAATTGGCTTATCTGCGGTGTTTACACCGCATGTCCAGCCCACAGCAAGGATTTCCCCGCATGCTGCAGCACCTTATTGAAGGCGTACATTACTTCCAGAACGTCGGTTTCAAACAACAAAAAGAGTTGTTCGAACGACTGGCCGGAGGCCAGAATCCGGAAGCGTGTTTCATTACCTGTTCCGATTCACGCATTGATCCCAACCTGATCACCAATGCCAGTCCTGGCCAGATGTTCATCGTCCGCAACCCGGGCAACGTTGTGCCGTGTTATGGCACCGCCAACAACAGCGCAATGGCTGCGGTGGAATTTGCAGTGGCAGTACTGGAAGTGAAAGATGTCATCGTGTGCGGACACACCCATTGCGGCGCCATGGCCGGACTGTTCCATCCGGAAAGCATCAGCAATCTGCGTTCACTGAAGGAATGGCTGATTCATTGCGACTCCACCTGCGAGATCATCAAGGATCATTACAGCCATCTCGAAGGAGAAGACCTTTACACGGTGGCATCCGAAGAAAACGTATTGGTACAGCTTGAACACTTGCGCACCTTGCCCGTGATCGCCAGCCGGCTGTCGCGCGGGCTGATCAATCTGCATGCCTGGATGTACAAGATCGAGACCGGTGAAATGTACGTCTACGAAAGCACAGAAGGCCAGTTCAAGAAAATGAAGGCTTCGGCAGCATGATTGCCTCGCTACGGCGGGATTTGCCAGCCTCGCTCGTGGTATTCCTGGTTGCGGTTCCACTCTCGCTTGGCATAGCACTGGCATCAGGAGCACCTATTATCGCCGGACTCATCGGTGCCGTGGTGGGCGGCATCGTGATCGGCCTCTTTGCCGGCTCCCCTTTGCAGGTGTCCGGGCCTGCTGCCGGTCTCACTGTCGTAGTTGTCGGCTACATTACCCACCTGGGCTGGCCTACCATGTGTCTGATGACGGCCTGCGCCGGAGTCGTACAGTTCGTAATGGGTTATTTCAAGGTGGCGCGCGGCGCACTGATGATTGCTCCTTCCGTTGTACACGGCATGCTGGCCGGTATCGGTATTACGATTGCGTTGGCACAAATCCACGTGGTGGCGGGAGGCTCGCCACTGAGTTCACCGGTTGCCAACCTGCTGGCTCTGCCTGAACGGATCAGCACGATCAACATGCAGGCAACCCTGCTGGGATTGCTCACCATCACGATTCTGCTGGTGTGGAAACGCATCAACATCGCCATGCTGAAAATAATTCCCGGAGCCCTGGTGGCGGTAGCAGCGGCCACCGCTGTTTCTGTCCTGATGAAAGCTGACGTGGTCCGTGTTGAGCTGCCTGACAGGTTCAGCCTGACGCCGCTGTCACTGCCTGCCGACTGGAGTACATTTGTCATTGGCGTATTCACCGTGGCATTGATTGCCAGTATCGAGTCCCTGCTGTGTGCAGTGGCCACCGACAAGCTTCACAGCGGTGTGCGTTCCAATCTGGACAAGGAATTGTCTGCCCAGGGTATCGGCAATCTGGTATCCGGGCTGCTGGGCGGGCTGCCCGTCACCGGGGTGATAGTGCGCTCTTCCGCCAACATCAGCGCCCATGCTGCCACTCGTGCTTCGGCAATTTTGCACGGAATGTGGGTGCTGGTGTTCACCTTGTTCTTCGGCCGCATGATAGAAACCATCCCGCTGTCAGTGCTGGCGGGGTTGTTGGTGTACATCGGCGTCAACCTGGTGGATCTGCATCACATCCATGAATTGAAGAAACACAGGGAAATCCTGGTTTATTGCGTTACGGTGGCTGGGGTGCTGTTGATCAATCTGGTGGGCGGCGTAGGCTTGGGTCTGGCCTTGTCTACTTTCTTCGTACTGCAGCGTTTGTCACGTACGGAAATTCATATGGAACAACGCGACGGCAACTGGCATGTGACCATTGAAGGCAGCCTGACCTTTGCCACTGTACCGAAACTCACCAGCGAGCTCGCGAAGCTGCCGGGAAGCTCAACCGTGTTCCTGGACCTGGCTGTGGACTTCATCGATCATGCCGCCTTTGAAACCCTCCACAACTGGCGTCTCAATCATGAGATGACCGGCGGCAAAGTGGACATAGACGAGACCCATGAAGAATGGTATCGCCCGGCCAGCGAAGGCACACCACGCAGGCATAAACAGCTCAAGCGGCTGCGGGAATGACCACGCTCAGCGGCGTGCCTTGAAAAAGGCCGTCAGCAATGCACTGCTTTCTGCGGCCAGTACACCTTCACGCCAGGCTATGCTGTGGTTGTAGCTGGTGTATTCGCATAAATGCAGCTGGCTGCATACAGCGCCAGCGCGCGGCTCGCGAGCGGCAAATACCAGTCGCCCTACCCTTGCATGAATCAGCGCACCGATGCACATCGTGCAGGGCTCAAGAGTGACGTAGAGGGTGGAATCAGGCAGGCGGTAGTTGCTTGCGCTTGCCGCAGCATTGCGCACTGCGACTATTTCAGCGTGAGCGGTGGGATCGTGACTCCTGATCGGTTGATTGAATCCTTCGCCAAGCACATTTCCATCCCGTACCAGCACGGCACCGACTGGCACTTCACCATGGGCCGCGGCCTGGCTGGCCAGCGCCAGCGCCCGCTGCATCCAGAACTCATCCTGCTCGGCCAGAGAGGAATTGATCTCCGGAATTCCAGTGCCTGTTGATGATTCACCCAAGAACTTGTCCTTGCTTTACAAAAGGTTGAATTTGAATTTTTGTACGTAACACTGCATTGCCTGGTCCCGTTGGCTCAAGTATAAATGACAAATCATCAATGGTTGCGGCCAGAGTGGATCAAAAGGATGCCCTATGACCTTTTTGAAACGTTACTCGATTCTGTTCGGGCTGGTAGTTTTTGCCGGTCTGTATTACCTGCTGGCTTCGCAGAGCATTTTGCAATTCCTGAGAGTGATTCCCAGTGAACTGTTCCATGTACTGAACGCCATCCTTATTGGATTAACCAGGCCGTTGACGCGGGCACTGATAAGCATATCTGCGTTTTTTACCGGCTTGATCATCCGAAGAAAAAAAGCGGAATTGTGGTCAGAAAGTCTTCTGCTGATCTGTGTGGCAAGCCCCCGATATTCTAGACACTTGATAGCGTTACACTAACGCATCAAAGAGGT
>CAILUG010000033.1 GCA_903837345.1 uncultured Gammaproteobacteria bacterium | reverse complement strand
AGTTACCTGTCTTACTGCTTCAATCTTGAAATCTTCGGGATAGCGTTTACCGCTCATGGTCAGACACCTCTTTGATGCGTTAGTGTAACGCTATCAAGTGTCTAGAATATCGGGGGCTTGCCATCCTTGGCAAAATCCCTACCGTTATTCAGTTGCTTGGACGTCCACTCCAAACTTCGCTAACTACAGTAATACTGGTGGTGGTACAACCAACATAAAGAATTTTTTCAGTTCGGGAGCCATCACAAATGTGAACATGTTGAAAATCTGCAGTTCTTCAACATGCGGCGCCACGGAAATACTAAGTGATGTTGCTCCTGCCGTTATTTTAACAATGGGAGAAAATTGGGCTAATACCACTTCGACCAATGAACGCGAGAATGCCAACAATACTGCTCCACTAACGGGCACCGTTAGTGGCAGACAGTATTATCTGAACAATGATTTTGTTTTTGTTTCCGCCAATTACTCCGAAGAAAACTTCGACGACCAGTTGGTGTGGCTGTCTCCCTACATTCTGTTCAACCGTATGGTCAGTGCAGGTAAATTGCCATGAGTACCCAGCAAGCTGATTTTTTTCCTGTCCAGGAAAACCCGCCAGCTTCTGCCAGCAAGGGAATGGTATTACTGGTGGAAGACGATGTGGTGCTGCGCATGATGCTGCGTACTGCGCTGGAAAGCTGCCAATATCAGGTGTTCGAGTCGGAATCGCGCCCGGATGCTTTGGCACGCCTGCATGCAGATCCTGACATTGCAGTTGCCATAGTGGATTTGGGATTGCCTCCAGTAGAGCACACTACTTTGGAAGGACTGGCTACCTTGCGCGCTGTTGCCATCGATCACCCTGGTGTCAAAACCATCGTGCTGACCGGACAGGATGAAGAGAAAGCAGCCTTTGATGCGATCAAGGAAGGCGCGTTTGATTTTCTGGCCAAGCCGGCCCGTATCAATGACATCCTGATGGCGGTCAAGCGCGCCTTCCTGTTCCACCGCAAGGAACAGGATCTGATGGCTGATGGCCTGGCCCGCCTGCAATTCAATGCCCGCTACGCTGACGGGTTGAAAGCAGTGCGGGAAGAAGCCGAAGAAAAACTGGTGCGGCAGGTGTTGAAGGAAACCGGTTTCAATGTCTACAAGAGTGCCGAGAAACTCGGCATCAAGCGTGAGAGCATTTATTACTTCATGAAGAAATTCCAGATCTCGCGTGACGACAACTAATCTCTACGCCTATCTCATCATCATCGGCAGCTCCATATTGTTGGCTGCCGGCTGGCTGTTGTACCAGTACCGGGCCCAGTTGCAGCGCTCGCAGGAACTGATCCAGCTCAATGACTCCCTGCATTACGACTTGCCTGATTTTCTCCGCCAGTGCTGGCCCCTGCTGGAGCGTGGCGGCGTGACTGCCATGCAGTGGGAACTCGACTGGTTCGGCACCAGCCTGCATGCGGGGCATAACCAGCCTGCCGGAGAATTGCTCGAGAAAATTTTTGAAGTGCAGGAAATCCGGCTGGTGGTGCGGCTCTACCACATCAAGGGCGGCTGGGAGCGTCGCTATTTCAGCATGGCGCAAGCCGAGAATTTTTTCCTGCTGCTACGCATGAACATCTGGATCAAGATCGGATCGGTGCAGGCGGCCTTTGACCAGACTGCCAAAATGACGGTTTTCTTCAAGCACGATGTAAAAAACATGGTGCAGTTGCTGAGTCTGTCAGCCGAGCAGCTGCAGAGCACCCCTGCCGGCTATGAAAAACGACTGCTGGAAAATTTGCGGGCAGCCATTCCGGCAGTACTGGATCGCGCAGAACATATGCTGAGGGCTCTCAATGAACAGGCCCCGCGCAAACGGCGCCAGCAGGAATTGCTGGATGAGCCTTTGCTGGCTCTGGAGGAGATATTGGCTCAAACAGCCGCCCTCTATGACCTGCCGGTAACCATTGATGGCCAGGCCAGCGTGTTCACTGACAAAGACCGCCTGCTCAGCATTGTCGACAACCTGCTGGGCAACTATTCCCGGCTGGCCCGCACCAACAGCCAGCGTCCCCACCTGCAGATTACGATCCAGAAGGAGGCTGATTGTGTGATCACCAGCATTGAGGATACGCTTGGTAATCCGTTTCCCTGGCCGGAACGGCTGTTTGAACCCTTCTGGAGTGAACATGGGGATGGCCGGGGCATAGGCCTTTACCAATCCCGCCAGCAAGCCAATGCAGCCGGGGGGGATCTCAGCGCCAGCTCCAACCCTGACCAGCCACTGCGTTTTTATCTGACCCTCCCGCTGGCCATGTAAAAAAAACCTACATATTGAAGAAGTTAGAGCACAGACTTACAGTAAGCCCGTAAAATTGCATTTTCCCCTGTTTGGATGGCGATTTTCCAAATAACAGCCAGAGGATTTACCATGAAAATCGGAAAACTTCAGAAAACAACAAAACAACGCGGCTTTACCCTTATTGAAATTGCTATCGTGCTGGTCATCATCGGCTTGTTGCTGGGTGGTGTATTGCAAGGCCAGCAGCTGATTGAAAACTCACGTGTCAAATCAGCCACCAACGACTTCAACGGCATCGCCGCTGGTGCTTTCTCCTATCAGGATCGCTATGGTCGTTTGCCGGGTGATGATCCAGGTGCTGTAGTTGGACGCGGCAGTTCATGGCCTGCGAGCGCTGCCGGTGATGGTAATGGCGTGATTGATGACGATGCTACCAACGTATTTGCTCCCGCAGCCGCGTCGGAAACCACCTACTTCTTCCAAAATCTGCGTTCCGCCGGGTTCATCTCCGGCGATGCCACTCAAGTGGGCAAACTGGCTCTGCCAGCCAACCCGTTTGGCGGCCTGATCACCATAATGTCCGGCACGGCTCTGGGCGATGGTGCCATGCCCCCTAATACCTTGAACGGCAACAAAGTATGCATGGGTAATGTATCAGGCTCTTCAGCCATTGCCCTGGATACCCAATTGGATGACGGCAAACCAAACTCCGGACGTTTCCGCGCTTCGGCTAGTGCTACACCCAATCTGGCGCCAGCTGCTTCTGCTGCCACCACATATTCTGAAGACACTACCTACACTGTCTGCTACCGCATTTAATAAATGTCCGGTTAATGAAGGCCCCTCCCGCAGGGGCCTTTTTTTTGGAAAACAGTTCGGCACGATTGGCCAATGAACCTCGGAACGGTGTGCTAATATTGCTGCAGGTTTTCACGATGCTTTGTCGTACTTCTTCCGGCACCCATGCAGCATTTCAACACGACCAAGCTTAAAAATTCTCTGCTTCATGAAAGGCGCAAGATGGCCTTGCTTGCGCTCATGTTCCTGTTGTTCATCTGCAACATTGTTGGCCTGGTACAGTTCGGCAACAATGTCTGGCCGAGCATTCATTTCAGTCTGAATTACCTCAGGGATTCCCAAGGGTCTTTCACTCTTCCCCTTATTACAACTTCTGCGGATTTCTGGTTGTTACTCGCATCAGGCCTCATCCTGATTGTCTGCCTGCCATTGTTGAATCCGATAACCGCTTCATTCCTGGTCCTGTTTCTGGCAATACCACCAGTGTGGATGGCTGTAGCCAATCCCTACAGATACACACCCATCCCGATGCAATTCAACTTGCTGGTCCTGCTGGTGCTGTTTGGCATCAATGTGCTGATGAAATATTTTGCCGAAACCCAGGAACGGCAGAAGTTGCTGCTGGCATTCTCACAATATCTGCCCGAACAAATCGTCAGGGAGCTCAGCGACAAATCCAAGGCAATTGCCCTGGAAGGGGAGTCCCGGTTTGTGACAGTGATGTTCTGTGATTTGCGCAACTTCACGAGCATGTCGGAGAAGCTGAAGCCCGGGGAAGTTGTAATGGTCCTCAACGCATATTTTACTGTGATGACAGATGTACTTTTCAAATACGGTGCAACCATCGACAAATACATGGGTGATTCGATAATGGCTTTTTGGGGTGCACCTGTCCCACAGGAGGATCATGTTCAGCGGGCAATATTGGCATCATTCGATATGCACAAGGAAATCGACAAAGTGACTCACCTGTTCCATTCACTGGATCTGCCGACACCTACCATCGGTATAGGCATCAACTCCGGTCTGGTGAATGTAGGCAACATGGGCTCACGGCACCGCCTCACTTATACCGCAATAGGAGATGCGGTAAATCTCGCTTTCAGGTTACAAACCGCTACCCGTGATTATCAGGTAAGCACCATCGTTGGCGAGGAAACTGCTTCCAGATTTCCTGACATGTTGTTCAGGGAACTCGATCAGGTGACACTACGAGGCAAAACCAGTTCGACCCGCATCTATGAACCACTTTGCCTGCAATCATCTGCCAGCGAAGAACTGAAAAAGCAGATGTCTGTTCAGCAGCTTGCTCTGCAATATTGGTATGAGAAGCGTGAAGTAGAGGCCAAAACCTTGTTTTGGCAATTACAACGGAATTATCCCGATCAACCCTACTACCAGGCCATGCTGGAAAAACTGCAATAAAAAACCCCCGCAAGCGATGCCTGCGAGGGTTTTTGGGGGAAGGCTGTAGCCTTCAGCCCCTGAGTGCTCTGCACTCAGGTCGGAAGGAGCCCTCAGCCTCTGAGCGCTCTGCGCTCAGATCTAAATAAATGCCT
>CAILUG010000032.1 GCA_903837345.1 uncultured Gammaproteobacteria bacterium | reverse complement strand
CTGGAAACCGGCAATGACTCTTACCGCTTCAAACACCATAAAAGTGGTGCCAAGAAAGGTCGCTAGACTGGAAAGTTTTGGACGCTGACAGGTGGAAAGTTTTGGGCGCTGATTGACAATACACGCGAACAACTGGTTGCGCTGGTCGATGGCTATTTCAATACCAAACAACAGAACAGCGGCCAACTATTCACTACCTTCAGTGCTGACTGCGTACAGAAGACCAATGGAGTCACTACTACTGCGGGTGATGTTTATTGGGCAGCCAAAGCGGTTACCGGCTGCGAAGCACAAATGAAGGCCGGGGTGTACAAACCAGTCGATCGCATTCGCGCTCGCCGTTACCCGGTGGTGAATGAAGACACTGGTGTAGTGGTAGCGTTGTCACTCGAAGATCACGCCACCCGCTATCTTGAATACAAAATCGCTGATGGCAAGACCCTCAACGTGCAGTTTCCCAATCCGAATGCACGTGGCCATCTCGATTTGTTCAAGATCGAGAATGGCGCCATCAAGCGCATTGAGGGTGTTTCAGTGTCGCTGCCGTACTACATTCATTCGTTGTGGACAGATTGAGCCCCCGTTGCAAGGCCTGTAAACAAGCGCCTTGCATTTTTACACTTGGGGGCTGCAACCTCTGGCTGTCGTGACTTATTTCTTGGCGGCTGGAGCTGCTGCGGGAGCTGCGGCAGGTGCAGCAGCCGGTGGTGCGGCTTTGGTAGCGCCATCCCAGTGCTCATCAGCTTTGCCATTGACGAAGCGCCAGGTATCGAACCAGGTGGTGTAGTACTTCTGGCCAGGCTTGGTCGGATCGTCAAACACCCGCGGTGTCATCACAAGCACCATATCGCCCTGCGCAACCACAGCCACGATCGGGTTCGTCAGTTTGTCGCATGGCATCTGGGCTGGACGTTTGACGACTTGGGTGAAATACGTAATTACGCCCTGCAGGCCCGAGGCAGCATTCGGATTATGCTGGATGTATTTGTCAGTCAGCCAGTTGCCGGCATCACTCCAGTGGTTGCACTGTAACAACTCACGCATGATGTGCAGCGTGGCCTGCTTGTTGGTGTTCAGCGCGGGGTTGGCATCCTTGAACAAGGATTCCGGATCAGCAACGCCCACAACCGGTTCTTGCGCAAACGAATGCGAGGCAAGAGCGAGTCCGAGCAGTGCAGAGGAAAGAGCGGCGGCCAGTTTCAGTTTTTTCATGGTTTTATTCCTGGTTGGTGGTGGAGAGCCTTCCGAGTATAGGCCAGCCGCAATCAGCAATGCCAGCACCTGACAACTTTGGGTATGATCCGTGTGCCAACTGGCACCTGGCCCGTCCTGCGGCCCACCACCATCACAACGAGGGGATGTTCCATGCGCTTTATATCCACGGTTTTGCTCGGTATCGCCATCGCCGGAGGCAGCACCAATGTACACGCAGCTTCCCAGGGCTGTGATCGCACCTGCTTGTCCGGCCTGCTCGACACCTACATGAATGCGGTGGCCAGCCATGATCCGAAACAAGCCCCCCTCATCATCGGCTACCGCCAGACTGAAAACGCAGTGGCAATTCCGCTTGGCAAAGGCGTGTGGCAAAGCGTTACCGGCTTGCATGCCAAACCCAGCAAATACCTGGATCCGGTCCAGGGTGAAGCTTTCTGGTTCGGTGTCGCCGATGAAGGCAAGACGCCGGTGGTGGTAATGGCGCGCATCAAGGTGGAAGACAACGAAATTTCCGAAGGTGAGTGGTACATCAGTCGTCCCGGCCAGGCCGGCATGCAGGGGCCGGTCAAAGCCGATGGCAGCGGTGCGATCTTTTCCGACCCGGCCAACCTGGAAAAAAATCCGCCGCCGGTGCGCAATGTGGCACCGGGCCAGCGTTTGAAACGCAACTCGCTGCAGGGCATCGCCAACAGCTATTTCGATGCGCTCACCGAAAGCAATCCCGAACTGATGCAGTCGCACCCCGATTGTTTCCGGGTGGAGAATGGTTTCCTGACTGCAGGTCGTCCGCTGGCAGCTGGCAGCACTGATGGCTACAACGGCAGGAGCAACTGCCAGTCCGGCCTCGGCACCTTCAACATGTCACTGGTGGGCGACCGCCGTTTCCTGGCAGTGGATGAAGACCAGCAGGTGGTGGTGACTTCAGCCATCTTCCTGCGCAACGCCAATGGCTTCCAGCGCCGCTGCGTGTTCTTTGAATTATTCTATATCGACCGCAACAGGATTTCGCAGATCTACTCGGTGATCTACTACCCGAATCCGGGTGTGCCGGTGCCAAACTGGGGCCACTATTACGGCAACTGGCCGCTGCCGGCAAATTTTGGTGATGCCAAGTAGCAATTACAGCAGCGCGGAATCAGGACATGCTCTTGAATTCACGCTGCAACTTGAACTTGTTGGAAGTGACATACGCTTCCAGCCGGACCAGCCGCTGCTGCAGCGTGGCAAACTTGCGGGCGCAGTACTGGAATTCGCGGCGCTGTGAATACTGGTCACGCAGCGGCGGCTCTTCATCACTGGAATAACGGCGCGAACTGCGACGGGCTGGATCTTCAGAGTCCATTGCAGAGTAAGCGGGTTGCGCTCCGGCCCTGGGATTCGAGCCGGCAGGTTGTGCAGATTCAGTCCGGCGCCGTCGGGTCCACCGGTATTCTTCCGCCGGCTTTTTGTCCAGCACGAACATGGCGCCAAGGTAAAGCAGCACCGGAAACCCGGCCACAACAGTCAACACCAGATAAACCACGCGCACGACTGCCACGTCGATTTCCAGATAATCGGCGATGCCTGCACAAACACCGCCTACCTTGCCATGCTGTGGATCACGGTAAAGTTTCTTGCGGTAATCCACCGAGCGGAAATGTTTGACAGCCTGATTGTCGAGAATGGCGTCACGCACCTTGCCGGAATTGTTGTCCATCAGATACCAGGCAACAAAATAACCCGGTATCAACGGCCAGCCACCAAACAGGATGCAACCCAGGAACACCACCCTGACAGTCCACGGCTGCACGTCGAGGAATTTGGCAATACCGGCACACACACCCAACCATTTGGCATTGTCCCGGTCGGTTTGCAGCGTGCGCTTATTGCTTGTCATGCTGCTCTCTCCACTCCGGAGACTCGGCATCAAGAATGGCTTCCAGCGTCTTGATGCGGTCAGCCATGCTGTCGGCTATATCCAGCAATTCCTGTAACTGGCGTGACTCGTCTTCGGTAAAACCTGTGTTGAGACGGGATTTGTGACGGTAATGCAACACAATCCAGACAATGGCGATCGGCATGCCGAAAACCATGATCACCGAAATGAGCCCAATGAATGGCCCCATGGCTTATTTCTTCTCCATCTTTGATTTCAGGGCAGCAAGCTCCTGATCGATCTTGCCTTCTTTTTCCAGCGCTTCGAATTCGGCCGAAATTCCTTTCCTGGCCAGCGTGCCAACTTCAATTTCACTTTCCATGGAGTCGATCTTGCGCTCGAAATGTTCAAACCGGTTGAGCGCATTGTCGAAGGTATTGTTGTACAGCGTCTGGTTGATGGCGCGACGCGACTGGGTGGCCGACACCCGCATCATGATCGATTTCTGGCGTACGCGTGCATCGTTGAGTTTGA
Source organism: uncultured Gammaproteobacteria bacterium (assembly GCA_903837345.1). GTDB lineage: Bacteria > Pseudomonadota > Gammaproteobacteria > Pseudomonadales > Pseudohongiellaceae > CAILUG01. The sequence goes on along the minus strand of CAILUG010000032.1, from coordinate 47,867 downwards.
CTTGCAGCTGCTCGATTTCATTGGTCAGCTTGGCCAGTGACTCGTCGAGCTTGACCAGATCGTCCTTGACCACATTGATCACATCATTGATGGTGGCTTTCTCGAGCAAGGCGGCCTTGGCCAGGTCTTCCCTGCCCTTGCTCAAAGCCAGTTCGGCTTTCGACTGCCAGTCGATGGCTTGTCTGGCCAGATTGTCATTGCGACGCAACAGTTCCTTCTTGTCGGCAATGATCTTGGCAGTGGTGCTGCGGACTTCCACCAGGGTTTCTTCCATTTCCTGGATGACCATGCGGATCAGTTTTTCAGGATCCTCGGCCTTGTCGAGCAGCGAGTTGATGTTGGAATTGATGATGTCTGACAGTCTGGAAAAGATGCCCATAAGGCCTCCCTGTTACTGATTGTTTAAAAAGTTGCAAATTGGTTAGAAAGAAGTCATCACTCTGGCTATCGCTTCGCTGACTCGAGAATGTCGCGTTTGGCACGTTCGAATTCGGCTTCGCTGATCAGGCCTTTGTCGCGAGCCCGGTCCAGATCCAGCAGTTGCTGTCCTATGGTGGGAACCACCCTGTCGTGATCATGCCGGGCCTCGTGATTGTCGCCGGGAGCGAAAACGCAGCCGCCCAGAGCCAGGCTAAGGGCTAACAGGCTTGTGAGTGCACTGCGTTGCATAGTTACCTCTGTAATGACTTGGGTTGAGACCACTGGATAGCGGTCTTCACTATCCACAACCGGTTGGTAGCAGCACTTGTGCCAAGTTTTTGAAAGCTGTTATCCCTATGTTTTTACTGGATTTTTATTCATATATTTCGGCAAACCAGCCAGGAATGGTTCGGGAATTTACCAACTTGTGGTAGTTTTCACCGCGCTTTGCCAACCCTGACGCCAAATCCGGCCAACTGGAACCTGCCATGGGCAATGAACAACCCGTCGACCGCATGCTGGGTGAATCAGCCAACTTTTTGCTGATGCAGGAGCACGTCTCCAAGGTGGCTCCCCTCAACAAACCAGTGCTGATCATAGGCGAACGTGGCACCGGCAAGGAACTGATTGCAGCGCGCCTGCATTATCTTTCCAAACGCTGGCAGCAGGAATTCCTCAAGATCAATTGCGCCGCCTTCAATGAAAGCCTGCTCGAATCACAATTGTTCGGACATGAAGCCGGCTCCTTTACCGGTGCCACCAAACAGCAGAAAGGTTATTTCGAACGCGCGGACAACGGCACCTTGTTCCTCGATGAACTGGCCACTACTTCGATGACCGTGCAGGAAAAAATCCTGCGCGTGGTTGAATACGGTGAATTCGAACGTCTGGGCGGCAACAAACCTGTTGAAATCAATGTACGCATTGTTGCCGCGACCAACGTGGATTTGCCTGAGCTCGCTGCCGCCGGCAAATTCCGGGAAGATCTGCTCGACCGGTTGGCGTTTGACGTGATCACGCTGCCGCCCTTGCGTGAACGCATCGAGGACATTCCGATCCTGGCGCGCCATTTCGCGATCAACATGGTCAAGGAACTGGGTCGTGAATATTTTCCGGGTTTCAGCAAGAGTGCCGCTACTACTCTGCGCGAATATGACTGGCCCGGCAACATCCGTGAACTCAAGAACGTGGTGGAACGCTCGGTTTACCAGTGCGATGACGTGGATCAGGCGGTAAGCGAAATCGTGTTTGATCCTTTCAACTCGCCGTATCGTCCAACCAGCAGGATCAAGCCGGCCACAATGAAAGCCATGAAAGAAGATTCCTATATTCCTGCATCATCAGCGTCCGAAGAAGAAATACAGATCAGCTCCCTGGGTTTCAAACAGCAGATCAAGGATTATGAAATCCGCATCCTCAGCGATGCATTGCGGCAATGCATGTTCAACCAGCGCAAGGCTGCCAAACTGCTGGATCTTACCTATGATCAATTGCGCGGCTATCTGCGCAAATACGATTTGCTGGGCAAGAACGGCGATGGTTCAGGCGAAGAGACAGGTTCAGAGACCTGAGCCGCGACCGTCATGCTGCTGCGCCTGCATCCGGCGGCGGACACGATGAACCACGCTCAGCACTATCGCCACCACCACTGCCGATCCCAATGACAGCACCAGCGGAATCAGTGCACGGATGACAGCCTTGTGTTCAATGGTCATGGCATCCATCAATGCCACCATCAGTGCCGGCGCCATGATGGCTTGATCCGGCAGCACATAAGCCGGGGTGAACATCAGGGCCAGCAGCAGACATTCCAGCAAATAGGCCAGTTCGCGCGGCAGGTATTGTTTCAGCACACGCCAGCCGAGCAACCCCACAACCGCACCGGCTGCGAGATAAATACCCCAGGCTACAAGGTAATCTCTGGTGTCCATCAAGGCTTCCTCACTAGCATCCCGCCCGCCTCATGACCAGGGCACGATATGGTCTTGCCAATCTTCTTCATGCACATGGTCCTCGGAGATCACCTTGCCGGTAACAGTGTGGCCGGTGCGGACCATTTCCCTGCGATTGCCGGTGATCAGCGGATGCCAGATCGGCAGGCCTTTGCCCTCATGCAGCAAACGGTAGGCGCAGGTAGACGGCATCCAGTGCAGCTGGTCGAGCTCTTCCGGTTGCAGCTGCAGACAGGTAGGTACCAGTTTGCGACGCTCTGCATAGACCGTGCATTTGCATTTTTCCTGGTCAAGGTAGCGACACACCACACTGGTGTAATGCACAAGACCGGTGTCTTCATCTTCCAGTTTGTGCACGCAGCATTTGGCACAGCCATCACAAAGCGATTCCCACTCGGGGCGGGTCATTTCACCCAGTTTCTTGCTTTCCCAGAACGGCCGGTTGCTCATCTCAGCCACCCATCGTGAATCGCGCCGGATTGAAATCGGGCGGCAATTGCAGAAAGAAACCCTTGTCGGCGATTGCAGCCAGCACATCCACCGCTTTCACGCGTGCCAGTTTGCGATCAGGTGTCAGTTTCAAGGTCAGCACTTCGCTCATGTTGCCCATTTTGGCCAGCAAGTCCGGTGGTACGCGCGCAAGAGCTTCTTCCCGCCGCACGTAAATGTAAAGTTCCGCTTCGCGGGCGGAACGATAAACGGTACAGATCATCGGCTTGACGGGGACGGCAGTCATGGTCTTGGCAACTGCAACAAGGGTTCGAGGATCTGCTGCCGGCGCCAGCCTGACAACTCTGCCGGCACGTCACTTTCTGCCAGTGTTGCTCCAACCGGCAACCTGAGCAAGCCTGACAGCAAAGGCATCAACACTCTTTTGCGGCCCAGCAGTTCCGGCGGAATGCCCAGTTCATGCGCCCTGCTTTCAACCAGATCCTGCATGCGCCGCAACATCTGTTTCTGTGGATTGGTCAATGGCGGATCCTGTCGCGGCGGGCACTCGGCTTCAGTCGCCGCTGCTGCTTCCTGCACCAGCGCAATTACCGCATCACCTTCATGACGCACAAAATTGTCATTCACATCTTCGACTGCAGCCAGTTGCGCCCGGCTGGTGATCATCGAATTGGCGATGGTGAACAATGCGGCATCCTTGAGCACCCAGTTGCGGGGTTTGTTGCGTTTGCGCGCGCGTTGCTCACGCCAGTCAGCCAGTTTCTGCAAGGCCAGCAGCGAGTGCGGGCGCAACTGCCAGCCTGATTTGAAATTCAGGTAATAAGTGCTGAAATCACCGCTGGATTCTGTCCGGTAGTTTTCCAGCATCCGCTCGCATTCTTCCTGCATCCAGCCCTCACGGCCCAGGTGTTGCAACGCCGCGAGCTGGCTTTGCCATATCTGGTACAGATAAGCCACATCCAGGGCTGCATAGTCGAGCTGCTCACGCGTAAGCGGTCGTTGCAGCCAGTCTGAACGGGTTTCGGTTTTGGGAACCTCGACACCGTAACGATGCTTCACCATATTCTGGTAGCTCAGTGAATTGCCTTCGTTGAGCAAAGCCGCCGCAATCTGGGTATCAAATACCGGCGCCGGCAGAGCCTGCAGAAAAGTCAGGAATACCAGCATGTCTTCCGAACAGGAATGCAGGATCTTGGTGATGCGTGCATCCAGCATCAGGGCTTTGAAGGGAGACCAGTCCGTGATGCCGAGCGGATCGATCAGCGTGATGGCAGCAGCATCGGCTATCTGCAGCAAGCCGACTTCGGGATAGAACGTGCTGACGCGCATGAATTCGGTGTCGAGCGCCAGCGCCGCACTTTGCTGCCAGATCGCGCAGGCATTCACCAGCGCGACATCATCGTCGATCACCAGGTAGGACAAGGGCGGCAAGGCGGGCATGACTGCAATACTATCCATGAATTCCTTTACTGGTTACGGCCGGGGTTGTTGAGCAGCAGGCGTCCGCTCAGCGAATGCATCAGGGTGCTGCCATCTATGTATTCAATTTCACCGCCCATCGGCACGCCATGGGCAATGCGGCTGATACGCAGGCCGCGCTGGATCAGCGCTTCTGATTTCAATTGCTCGGCCACATACCAGGCAGTGGCCTCGCCTTCTACTGTCGGGTTGGTGGCAAGGATCACTTCATGCACCGGATTGTCCCTGACGCGCTGCACCAGCGCGGCGATGCCAAGCTGTTCAGGGCCGATGCCGTCGATCGGTGACAAGTGCCCCATCAGTACGAAATACAATCCGCGATAGGACGCGGTCTGCTCAATTGCATAAACGTCAGCCGGCGTTTCCACCACACAAATCGTATGCACATCGCGGCCCGGATGGGCACAGATCTGACACAACTCATGCTCGGCCAATGTATGGCACAGCCGGCATTGGCCGACGCCATCCATCGCCGCAGTCAGCGCTGCAGCCAGTCTGCGGCCGCCATCGCGGTCACGTTCGAGAAAATGCAGCACCATGCGCTGCGCGGTTTTGCCGCCCACTCCCGGCAAACGGCGAAAAGCGTCAATGAGTTGCTGGATTAATGGTGAGTGCTGCATGTCAGTGCTGATCCGGATTGAGCGGAGTTATGCTTTCGTAATTTATCTCGGCACCAAAGCGGGTCACCAGCGCCTGCACCAGCGGATCATGGGTAAATTCGTGCACGGCTGCCAACCGTCGCTCATCTTCAATCCGGATACGGCGGCCCGAGGGCGTTTCACTTGCCGGTGTACCTGATGCGACCTGCACTTTCAGAGCTTGGCCAAAATAATCACTTAGTGCCAGCTCCAGTCGCCGGCCATGTTCCTCATTGAACAAGGCGCCATGGCGGGAGTCCAGTACCAGCTTGAGCTGATCCCCGCTGACCAGTGCCAGCGCGCAATGTCCGGCAATGCTGCGGGTGACTCCCGCCAGCCCAAGCTGCAGGAATACCTGCGGCCAGGTGTCAGTGGACAGTTCGGCCAGTGCGATGGGCCTGCCACTCAGTTGTACCGGGGGTGCCGGTTTCACTGCCGGTTCTGATGCTTCGGTACTTGCTGTTATTCGGGGGGCCGCCGCCGTTGCAGTCGTTTGCACTGCAGCCGCTTGCAGCTCTGAAGGAGACAGCCTGGACTTCGCAACTTTCGGGGTTGCAACCTGCAGGGGCAGTGCCGGTTCTGGTTCCGGCTCAACTGTCAGCTTTTTTTTTTGCCCGGTTGCCACCGGGTCAATATTCTTGGTTGGAGCCGCGGTCTTGCCGGGCAGCTGCGGCGTGAACGCCAGCATGCGCAGCAAAGTCATTTCCAGTCCGCTGCGTGCATCCAGGGCTGCTGGCAGATCTTCCCTGCCCTTGAGGGCAATCTGGTAATAGAGCTGTACATTCTCACGGCTCAATGCAGCGGCATGAGCCAGCACTTGTTCACGGTCACCCAGACTGTTGTCGATGGCATCCGGCACCACCTGGGCTATCGCAACCCTGTGCAACCATGACAACAGTTCCTGCAACACCACGGCAAAATCCGGCGAAGTGTCGGCCAGTTTCCGCACCGTAGCGAGGGCAGCAGCAGCATCCTCGGCAATCAATGCCTCCATCAATGCACGAATCTCACCCTGGTCGATGCTGCCGAGGAATTCGCTGACTTTGGCAGTGGTGAGCTTGCCTTCACAGAAGCCTATAGCCTGGTCCAGCAGCGTCAGACAGTCACGCACGCTGCCTTGCGCCGCACGGCCCAGTTGCCACAGCGACGGTTCTTCATAGGCAATTTTTTCTTCGCCCAGAATGAATTTGAGATGTTCAACCAGTTTTTCGGGACTGAGATTCTTCAGATTGAATTGCAGACAACGTGACAACACGGTAACGGGCAGTTTTTGCGGATCGGTGGTGGCCAGCAGGAATTTCACATGCGGTGGCGGCTCTTCCAGCGTTTTCAGCAACGCATTGAAACTGTTGTTCGACAGCATGTGCACTTCGTCGATAAGGAAGACCTTGAACCGGCCGCGACTTGGCGCGTATTGCACGTTTTCCAGCAGCTCACGGGTATCTTCCACCTTGGTGCGGGAGGCGGCGTCGACTTCAATCAGGTCGATGAAACGCCCCTCATTGATTTCACGGCAGGCGCTGCATTCACCACAGGGATTGGAGGTAATGCCGGTTTCACAGTTGAGACAGCGGGCCAGGATGCGGGCAATCGTGGTCTTGCCGACGCCGCGGGTGCCGGTAAACAGGTACGCGTGGTGCAACCGCTGGCTGTCGAGCGCGTGGATCAGCGTTTGCAACACATGGCCCTGCCCCACCATCTCGCGGAAAGTGCGCGGACGCCATTTGCGGGCCAGAACCTGATAGCTCATCGGGGACGAAGGTCTGAGTGATTAAAGGCTTGTCTTGTGAAACATACCGCTGATCGGGTGGTATCTCTTGCCAGCCACACCCCGGCACATGCATCAGTTGTTACCGCTGCTCCCTTCCGGGCCTGACGGGGTTCACAACCTGTCATTGCGGGGGGACCGACAAGAGACACCATAAACCGAAGGGTCGGCATTATCCGGGGATCACAGGCCTGAGTAAACCGTGGATTTGCACCCATTCTGCCTTCGGATCGTCAGGGTTTGTTGCGTACAGCATTGACAACAAAGCCTTTCTGCCTAAGTAGACTGACCACGCTGCTGTCGCCCAGCAGATGGCCGGCCCCGACCACCACGAAATAATCACCGCTGCCGGTCCTGATGAATTGCTCAATCTTGTCAGCCATCAGCTTGTTGCGGTCATCGAACAGTTGCTTCATCAGCTTGCCCAGTTTGCCCTGGTCCGCCGCTGACAAATGGTGGTCATGATTGTCACTGGCGGCAAACAGCAGCGACGACAGTCTGGCGTGGTCACCACAGCGCCAGGCGGTTACCAGAGTGTCCATCTGGGCGGTGGTGTTGCTGTAGTCATCGAGTGTGTAATGCAAAAGGGTTTGCTGATCCAGTGATTCCAGCAGGCTGAGCTGGGTTTCCATGCTTTCCAGTTCCGCAATTTTCGCCGCTTGCGGCTTCATGCGGACCAGATAATTTTCCACGCCGTTGTCAGGATCGAATCCCAGGGCCTGCACCTGCATGGAAGTCAGCAGCAAGGTCACCATCCACGGTTTCATGCGTCCTACCAGGGCTTCGGGCAATTGCAATTGCTGCAATACCTTGCGCAGTGAAGTCATGGTGGCGGAGTCGACGACCTGATCCAGGCTGCGTTCAGCCGGCAGCATGCCGCGTTGCTGGATGCTGAGGGCAGACTCCAGGCTGGTGGTAACACGCGGATCCACTTCAAACACCAGTGTATCGGCGGCGCGGAAGTGCTGCTCCACTACCGGTGCCAGCGGATAAAACTCCGGCTTGCCGACATGGATGGAACCCAGCAGCTGCACACTGACTTTTCCGGCTTTTATCTGCGGGCCTTCCACTTGCCACAGCATCGTGCTGCCGGAGTCCTGGCATTGGAGTTTCGCAGGCAGGGTTTGCGCAGACAGTATTGTCGACGCAATGCCCACACATAACCCTATAACTGCACGCAACCACTGGCGCATGACTGCCTCCTGACATCTATCCGGCCATGACCCGTACAGCAGCAGCCAGTGTCCGCACTAGCTTACACAGCCACCCGCCCTGCCTGCCAGTGCCCAGTCTGTTGTCTGGTGCACAAATCCGCGTGTTTTATTGCTACCAGACCCCGGGGAGTCAGCTCCAGTATGCGGTCTGCCTGCAGGATCGTCTCCGGTCTGTGCGCGACAATGAGACGTGCAATTTTCAATTGTTTGATGGCTTTGTTGACGGCAGTTTCCGTGGCGACGTCCAGGTGACTGGTAGCTTCATCCAGCACCAGCAGGCGTGGCCCCTTGTAGAGTGCACGGGCCAGCAGCAATCGTTGTATCTGCCCGCCTGACAAGGCAGCCCCCATGCTGCCGACAAAAGTGTTGTACTGCATCGGCATTACCCTGATGTCATTGGCAATCGCGGCGAGACTGGCCACCAGTTCAATTCGCTCACGATCCGGCGCCGGATCGAAGAAAGTGATGTTTTCGCTGATGGTGCCGGACAACAGCGCATCATCCTGCATCACGCCGGCTATGCGCTGGCGGTAGGCCTGCAGGCCCATGCTGAGCACCGGCACGCCGTGCATGCTCACTACTCCTTCGGTGGGCTGCAGCAAACTCATCACCAGCTTCAGCAACGTGGATTTGCCGCAACCGGTGGGCCCTATCACTGCCACCACTTCATCGTTGCCGACTTCAAGATCCAGTTGACGAAACAGCCAGGGCGCAGAATCGTCGTGACGAAAACCCATGGACCGTACCTGCAAGCTGCCTTGCAGACATACGTCTATCGGCGGGGCCCCAACACCAACCAGATGGGATTCCTGTGGCTGCAGCGCTATATCGGCGAGCCGACCCAGATGCAATTCCAGCAGACGAAACTCGAACAGTTTGTCCACCAGTGCAAACACCCGGTTGTAAAACTGGTCCTTGAAACTGAGATATGCCATGATCATGCCAATTGACATTGCATTGTTGAGCACAGCAATGCCGCCCAGCAGCATCAGCACAATGTTCTCAAGCCCCAGCAGCAGGCCATTGGCCAGCCGCAGCAGATTGCCCAGATTCTGCACCCGCACGCCGGCATTGATCACGTCGGCATGCAGGTTCTGCCAGCCAGCCAGGCGTTCTGCCTCCTTGCCATGAATGCGAATGCCCTGGATTGCACGCAGGTTTTCCAGAAAGTTGCTGTTTTCGATTGCACCGGCATGCAACAGCTCTTCGTTGCGCAATCTGAATTGCCGATGCAGAACGCAACGCAGCACTACATAGACCAGCACCGAAACCAGCGCGACAACCGTCAGCAGCCGGCTGTATACCAGCATCAGCACCAGCGTGCCTGTCACCATCAAGCCATCGATCAGTACTTCGACGATGCCAGAGCACAGGAAATCCCTGATCTGGTTGAGGGAACCGAAACGCGAAAGCACATCGCCAGCATGCCGTCGCGAAAACCACGCCAGCGGCAAGCGCAACAAATGACGAAACACATTGGTGGAAAACTGGAAACCCACGCAATTGCCGAGATAAAGCACAGCTTTGGCACGCAGGTATTCGGTCGCACTGCGCACCAGCGTCACCATGAAAAATCCGGTGGCCATGATTTTCAGCAGGTCGAAATCCTGGTTCACCAGCACATCATCGATAAACAACTGCGTGTAGAACGGCAACGCCAGTGCAAATACCTGCAACAGCAGCGACAACACCAGCAATTGTGACAGACTGCCTATCAAGCCCTCGCTGTGTTGCCACAAATCACGCAAGCGCAAACGTCGCTGCTCCTCACGCTGCCGGAAACCACTGGCCGGCAAAAGCTCAAGTGCCACTCCGGTAAAATGCCGGTCGGCTTCGCTGATCGGCATTTTCACTTCGCCCCTGGCAGGATCATGCAGTTGCAGCACCCCTGCCCTGACTGTTTTCAGCACCACGAAATGTTTCATGTCCCAGTGCAAAATTGCCGGCATAGTCAATTGCGACAACTCATGCAATTCAAGCCGCAATGGACGCGCTGACAGTTGCATCTGGTCGGCCAGCTGGATCAGGGTCTTCACGGTTGAGCCCATCGCAGAACTGTTGCAGCGAAAACGCAATGTATTGAGGTCAATCGCATGACCATGAAAATTCAGCAGCATGCACAGGCAGGCAAGACCGCATTCACTGGTTTCTGCCTGCAGGATTACCGGCAAAGACCTGTGTTTGCGAAACAGCATAATCATGTTCTACCTTCCGTGGCGGGTTGTGGACGCTCAATGCCCGCGTATGCTGTAGAGCGGCTCCAACAGCCACTCCAGCAAAGTACGACTGTCCACGTTGATGTCAGCGGCCAGCCGCATGCCGGGGCGCAGCGGCATTTCCCTGCCATAGGCTTGCACAGTCTGTTTGTCGAGCTCGGCAACCAGCCGGTAATAGGGCATCGCAGCTTCGGGCCCGGCACGATCAGAATATTCGGTACTGCGCGCCATACTGGCCAGCGTGGCGTGCTGCACGCCGAATTTCTGGTAGGGAAATGCATCCAGCCGCAGACTGACGCGTTGTCCCGCCCTCAGGAAACCGACAGCTTGAGAAGGCACTTTCAACTCTGCTTGCAACCGGGCAGTGGCAGGCAGCAAGCTGAGCGCAGGTTGCTGGGTTCTGACTGACATGCCTTGCCGCAGTTGCAGGCTGCTTACCAGGCCCGGGACCGGAGCCACCACCACCTGCCGGTGCTCCAGCTGCAATTGCAACAGCTGCCTATGGTCCAGTTCGGCTTCGGACTGCAACCGGGCCAGATCCTGGCGAGCCTGCATCAACTGGTTGTCGCGCTCGATTTCAAGGTCAGTCTTGCCGGCACTTGCATGCTGCAGCTGGATCGCGGTGTCGGCAACAGATTGTTGCTGCAGCAGCAATTGCGCCTGCAGGTTTTCCTGGTCGCTGGCAGCCTGCACCCCTCGCTGCAGCAATTGCCAACCACGATCAGCCTGGCTCTGGCGTAGCTCAAGCAGTTGTTGCTGGTGCTGTTTGCTCGCATCCCACATGCTGGCAATCGAAGCTGCCAGCGCTATCCGGCGACCGAAATTGGCATCCAGTGCCAGCAGCTTTTGCTGTGCCAGCCGGATTTGCTGTTGCAGGGCTGCCTGTTGATGCCGCTGCGTCTCCAGTGAGCCGGCCTCAAGCGTCAACCCGGATTCCAGGGTACGGCCGGTTTCGATTACAAACAGCTTCTGTCCCTTTTCCACGCTTTGATCCAGCCCGACTGCCAGCTCCACAATCGTGCCCGCTTGTGGCACCACCAGCTCCACCACCACGGAATCCGGCTCAACCGTTCCCGCCACCGGCACTTTGCGCTGATAGGAATTGCAGCCAAGCCACAACAATACAGCGCTGGTGAGCACCATTATCAGCAAGACAACCAAACGTACGGAAACCGGCTGGTTCAGCAACAATGCACCGGCCAGTCTTTCGCCCTGGTGGGCGACGGCGGCTGTGCGAAAAAGGGGTGCGGACATGGGCAATCCCTGCATTCTTATCCTGTCCGGAACATAGTGCACAATTTATGGAACTGCCAAAGAAGTTTATGGTCCAAAAGGTCCATGCTATAGTTGTCAAAACAAGGATTCGGGGGGGGGATCTGACTGATGAAAACAAAGCTTACAACGATGGCTTTTGCCTGCTTGCTCGCAATGGCCGTGCCTGCACCGATGGCGTTTGCCCATCATTCTTTTGCCGTGTTTGACTTCGACATCCAGACCCCTTTCGATGGGACGGTGGATTCAGTGAAGTTTCGCAATCCCCATATTGCCCTCACGCTGAAAGTCAAAGACCAGAATGGCAAGGAAAAACTCGTTGAATTCATCCAGGGCGCTCCGGCCAACATGCTGGTTCGCAACGGATTGCGTCCGGAAATGATTGCGCCAGGCAGTCATATCATAGCGATAGGCTCGCCCTTGCGCGAAGATCCCACCAAATTCTTCCTGCGCACAATCAAGCTTGATGACGGCAGTGAATTCAAGAATTGATATCCGGTTATCTCCTGCCATTTCTTTTCATAGACTGTTTTTTTTCATAATTGAAGGTAGTAACAAATGAGCTCGACCAAACAACCCTGGGGCAATACAGTTGATGTTGAATTCAGTGACGACATCGCGTTTGTCTATTTCAACCGGCCCGACAAGAAAAACTGCATGAGTCCCACTCTCAACCGGGAAATGTTTGCAACACTGCATGCGCTCGAGCTGGATGACCGCTGCAAGGTAGTCGTACTCACCGGTCGCGGCGCTGCCTGGTCAGCCGGCATGGACCTCAAGGAATATTTCCGCGAAACCGACAATGAAAGCGATGCATTCAAGATGCGCATTCGTGAAGAAGCCGCTGCCTGGCAACAGATCAAGTTGCGCAACCATGCCAAACCCACCATTGCAATGGTGAATGGCTGGGTATTCGGCGGGGCCTTCACACCGCTCACTTCCTGCGACCTCGCAATTGCATCGGACGATGCCACTTTCGGGCTGTCGGAAATCAACTGGGGTATTCTGCCCGGCGGCAACGTCACCAAAAGCGTGGCCGACACCATGGGCCAGCGCAATGCTCTCTATTACATCATGACCGGTGAAACTTTCGACGGCAAAAAAGCGGCAGCGATGGGCCTGGTCAATGAATCAGTTCCCGCCAAACAGCTTGGGAAGCGCGTACGTGAACTGGCCAAGGTGCTGATGGGCAAAGACCCGGTTGTATTGCGGGCTGCCAAGGAAGTATTCAAGCGCGTCCGTTACATGGATTGGGAAACTGCCAATGACTATATCTATGCCAAGTCCGATGGCTCACAGCATCGCAGTGGCGGCGAGTTCCGCCACGGCGCCATGAAAGCCTTCCTTGACGACAAGAAACTCAAGCCTGGCCTGGATACCTACAAGAAAGATGACGGCAAAGGCAGCAAGAAAGCAGCCAGCCCGAAAAAATCCGGAAAGTAGGCAAATGTACTTGTAAAAAAGCCGGGTTGAACCCGGCTTTTTTGTTTGTGGCCAGCCTGCAACCGGGCGCCTAACGGAACCGCAGGTTGCCACGATTGAGTTCGCTGACTGACTTTACTCCCATCAGTTTCATCGCACGTTCGATTTCGATGCGGTACTGGCCGAGCGCGCGTTCCACACCCGGCTGGCCAGCGGCGGCAAGTGCGTACAAATACATGCGGCCACCGGAACAGGCCTTGGCGCCCAGCGACAGTGCTTTCAGTACATGGGTTCCGCGTTGTATGCCGCCTTCACAGACCACGTCGAGCTTGTCACCAACAGCATCCACTATTTCCGCCAGTTGATCGAATGAACTGCGTCCGCCATCGAGCTGACGTCCGCCATGGTTGGACACCATGATGCCGGTGCAGCCGATGTCAACGGCACGTTTGGCATCAGCCACACTCATCACGCCTTTGAGCGCAAAATGTCCGCCCCAGCGTGCGCGAATGTTTTCTGCATCTTTCCAGTTCATCGACTGGTCGAGCATCGTCGAGAAATAACTGCCGATCGACATCGCCACGTTGGAACCTTCCTTCACGTGGGTGCTGAGGTGTGGCAAATCGAACCTGGGATGTGTCAGATAATTGATGGTCCATTCCGGGCGTGTCGCAAAACTCAGCAAGCTGGAAAGTGTGAGTCTTGGCGGTGATGTAAAGCCGGTGCGCAAATCACGCTCCCGGTTGCCGCCGGTGATGGTATCCACAGTCAGCGCCATCACATCGAATTTGGCGGCTTTGGCGCGGTCAATCATGCTGTCGTTCAAACCGCGATCCTTGTGGAAATAGAACTGGAACATTTTGGGTGTATCGATCATGGCGCCGATTTCTTCGACGCTGACAGTGCCGAGTGCCGACACGCCGAACATGGTGCCGAATTTCTGCGCCGCTTTCGCTACCGCCCTTTCACCATCGTGATGAAACAGGCGTTGCAGCGCAGTAGGCGCACAATAGAGCGGCATCGCCAGTTTTTTGCCAAACAAGGTCACCGACATGTCGATGTTTTCAACACCGGCCAGAACATTGGGAACCAGATCCACGTCATCATAGGCGGCAGTGTTGCGGCGATAGGTGAGCTCGTCATCGGCAGCGCCATCAATGTAATGAAAGATCGGCGACGGCAAGCGTTCCTTGGCCAGTTGGCGGAAATGCTGGAAGTTATGGCAATCAGAAAGTTTCATGAAGAACTCCGGGTACTGGAAATACTGGTATCAGGCGCGAATCAAAGCGTATGACTGAGCCGGTCGCTGTTGAGCATGCCGGTCAGGTACTTTTCGATTTGGGGTTTGGCGGGATTGTCCTTGTCATTGAATTTGACCCCGATGCCCTGGGCTCTGCCACCCTGGGCTCCCTGTGGTGTCAGCCATACCACGGTGCAAGCCAGCGGGATACGCTCCACCTCCTCATCAGTCCGAGCAGAATGAAAACTTCGTCACCGATTTCGTAGGGTTTGCGACTGGGGATGAACAGCCCCCCGTTTTCAATGAACGGCATATAGGCCGAATACAGCACGGCCAGATCCTTGATGCTGATCGACAATATTCCGTGTTTGCTGCCGGCGGCAGGTGTGTTGGGTTCCATATCCTGTTGCTTCAGCTGGATCTGGCCCTGTTGAATGCTGTCACACGACTCCATTCCGAGAACAGGGCCTCAAGCATCAACAAGGGGTTGGCGTTATTGGTGGCCATTGCAGTTTTTCTGGCCTTGACCAGACTCTGATAATAATCGTGCAGGCGACGGATCATACCGGTTCCTGCCACCTGATTACACCGGGCCAACAAGGGGGTCAGCGCAGCAACCGGCAACTCGACACCTCCTTGCAACACCGCCAGCAAACCGGATACACCCAGCAACTGGTAGTCGATGCAGGCGGCAATTCCGGTTTCCTCGCACTTTTTTGCTGCCTGCACCGGCGTAGTCTCCCCATTGGCCAGCGCTTCGAGATTCTGGATCAAGGCTCCGAATGCCTGTTCGGTTCCTGCCCGCATCAGGGCGAGCGCGCGCAAAGGAGCTCCCTGCGCCAATTGCAGATGGAAAACGGCGCTCGTGTCTGCATCCGGCTGCTGTTGCAGCCAGGCCAGTGCCTGGGCAGCCGGAGGTGACGGAAAATCCAGCCGCTGACAACGACTGCGCAAGGTTAGCAACAGCAACCCGGGCTGTTCACTTACCAGCAACAGGAAGGTTTGTGCGGGTGGCTCTTCCAGAATTTTGAGCAGTGCATTGGCAGCATTGATGTTCATCGATTCCGCCGGATTGATGATGATGACCTTGGCACCACCGCGCTGGGAGGTGTTTTGCGCAAACGCTATCGCTTCACGGATCAGCTCTATCTTCAACTGGCGCGTTTCTGGCTGCAGCAATTGCAGATCGGGATGAGTGCCGGCGGCAAACAAATGACAATCCTGGCAAGTTCCACACGGGCCGTGACTGGTGGCCTTGCGGCACAACAGCTGCCGCGCAAAGTGCTGGGCAAACGCCAGCTTGCCAATGCCAGGCTTGCCGGCCAGCAGCCATGCATGCGCCAGACGGTTATTGCTCTGCAGCACCTGCAAGCGCTGGAACTGTGTTTGTTGCCATGGCAAGAGACTGGTCTGGATCAATGATTCCGACATGGCCTACTCCACCGAAACCAGTGCGGACAATTGCAACGCCGCCGCCACCTGTTGCCGGATGGCAAGTGCAACTGCTTCTACACTTGCACTGGCATCAATCAGCCGATGCGTTTGTGGCGAGCGTTGCGCCAGCATGCGGAATCCATCGCGCACTTTGCGTTGATAGGCTTCGCCTTTTTTCTCGAAACGGTCTTCGCCGGTTCCTCGCGCTTTGGCCCGGTCCAGCGACAGGCGGGGATCCAGATCCAGCACCAGTACCAGATCCGGATTGTTGTTTCCCACCACTTCCTGGTGGATCTTTTCCACCACATCCAGACCGAGACCGCCGGCAATTCCCTGGAACGCCCGTGAAGAATCTGCAAAACGATCCGATATCACCCAGGTCCCTTGCGCCAGCGCCGGCAATATCGTTTGCTGCAAATGGCTGCGACGCGCCGCATAGACCAACAGCAGTTCAGTCATACTGTCCCATTTGTCGGTAGCACCGCTGACCAGCAGCGCCCGTATCTCCTCTGCTCCCGGCGAACCTCCAGGCTCACGGGTCAGCAGCACCGGCACCTTGCAACTTAGCAACGCATCCCGCAGCAGCCGGCTCTGCACGCCTTTGCCGGCGCCATCTACGCCCTCAATGGCAATGAACCTGCCTCTGCCTGGTTGCCTGTTTTCACTCATGGTTTTATTCCGAGCTGGTATTGCCGAACTGCCGCATTGTGCTCTGCAAGCGTAGCTGAAAAATAGTGGGTACCGTCGCCTTTTGCCACAAAATAAAGTGCAGTACCTGCTGCAGGATGCACGCTGGCAAGGATGGCGTTGCGTGAGGGCAACGCAATGGGTGTGGGCGGCAAGCCGTCGCGAGTGTAGGTGTTGTAGGGGGTATCGGTCTGCAGCTGCAAGCGCGTGAGATTGCCATCGAACGCAGGACCAACTCCATAAATGACAGTCGGATCTGTCTGCAGTTTCATATGCTGTTGCAAGCGGCGGACAAACACACCACTGATTTGGGGTTGTTCCACAGTCAGGCCGGTTTCCTTTTCGATGATGGAGGCCATGATCAGCACTTCAGAGGGCCTTTGATACGGCAAACCCTCGTCCCGCTCGACCCACGCTGCTTGCAGCATGCGATCCATCAGTGCTTTGGCTCTCAGCAGGATTTCCAGATCAGTGGTATTGCGAACAAAGTTATAGGTTTCCGGAAATACCATGCCTTCAGGATAGTGGTCAGTGCCGAATGCTGTTTGCAGTGCCTGCGCATCGTCCGCATTGAGCAAGGGTTTCAGCGCCGGCTGCAGGTGAAGTGCTTCGATTGCTTCCCGCAGCGTCCAGCCTTCCCCGATACGCACCTGGTATTCAATGACTCTGCCTTCCTGCAGCAGCTGCACCAGACCCAGCGCTGTCATGCCGGCCACCAGCTCATACTCGCCGGCCTTGATCTGGCTGGCAAGATGGTTGTATCGCACATAGTAGAGCAGGTCATCATTGTCGATGATCGCGTCTTTCTGCAGCTGCCGCAGAATACGGGTGAAATTGCTGCCATTTTCGACATTGAGCACGTAGGGATTCTGCAGCAGCAACGGCGCCTTGAGATGCTGCAGGAACAACCAGTAGCGCCCAACCAATGCCATGACCAGCAGCAAAGCCGCAAACAGGCCTGCCCGCCGCCAGTGCAGAACCAGCCAGGCTTTCATGCCAGCGCCCCGGCAAACCAGGCCTGCGCCTGACTGGCCCGGGGCCCGCAGCTGAAGTACCAGGTTTCGTCTGCAGTTGCCAGCGTCAGCACCGGCCAGACTCCGTTGATACTGTTGCAGATGAATATTTCATCGGCTTCGCGCAATTGCTGCAAGCTGATGGCAGCGACTGTGGCTGCTGCGCCGAACTTTTCAAGCAGTACATTCCGCATCACACCTTTTACGCCGGAGTGCGACAAATCCGGTGTCAGCAATTTGCCCTCAATGACTGCAAACACATTGCTGCGGGTCCCTTCAATCACCAGGCCTTCAGTATCCAGCATCAAGCCTTCCATGAAGGATTCATCCGGCCATTCACGACTGGCCAGCACTTGTTCGAGACGGTTCATGTGCTTGAGTCCTGCCAATGCCGGCTGGCGCGAAAGCTGCTGCTTGCACAGGAACATTGCAATTCCCAGCTCAGGATGCCGATCGCGGTAACCGGGTGCAGGGTGCATGGACAGGATGCGATTGCAGGTTGCATTGCCAGGACGATAACCGCGACCACTGGCATGACGCGTTACCATTATTTTCAGAACGCTGTGGGCAGCGGCAGTTGCCAGCACAGTTGCCAGTTCCGACTGCAGTGCGCCACTGTCCAGTTCCATGCCCAGCTGTTGGCAACCGTGCTGCAAGCGCGCGAGATGTTCTGCCAGAAATACCGGTTTGCCATGACAGACCAGAATGGTTTCGAACAAACCGTCGCCGTAAGCCAGACCTCGATCCAGCAAAGTGATTTCGGAAGCGGGCTGTCCGTTCAGCAGCATTGGCGTCAGAGACGTTTGAACACCAGCGACCCGTTGGTACCACCAAAACCAAACGAGTTGCTGATTACGACATCCATCTTCATCTGGCGGGCCGTATTGGGGACATAGTCCAGATCACAGCCTTCACCAGGGTTTTGCAGGTTGATCGTTGGCGGAGCAACCTGGTCACGCAACGACAGAATGCTGAATATGGCTTCCACTGCACCTGATGCACCCAGCAGATGACCTATCATCGATTTGGTGGAACTGATTGCAACCTTGCCTGCGTTGGCACCGAATACCGTATGAATCGCCTGCGTCTCTGCCAGATCGCCGGCCGGGGTTGAGGTGCCATGTGCGTTGATGTACTGGACGTCCTGCGGATCAAGCCTGGCGTCGCGCAAGGCATTGCGAATGCACGCAGCTGCACCACGGCCATGTTCGGACGGCGAGGTGATATGGAAGGCATCTCCACTCATGCCGAAGCCGACCAGTTCTGCATAAATCCGTGCCCCGCGCTTTTTGGCAGCTTCGTATTCTTCCAGCACCAGCATGCCGGCGCCATCACTCAGCACGAAACCGTCACGGTCCTTGTCCCAGGGCCTGCTGGCAGTGACCGGATCGTCATTGCGGGTGGAGAGTGCACGTGAGGCACAAAAACCACCCAGACCCACCGGAGACGTGGCTTTTTCCGAACCACCCGCCACCATCGCATCAGCATCGCCATACGAGATAAGGCGCGCTGCCAGACCTATGTTATGGGTACCGGTAGTACAAGCGGTGACAGCAGCAATGTTCGGTCCCTGGAAATTGAACTGGATTGAAAGAGTGCCCGAGATCATGTTGATGATGGAACCAGGCACAAAAAACGGGGAAATCTTGCGAGGTCCGCTGCGGTCAATAGTATGCAGCGCCTCTTCAATTGAAGTGATGCCACCGATGCCGGAACCTGCGGCCACACCTACCCGCAGCGGATCGTATCCGGCCTGCTCCAGCCCTGCGTCCCTGACTGCCTGTTGCCCTGCGGCGATGCCGTAATGGAGAAACTCGTCCATGCGACGGGCCTCCTTCAAGGGAATGTATTCAGTGATATCGAAGTTGCGGATCGAACCACCGAAACGGGTGGTGAAAGCAGAAACATCAAATTGGGTGATGGGCGCAATGCCGCTTTTGCCCTCGCACAACCCCTGCCACGTATCTGCGCAATTGTTGCCTAGACAGGTCAGGGCTCCAATGCCGGTAACTACCACTCTTCTACGCGACACACATTCTCCTGCCAGACTGTTGGAACATAAGGAAACCAACCCCGCAACAAGCGCCTGCAGCGCTTGAAGCAAATGTACCGTAACCGCGCCAATCCGCTGAAAACAGCGTTAACGCCCATTCATGAAAAGCCCATTCATGAAAAAAGCCGCTCCGGGGCAACCGGAGCAGCTTCGCAACGTGTGTCTGATAACGCAGCATCTTGTGGATGTTGGTCAAGACCAGGCCAAAGCAGGCCGTAAATCAGGTGAGATGCTTGTTGATGTAATCGATGGCCAGCTGAACAGTGGTGATCTTTTCAGCTTCTTCATCAGGGATTTCAGTTTCAAATTCTTCTTCAAGGGCCATGACCAGCTCGACAGTGTCCAGTGAATCGGCACCGAGATCTTCCACGAAGGCCGCTTCATTTTTTACTTCTTCTTCTTTGACGCCGAGTTGTTCACAGACAATTTTTCGGACTCGTTCTTCAACGCTACTCATTTTGCTTTAAGCTCCAGATACGAAGAGATTGGTTGTTGCAGTTGTGTTGGTTGTAATAGTTGGTCAGGCATTCAGGCAACAGGTCAGATTATGCCATATACATACCGCCATTGGCATGGATGGTTTCGCCAGTGATATAGCCGGCTTCCTGGGAGGCCAGAAAACCTACTACTGCGGCGATTTCTTCCGGTTGACCATAGCGTCCCAGCGGAATCTTGCTCTTTAGCGCTTCTGCATGCTCAGGCGGCAGATTGCGCGTCATGTCGGTATCAATGAACCCGGGCGCCACACAATTGACTGTGATGCCCCTGCTGCCAATCTCCATCGCCAATGCGCGTGAAAATCCCTCCATCCCGGCTTTGGCTGCGGCATAGTTGGCCTGGCCGGCATTGCCGCTGGAACCCACCACAGAACTGATGCTGATAATGCGGCCCCACCTGGCCTTGGCCATCCCGCGCAAAAAACTGCGGCTGAGACGGAAAACCGAACCCAGGTTGGTATTGATGACGGAATTCCACTCCTCTTCCTTCATGCGCAGCATGAGGTTGTCGCGCGTGATGCCGGCGTTATTGACCAGAATTTCAACAGTCCCGAACCCAGCCTGTACCTGTTTGGAAAACTCTTCGGTAGAGGCATCAGAACCGGCATCCAGTACCATTCCTTGCCCTTTGATGCCCGCTGCCTGCAAATAACCTGATATCTGCACAGCACCGGCTTCGCTGGTGGCAGTTCCAATAATCACTGCTCCACGCTTGCCAAGCTCAAGTGCAATGGCCTTCCCTATCCCCCGGCTGGCACCGCTGACAACTGCAATTTTGTTTTCAATGCCCATGGTCAAATTCCTGGCTCTGCACCCAGTGCCGATATATGAGCCAAAGCCTGGCTCAAACTGGCCGGATCGTTGACTGCAATGGTTTCCAGTGCAGGATTGATGCGCTTGTTGAACCCGGCAAGCACTTTGCCTGGACCAATCTCAAGTAACTGCAAGACCCCGCGTTCTGCAAAAAGGTTCATCGTGGCAACCCAGGGTACGGTATTGGAAATCTGGGCTACCAGATTGCGGCGGATCTGCTCCGGATCGCTGCTGGTTGCCAATCCATAGTTCTGCAATACCGGAATTTGCGGGGATTTCATCGCAACTTTGGCGAGAACAGCGGCAAATTGTGCAGCAGCTGGCTGCATCAAGGGGCAATGGAAAGGTGCACTCACTGACAATGGGATGGCGCGTTTGGAACCCGCTTCCCTGCACAGCGACACAGCACGTTCCACTGCAGCAACATGGCCTGCAATCACGACCTGGCCTGGCGAATTGAAGTTGGCAGCCGTAACGACCTCGGCATCGCTGGCAGCAGCACAACATCTGACCACTTCTGTATCTTCCAAACCAAGTACAGCTACCATGGTTCCGGTTCCCAACGGCACTGCACTTTGCATGAATTCGCCGCGTTTTTTCACCAGGTCCACCGCAGTCGCAAAATCGAGGGCTCCTGCGCACACCAGCGCTGAGTATTCTCCAAGGCTGTGACCAGCCATCAGTGCGGGTTGGCGGCCGCCTTGCTGTTGCCAAACCCGCCAAATGGCATAGGAGCTGGTCAGCATCAACGGCTGGGTGACATGCGTCAAGGCGAGCTGTTCCGACGGGCCCGACTGGGCCAGCAGCCAGAGATCGTAACCAAGAACATTGGAGGCTTCGCGGAAAGTGGCAGCTACACTGTCAAAACCGGCAGCAAGTTCAGCCAGCATACCGATGTGCTGGGAGCCTTGGCCGGGGAATACCATGCCAAATTTACCGGTGGATGGTGTCGACATAGCGCGTTACAGGGGCTGGGTAAGTGGAATCGCAGGCGGACAAAACAAAAAACAGCTCAAATGAGCTGTTTTTGCAGGCTGTGTCACCGCTCAAAGCGGGACACAACAGGTATTTCAGTCTTTGTTGACCTGAACGATCTGACGACCACGATAAAAACCGTCGGCAGTCATGTGGTGACGACGATGACGTTCACCGGTTTCACTGTCAGTAGATATGGTGGATGCGGTCAGTGCATCGTGGGATCTGCGCATATCGCGCTTGGATCGGGTTTTGCGGTTCTGTTGTACGGCCATGGCTTTCGCTCCTATCTGCGCAATGCAGACAAATTATTACTAATTTTCAACCAGTTATATAACATGTTTAATGTTACATAAAACTACCAATTCTTGCCTTTCTGGCCAGTTCAGCCAGGCAGGTCTTTTTTCAATTTAGCCAGCATGGCAAACGGATTATTGCCAGAACTGCCGAGGTCGTGCCTTTCTTCTTGCGGCTCCTGGTCACGAATCCTGGACCACAGCTTGTTGCAATCCACATCTTCATGCATCGGGGCCAACGGCAAACTGAGGATCAGCTCATCTTCGACCAGCGCTATTACATCCAGTTCCTGGTTGCCCTTGTCGGACTTTCCATCCGGCTTTCCAGCAGAAGGCCCCTCAGACTGGACTTCAACAGACTGCATTTCATCCAGCAGCAGTACATCCTGAGCCAGGTTTTCCTGGGCTTGCTGGCTCATTTGACCATCCAGCTCCTTGCGATCATTGAAGACCAGCAGGGACAGCTCGCTGCTCACCGGCACTTTCATGCCTTTCAGACACCGCTGACAAACCAGATCGAGGTTGGCAACCACTGAACCTGACAGCAGCTTGCGTCCTTCTGCATCCAAACCGAATTTCAATGACACTTCTGCCTGGCCATCCGTACCTGCCAGATAAGGCACAAGGCGGGAGAGTCGCCCCAGCGGTAAAGCCGCTTCTATACTGCCAAAGCGTGCAAACAACTTGGCGGCATCAACACGTTCAGGTAAGTGGTCCGGCAACATGGGCGCGCATGATAGAGATCGGACCTCCTGCTGTCAAAATCTATTTGCAGTTCAAGCAGTGGAACTGTTTGATTTATCGTCAAATTTGGCAGCATTGGCCAGCATCCACAGCTAGCGCTCTACCCCGCCCAATAAAGGCACAAACCGTACCGGTTCCAGATTTTGCACTTCCAGCGAGTTGCCATTCTTGCGATAAACCCGCAGAACTTGCTGGTTAGTCCCTTCCGGCACCACCAACACCCCCCCGTCAGACAACTGTTTGACCAGTGCCGGGGGTAGTTCCGGGGCTGCGGCGGTGATGATTATCCCGTCGAATGGTGAATGCTGCGACCAGCCAAAACTGCCATCAGCACATTTCAACGACAAGTTGGCAATCCCGAGCCCGGTCAATCTTGCTTTGGTTTTTTCCAGCAAACCAGCGATGCGTTCAATGCTGTACACATGATCAAACAGCCGTGCCAGTATGGCTGTCTGGTAGCCACAACCGGTGCCGATTTCCAGAATATTCGGTGTGCAGTCAGGCAGGGCATTTACCAGAATTTCAGTCATGCGCGCCACAATCCACGGCTGGGAAATGGTCTGGTTGAAGGCAATCGGCAACGAGGCATCCTCGTAAGCGCGCTGGGCAAAGGCTTCATCCACAAACAGATGACGCGGCACATGCAGCATGGCCTCCAGCACCCTCAGATTGGAGATGCCCTGGTCACCCAGTCGCTGCACCATCCGCTCCTTGGTGCGCTGGGAGGTCATGCCGATGCCCTGATGCAGACGGTTGCTCATCGGTGCCTGTTTCCAAAAGCATGACTGAGGGCGGCAAAGGCCGTGTCTGACATTTGCATGGCCTCAACACTGCACATGTCGGCATGAATGGGCGTCACTGAAACATAACCTTCTTCCACCGCATGAAAATCGGAGCCCGGCTCACGTGCGACCGGGCCTCCTGCCCTGCCTATCCAGTAAAGGGTCTTGCCGCGCGGATTGGAGGTGGCGATCGGATTCTCGCCCTTCAGACGCTGGCCAAGCCTGGTCATCCTGATTCCCTTGATAGCCGACATTGGCAAATCAGGAATATTGATATTGAGCACTGTGCGGGGCGGCAACGGCAATTTATCCACTTGTTGCAGCAACCACAGGGTAATGGCAGCAGCTGCATGAAAGCGTTTGACTACAGCACCCTCAAAATCAGTGACCACCAGTGATACCGCCAGCGCGGGCCTGGCCAGGAATCTGCCTTCCATCGCTGCGGCCACAGTACCGGAATACAACACATCATCGCCAAGATTGGCTCCGAAATTGATTCCGGAAACCACTCGCTCCGGCTGGGGCAGAAACAAACCTGCAGTACCCAAATGGATGCAATCGGTCGGAGTTCCATCCACTGCGATACGCCGGTCATCCAGGCGCACCGCCTGCAAGGGGCGATCGAGAGTAAGGCAGTTGCTCACTCCGGAACGGTCACGATCCGGCGCAACCACAGTGAACCCGAGGCCCGCATCCTCCAGCGCCTCCACCAGGGCCTGCAACCCCGGGGCATGCATTCCATCATCATTGGATACCAGCAGACTCATTGACTCTCCCACCGCAAAAGCTCACGCAGAACCGAAGTCGCATAAGCCCCTCGCGTCAGTCTGAATGACAATACCAGAATACCGGCCTGCAAATCGGCTTGCAGTTCAGAAACCTGCAAGCGCAGCGCTCTCCTTTCCTGTTGCAATCCATGTTGCTCCAGGCCGGCGGCCAAGTCCGCATAACGCTTTGCCACTGCCGATTCCAATTCTGCCACTTGCCCGCTGGTGCGGGTATCACCGCTTCCCCACAGCGGACCGGTGGGGTGAATGTCGAATTCATCCAGACGCTGTTGCAGTTGTTGTGGCGACGCCTGGCTGCCCGCAAAAGTGCTGGCAGTGCCACTGAGTGCCACTACTTCTCCCGGCAGTATCTTGTCCCAGTTGCCGCCTGCCACCCGTTCGGACAGTACTGCATTGAAAACCATGCTGCGCGCAGATGACAGCAACATGCTGCGACGGTTGCGCGATTTTGGAGCCGGGTCCTCGCCCGCGAACCAGCGCGCCACCTGTTGCAGATTGTCTGCCTGCCAGCCGAAGCGCTGTGGTCCGAAATAATTGGGCACCCCCCGCTGCCGCAAGTCCTGCACACGCTGCTGCCAGTTGTTGCTGCCGCTGCTGTCCAGCCGGGTGCATTCACGCACCGTAATCACGAACCGGTTGGCCTTGTGCGAACCCCGCTGCAATTTGCGGCTGTTGCGGCAGCGCTGCAAGACTTTCACACCGGCCACTTCAACTTCGGTTTGCTGCGCCGGTTTGCTGGTGGCTTCATGCACGCTGAACCACTGCCGTGTGAGGGCCTGCCTGTCTTTCATGCCGGAAAAACTCACCCTTTGCACCGGCAGACGATAGCAGCGCGCCAATTGTGCCTGTACTTCGGTTGTGGTGAGGCCGGATTTTTCAATGAACAGGAATTCATGCTCACCAGCACCGTCGGGCTGAAACCCCAGCTCCTCTTCCACCTGGAAATCTGCCGGCAACTGTTTGAAAACTCCCTGCAGTACCGGCCCTCCAAATGCATGATGCAAGCCTGCCAGATCGGATTGCCAATTCATGCCGGAACTTGCCTTTGCAGCAAGGCCACTGCCTGACACGCGATACCCTCTTTGCGACCGGTGAATCCCAGACCTTCAGTCGTTGTGGCTTTTACACTGATCCGGTCTGCAGCAATTTTCATCGTTGTTGCCAGACTGTTGCGGATCGCAAGCACGTGTGGAGCAAAACGGGGCTCCTGGGCAATGAGCGTAAGATCAACATTGGCAATCTCCCATGCCTTTTCCCCCACCAGCATCATCACTTGCTGCAACAGCAACAAACTGCTGACGCCACGGTAACGTGGATCGGTATCCGGAAAATGGTGGCCTATGTCACCCAATGCCAGCGCACCCAGCAACGCATCACACAACGCATGCACAAGCACATCACCATCAGAATGCGCCAACAAACGCTTTTTGCTGGCGATGGCTACACCTCCGATCGTAATCACAGCGCCGGATTCTTCTGCATCCGCGAACCGGTGCACGTCATAACCATTGCCGATACGGAATTGCATTCAGTCAGCCACTCCCAGAATCAATGTGGCCAGCTGCAAGTCATCCGGATAGGTAATCTTGATGTTGTCGGCATGACCCTGTACCAGCTTGACCTTGTAACCCAGCGCCTCCACTGCCTCAGCCTCGTCAGTCACCTTGCGGCCGTTGGCAGTGGCTGTTTCGAGAGCCTGCAACAGAATGTGATAACGAAACATCTGCGGTGTCGCTGCACACCAGAGCCTGGAACGGTCCATGGTCTGCTCCACCCTGCCTGCATCATCTGCGCGCTTGAGCGTGTCGCGCAACGGGGTCGCCAGCAAGCCTCCGGCCACTTCATCACGCACTGCATCAATCAGCAATCTCACATCACCAGTCCGCACACATGGACGCACCACATCATGCACCAGCACAAAATCCTCATTGCCGGCCAGGTGCCGGATTGCCAGCAAACCATTGCGGACAGAATCGCAACGTTCTGCACCACCGGCTGCAACCTGGATTTTTCTGCGCAGAAAAGTTGTCAAACGTGGCTCGATTGCCGGCCACCAGCTGTCGTCGTTTGCCAGCACCAGCACGATGCGATCAATACAATCCATGACACCCAGCCGTTCCAGCGTATGTTGCAACAAAGTGCGGCCATCGATTTCCAGATACTGCTTGGGGCGGTCACTTGCCATGCGCTGGCCACTGCCGGCAGCTGGCAATACCAGATGGAACCTTGTGCCGGCCCGGTCTGTATTGCCCATGCGATCAACGTGCCGTCGGTGCTGCAGCCATCGCGTTGCGTGCCTGGTTCTTGTCGACGATCAGATAATAGGTTTCGCCATGCTTGATCAGTCCCATCTCGCTTCTGGCATGTTCTTCCACTGAATCCAGTCCCGTCTTCAGGTCACTGACTTCATGCAACAGGCCCTTGTTGCGCTGCTCGAGACCGGCATTGGTTGTGGTCTGGGCGGCAATTTCATGCTCGAGCCGGTCGATGTCCGACAGGCTGCCTTCGCCCCGCCACAGCCGGACCTGCAATACCGCCAACACCACTATCAGGATTGCCAGAACGATTTTCATGATTCAACCCGGTTGGTCCCCATGGTCAGCCGCGTTTGAACTCGGCCAAACCCCTGTATAACGCCTTGCCATGCAGTTCTTCTTCTATCACCAGCAACCGGTTGTATTTGGCAACACGGTCAGAACGGCACAACGAGCCGGTCTTGATCTGGCCGGCCGCTGTGCCGACAGCCAGATCGGCCAGTGTGGTGTCTTCAGTTTCGCCGGAACGGTGGGAAATCACCGCCGTGTAACCGGCATTACGCGCCATGCGGATTGCTGCCAGCGTTTCTGTCAGTGTACCGATCTGGTTGAATTTTATCAGGATCGAATTGGCAATGTGGGACTTGATGCCGCGCTCAAGAATGGACGTATTGGTTACAAACAGGTCATCACCCACCAGCTGGATTTTGCTGCCAAGTTTGCGGGTCAACCCGGCCCAGCCATCCCAGTCACTTTCATGCATGCCGTCTTCAATTGAAAGTATCGGGTACTGGTTGCAAAGACCGGCCAGATAATCGGCAAACTCTGCGCTGGTGTAATGTTTGCCCTCACCTGCGAGCACATATTTGCCGTCATGGTAGAACTCGGAGGCGGCACAGTCGAGTGCCAGATAAACGTCCTTGCCGGCAGTGAAACCTGCTTTGGCAATGGCGTCCATGATTGCATCCAGCGCTGCGGCATTGGAGGGCAAATCGGGAGCAAAGCCGCCTTCATCGCCCACGGCAGTATTCAGCCCTTTCTTCTTCAGCACAGCCTTGAGTGCATGGAAAATTTCAGCACCGTAACGCAAGGCTTCGCGAAAATCAGGCGCACCAACCGGCTGCACCATGAATTCCTGGATGTCGACGTTGTTGTCAGCATGTTCGCCGCCATTGATGATGTTCATCATCGGCACCGGCATGCTGAATTTGCCAGCGGTTCCATTCAGTTCGGAGAGCCAGGCATACAAAGGTTTGCCGGTGGCAGTTGCAGCTGCGCGTGCCGCCGCCAGTGATACTGCCAGGATGGCGTTGGCACCAAAGCGTGCCTTGTTTTCAGTGCCATCCAGTTTGATCATGCAGGCATCAAGCGCAGCCTGGTCAAGTGCATTCATGCCCCTGAGCGCAGCTGCAATCTCGTTGTTGACAGACCCTACCGCCTTCAGCACACCCTTGCCCTGATAGCGCGAAGCATCCTTGTCCCGCAGTTCCAGCGCTTCTCGCGAGCCGGTAGACGCTCCCGACGGAGCGCAGGCAGTGCCTTTGGCGCCACCACTGAGGATTACATCCGCCTGCACTGTGGGATTGCCTCGCGAATCGAGCACTTCGCGGGCTACTATTTTGGCAATCTGGGTAGTGGGTTCACTCACTGTCATTCACCTTTCAAAAACTTGCGGATACAAACAATTTACACAAATACCGGGTTGCAGTTGTCGTCAACGGATCACCAGTTCAGCCTGGCTTTTGACCAGTTTATCCAGCGCCTGCAATTGCTGCAAAAACGGTTCCAGCACTGCCAATGGCAACGCGCAAGGACCATCACACAGGGCCTGATCCGGATCAGGATGCGCTTCCAGAAACAATCCGGCAATACCCTGCGAAATGCCGGCACGCGCCAGTGACAGCACATCCCGGCGACGACCATCGGCACTGTCAGTGCGTCCACCCGGCATCTGCAGGGCGTGCGTCACGTCAAACAGCACCGGATAACCGAAGGATTTCATGATCGGAAAACCCAGCATATCAACCACCAGGTTGTTGTAGCCGAAACTCGAGCCCCGCTCGCACAACATCAACTGCCGGTTACCGGCTTCTTCGAATTTGCGCAGGATATGCACCATCTCGCGCGGTGCCAGAAACTGGGCTTTCTTGATATTGATGATTGCTCCGGTTTTGGCCAATGCCATTACCAGATCGGTCTGGCGTGACAGGAACGCCGGCAATTGCAGGATGTCCACCACCTGCGCTACTGCCTCTGCCTGCTGCGGCTCATGCACATCCGTCAGCACAGGCACCTGCAGCTGCTGTTTGATGCGGGCGAGAATCTGCAGGCCTTTGTCCAGTCCGGGACCACGGTAGGAACTGATGGAAGACCTGTTGGCCTTGTCGAAGGATGCCTTGAAGACATAGGGGATGCCGAGCCTGGCGCACACGCGCTTGAACTCACCCGCCACTTGCAACGCCAGCTCTTCCGATTCCAGCACGTTCATGCCGCCGATCACCAACATCGGCAGCTGGTTGGCGATGGGAATATTCCCGAGTTGCAGCGTCACCTGTCTGGTAGTTTCTGCCACCACTTATACTTCCGCCCGCTGTTCCATGAGTGCATGCTGTTTGATCGCCGCCTTCACAAAGCCGGTAAACAAAGGATGCCCACCGCGCGGCGTCGAAGTGAATTCCGGGTGGAACTGGCAAGCCAGAAACCAGGGATGATCGGTAATTTCTATGACTTCCATCAGATTGCCATCGATGGACTTGCCGGTGATGCGCAAGCCATTGCGCTCAAGCAGCTCAATGTAGTTGTTGTTCAGCTCGTAACGATGACGGTGGCGCTCAACGATCACATCTTTCTGGTAGCAATCTTTCACCACCGTATCGTCGAGCAGGCGGCACTGCTGGCCACCCAGACGCATGGTGCCGCCGAGATCGGAATTCTCGCTGCGCAACTCGGTTCCACCCGTGGCATTGGTCCACTCGGTAATGAGTGCGATCACCGGATCCGGTGTATTGCGGTCGAACTCGGTACTGTGGGCTGACGTGAGTCCCAGCACATTCCTTGCGAATTCGATCACTGCAATGTGCAGACCCAGACAGATGCCAAGATAGGGAATCCTGTTCACGCGTGCATATTCGGCGGTCATTATCATGCCATTGATGCCACGTTCGCCGAAGCCGCCTGGTACCACGATGGCGTCCACACCCTTGAGCACATCAGTTCCTTCGGCTTCCAGTGTACTGGAATCGATGTAGCGGAGTTTTACACGGGTCTTGGTCTGGATGCCGGCATGCTTCATGGCTTCGATCAGCGACTTGTAGGCATCCAGCAGCTCCATGTACTTGCCGACCATCGCCACCGTCACTTCGCGCTCCGGCTTGAGCACGGCATCGACCACGCGCTGCCATTCACTCAGGTCGGCCGGTTTGCATTGCAGACCAAAGCGTTTGACGATCACTTCATCGAGACCGGTGGCATGCAGCAACAGCGGCGCCGAATAGATGGTGGCGGTATCCGGCAGTGGCACCACTGCCTGCAGTTCGACGTTGGTGAACAGCGAAATCTTGCGCAACGAGGATTCAGGGATTTCGTGATCGGAGCGGCACACCAGGATATCCGGCTGGATACCGATGGAGCGCAGATCACGTACGGAATGCTGCGTCGGTTTGGTCTTGGTTTCACCGGCGGTCGCGATATAAGGCACCAGCGTCAGATGCAGAAACAAAGCGCGGTTCGAGCCCAGCTCCACTTTCATCTGGCGCACCGCTTCCAGGAACGGCTGTGATTCGATGTCACCGACGGTGCCGCCAATTTCCACCAGTGCCACATCAGCACCGGCAGCGCCTTCAGTGATACGGGCCTTGATTTCGTCAGTGATGTGGGGAATGACCTGAATGGTCGCTCCCAGATAATCACCCCGGCGCTCCTTCTTGATGACTTCTTCGTAAATGCGGCCGGCAGTGAAATTGTTGCGTTTCGACATGGTCGTGTGGATGAAGCGTTCGTAATGGCCAAGATCAAGATCGGTCTCGCCACCGTCTTCGGTGACATAGACTTCGCCATGCTGGAACGGACTCATCGTGCCAGGATCGACGTTGATGTAGGGGTCAAGTTTGAGCATGGTCACTGTGAGACCACGCGCTTCGAGGATGGCGGCGAGGGAGGCGGAGGTGATGCCTTTGCCAAGGGAAGAAACAACACCACCGGTAATAAAAATGTAATTCGTCATCTACAGCCCATCAGACTTGGCAAGGTACGTGATGGGAGCTCAGATTAGCAGAGGTGCCTACCAACCGCAAAGCAATTGTGATCTTTGCCAACGTATCGGGCGCACATTTTTTACCACGCGGGCCAGCATTGTATCAGGCAATAAATCTTCCCCGATAGCGGAGAGTTCATGCCCATGGTAAAGCAGCGGGATCAGATCGCGCAGCCACGGCGGGATACCGCGCTGCTGGCAGTAATGCTTGAGCGACTGGTGATGTCCGTCAGGCTTGTTGACGCGCTCACTGCCGTGGCGAAAGCTGACTTCCAGCGGCAACAGCTCCGCTGTGTTGGCCACAGCCGGCAGCATCCACTGCAGGCAACCCAGCGGCGCCGGCAGTTGCAGCAGCATATCCGGATCCCAACTGCAGGAGGCAGGTACCTGCGGCAGTGGCAACAACAGATAGAGTGCACTTCGGTAACGATGCAATTGCCTGGCTTTCCGGCCTTCTCCCCACTCCAGCATTGCGTATTCATCGGTTTGCGGAGCGATCAATTCATGTACACAGCGCTGCAGCAACTGGTAGGACATTTCCGTACCCGCCAATTCCTCCGGCTGTTGCAAAAGCCAGTGCCTGAGCAGATTGCGCTGGCGGGCCGGACTCAACTGCCTGAGTGCTGGCAGCGACAAGCGGTTGGGGAACTCCAGACCGGCTGACGACAAATCCAGCGCCGCCAGTTCGTGCAACAGGGTTTCTGCCTCCTGCAACAGTTCAACTGAACGCACCAGCGAGGCCGCAGCCTCCGGCCAGCGCTGTTGCAACCTCGGCAGGATTTCGGCACGCAGGAAATTGCGGTCATAGCGGTGGTCGGCGTTGCTGGGGTCTTCGACATGGGGCAACTTGTGGTGCAATGCATAGGCTTCCAGCTCCTGCTTGTGCAACCCCAGCAGCGGACGCAGCAGTCGGCCATGGGCCAGTACCCGCTCCACTGGCATGCCGGAGAGCCCCGCAACGCCACTGCCACGCATCAGTCTGAGCAGCAAGGTTTCGGCCTGATCATCGCAGTGATGGGCCTGCACCAGGAATTCATCGGGCTGCAGCTCGACAGCATAGGCCTGGTAACGGGCTTCACGCGCCCTGGCTTCCGGACTCTCTCCCCGCCTTGCTGCCGCATCGACACACGAACCGGTGAAGGCAATGTTCCACTGCTGGCAAAGCTGACGGCAATGTTCGAGC
The DNA here is from genome assembly GCA_903837345.1 of uncultured Gammaproteobacteria bacterium. Taxonomy (GTDB): domain Bacteria; phylum Pseudomonadota; class Gammaproteobacteria; order Pseudomonadales; family Pseudohongiellaceae; genus CAILUG01. The sequence continues at coordinate 16,024 of CAILUG010000032.1, read as the reverse complement.
CAGGCATCGGCTCCGCGTTGCAAACCATGGTGAACGTGCAGCGCACGCAAAGGTGCCGTGAGCAAGCCCTGGTTACGCAACTGCCACAGCAGATGCAACAAGACCGTGGAATCCAGACCGCCGCTGAAGGCCACGCACAGGGCCTTGGCTGACGTTATTGCCGGACACAGCTTGAGTAACCGGGACGGCTGCAAGGCGGTCCCGGCGGAGGGATCAGCGGGGACGCTGGGCACCATGACTCATCAGGCGACGATAGCGGCGCTCGAGCAGTTCTTCCATGTTCATTTTGCTGAAACGATCTATCTGTTCAAGCAACTGGACTTTCAGGCGTTCTGCCATGCCTTTCATGTCGCGATGGGCGCCGCCGAGTGGTTCTGCGATGGTTTGGTCAACTATGCCCAGTTCTTCCAGCCTGGTGGAAGTAACACCCATGGCCTCTGCTGCAGCCGCCTTGTGATCAGACGACTTCCACAGGATGGTGGCGCAACCCTCCGGTGAAATAACGAAATAGGTGGAATATTGCAGCATGTTGAGATGATCGCACACACCTATGGCAATGGCGCCACCGGAATTTCCTTCGCCGGTAACAGTAGCAATGATCGGAGTGCGCAAGCGTGACATCACTGCCAGATTTTCGGCAATTGATTCGTTGATGCCGCGCGCTTCCGAATCCACTCCGGGATAGGCACCAGGCGTATCGATAAAGGTGAGTACCGGCATGCGGTAGCGTTCCGCCAGCAACATAAGTCGCCGCGCCTTGCGATAACCTTCCGGCTTGGGCATGCCGAAATTGCGTTTCACTTTTTCGGTAGTGCCGCGACCTTTCTGGTGACCTATCAGCATCACCGGTATTTGTTCCAGGTAGGCAATGCCACCGATCAGCGCCGTATCATCGGCAAAATAGCGGTCGCCATGCAGCTCATCGAAATCGTTGAAGATCAGGCGGATATAGTCTTCCGTATAGGGACGCAACGGATGGCGTGCCAGCTGCGAAATCTGCCAAGGTGTCAGCGAACTGAAAATTTTCTCGGTGAGCCTGTGACTCTTGTCCTGGAGTTTGCTGATTTCGTCATTGATATTGAGCTTGTTGTCGGAACCAACCAGCCTGAGCTCATTGATCTTGCTCTCAAGTTCGGCGATCGGTTGTTCGAAATCCAGATAATCAGGGTTCATAAATTCGCTAACGGCCAAAATTCCTAACTGCTACCTAACTGCTAATAGTTGAGCACTACACTGGTGCTGCCAAAACGTTCCCGCAAACGGGCAAGCAATTCATCATCCGGCTGCACCCGCCACTTGGGACCCAGATTGATTATTCCTTTCACATCACCGGCTGCACCGGCTTTTTCCAGATGCAGAATGATCGCACATCCGGGCTCCCTGGTCTCCGTTTCTGCTGCAGTTTGACGCCCTTCCCTGCCCTGGCGGGCTGGCGGCGGGGCCTTGGCCGGCATGGATCCATCCTGCCGGAACGAGCCCAGCAGGGCCTCCAGAGCGGGCAGCGATTCTACCTGCAATTGATGGGCTTGCAAGGTCAGGCTCAAGCTGCGTGCGAACTCCCTGCGCGCCTCTTCCAGCTTCAGCACCCGGCGGGCTGTCACCTTGAGTTTGCTGTTGCCATTGAAGTCATCCATCGCTACCGAGCCTTCCACCACCACAACAGTATCCAGCTTCAGCAGCTCGCGATAGTACTGCCAGGTTTCCGGAAACAGGGTCACTTCAATGCGGCCACTGCGGTCATCAAGCGTGACAACTGCCATGGCATCGCCTTTCTTGCTCTTGATCAGCCGCACTTCATGCACCAAGCCAGCCACCAGTTGCTGCCCTTTCTCTGCCTTGAGATTGTTGATGTTGTGACGCACGAAGCGCGACAACTCCGGCAAACATGCGGAGATCGGGTGTCCTGACAGATACAACCCCAGCGTGTCCTTCTCTTCCTGCAAGCGCCTGTGTTCACTCCACGGCCTGATGTGGCGGAAATTGGCGTAGACATCGCCGGCACTTGCCGAAGTTACGGATTCACCAAACAGATCACCAATGCCGCTTTGCTGGTTGAGCGAGTTCTGTTCTGCGGTTTGCACCGCTTCTGCCATGCTGGCCAGCAACACGGCACGATCAGCGCCGAAACTGTCGCAGGCTCCGGCCCTGATCAGTGCTTCAATGGCGCGCTTGTTGACGAGAGTGAGATCCACACGTTTGCAGAAATCAAACAGGTCCTTGAACGCCCCTAATTGTTCGCGCACCTGGATCAGGTTCTGTATTGGCCCTTCACCAAGCCCCTTGATCGCGCCCAGCCCGTAGACAATCTGGCCGCCTTTGTTGACTGTGAATGCGAAACTGCCCTGGTTGATGTCAGGTGGCTGTACTTTCAGCCCCATGCGACGACTCTCTTCCACCATCACAACGATCTTGTCAGTGTGCTGCATATCAGCTGACAGCACCGCCGACATGAACCAGGCCGGGTAATAACACTTGAGCCAGGCAGTCTGGTACGACACCAGCGCATAGGCGGCCGAATGGGATTTGTTGAAACCATAGTCGGCAAACTTCTCCATCAGGTCGAAAATGGCACTGGCCTGGTCAGCGTTGATGTTGCGGTCGGCAGCACCCTCGAGGAAGATCACCCGCTGCTTGTGCATTTCTTCGGGTTTCTTCTTGCCCATTGCACGCCGCAGCATGTCGGCACCGCCAAGTGTGTAATTGGCCAGCACCTGCGCGATCTTCATCACCTGTTCCTGGTACAGGATTACGCCGTAGGTATTTTTCAGCACAGGTTCCAGATCAGGATGCGGATAACTGACCTCTTTGCGACCATGCTTGCGGTCGATGAAGTCGTCGACCATGCCGGAACCGAGCGGCCCGGGCCGGAACAGTGCCACCAATGCAATGATGTCTTCAAAATTGCTCGGCTTCAGCCGCTTCATCAGATCTTTCATGCCGCGCGATTCCAGCTGGAATACTGCGGATGATTCGCCTTTCTCCAGCATCGCGAACACTTTCGGATCATCGAGCGGCAAGGTGGATATATCGAGTCGCTGCTGGTCGGGATGGGCAACAGCAATCGTGCGGACTGCCCAGTCGATGATGGTCAGTGTGCGCAAACCGAGAAAGTCGAATTTCACCAGTCCGGCACTCTCGACATCGTTTTTGTCGAACTGGGTCACAAGGTTGGCGCCGTTTTCGTCGCAATAAAGCGGCGTGAAATCAGTCAATCTGGTGGGAGCGATGACAACGCCCCCGGCATGCTTGCCAACGTTGCGCACCAGTCCTTCCAGTTGCTCGGCCATGTCCATGATTTCCTGGGCGTCGGCATCGGCAGCCAGGAACTCGACCAGTTGCGGCTCGTCCTTGCGGGCCTTTTCCAGTGTGATGCCGACTTCAAACGGAATCAGTTTCGACAGCTTGTCTGCCAGTGAATAGGGCTTGCCCTGCACACGGCCGACGTCCCGGATCACTGCCTTGGCCGCCATGGTGCCAAATGTGATGATCTGCGATACCGCGTCGTGGCCATAAAGATCAGCCACATGTTCGATCACGCGATCACGGCCATCCATGCAGAAATCCACGTCAAAATCCGGCATAGACACACGTTCAGGATTGAGGAAACGTTCAAACAGCAAATCATAGGCCAGCGGATCAAGATCAGTGATGCGCAGTGAATAGGCCACCAGCGAGCCGGCACCGGATCCCCTGCCCGGTCCGACCGGAATATCGTTGTCACGCGACCACTGGATAAATTCCATCACAATCAGGAAGTAGCCGGCGAAGCCCATCTGGCTGATGATGCCGAGTTCGAATTCCAGCCTGTCAAAATAGCGTTGCCGTATCTGCGGCAAATCAGTGCGTGTCTTGCCATAGAGTTTTTGCAGACGCAGCTCGAGACCTTTGGTGCATTCCAGACGGAAAAAGTCTGCCAGCGTCATGCCGTCCGGAATCGGGTAGTTGGGCAGGAACGGCTTGCCGAGTTGCAACTCGAGATTGCAGCGTTTGGCTATTTCCACCGAATTTTCCAGCGCTTCCGGCAGATCGCTGAACAACTCCTGCATTTCTTCGGTGCTGCGCAGATACTGCTGGTCGGAGTAGGTGCGCTGCCGGCGCGGATCGTCGAGGGTGCGGCGCTCATTGATGCAGACCCGCACTTCATGCGCTTCAAAATCCTGCTGCCTGAGGAAGCGTACATCGTTGGTGGCGACCACCGGCGTGCCGGTGGCGAGCGCCAGATCCACCGCCCTTTGCAGATGTTCCGCATCTCCCGGCCGGCCGGTGCGATGCAATTCAAGATAGTAGTTGTCAGGAAACAATTGCTGCCATTGCTGCAATAGCGTATTGGCCAGTGCCATGTCATTGGCAAGCAACGCCTGCCCTACATCGCCCCTGCCGGCGCCGGACAGTGCAATCAGGCCCCCGGTATTGCCCGGCAACCAGCTGCGTTTCACCGTGATGTTGCCGCGCGCCTGTCCTTCAAGATACGCACGCGAAATCAGCTGCACCAGATTCCGATAGCCCTGCAGATTTTTTACCAGCAGCACAAGCACCGACAACTGGTCCGGATTGTCATCTTCAACCAGCAGCATGTCACAGCCACATACGGGTTTGATGCCCTTGTTGTTGGCTGCAATATAGAACTTGATCAATGCATAGAAGTTGAGGTGGTCAGTGATTGCCACCGCCGGCATATGCAATTCTGCCACACGTGCAGTCAGTGGTTTGATGCGGATCAGACTGTCCACGATCGAATATTCGGAGTGGAGTCTGAGGTGGACAAAGCCGGGTTTGCTGCTCATGGAATTCCGGATAATGTCTGCCGAAAAGTGGAAATATCAGGGAACCAAAGTACCTGCAGGGATGGTCAGAAGCAAGCCGGCAAAAAGTTTATTGCGGACTTTCGCCTGCATCAATTACTTGCGCTACCGGCGCAAAACTGCGTCGATGGATCGGGGTCACCCCCAACTGCTGCAAAGCCTGGATATGGTCCCTGGTGGGATAGCCTTTATGACGTGCCAGGCCATAACCGGGATAAACAGAGTCGAGCTCCACCAGTTCCCGGTCACGCGTGACTTTGGCAATGATCGAGGCTGCAGCTATTTCGGCAAAGTGACTGTCGCCTTTGACTACGGCTTCGCTTGCATAGCGCCACTGCGGACAACGATTGCCATCGACATAGACAAAATCCGGCTGAATCGCCAATGCCGTCACGGCTCGCGTCATCGCCAGCAGCGAGGCATGCAGGATATTGAGGCGATCTATCTCTTCCACCGAGGCACGCGCCACCGCCCAGGCACGCGCATTGGCAATAATCAGCGGGTAGAGCCGTTCCCGTTGCACTTCCGACAACTGTTTGGAGTCTGCCAGACCGGTGACTGGTCGTTCCGGATCAAGAATCACGGCTGCGGCCACGACATCTCCGGCCAACGGCCCCCTGCCCACTTCATCCACACCAGCCACCAACTGCAGTGGCCTGGCCAAAAACGCAAACAGGAGTCCGGATTGCATCATAGAAGTTTCAGCACGGCTTCTGCGGCACACATGCTGGCCTCACGTCGCAATGACTGATGAATGGAGAGATAACGCGCTTGCAAATCGCTGTTGTCATGGACTGACAGCAACCTTTGCATTTTTTCTGCCAGCACTTCGGGCCTCACCTGGTCCTGAACCAGTTCATCCACCAGTTTTTCCCCGGCCAGCAAATTCGGCAATGAAAAGTAAGGCACCTTCAACAACCGCGAAATGATCGCGTAGGACACCGGTGCCATCTTGTAGCAAACCAGCATCGGCAACTTCAGCAGCAAGGCTTCCAGCGTTGCAGTACCTGATGCCAGCAACACACCATCGGCGGCCTGCATGGCGAGTCTGGATGAACCATCGAACACCCGCAACCTGCCACCGGCAAGCAAGGTCTTGTACCCGGGCATCTGTTCCAGCAATGAGCGGCAAAGTGGAGTGGCAAATGGCAGTACTATTTGCAGAGCGGGGTCGCGCTCCGCCAGCAGTGCTGCTGCTTGCAGGAATTCAGGACCCAGCCTGGAAACTTCGCCCGCACGACTGCCAGGCAACAATGCCAGTACCCGGTTGTTATGGCCCAGTTGCAATTGTGTTCGGGCGCCGGTTTTGTCCGGCTGCAGCGGAATCAGGTCTGCCAGCGGATGCCCGACAAAACACACCGGTACCTGATGCTGGCGATAAAAATCCGCTTCAAACGGAAACAATGTCAGCACCAGATCAACTGCCCTGGCAATTTTGTGGATGCGGCGGCGGCGCCATGCCCACACAGACGGACTCACATAATGCACAGTCCTGATGCCGGCAGCGCGCAGCTTTGCTTCAATGCCAAGATTGAAATCCGGCGAATCGATGCCGATGAACACGGCGGGAGGATTGTTTCTGAAATGACGAATCACGTCGCGACGGATGCGGAGCAATTCCGGCAGCCGTTTCAGCGGCTCAACCAGGCCCATCACCGAAAGCCGCTCCATCGGTACCTGTGAGCGCAAACCCTGGGCTGCCATCAGCGGGCCGCCGATGCCTTCGAAAACGATGTGTGGATTTGCGGCCTGCAAGGCCTGCATCAGGCCCGCACCCAGAATGTCGCCGGAACTTTCGCCTGCCAGGATGCCGACACGCACCTTTGCATCCATCAGCGCAGAATACCTTTGGTGGAAGCGCGCACAGACTCGATCAGGATACCGACTTCCGGAGCGTTCGGTGCCAGTGTTTCCAGTTCGGCCAGTGCTTCGTCCAGGGTGTTGCCGTGACGATACAGGATCTTGAAGGCCTTGCGCAGCAGATGGATGCTTTCCTTGCTGAAGCCGCGCCGCTCAAGACCGGTGGTATTGATGCCCTTCACTTCGGGCGGACTGCCATTGACCATGATATAGGCTGGCACGTCCATGTTCACATGGGTCTGCGCGCCGATGAAGCTGTGGGCACCGATGCGCAAAAACTGGTACACACCGGCGAAGCCGCCCAGGATCACCCAGTCTTCCACTATCACATGGCCGCTGATGGCAGCGTTGTTGGAAAAGATGGTGTTGTTGCCGACGATACAGTCATGCGCCACATGGGTATAGGGCATGAACAGGTTGTTGGAGCCGATGCGGGTAACTCCACCGCCGATTTCAGTACCACGATGAATGGTGGCACCTTCACGGATGACATTGTCATCGCCGATTTCCAGCCAGGTCACTTCACCATGGAATTTCTTGTCGGACGGATCCTCACCCACTGACGCAAACTGGAAGATGCGATTGCGTTTGCCAATGCGTGTCGGCCCCTTGATGATCACATGGGAAGCGATTTCGCAGTCGTCGCCAATCTCGACACCGGCCCCGATGATGGTCCACGGGCCGATTTTGACATTGGCACCCAAACGGGCGGTAGGATCAATTATTGCTGCGTTGCTGCTCACGCAAGTACACCTTGCCGTTGTCCGGGGTTACCAAAAGTAGATTAATCCATTCATGCCTATTTTGATTCTTCTTTGCGTTCAGCACACAGAATTGTGGCCTCGCAGGCAAGTTCGCCATCTACGGATGCCTTGCATTCGAATTTGTAGATGCCGCGTTTGACCACCACCAGTTCCGCTTCCAGAATCAACTGGTCACCCGGCACCACCGGTCGTTTCAGGCGCACATGGTCGGCCCCTACGAAATAATAGATATAACCGTCTCGCGGCAGTTTTTCCTGGCTTTTGAAGCCCAGCACTCCAGCCGCCTGCGCCAGCGCTTCAATGATCATAACGCCAGGCATGATGGGTTTGTGCGGGAAATGGCCCTGGAAGAACTCTTCATTGACGGTGACGTTCTTCAATGCCTTGATGCGCTTGCCCATTTCAAGTTCAAGCACGCGATCAACCATCAGGAATGGATAGCGCTGCGGCAAATAGGCTTTGATCTGGTCAATGTGCATCATGGGATAATCCTGTTCATACTTCAGCGCCATTCCAGCGCAAACAATGGTGGTGATAGGTCAGGACAAGTTGTGCTTGTGCTTTTCCAGACGGAGCAAACGCCGCCACATTTCATCCAACTGGCGAAAACGGACTATGTTGCGACGCCAGTTGCCGGTTGCATCAATACCTGTTCCGGAAGAATAGACCCCGGGCTCACTGATGTCCTGATTGACCAGCGACATGGCAGTAACGGTGACGTCATCACATATATTCACGTGATTGATCACACCAACACCTCCGGCAATAGTACAGTTTTTACCTATGCTCGAGCTACCGGCGATTCCACAGCAGCCGCAAATAACAGTATTGGAGCCGATTCGCACATTGTGGGCTATCTGAACCTGGTTATCGATTTTGACACCGTCTTCTATCACCGTGTCTTCCAGTGCTCCGCGGTCGATGCTGGAACCAGCTCCGATTTCCACATCATTGCCGATCACCACTGCACCCAGCTGTGCAATCTTGATATACCGGTTGCCGGATTTGGCAAAACCAAAGCCGTCACTGCCCACTACTGCTGCAGAATGGACAATGCAGCGCTCGCCCAGCACGACAGCATGATAAAGGGTTACATTGGGATAAAGCAGGCAACCGGCACCAATTCTGCAATCAGGTCCAATCACACAATTGGCACCGATCACAGTGCCGGCCCCGATACTGACTCCGGCACCTACAACCACATTGGCTGCGATCGAAACCCCCGCTCCCACCAGTGCGGACGGGTCAACATGGGCTGCGGCGTGGATGGTCACAGGCTCATGAGGGCGGGAGTCAAACAATTGCGAGGCCTGCGCATATGACAAATAGGGATTGCTGCTAAGCAAACAGGTTGCCGGACAATCGGCGGCATCTTCCGGACGCAGGATCACTGCTGCTGCGCGGGTGCTGCAGAGATCGGCATGGTACCGGGGATTATTGTAGAAACTGAGCTGGCCGGGACCGGCTGTGGCAAGTGCAGCCAGGCCTTCGATCACAGTCGAGGCAGCAGATCTGCTGCCCCGCAATTCCAGTCCCAACGCTGTGGCGAGTTCCTTCAGGGTTGTGACTGTCATAGTGGTCACTCGCCTGACTCACCGCTTATTTCTGTGCGTTGAGCTTTTCTGTCACCCGGGCGGTGATGTCGTAGGCGTTCCGGTAATATGGTGCCGCTTCTGTACGGAACAGGATGTCAACATTTTCCTCCTGCACCACTTCGCTGATGGCCTTGATCAGGTTGGGCGCATAGGTCTGCTGGAACTGGTTACGACGCTCTTCCGACAATTTCTGCAGCTTTTCGCTGAGGAATTGGTATTGAACGCCGATTTCCTGCAGCTTTTCGGAACTCTTGCGTTTTTCATCGTCGCTCATGACAGCCTCGTCCTTCTTGAGCTTGTCCTGCAACTTTTTGCCTTCTTCGGCCAGCGAACGGATCTTGGTCTGGTCATCGGCAGTCTGTTTTTGCAATTCCTGGTCAACCGCCTTGGCCCGATCGGTATTGAACAATGCTGCCGACATGTCGAGTACAGCCACTTTCTGCAGGGGAGCGCCTCTGCCTACTGCGGTCTTTTCACTGTCAGCCTGTGCAGCTGATGCCCCGGAGGTAACCACCATCGCCAGCAGCAGGGCGGAAGCTGCGGCTTTGCCACAGTTCAAGTACGACATTTTCATTGTAAGGGTTCTCCAGATACGGATCGTTGATAGAGGGGGGGGGAATCAGAAGGCATTGCCCAGACTGAACTGGAACACTTCATGTTGGTCTATGATACTGGTATTGAAGGCTTTGGCAACGCTGAACGTCATGATGCCCATGGCGCCGGACTGCCAGGAAACGGACAAGCCAGCCGAGTAGCGCAATTCATTGAGATTGAATTTCAGGCAGTTGTTATTGGCAGCCTGCACATCCGTACAATAGGAGGAAAACACGTTGCCGGCGTCAATGAAGAAGCTGGATCGCACACGGCTGCGATCTTCAACAAACGGCAGCGGAAACAGCAATTCAACCGTGCCGGTTGTGGAAATATTGCCGCCGAAGGGTGCCGGTGTACCGGTATAGGCGACCTGCTGGGCCAGCTTTTGTGTGTAGGTTGGCATACCCTTGGCATCCAGTACCGGAGCACCATTGGCATCCACTATCGCTTCCAGCGCATAGGCCTGCGGAGATTGGGTATCCGTTACCGGAGCACCAGTGCCTGCGTCATACAGGATGTTGCCATCCCTGTCCTTGACGTACTTTGAGTACCCGGGAAGGTAATAGGAGGGAATCGTTGCGAGTGGCCCCAGTGTATTGCGCCGGTATCCGCGAACAGTTCCCAGACCGCCTGCATAGAAGTTCTGGAAAAACGGCAACTGCTGAGTGCTGCCGTAACCATCACCATAACCAAGATCTGTACGAGCGTGAATTATCCACTGGCCGAACAGGGGATAATACTTCTCGGCGAAGTAGCGGAAACGATAGAAACTCAGATCACTGCCGGGAATGGTGAATTCAAAAGACAAACTCTGTGCGTTACCGGCTGTGGGGAAGATCCCCCTGTTCAGCGTGGACTCTGACCAGGTGACATTGAGTGTGAAATCATTGAACCGGCTGCCCTCGCGATCAAGGAATCCCATGTTGTTGTTGAAGGCACTGGCTGGCAGGCTGCTTAGTGGTGCTGTCACACCATCACTGACAGGGATGTAGAGACCGCCGAAACCGGGTATACCGCTGGATTGCGATTGCGGCTGCTGCACGAAGTAGTCGGTAATGGCTGGATCCAGCACTGCGCTGGACTTGATTTCCTGTACCGGACCAACACCGGCATCAATCTTGGTGTTGCTCCAGCCAAGATTGAACGCCAGGTTCTGGGTTTCGCTGAGCTGATAACCATAGGTGGTACTGGCGGAAATCTGGTTGGTGCTGTAACTGGCAAGATTGAGCTTGGCATAGTCTGACGTGGTGTAGCCAAGACTGAAGCCGCGGCTGACACCATCGATGGTGTAGTACGGATCGAAATAACTGAAGTTGTAGCTGGTGCTGTATGACGAGGTATTGGCACTAACGCCAATGGTTTTGCCGGTGCCAAGGAAGTTGACCTGCTGGAGATTGGCACTTAACTGCAAACCAACCACCTGGCCGTACCCGATGCTGCCGCCTATGCTGCCATTCAGTTGTTCTTCTACGGTGTACTCCACATCAATCTGGTCACCGGTGCCGGCCACCTTGTTGGTGGTGTAGTCAACTTTCTTGAAATAGCCCAGTCGCTCCATGCGAACCTTGGATGCATCGAGCAGCGATTTTGAAGCCGGCGCACCTTCCATCTGCCGCATCTCGCGACGCATGACTTCATCGGCAGTATTGGTATTGCCCTTGAAACTGATGCGGTTCACATAGGTACGTTCACCCGGCTCCACGAAGAATGTGATATCCACGGTTTTGTCCGCTTCGTTCACATGCGGCACACCTTCAACCTTGGCAAAGAAATAGCCGCTGTTGCCGAGCAGCTTGGTCATCAATTCGGATGTGAAAGTCACCAGTTGCTGCGAGAAAACCTGCCCCTTGGCCACCTGCATGGTCAAGCGCAGCCATTCCTCGGAATTGACCATGTCCCCGGCCAGTTTCACTTCGTTGACCTTGTAGACATCACCTTCGGAAATATTGATGGTGATATAGACCTGCTGCTTGTCAGGTGTAAGTGAAACCTGGGTGGAAGTGACTGCAAAATTCACATAACCCTGGTCCATGTAAAACGATGTCAGTCTTTCCAGGTCACCCTTGATTTTCTCCTGGGCGTATCTGTCATCCTTCTTGAAGATGGACATCCAGTGGGATTTTTTCAGCTCGAACAGCTTCAGCAGCTTCTCGTCGTCGAATTTGGCATTGCCGACGATGTTGATATGGACGATTTTGGAAGCATCACCTTCATTGACATTGATATTGAGTGCTGTGCGGTTGCGATCCTGCTTCTGCACGTCCAGCTCGACAGTGGCACCATACATGCCCTGTTTCACGTATTCCTCTTCCAGCGCCAACTGCATGCCATCCAGTGTGGACGGCTGGTAAACCTGGCCTACCGACAGCCCTGCTTTTTCCATGTTTTTCATCAAGGCATCGGTGGGAATCAGTTTGTTGCCCTTGATGTTGATCTCGGAAATGGTCGGACGTTCCCTGACACGGATGATCAGCACATTTTCTTCAGTGAGAACCTGGATGTCCTCGAAATAGTTTGAAGAGAAAACATCACGGATGATGCGGGAGATTTCAGCCTGCCCCACCTTGTCACCGACTTTGACATTGAGCAGACCGAACACGCTGCTGGCTGCCACTCGCTGCAATCCTTCAAGACGGATATCGGCGACGGTTATGGATTGGGCGAACGCAGCCGGCAGACCCATCAGGGCCAGCACGCATGCGGAGAGGAATTGTTTACTGGACTTCGACAACATCAGAAGGGCTTACCTTAAAACAAACGACTTACGTCGTTATAGAGTGCGAGAAACATGAAACCGGCCACCAGCATCAGGCCTGCCTGCAGGCCCCATTCCTGGAAGCGCCGCGGCACCGGTTTGCGCATTAGTGCTTCCATGCCGATATAGACGAGATGACCTCCATCAAGCACAGGAATCGGCAGCAGATTGAATATGCCCAGGCTCACACTGAGCACTGCCAGAAAGCTGATGTAATACTCGAATCCGATGCTGGCGGTCTGGCCTGCCACCTGGGCGATGGTGATGGGACCACTGATATTCTTGAGCGATATAAGACCAATGAGCATTTTCTTCATTGATACCAGTACGAACACGCTGTTGTTCCAGGTTTCCCTGACCGCATGCGGAATGGCGGCCAGCGGGTTGTAGTGCACGCTGCGGTTCATCCATTCGGGCAGTTTCGGCACCGTTACTGCCGCGCCGATGAAGCCTTGGGGAAGACCATTGCTGTCGAGCTCGGGCAGGCCGGTGTTTGCCAGTCTTGTTGCCGGTCGCAGCGAAAGCTGCAAGGGCAGGTCCCCGCGCATGATGCCCACATCGATGGTTTTTTCCGGATTGTCATGCACCAGCTTCAGCCAGTCATTCCAGTCCAGCACATTGCGGCCATTGGCCGAGGTGATGAGATCACCTGCCAGCAGACCGGCAGTTTTGGCCCTGCCGTCCGGCAACACACTGTCGATTCTGGCCGGGATATGCTGGTGGAAAGGTACAACGCCAAGATCACCCAGTTGGTCAGGATTATCACTTCCCCTGAGCCAGTTGGTGACCGGGATCTGCAACTCGCGGGGGGTGCCGGCATCGTGTTTGCCAACCGCCAGTCTGAGAGTGCCGCTTTCGCCAAGCTTGTCGAGCATGCGCAGGCGTACATCCTGCCAGGTCGGGGTCTTCACTCCATCGACTGCCAGAATCTCGTCGCCGGATTCCAGTCCGGCAACCATTGCAGCAGAACCCTGGTTGACTCTTCCCACAACCGGCGCGAGCCCGCTGACACCGGTAACGAACATCAGCCAGTACAGAACGATCGCCAGCGCGAAATTGGCAATGGGACCTGCAGCAATGATCGCTGCGCGACTTCCCAGTGGTTTGTGATTGAAAGCAGCATGACGCTGCTCCGGAGCAAGCGGCTCCTGATCCTGTTCGCCCAGCATCTTCACATAGCCGCCCAGCGGCACGATACCAATCGCAAATTCAGTGCGAGGTGCGTGTTTGTTTTCAGAATCGGGTTTGCCATACCAGCGAAAAATTGTTTTGCCAAGTCCGATGGAAAAGCGCTCAACCTGAACGCCACATAAACGGGCCACACGATAGTGGCCGTATTCGTGGATCGTCACCAGGATACCCAGCGTGAACAGCATGGCGAGCACGCTGAACAATATTGAGCCGATCAATTCCATACTTGCTTCGTCAAGGTTGAATTCCAGAGGATTTACCCACGGTTTTGACAATCAATTCCGTGGATAGTGCCCTGCTTGTGGCATCTATTTGCAGCACATCTGACAAGGTCCCCGGACCAGGGAAAAGTGCCCTGTCCAAGGTGTCTGCAATGATAGCAGGTATTTGCTCAAAGCTAAGTTGGCCAGCAAGGAAAGCCGCCACCGCCACCTCGTTCGCAGCATTGAAAACTATGGGGGATGCTCCTCTGGCCTCGGCAGCTGATCTGCCCAGTGCCAGTCCCGGAAAACGCACCAGATCTGGAGCCTGGAATTCCAGCTGCCCTATACGTACCAGATCCAGCAGATCAACGCCGGCATTGATGCGTTCAGGCCAGGCCAGACCATAGGCGATGGGAGTGCGCATGTCGGGGTTCCCCAATTGGGCCAGCACCGACCCGTCCCGGTAATAAACCAGGGAATGAATGATGCTTTGCGGATGAATCACGACTTCGATCTGCGAGGGCGGCACTGCAAACAGGTAACTGGCTTCAATGAGTTCGAGCCCTTTGTTGACCAGCGTGGCCGAATCCACCGAGATCTTGCGGCCCATCACCCAGTTCGGATGCGAACAGGCCTGTGCGGGGGTCACCTGCGGAAATTGCGCCACTGGCAGATTGCGGAACGGCCCGCCTGAGGCCGTCAATACTATTTTCTCGAACCCGGCAGTACCCTTGTGTTCAAAACAGGCCTGCGCATTCATTGGCAGACACTGGAAAACGGCATTGTGTTCACTGTCGATGGGCAAAATGGCTGCGCCACTTTGGCGCGCTGCGTCCATGAACAGATCGCCTGCCATCACCAGCGATTCCTTGTTCGCCAGCAATACTTTCTTGCCGGCACTTGCTGCTGCCAGTGTCGGCACCAGCCCTGCCCCACCGACAATGGCGGCCATGACCGTATCTGCTTCCGGCGCAGTTGCCACTGCCACCAGCGCTTCCTGTCCATAAAGGACTTCTGTGGCCAAACCGGCTGTTTTCAGCTGTTTTTGCAAATCGGATGCATCCTGTGCATCCATCATTACCGCGTAACGCGGGGAGAATTCACGGCATTGCCGGGCCAGCAAAGCAGTATTGCGGTTGGCGGTGAGCGCATACACGGTGAACTTGCCTGGATACGCAGCAATCACACGCAGGGTATTGACCCCGATGGTGCCGGTGGAACCCAGGATGGTGAGGCAACGGCTGGGGCCGATCATGGCGTCAGCGCCAGGTTGAGCAGCAACACATAAAATGGCAAGGCTGCGGTAATGCTGTCGAGCCTGTCCATTACCCCGCCATGACCCGGCAGCAGATTGCTGCTGTCCTTGAGGTTGCGCTGGCGCTTCAACAGGCTCTCGAACAAATCCCCCACCACACTTAATGCTGCCATTGATATTGCCGCCACTATGAGTGCGACCGTGCCGACTCCAGCCAGCAGTCCCGCTTGCGGCAAATGTGAACCGGCAATTGCTACCACAGTGGTGGCCAATAATCCGCCGCAAAATCCTTCCCAGGTCTTGTTGGGACTTACTGCAGGTGCCAGCCGGGTTTTACCGAAGACCTTGCCGGCAAAGTAGGCACCAATGTCAGCAGCAGCGACCAGTGCGACAAACCACAAGACATAAAACCGGCGATCCCCCGGCAGCTGTTCCAGACTGATCAATGCCAACAGGCAAGGAACCAGGGTCAGGAATCCTGCCGACAGCAAGTAGGCAGGTTTGTTCAGCATGGGATTCGGCCGGGGGTACTGCCATAACAGCAGGAATGCCTGCACCCACCAGACAACCGCACAAACCAGTACCAATCTTGTGAACTGTTGTCCCAACATCGGCAGCAGCACACCAGCACCAAGAATGAACATCACATAGCCGGTACGCACCAGACGGTTGGACACGCCACTCAAGGCGGTCCACTCCCAGGCACCAGCAGCAAAAACGAGAAAAACCAGCGCTTCAAAACCCGGTACCGGCAGCCACAGGATTGCCGCCAGCAAGGCCAGCACGAGTATCAGCGCAGTGATCACCCGTTGTTTCAGCATTTCAGCCGGCCCCGGTCCGCTCGGTTTCCATTTGTTCGCTCAACTTGCCGTAACGGCGCTGGCGGCTGGCATAGTCAGCCAGTGCCAGATCCAGTTCGGCTTCGTCAAAATCCGGCCAGAGCGTCGGCGTGAAATAGAGCTCGGTATAGGCAAATTGCCACAACAGGAAATTGCTGATGCGATG
>CAILUG010000031.1 GCA_903837345.1 uncultured Gammaproteobacteria bacterium | reverse complement strand
GCGTTGGCGAAACCCGGCAGCTCGAACACGACCCATGAGTCTTTGGCCATTTCACTCAAACTGATGGCAAGTTCCGGTCTTTCGGTCTTCACACGGATCTCGGTACCGGCGCGCACAGTGCTCTGGTTGGCCGTGATCTTGAAGTCCTTGCCATTGCGGCTCAGCGTAATTGGTTGTTGAGGAGTAGCCGCCCGCGCAGGCGCAGGAGTAGGCGTAGGTGCAGATGCAGGTGCACGCGCAGCTGACCGCACAGCAACATCTTTCAGCGCAAGACCAGCCCCTCTTGTGGGGCCGGGCCTCCTGATGGCGAACTGAATGCGTCCGATATCACCGGTGCACACAGCGGCGTTCCAGGTCGGCTGGATCTTGCAGGTGTCGTCGGTGGCGACGCTGTCGTTCTCGCCGTCGTGGATCAGCACATAAGAGTCAGGGATGCCGGTGGTCGAGCCGTCCAGATCGTGGATCGCCGCAGTCCGGTAGGCCGAACCACCCCGGTTGTCATTGTCGAACCTGGGGTCGATAAGCGGAAAGTACACGGGCTTGGCATTGACGAACTTCGCACCCTTGACGGTGTTTTCAGTGGTAACCCCGGCGCCCGTAAACAACAGCCATGTAAGCGCGCCTGATCCGCGCTGTTTGTTGTCCTGGAAATTCACGAAGGTGGTATTCACCACGTCATGACGGTAGTCGTAGTACTCATAGGCGTGGATCGGGAAGTCGGGAATCAGGCGTTTCGGCAGGCTGCGGCCGTAGGCTCTTTCCTCCGGCGTTACCGGGTTGCCGATGTTCTCGGTTTCGCCCACGAACAGCGAATCAACCACCAGTGAAGTAAACAAGTCATCGCCGAAGGAGCCGGTTGAACTCGTGAAACCAATGGCATTGTCGGCCGACTTCAGATTCCTGAAGACATGCATCTCACCGCGGCCCCATATACCGCCATTGCGGTTCTTGTAGGTGATGAGATTCTCGAAGTGTGTCTCCACGCTCTTGCTGTTCGGGTCAGCAGGGTAAGCCTTGGGCATGTACGAGGGGCCGGCCAACCCGAACACGTTTTCCACATTGATGTTGCGGTCGAACATGAACCCGTCGAAGTTGGAGTGGGCCGTGTTGTTCCTGAATTCACGGAACCTGGTGCGGCGTGGCCAGGTGGCCTTGGCGATGTCCGAGTCCAGGAACGCGCCTTGCGGGTGCTCCGGCAACGACAACCAGAAGCCGTTCTCGTCGGAACCGGCGGCCACATTGTCGATGAAGGTGTTGTCCGGGTTGGTGATCCAGTAAGCCGACACTGTGTTGTCCGAAGGCAGCAGGGTGTCCTTGCCTGACATGCTGATCTGCCGGTAGGCCTGGCGATTCTCGGGCGCAAAAGTGTTCTCTCCATTGGCGGCGAGATTGGTCGGCGCGCATTCCTTGGTGGGATGGCACTTGATCTGAATGGCCAGGTTGTGCACGAACTCATTGCCGTGCTCGATGCCGTCTTCGAGGAAGAAGCAGTGGCCGACGATGTTGTAGGTCACGTTGTTTTCGACGCGCACGTCGTTGGTGCCGTGCACGGTCACGCAGCGGTTGTAGGTGTCGTGAATGGAAGCGTTCTTGATGTACTGGCCTTTGCCGGCATCGCCCACCAGATGCCAGTGAATCGGATAACGCGCGAGCTCCAGGTGCTGGCCCATGCGATTGAGCTCGACGCCCTCGACGAACATCTTGCTCGTCACCATCGCCATGATGTGGCCGCCAAAGGAAGTTTGCTCCGCATCTTCTGACGCCTGCACCTTGATGTTGCGGGTCAGCAGGCCCACTTCGCCGCGTTCATCCACGTTGAAGGTGGTCTTGCCGAAGTGCATGTTGTCGAGCTTCTTGTCCAGCGTGATGGTGTTGCCCTTGATTGCAGCAATAGTACGGCGCTCGGCCTGCCTCGGGTCGTAGTCCGTCGAAGCCAGCACAATCTCGTCACCGGCTTTCCATTGCGCCGCGTTCAGCACGTCGATCGACGTGGCGCCTGCCTCAGCAGTCTTGGCCAGCTTGGTCCACGTGTTGGTTCGGTTACCGTGCAGGTTCAGCGTGCCGCCCGACAGCATGATGCCGCGGTCACCCATGCCCATCATCTGTTCGTCTTTGACATTGTCGGTGAGAGTAATGGTCGCGTTATGTGTAAAGGGTTTGGCTGCAGTGCCGATCGCCAGCTCCCCATGCACCATGATCCACTCGGTGCTCAGTGCCAAATCGGATTTGTCGGCAAAACTGAGTTTGCCATTGATCGTCATGCCGTTCAGTGCTGGCGGACTGACGTCGAGTACAACGTCCTTGCCAGCGGCAATGGTGACGATGTCACCCTGCGCAGGAACTGCACCATCAGCCCAGGTGGAAAGAGCCGACCACTTTCCGCTTTTTGTTGCGGCAGTTTCAGCATGAGCGCTGATGGCGAAACAGCAGGTAACAAGCAAGGAAAGAAACAACGAAACGCTGTGACTTCTTTTGTGAAGAGTGCGCATGGCAGAACTCCTGTGCTTGATTATTTTTATAGCCGTACTGGGGAAGCTGGGGTGATTATCAGGTAGGTGGCCTTCAACCGGCAAACCGCATCAGGGATTCTCCTTGATGTGGGTTCATAAGAGAACTCACCATCCAAGTGGCTACACGTTTCGTCCAGGTCACCCCCAAAAAGCAAAACGGCGCAGTTTTGAGGCTGCGCCGTTTCGTTGTTGCGTTGGAACTTGAGCCAAATTACTTGGCTTTGGTTCTCCAGCTGTCTGCATAGTTTTCGCGGGCATCAGCAGCGTAAGGAGTCGGAGCGACTTTAACGCGGATCTGTGCCTGTTTGTGCGGCTCGATCGAGGTTTTGCCAGTCAGTTCCGGCTCGCCCCACAGGAGGGTCAGCACGTCGCCGACCTGCACGTCAGCATCAACCACTGCCAGCGACAACAGGCAACGCTCGTTGTAGGAGTAGCCATTGAACATTGACATGCCGACGCGCTTGCCGTCTTTCATCAGCGCATCTGCGTTGCTGGACGAGTAGTTTGGCTGCGGGAAGTCGATCCATTTGAATGCCAGGCCAGGCTCGAAGCAGGAAGCGATGACTTTCATCACGTCTTCACGGTTCCACTCGATGGTGACTTTCTTGCGGTTGGCTTTGGCTTTCATGGCTTCGAGAGCGGCTTTGCCGATGAAGTCTTCTTTCTTCCAGCCGATGTAGAAGTCGTAACCGAGTTCGAACGGAGTAACGTAGTAGTCTTCGATGTTGTTGCTGACCAGCGAACCACCGATGGAGCCCATGGCTTCATAGCTGTCAGCGCCCAACCAGTCGCGATACTGCTGCATCATGCCGTCGCCGGTGTAGATGCCTGGCAGCGGGGACGGGATCCAGCCGGATTCCAGCGTGTTGGAAGAGTAGGCGCGCGCACCGACGAAACGCAGATCAACGCCGGCTTTTTTGGCAGCTTCGGCGATTGTGGTCTGGATGTAGCTCTTGTCGGCATAGGGACCCCAGATTTCAAGGCCGGGGGCGCCTGCCATGCCGTGACGCAGGGCTTGTACTTTGCGTGAACCGATATTGACGGTATCTACGTGGAAGAATTTCACGTCAGGAATCGGGCCGCCGTTCATTACTTCAAAGATCTTGTTGGCTTCAGGGCCCTGGATCTGGAAGCGGTAGTGGGTGCGGTAGATGGCTTTGCCATCGGGGCGGCTGTCGGAACGTGGATCGTGTTTCAGACGCACGTTGTAGTTGCCGATCGAAGCCTGGAACATTACCCAGTTGGCAGTAGGAGCGCGGCCAACCAGTACAAATTTGGTTTCGGTTTCACGGAAGATGATCATGTCACCGATCACGTGACCTTGGGGAGTAACCGGTACAAAGTGCTTGGCAAGATTCAGTTTGAAGTTGGCGAAGCTGTTGATACCCACATAGCTCAGGAATTTTTCTGCATCCGGGCCTTCAACGGTCAGCTCATCCATGTGATGGGTCTGATCGAAAAGTACTGCGGAATTGCGCCAGGCCATCTGCTCTGAACGCCAGTTGGAGAATTCAGGCGCAACCACCGGGTATACGTAGATACCGGCTTTGGAATTGCGCAACAAATTGACGGCACCGCCGGCGGCTTCCATAGCGGAAGAAAGACTATTTTTGATCATCTTAAGTAAGACTCCTAAGCTCTTATAAGTGGGGCGCGCATGATGCCACGATCAGGAAACGATAGGAAGACCAGGTGGTTCGGCTAGCCGAAGTGGAGACTTCCCGGGAGTAAGGGGGCAAATCGCCCCCTTTCTACGACCGTTTACAGAACTTCCTTGACTATCGTTTTGAACTCGTCGTCCGTGATGATGGTTTTTTTCTTGATCCCCAGGGCTTTTACCCGGCTCAGGATTTCCGCCACCTTGTCATCCGGCGTGTCGTTGATGCCCATCAGTTCGAGACTGAAGGTGACTGACCGCTTGCCACTCTTCTTGCCAAGCACGATGTCGCCAACGCGGCCGGTCAGTGCCGGATGGGTACCGAACATTGCCAGCGGCTCCTTGATGACCAGATCGACACCGATGCCGGATTCGCGCGTGAAGTTGCGCGAGCCGCCCACCGGTTTGTTGACGGCAATCGGGATATTGGACATTTTCGATACCAGCGCAAACAGTTCCGGAAACTTCTTCATGTTGTAGTTCATCGGAATGCCATAAAGCACTTCCAGCGCCAGCACCAGTTCTTCCATCGCCGCATTGCCGGTACGTTCGCCGAGGCCATTGACGCAGCTATGCACCACTGTGGCACCGGCTTCAACCGCAGCCAGCTCGGTAGCAACACCCAGACCGAAATCATTATGGGTGTGGATTTCAACCGGCAACTGGGTGAGCCCCTTCACCAGCCGCACCATGTATTTGATCGCTTCCGGCAGCGCGCAGCCCATGGTGTCGACCACACCCACGGAATCCGGTGGCGATTCATTCATGATCGCATTGAGCAGATTTACCAGATCTTCTTCACGCGCACGCGTAGTGTCATAAGGAAAGAATACGGTGTACAGGCCGCGCTCTTTCGCATATTTGATGGCATCGCGGCTTTTCTTGAACACATCTTCCCAGGTCCAGCCGAACTGGTACTTGAGTTTGGGATAACCTATCGGTACTTCGATGATGACTCCGTGGGCGCCGCACTCCACCGCTGCATCCATGTCAGCCTGCATTGCTCGTGCAAAGGTGAAGATTTTGGATTTGAGGCCGAGGCCGCAGATGGTCTTGATGGCTTTATAGTCATCCGGCGATACCGCCGGCATGCCGGCCTCGATGCGGTCGATGCCGACATCGCTCATCATCTCCGCCATTGCCACCTTGTCTTCCGGGCTGAACACCACACCGGGGGTCTGCTCACCATCACGCAAAGTGGCATCGTGGATTTCCACTTTTTCGGGCAGATCGAATTTGGCCAGCACTTCAGGTTTGACGTTGAAAGGACTGACCCACCATTCGCCTTCTTTGTGATATTGCGCAGTCATGTTTACCACACTCCGGGAAAAATCAGACGGGCAGAATACGGGGCCGGCCCGAGCCGAGTCAACGCAAGCCGGCTTCATGCTTGCCGAAAAGACCACTGCAAAGCTGGTTGAATAACCCTCAAGCCTCTGCTTTACTCGCGCATCTTTCGTCGGAGGATGTTTTCCATGAGTAAAAGAATAAGAACAGCCCTGGTCGGCAGCTATGTGCAACCTGAATGGTTGATTGACCGCCATGCGCTGAAGACCCGTTTGCCTGCCCGCATCATCAGCAATGAGATGTGGCGGGTTCCGCCTGAATTGCTGAAGGAAGCCCAGGACGATGCCGTCTTGAGCGTACTGTGGGACCAGGAAGCAGCCGGCATCGATATCGTTACCGATGGCGAAGTCAGGCGTGAAAGCTACTCCGCCCCCATGGCCAATGCACCGGAAGGTGTGAACCGCGACAAATACGAGATCCTGGTCGGCCGTGCCGGCAAGCCCAACAAGGTGCCACTGGTTTCCGCCCCGCTCAAACGTCTCACGCCGGTGCATGTTGAGGATGTCAAATTCCTGCGCGCGCATACCAAACGCATCATCAAAGTCACCATCCCCGGTCCCTTCACCCTGTCACAGCTCGCCTTGTCCGACTACTACCAGAACCAGGAAGAACTGGCGATGGGCTATGCCGAATGTGTGAATGCCGAAATCAAGGACTTGTTTGCAGCAGGTGCCGACATCGTGCAGCTGGATGAACCTTACTTGCAGGCCAAGATAGAAGAAGCCGAAAAATTTGGAGTGAAAGCTGTCAATCGTGCGCTTGAGGGTGTCAAAGGCACCACGGCCCTGCATGTCTGCTTCGGTTATGCATCCATGGTGAGCGACAAAAGTGCCAATGGCTATTCCTGCCTGCCGCTGGTAGCACAAATCAATGTTGATCAGGTGTCTATCGAAGCCGCGCAACCACAGGCACTCGACCTGGGAGCAGCCCTGAAAGCGCTTGGCAACAAAACCATCATGGTAGGAGTCATCAACCTCGGTGATGAAACCCCCGAGACCCCCGAAATCGTCGCGGATCGCATCCGCAAAGCCCTCAAATTCATCCCGCCGGAGCGTCTGATTGCAGCTCCGGATTGCGGCTTGAAATATCTGCCGCGGGAATCCGCCCGCGCCAAATTGCAAGCCCTGGCAAAAGGTGCAGCAATTGTGAATAAAGAATTGGGTCTTATCTGACCCTCCAGCTTTTCCACCATGTAAACATGCAGTTGCGATTCTGGAACACCAGAATCGCCATTCGCATTGGTCAAACATTCTGGAATAAATATTCGTCTCATATACAGCGTTCTTGACGCTGTGAGACCATTCGGTTCGCCTATCGGACAATCCTACCAATACTGTTTCAGTCAACCTTCGATAGCATGGGGAGTAAAAATGTTTAGAGAGAAAAGCCTTTTCAGGAGCTCGTTGCTTGCGCAAAGCATCCGCGCTTCGCAAATACATGCAGGAGTCAAAGTCTCCACAGGAGTTCTGGCCCTTGCTCTTTCAGCAGGCATGATCACGACTGCGTACGCGCAGGACAAGCTTGAAGAAATCCAGATCACGGGTACCCGTATTTCCCGTACCACGATGGACACACCAACACCGGTGACCACCATCTCCGCCGATGAATTGTCCAACATGGCACCAGGCAGCCTGATCGACGCGCTGGTGCAAATGCCGCAGTACTACAACAACCAGACTCCCAACCAGGAGAATGGCGGGCAGAACTCCGGCAGTTCCAACATCAACCTGCGCGGTGCCGGCGCCCAACGTACCCTGGTGCTGCTGGACGGACGCCGGGTTGTACCCAGCAACCGTTTTGGCTCTGTAGACGTCAACTCGATTCCGGAAGACCTGCTGAAGAATGTTGAAACTGTGACAGGTGGCGCTTCTGCCACTTACGGTACTGACGCAGTTGCCGGTGTCGTCAACTTCATCCTCGATACCAAATTCGAAGGCCTCAAAACCCACGCCCAAACCGGCATAACCGAACTCGGTGATGCCAAGAACTGGGAAATGGGCGCAGCCTTCGGCAAGGATTTCGGCCATGGCATCCATGTCATCGGTTCGGCTTCCATGGCCGATCAGGCCGGCATCGCCGATTTTGATGCACTGAAAGATCGTCCTTTCCTGGCACGCTGGTCCAGGGTCACCAACCCCGATCCTACTGGCCCGACCGACTTGGTACGTCCTTACGTATTCCCGACCAACTACACCAACAACGGGATACTGACAGACGCTGCGTCTTCACCGCTGAACCGTTTGGCCTTCAATCCTGATGGCACCGTAACTCCGCTGAACGTTACCGGTGTTGGCGCCGTCAACACTGGCTGTCAGTGTATTGCTTCACCAACTCCGACTTACGGTGTCAACGGCGATGAAGCAGTGACGAACAGCTATCGCCGCTACAACTCATTCCTGTATGGCGATATGGATGTAAACGAGCATTTGAACGTGTTCGCGCAAGCCATGTATGCCCGCAACTTCACGTCCAACCGCTGGCAGAGCATTCCGCTGCTCAGCATCTGGGCCGGCCGCGTCTATGCCGAGAACCCGTTCCTGAACCCGACTGTCGCCAACCTGATCATTGCCAACAAACCTGCCAACGCGCAGTTTACGACTTTTGGCATTTTCGCCCCCAACACGCCAGATTCCCCCATCGGTGAATCCCGTGAAAACACCCTCAACCACATGGATTCCAT
The DNA here is from genome assembly GCA_903837345.1 of uncultured Gammaproteobacteria bacterium. GTDB lineage: Bacteria > Pseudomonadota > Gammaproteobacteria > Pseudomonadales > Pseudohongiellaceae > CAILUG01. Next base: position 31,322 of record CAILUG010000031.1, on the reverse strand, counting down.
CACCGTTGGTGCCAAAGGTGATTACAGCTTTGGCTTCATGAAGGACTGGCGCTACAACACTTACTTCCAGTTCGGCGAAAACGTGCAGGATTTCATTGAAACCAACGGTACCCGTGTAGACCGCCTGTTCCTGGCCATGGATGCGGTCAAAGGTCCTACCGGCGCACCGATCTGCCGCGTCAACCTGCCACAGTTCACCGGCCCGATTGCCAGTGGCGGCAACGGTGGCCTGTTCAGTGATTGCGTGCCGATCAATCTTTTCGGCGGGGTACAAAACGTTTCCAAAGCGGCAGCTGATTACGTCATGGATCGCAACGCCAAAGATGCGCGTCAATGGACCAACCAGCACGTATGGGAATTCGTGATCAACGGCGACCTGTTCAAAGGTTTCGGTGCCGGCCCGATCGGCAGCGCTCTCGGTATTTCCCATCGCGGGGAATCCCTGGATCAGCGCACCACCAACCCGGCTGATGAATATCCGGCCCAGGTGGATGGCACCCTGCTCAGCGCCCAGGGCCTGATGCCAGCCGGCATCCGTGGTTTGCTGCCACAGGGCAGCACTGCAGTGCCAGGTTATAACGGTATTGCCGGTCTGCGCTATGTACCGTCCGGTTTCACCGGTGATTCCAACTCCAGCTCGGTGTTGTTCTCGAGCTTGCGCGCCATCGCCGGCAAATACAGTGTGAGTGAAGCCTTTGGCGAGTTGAGCATCCCCTTGCTCAAAGATGCGGCAATGGCCAAGGAAGTTGAACTGGACGCTTCTGCCCGCTGGGCCGACTACTCCGGCTCAGGCTCCATCTGGGCAGGCAAAATCGGTTTGAACTGGACTATCAACGACCAGGTGCGCCTGCGTGCCACCCAAAGTCGTGACGTGCGTGCTGCCACCTTGCGTGAACGTCTTGACCAGACCCGTGGTGGCATCACTGTCACCAACCCCTGGCAAGGCAACGTAGTGGTTTCCGCCGCATCGTTCTCCGGTGGCAACCCGAACGTGAATCCAGAGAAAGCCGATACCACCACTGTAGGTCTGGTTTATCGTCCGACCTGGATGGATGGTCTGTCAGCTTCGGTTGATTACTACTACATCGACATCAGCGACGCGATTGCCCAGCTGACCGCGCAAAACATCGTCAACTCCTGCCGTACCGGTGACCTGACGTTGTGCCAATACGTGATTTCCGGCACCACCGGCGTCACGGATCCGCTCAGCAACACCCCGCGCTCGATTGACCGTGTTGATGCCTTGTTTATCAACCTGGCCAACCAGCGCATCAAAGGAGCCGATATCGAAGCTACTTACAAAACCAATGTCAACTGGATAGGTGGAGAAGCCGAGTCGCTGACAGTGCGTGCACTGTACAGCTACCTGGGCGAGAACTCGATCCAGAACAAAGGCGCCATCCGTGATGACCGTGCCGGCCAGATTGGCGGTTTCGGCTTTGCCAAAAACAAGATCAATCTTGCTTTCAACTACAACTACGGCACTCTCTCCGGGTTCCTGCAAATGCGCTGGATAGATGGTGGTTTGCTGGACAGAACCTACCTGGAAAGCAACAGCGCAGTTCCGCTGTCGGCACGTCCGGTGGGTTCACTCCTGCTTGGATGCGGTACCAACATCTGCACCATCGAAAACAACCATGTTCCGTCCATCACCTATCTGGATCTGAAAGTGTCCAAGACCTTTGGCAAGGACAACAGGATGCAAGTGTTCGGCAACATCAACAACCTGCTTGATCGTGATCCGGTTGTTACCCCCAGCACTATCGGCCGTGCCGGTACTGGTGGCAACGTCATGTCCGCCATGTACGACGTCCTTGGCCGTCGCTACACAGTGGGTGTGAATTACAACTTCTGATCGTTACGCTACATAGCTGCTATTAGCAGTTTTTGGGGGCAGGCTTAATCACCTGCCCCTTTTTTTTGTTCCGGATTTCAGGGGGCCTGACCCGGGCTTGTTTCCTCCTTCACTCATTTTTCAGCTGACACTATCGAGAAATAGCCATAGGTCTGGCGGCAGCTGATATTGCGGAAGCCGGCAGTTTGCAGAAGCTCGCGCAACTGGCCATAGGTGAACTGCTGACCCAGGGTGCCCATTGCCATCAACAACGAGAAAGTCACAGCTGGCGCAGGTGTGAGCCCGCCGTCATCCAGCAGCATCTCGTGCAACAGGATGCGTCCGCCTTCCGGCAGCGCTGCATGGCTGCGCTGTGCCAGATCCAGACAGGTTTCGAAGCCCCAGTCGTGGAAGATGTTGCTGAAAAAATGCGTGTCATAGCCCGCCGGCCATGCCTGCCGGAACATGTCGACCACCACGGTATCCACCTGGGCACTGACACCGGCGTCCGCGATGTACTGCTGCGCCAACTCACAAATGGCGGGAAGTTCCATCACTGTGCAACGGATATCCGCCCGCAATCGCGCCAGTGCTATCGAGAAACATCCGGACCCGCCGCCTACATCCAGTACTTTGCGGGTACGTGAAAAATCGAAGGTTTTTGTCATGCCGGCTGCAGATGCCACCGAGTGGCTGTGCATGAAGGCGGTAACCTCACGCGCCATCGCCATATCGACATGACCACTTTCCCAACCGTCAGCGGCGCGGGTTTTGGCAGCAAGCGCGCGCTGGTTGTTGACGGTTTCCAGCAACAACTTGTGGGGAGGCTGTGTTTTGGCAATACGACTGAACAAACCGCCCCAGAACAAGGGACTGCTCTTCAGCATATACGTGCGGGAAGTTTCGTTGAGCTGGTAACAGCCGTCATGCAAGTGCAGCAGGCCCTGTTGCATCAGCATCGGCAGCAATGCACGCAAACCCCGCAAATTGAAGCCTCTGCGCTCGGCCAACCCTTCTGCGGAGTCCGGCTTTGCATCCAGTGATTCGAACAACTCCAGCTCCAGCGCCACCGACAGGCAAGGCACTTGATACATGGAAAGCCAGATATCCCAGACGCGGGTGTCATCAGTTGCAGGCAATACGGAATTCATTGTCATTCTCCTTTTGAAACGCGCACTCTACTAAGCTTGGCCTTGCACAAACAAGGAAGAAGTGTGGAATAGCCCTGCGCGAGTTATCCCACGTCAAAACATTCAAATTTTCGACATATTTGACTGGTGATTGTGTCTTGTTCCTCCAGTCCGTTTTCGCTAACTTTGCGCAGCTAACTCACACCTGCAGGACATTCACGATGTTTGACCTCTTTTTGGCAATAGAAAACAGCGCACTTGGCTTGTATGTGCGCGAAAGTTCCTGGGGCTTTGCTATCGCTCTGGCCTCACACGCAATAGGCATGGCCTTGTCGCTGGGTGTGATCCTGCTGATCAACTTCCGTATTCTGGGCTTTGTGAAACAGATTCCGGTGCTTGCCCACACCGCACTGTTTGGGACTGCCTGGTTCGGCTTTGTCATCAACTTCCTGTCCGGCATTGCGCTCTATTCCTCACATGCATCGAAATACAGCTATGAATGGATATTCATGCTGAAACTGTCCTTGCTGTGCCTGGGCGGGATCTTCATGAAACTGACCATGGATGCCTTCCGCGCCACACCTGCGGAAATCAAGGTCAAGATATTTTCTGTCATTTGTATTACTTGCTGGTTGGGTGCAGTCGTGACAGGCCGCCTGATGGCATATTTCTATTCCGTCTAAGGGGACTTGGCAATGGCTATCAATGATGTTCTGCAAGTGGCACGCGACTCTTTTCTCGGCCATTTCATGCGTGACGATTTCTGGGTGTGGCCACTGATGCAGAATCTGCACTTCATCGGGCTGTGCCTGATGTTCGGCCCGCTGCTTGCTATAGATCTGCGCGTGATCGGCGCCTGTCGCTTCATTCCGATGAAAGGAGCACTGTCGCTGATTCCACTGATCCTGGGCGCCTTTACGATCAACCTGATTACCGGAATCCTGTTCTTCTTTGGTGACCCGTTCCGTTTCTTCTACAACTTTTCATTCCAGTGGAAGATGGCGCTGGTGGCACTGGCTGGCGTCAACGCCCTGTGGTTCTGGGTGGGTGAACATGCCAAGCTCAGCCAACTGGCTGATGGTGAGCAAGCCAATTTCCAGGCCAAGGTCATCGCCGGCCTGTCACTGGCCCTGTGGATCGGTGTCATCATTTTCGGCCGCCTGATTCCCTATCTCGAGTAATTCCCGCAACCTGGAAGTTCGTGCCATGCTTGTACCTCAACTTGAATTTGTTTTTGAAGCAGAGGGCAAGCTGGCTGATCCTATCCAGATCGGCCAGACCCACGAAGGTGTACGCAGGATCATCCCGATTCTCGACGGCCACTTTGCCGGACCCGGCATCCGCGGCAGTTTTGTCAGCATCGGCGCAGCCGACTGGCAATTCACCCGCAGTGATGGCGTAACCCAGGCTGAAGCCACCTATGCCATCAAAACCGATGATGGCGTCATCATTCAGGTGGAAAACTTCGGCTTGCGCCATGGCCCGGCCGCAGTAATGCAGCGACTGGTGGCGGGTGAAGATGTCGATCCTGCAGAATACTATTTCCGCACCAACCCGCGCTTCACGGCACCGATCGGCAAATATGACTGGCTTAACAAAAGCATCTTCGTTGCCAGCGGAGCGCGTTACAGGAATTCCATCAAGCTGTGGTTTTTTGCGGTGAAATGATCAATCCCTGGGTGCCACGTCGCGCGCCTTGATCAGCCATTTGCCATTCACTTTCACCACCTCGTCAACGCCGCGACCGGCTGCCTCAATGCTGGGCTTGGAGCCTTTGCCTTCCGCACCAAACACGGTGAGCCAGTAACTGTGGTGACGCGCATGGGTGGCATCAACGAACTCGATCCAGCTGTCAGTGGTCATATGGAACATCGGGGCCACTGCCTGACCTTCGGCTTTGCGTTTCTCGCGGCCATCCCTGACTCCCACAATCATTTTCTTCAACGCCTCGGAGCCTTTGGCGGCCGTGGTGCCGCTGCCGAATTGTCCGTCGGGTGTATACAAGGCTGCATAGGCATCAGGATCGAAACTGTCGAGCGCACGGGCGTAGTGCCACATCAAGGCTTTGATGGCTTCACGATCTTCCGCCTGATCCGCGCGCACTGGCGCCATGCCAAGCAGCAAACCGCAGGTAAAAACCGACAATTTCACTAGCAAAGAATTCACCTTCATGGCTGTTCCTCTTGTTGTTTTATGGTGATGGGCGGTTCAAGCTTATGCTGCCAAGGCAGGTGCGTCCACCGGTGTTGTTCATTGAATAGCCAACCTGCCTCGTTTATCCTTCAGCGCCTTGCCTTGCCGTGGCACTGCTCCGGCGTATGCAGCAAGTTGTGATCATCATTGCCCATGCGGATAACTGCAAAATGAACAACCCGCTTCGCCATGCCTCCATCCTGCTGATGCTGATTTCACTGCCGGCACTGGCCCATCACAGTTTTTTCGGCCGTTTCAATACCACCGGTAATCTCGAACTGGAAGGCGAAGTCACCAGGATTTCCTGGCGCAATCCGCACGCACATATCATCCTGAAAGTGAAAGCAGCAGATGGCAGCTTTGCCGATTGGGATCTTGAAAGCGGCTCACCCACGTTGATGACCCGCGCCGGTGTTCCTGCTGATGCGATCAAGGTCGGCGACCATATCAAGGTGGCGGCCTACCCGCCCACCACTGCCGCCCGGGAAGCTTTTGCCACCAATGTGCTGTTGCCGAGCGGGCAGGAACTGGTGCTGCAGACCGGCGTGAAACCCCACTTCAAGGACAAGGTGGTCGGAGATTTCTCCTATCGCTTCCGTACCCAAGGTGATCGCTCCCATCCGGAACTCGGCTTGTACCGGGTATGGACCTTCACCGGCTCTGATGGTTTCCTGTTCCCGGAATCCATCAATCGCAACTACGATCTCAACAACTACCCGATGACGCCGGCAGCCCGGGCGGCGTTGGCGAAATTCAATCCCGCCACCGACAACCCCACCAACAACTGCACACCCAAAGGCATGCCACTGATCATGGAACAACCGCTGCCGATGGAAATCAAAAAGCAGGGCAACGACATCGCCATTCGCATTGAAGAATATGATCTGACCCGGCTGATCCACATGAACCAGACCGCAACACCCGCTGGCACGAAACCCGCACCACTCGGTTATTCGGTGGGGCATTTCGAGGGCAACACGCTGGTGGTTTCCACCGACCATGTCAACTGGCAGCATTTCAATCAGGCCGGCATTCCCCAGAGTGACAAATCGGTGATCACTGAACGCTTCACCGCCACTGAAGACGGCAGTGTGCTGGCCTATGCAATGACAGTGAATGACCCGGTCAACTTCACCAAAGCAGTCGAACTCTCCAAGAAAATGCTTTATATCCCGAGCGAAACCATCATCCCGTTCAATTGTTCAGAGAGCTCCTGGAAACGCTGAACGTTTGCAGGAGCAGCAGCATCTGTTGATCCAACAACAGCTCCAATAACAACAAGAGGAAGTCGTTATGCAAATGAAGTCCATGTTCACAGTGCTGACACTGGCATTGGCTGTGCAAGTGCCAGGCGCAGTGTTCGCTGCCGAAGCCTGCGATCGCAGCTGTCTGGAAGGTTTTGTTGACCAGTATCTGGATGCTGTCATTGCCCACAAACCCTCGGCAGTACCGATTGCCCCCAAAGCCAAATTCACTGAAGACGGGCAGCGTCTGGTGATTGGTGACGGCCTGTGGAACACGATGAAGGCAAAAGGAAAATACCGTTTGTTCGTGACTGATGTGCCTGCCGGCCAGGTGACATTTGTTGGCACCATTGCTGAAGACCATCGCGATGCCGACAAGAGCACGCTGGCGCTGATTGCGCTGCGCCTGAAAGTCGAAAACAAGACCATCACCCAGATCGAACAGATTGTGGTGAGAAACGAGAGTGCCGCCGCCAATGTCGAAAAGATTGGCGCACCCAGACCTGCGTTTCTCAAAACCGTACCGGCTGCGTCACGCATGTCACGCGCTGACCTGATCAAGACCGCCAACAAATATTTCACCGGCATGCAGGACAATGACGGCAAGGGTGACTATCCGTTTGCCGACGATTGCAACCGGCTGGAAAACGGCGGACAGACCACCAACGCGCCGCTGAAGGAAGGCCAGACCAGACCGGATCCAAAAACGTCAACCAACTATTCAGCCAACTGGAGCTGCATGGAACAGTTCAAATCAGGCTTGCTGCATTTCGTGCATCGGATACGCGATCGCCGTTTTGTAGCGGTTGATGAAGAGCGTGGCCTAGTGTTTGCGTTTGGCTTCTTTGATCATACCGGCGGTGCCACCCGCACCTTCCAGGTTCCCGATGGCCGCACCGTCACTGCCGGCCCGGTACAGCCCTGGACCTGGCAGATCGCTGAACTGTTCAAAGTCCAGGATGGCAAACTGCACGAGATCGAGGCGATTTTGCAGCGCGGTCCCTACGGCATGAATTCCGGCTGGAGCACCTGGGAACAGGGCATGTCGGACCAGATGCGGGACGCCACCCGCGAGTAATTGGCTGATGACACCGGTGTGCACAGCTTGCACACCGGCGTTACGCCTGCCAGTGCCTGCCGGTCACTTCTGCCTCATCCGGCGAGCCCAATGCCTTCATCAATTCCAGTTGAGCCATCTGCAGGCTGTACGGTGAACCTGAAGCCCCGGGCATTGCCTGATGTTGAACCGGATGAGCACCAGTCAGCGCCAGCGTGAGTGAATCAGTCGCCAGCGGCAACGCAGGCAACTTCGCCAACGCGTTGGCCGGTGCAGCCGACGCAGTCCCGGTGGCGAAATTGCCTGCCAGCCTGCCATGCACCTCATTGACCGACAACGCTTTGCCTGCCTCATAAAATACTGACTGGTTGGCTAACGCAGCCTTGGGCAACAACTGTGAAGCAGCACTCGCAGGAGCATCTTCCAGCTTGCTGAGGAATTTGCCGGCTCCGCTGGCGCCGAGAAAATGCGCCATGTAGAGCTCGCTGTTATCGACCTTGCGGCCCAGCGTTGATTCCAGCGAGGTCCGGTTATCCTTGGTGAACTCGGCCGCCATCAGCGCTGCTATTTTCGGATTGTCCCGCAGCGCCAGGATCTGCTGTCGCAGCTCAGGATCATTGACCACCGGCTTGCCGTTGCTGTCATGGGTGATGGCCTGGGCGGCTTTGGCGAGGCCATGTTGTGCGCCATGCCGCTCGACAGTTTCCAGCCAGGTGCTGTCGATGAACTGGAACAAGCCACTGGCAGAAGAAGCGGAATTGCGGGCAGCGGGATTGAGGCTGCTCTCTGCAGCCGCATTCTGCAAAAGATAGGAAAAATCGACCCCGGTCTGCTGACTGGCCTGCCGGATCGCACTCACCACCTCCGGTCTGGCTTGCCGGAGCAGTGACGGAATATTGACTGAAGAATTGACCATTTGCCCGAATCTGCCTGGTTTTGGCAGATCGATGCAAGGGACGTGCCCAACGCTATTTTTTGTCCGGCAGCGCAAAAACGTAAATGGTATTGCCGGAGCCGTTGTTCAGATTGAGACGAATCGGCCCCATCGTGCCGGTGTTGAGCCCCGGATGCGCCAGATTTTCACCAGTGATCACCGCAATGTACTGCTTGCCGTTCACTGCGTAGGTGATGTTGCTGGTGGAAACAGGCCCGCCCAGGATGGTTTCCCACAACACTTGTCCGTTGTCGGCATCAAAGGCGCGATAACGCCGGTTGATATCGCCCCAGAACACCAGATTGCCGGCAGTGGCCAGCATTGCACTGTTGGTAGGGATGCGTCCGTTTGGCCAGTGGGTGATCTCACCGGTCTCCATGTTGATACGGGCCATACCGTTGAGTTCATCCAGATCGAGTCCAGGCAAAGGACTGCCAATGCGGCTCTCCGGCATCGCCGGCATGGTTTCGGAGGCAGGCCTGGCTGCTGTCATGTTGAGACAGTTGTTGATGTAGGGTACATACAGCGAATTGGTGACAGGGCTGTAAGCAGTAGGCCAATAACTGCGGGTGTTGAAAAAGCAGACAATGTTGTGGTCACCGGGATGCTTGGCAACCACATCCCGATTGATGCGGGTGGCGCCAGTGTGAACATCAATGTCCTTGATCGCAAAATTGGGCACATCAAACGGGAAGGGATTGGCCCACAGGAACTGTCCGGTTTTTTTGTCGAGAGCAAAGATGCCGCCACCCTCACCGACGCTGATCACCATGTCGCGCACTTGCCCCTTGGGCACGTCCGGATTGATCCATTTCACATGGCGCGGATCGGGATTGAAGGGTGTGCGCACCAGCACGCGCTCCTCGTTCATGTCGGCATCCCAGTCATCGCCCGGCAGTTGCTGGTAATACCACAGCAATTTGCCGGTATCGGGATCCAGCGCCAGCGTGGAGTTGCTGTACAGGTCTGCCGGCGCGGTGTCGGAGATCGCATCCGGGTTGCCATGGCGTTCCAGTCGCGTATACGGCGAAGGATTGGCTACACTCCAGTACAGAATATTGTTTTGCAGATCGTAGGACCCCGGCAGGCCCCAGGTGGAAGCCAACCGTTTTTCCAGAGGCTCGCCGCCCCAGGTGTCATAACCCGGTGGCTCGGTGGGTGCCTGTGCAGTAAAGAATTTCCACACCAGCTTGCCGGTATGGGCGTCATGCGCCGAGATATAGCAATTTTCGCGTTTGCGATTGCAGGTGCCGCCAGTGAGTACCTTGCCCTTCACCACGATGGCACCGCTGGTGTTGCCGCGACCAGGCGTGGGAGCTTCCCAGCGCACTGCGCCGGTACGCGCATCCAGCGCCACCAGGGTTTCATCAGGAGCGGCGAAATAAATCATGTCGTCGTAAATCGCCATCGTTTTGGAACGGCCGGAACCACCAGCGCCCTTGTTCACATATTCGCGCCGGTATTCCCAGATCTGGTCACCGGTGGTGGCATCAAAGGCCGCCACATTTGAACCTGGCAATGTCAGATACAGCACACCGTTATAGACGGTAGGGATGGTTTCGGTAATGCCGGCGGGCAATCCGCGCGACCAGGCCAGACTCAACTGCCTGACATTGTTGCGATTGATCTGGTCAAGCGGGCTGAAGCGTTGTGCATCCGGAGTACGACTGAACCACAGCCAGTCATTGGCACTGGGGTTGTTGAGAATCTTGTCGGTAACCGGCACAAAGTTCTTGATGACAGGCATCGATGCATATTGATTGCGGGTGTCATCTGTCGAAAACGTGGAGTCCGCCACTGTGTTGGCCAGAAACCGCAGATAACTTAACAGGGCAGGCAACTGGTCATCCGGCACCAGTGCCGGTGGCATGCCCTTGACCGGGTTGCCGGTGCGCAGGAAGGCACCCAGTGCGGCGTCATCAGAGCTGGCCACCTTCTTCAGCAATGAGGGAGCCAGCTGGCCACCCTGACCATTGGCACCATGGCAATTCGAGCAAGTTGCATTGAACAACTCCACGCCGCTGGCTGCCTCCTGGGCATGCACACAGGAAATCAGTGACACCACCAGAACTGCACCACACAACCTTGCTACCACATTCATCAATTATGTCCCGCTCGTCTGCCAGTTCCCGGTCAATACACTTCAAACTTTCCGGGGGTCTCCCATTTGCCAGTCATGGATCATTTTGTAGCGCGCACTTTTGACGTGGCTGAATTTGCGATCCACCACCTTGTAAAAACCGAAACTTACAATGCGCATCACCTGGCCTTTCTTGAGTGGAACACCCCAGAATGAATCAGCCCAATCGGCGATACATTCAAAACGGGTGGGGATCTCCACTGCAATGCCAGCTTCATCTGAAATGTACTCAGTGACCTCCACGGTTTCCTTTATGTACTTTTTGACATTGGCATAGAAATCACGGATGCCAAGGTTGCCCTTGATCTCCTTGGCTCCCAACTCCAGCACCACTTCGGGATGGTAGAAGTCGATGAAAGTCATGTCATTGGAGTTGAAGCGCTTGAGGTAGACATCGTATTCCTCCCGGCTGATCCGGTTGGAAGTGGCAGCATGCACGTTGCCGGTTGCAGACAATGCCAGGCCAGCACCTGCCAGCAGAAATTCCCGTTTGTTCATAATCAATTCCCTCAGTTCGGGTGGAAGGTACACGCCGGGCAATATGGCTGCACATCACCGGCCGCAATCAATCACTGAATTTCCACATTCTGCGCGGAAGCTCCCCCTATCCTTTTACCCGTACAGACACCATAATCCTTGTCCACCAGGGGGGACCGTCAGATGTTTTTGATAATATTTCCTGGTCTGACAAGGGAGTAATCAACCCTTCGGGCAACTGCTGCATCTACATGAATTGCCGCAAGTTACTCGCTGAATTTCCAGCAACATCAACTGGCAATAATCAACAACTGATAATCAACTACCGGTTATCAATAACCGGTTATCAACAACCAAAAGGAAAACCATCATGGCAATTTTTACTCATGTAACAGTTGGGACCAACGACCTGGACCGTGCCAACAAGTTCTATACTGCTGCGCTGGGCGCAATCGGCATCAACAACCTTGGCGCATTCGGCCCTACTGCCACCCTGTACGGCGCACAAGGCCCTGAGTTCATCGTTCTGAAACCAGGCAATGGCCTGCCTGCTACCTACGGCAATGGCGGCACCATCGGTTTCGCAGCTCCTACCCGCGCCGCAGTGCGTGAGTTCCATGCCAAAGGTCTGGCCAATGGTGGCAAAGACGAAGGCCAACCTGGTCCACGTACTTTCACCCCTACCAGCTATGCTGCCTATCTGCGCGATCCAGATGGTCACAAAATCTGCGCATACTGCTTTAAAGACGGCGAGTAAGGCTTTGAATTACAGGGAGTAGCTCCCTGTAACAGAAAGTTTGCAAGAACAAAGGCGAAAGTACCCTCGGTGCTTTCGCCTTTTTTATTGTTGGCACCTTCTACCCCTGCGCTCTCAGAGCCACAACTAGATAATTTCAGGCGCTTTCCTACTACATATAGTGTCTTTTCCGGGCAAGTACCCATATAGCACAATGTGTTATTAATAGTACTTGCAGCACTACTTAAATTTAGTATTATTACTCACTGATTAATAAGTGTTTTTACTAATTTTAAGGGTCAGGGCCCGCCGCATGAGCACCCCCACAGCCACATATCTGAATACTGGACCCTACCAGGAGATCATCTCCGGGATCAGCACCGTATTCTCTTTCAGTGATGGTGTAGTGAAGCTGACCGGGCCGCTGGGAGCAGGCAAATCCAGTTTGCTGCAGGAGCTCTGCAAGGAATTGCGCAGTGAGAATTTCGAGGTGGTGGATTTCAAGATCCCGCCCAAGTCAGTCGATGATCTGCAAGCAACCCTGATCCGCAAGTTCAAACTGGGTGCCGACCTCAGTTTCAGAAAATCCCTGACCCGCTACCTCGCCACCAAGCCCAGAGACCTGCAAAAACTGATACTGGTGATCGACGACACCCAGCAAATGAGTGTCGAAGCCCTGGCAGGCCTGCATGGTTTGCGCGATCTCGACAACAATGGCCAGCTCCTGATCAGCTTGCTGTTATGCGGAGACAAGACCCTCAACGTCCATCTGGCGCAACCCGAACTGGCGGGGCTACAGGCAGACATCAGTCTGAATTATTCCCTCAATGCACTGGAAGAAGCAGAACTCAGTGAGTTTTGTTCAACCTGGTTGCAGCAGGCCGGCAAAGGCCGTATCGCCCTCAACCTGAGCTATCTGGAAGGTTTGCAGGAACGGACCCGCGGCATGCCGGGAGCAATCCTGTCTGAACTGGAAGCGGGGATGGCAGACCCTCTGTTCCTGATCCAGAACACACGCGGTGAATTGCCGCCAGAAGTTGCAGAAAAGGAACCTGCAATGATAAGTCAGGTGATCCACAACATCGCCGAACAGATCAACAACATCCCGCCGGAAACCAAGCGCTGGCTCAAACCAACCGCAAATGTACTGTTCGCGGCTGCTGCGGCAAGTACTGTTTATGTCTATTACCCCAATATCCTGGCGCTCTATAACGAACACATGCATCCTGGCGCCCAACCGGCAAGCAGTGGTGCTGCGCAGATTGCATCGACTCCTGCACCGGCTTCTCAAGCACCGGCTTCTCAAGCACCGGCAACCCAAGCACCTGCAACACCGGCCACACCCGCACCAACACCTGCACCCGTTGCTGCCCCGGTTGCAACTGCTGTAACAGCACCGCCGCCTGCACCCCAACCACAAGTAACCCAAACCACGCTTACCCCGCCTGCTGCTGCAGCGCAGGCACCAGCTGCGCCAGTAGCGCCACCAGTGCAACCACCAACTGCCCCTGCTGTTGCTCCCCCGGCCTCTGTTGCACGCGTTACCGCACCTGCCCCAGCTCCAGCCCCAGGCATTATTGCAGCCACACCTACTCCCGCTGTGGTGATTAACACTGCGCCTGCCAGCCCTGCCGAGCTCGAAGCGGTTGTGAACAACTGGTTGGCAGCCTGGAAACAACAGGACACCAATGCCTACCTCGGCTTTTATCACACAAGTTTTTGCGTCGCTCTACCACAACAACCGCAACAGCTGGCGCGAAGACCGCATCCGCAGCCTGTCACGACCGTCACGTATTGAGCTCAGCCTCACTGATCTGCAAGTGGCAGGCACCGATGCCACCGGCACGACCGTGAGTTTCCGGCTGGACTATCAGTCGCCCACCTACTCGGACCGCACCACCAAAGAACTGGTGCTGGGACGCGACACCGATGGTCAGCTGCGCATCCTGCGTGAGTTGAACAAGGTAGTGGAAGTGCAGCCGCCTGGCCTGCTCACGGCTGCTGCGCCGACAACTGCTGCGCAACCACGACAAACTACTGCTGCGCAACCGCGACAGACTGCTGCTGCCGGTGTCAAAATTGCGACTCGCATTGGCGAACCCATGGTGATCCAGCCCGATGCGGAAGTGTCAGGGCTGCAGAACAACCGCGACAACATTAACCAGTTCATCAGCAGCTGGCTGAACTCCTGGCAACACAAGGATCTTGACGGTTATTTCAGCCACTACGATCCGCAATTCAAAGCGCCTTTGATGGCGAGCACAGATGCCTGGCGGGATGACCGCACTGTCAAGATCATCCGGCCTGCCGTGATCCAGCTGCAGCTGGAAAACATGGAACTGGTCAATGAAACCAGCGAGGGTGCCGTGTTGCATCTGACCCTGGCCTACCATTCCACTTACTACGCCGACCGCACGCAGAAGGAAATCAGGCTGCATCGCACCAGCGATGGCATCCTGCATATCCTGGAAGAAAAGAATATCGCGGTGGAATCGCTGCCGCTGTCACGGCTGCTGCCATCCAACAGGGTCGCCATGCTGGAACTGGCGCGCTCGATTACCGCCAACCAACTCTAGGCCCTGCTCTGCTCAGGGATCAAACGGTTGCGGCGCCGGCGTATCCGGCCCCGACGGTGGCAACTGCGGTATCGGAAAATCCGGCTGTTTGCCCGTCAGTGTCTTCAGAAATGCCACTATTTTGTCACGTCCTGCCGGCGTGAAATGACGATTCAACTGCACCCACACCATCGTATCCACCGCCTCTTCCAGCGTTTTGGCAGCACCATCATGGAAATATGGCGCAGTGAGCTCAATGTTGCGCAGGATAGGAACCTTGAAGCGATAGCGATCGGCGCTCTGGCCGCTGAGTCCTGCCACGCCCAGTGAAGGATTGGCGGTTACGTAGGGATTGAATGAACCCATGCGCTGCAAGGTGGCGCCGCCAACAGCGGGCCCGTTATGGCAGCCCACGCAACCGGTCACCTTGAACAGCTCATACCCGGCAAGCTCTTGCGCAGTGAGGGCATGCTTGTCGCCTTTCAGCCACAGGTCGAAACGGGAATCCGGCGTCACCAGCGTGCGCTCGAATTCGGCGATGGCGTCAGTGGCATGGTCAATGGTTACCGGACCTTTGCCATACACTTTTTCAAATGACGTTACATATCCCGGAATGGTTTGCAGCACTTTTACAGCCAGCTCATGGGTGGACGCCATCTCGCCCGGATTGGCAATCGGCCCGCCCGCCTGTGCCTTGAGATCGGCAGCGCGCCCATCCCAGAACTGCACAATGTTGTAACTGGAATTCAGCACAGTGGGAGCATTGATCGGACCTTTGGCCCAGCCATGACCGACCGAAGACACCAGATTATCAGTACCACCCCGACTGAGGTTGTGGCACGAATTGCAGCTGATCCAGCCCGATTTGGACAGACGCGCATCGAAGAACAGCTGTTTGCCCAGCTCGACTTTGGCAACATTCACATTTTTGGGACGTTCAATGGGCTGGATCGGTTCTTCGGCAGCAACTGCTGCCGATAATGCGGCCAGTAACAGCAACACCATGGCTTTCATTGGAATCTCCTGTACTGACGGGCAATCTACCCTGCAGGCTCTTGCAGCATTTTGCGTTCAATCAACAAAACTACCAATTAAAGATGCAAAAAATATACATCTTTAAGGGACGGCAAAAGCTGGCGTGCCGGAAATCAGGAATGCAGCATTGCCTGAGGCTGGCTGAAGGTTATTTTTCCAGATAGTACACAGTGCCGGCAAACAGCAGGCGGGCGGTGCGCATGATGGAAGTGCTTTTGGGCACCCTGTCGTTCGGATCATCCGCCAGCACCACTTCCACGCCCATGGTGCCAGTCGGGTGTTCCACTTCACACACGCGACGCTGGCCGGTGGGCAGGTTGGCAATGTCATGTCCCACTGCGCCCGGAATGTTGGCGGCAGTCGCCACACTGGCAGCAGCCAGCACGCCCACTGCATCATGCACCCGGTGCGGGATGAAACTGCGGGTATTGAGGATACCGCCGGCTTTCGGCGGCGAGACGATGGTCATTTTCGGCACGGTTTTGTCTTTGACATCGCCGAGATTCATCAGCGGCCCAACGGCCAGGCGCAGGGCTTCAATCGTCTGCTTGAGCCCGGTATTGGCTTCCAGGGCTTCAATACTCTCATCTCCTCGCAGCCCCAGATCCCTGGCATCGATCATCACCACCGGCATGCCGTTGTCGACCATCGTTACTCTGAGGCCGTTGACCATGTCAGAGAAATTGCCGGTCGGGAACAGCGCGCCGCAGCTGGAACCTGCCACATCAAGAAACTCGATCATGATCGGGGCATGGGTGCCGGGCACACCATCGATGTGGGCATCGCCGTGATACTGCACTTTGCGGCCCGGCGTCAGGATGCGTTCCTTGGCGACACTGTCGGTGTTTTCCATGTACACGGTCACCACGGTTTCGCCATCCTCGGCCTTCACCAGCCCTTGCTCGATTGCAAACGGACCGACACCAGCCAGGATGTTGCCGCAGTTCTGGGAAGCCGACACCTTGGCTTCTTCCACCATCACCTGCACAAACAGGTAGTCCACATCTATTCCAGGACGGGCAGATTTCCTGATTATGGCGACCTTGCTGGTGAGCGGATGCGCGCCTCCCACCCCGTCAATCTGGCGCTTGTCGGGCGAACCCATGATGCCGAGCAGCGCCTGGTCACGCTTGCCGGTGTCAGATGGCAGATCACTCTCCAGGAAATAGGCGCCTTTGGAAGTACCGCCGCGCATCAACATACAGGGAACCGCAACTTGCATGACTGGCCTCGTCAAGATGGATCAAAAAGTTGGAAAAGCTGGAAAATCGATGATTTACCGCAAATGTGCAAGCAAAAAATGCATTTGAGCCAGCCTCGTGCAAGTGCATATAATGCCGCAGTTTTTTCGTCAGGAAAGCCCCATGTTCAAGCCAGTCGCCGTCCGCAATATCCAGCGCGCCGAACAATCCGTCATCGATGATCTCGCCCTGCTGGGCGTTGCCACCACCCATGAAGCCCAGGGCCGCACCGGACTGATGGCGCCCTACATGCGCTCGGTGTGGGGCACGCCTCGCATAGCCGGCAGTGCTGTCACCATTCTGGCACAGCCGGGCGACAACTGGATGATTCATGTCGCCATCGAACTCTGCAAACCTGGCGACATCCTGGTGGTGGGTCTCACCGCCGACAGCACCGACGGCTTCTTCGGTGACCTGCTCGCCAGCTCCTGCCAGGCCCGCGGCGTGCGCGGCCTCATCATTGACGCCGGTGTGCGCGACATCAAGGACCTGCGCGAAATGAATTTCCCGGTGTGGTCGAAAGCGGTTCATGCCAAAGGCACCGTCAAGGAAACGCTCGGCTGTGTAAACGTGCCGATCGTGTGTGCAGGTGCCTATGTAGTACCCGGTGATGTCGTGGTGGCCGATGAAGATGGTGTTTGCGTCATCAAACGCCAGGATGCGTTGGCAGTACGCGATCTCGCCAAAAAACGCGAAGCGGCAGAAGTCGCCAAGCGTGAAAAATTGCAGAAAGGCGAACTCGGCCTTGATATCTACAGCATGCGTGAGCGGCTGGTGAAAGAAGGATTCGTCTATCTGGATACTCTCGACGATCTGAAATAACCGGCCAAATACGCGCCATCACCCACAACCCCTTTACCACTCCCAAAGGCCATTTCCATGGACTACGCTGAAATCCAGGCTCTGAAAGCCAAGTTTGAACAAGTACCGGGCACTTATCTGTTCAATGCAGATCGCTGCCGCCAGGGTTATTTCCTCAACATGTTCTGCTCCTCGATGGCGAAGGATGAAAACCGCAAGGCTTTCCTCGCTGACGAAGCCGGCTATCTCGACAGCCGCTTTCCGAAACTGACCGCCGACCAGCGCCGCTGTGTGCTTGAGCGCGACTGGCTCGGCATGATCAAGAACGGCGCCAACATCTACTACATGAGCAAATTCGGCGCGACACTCGGCCGCTCGTTCCAGTACATGGCAGGCGAAATGACCGGCCAGGGCCAGGACAACTACCGCGCGATGATGATGGACGGCGGCCGTGTTGTGAAAGGCAACCGGAACAAGAAGGAAAACGGCGGCAAAGTGCTGTGCATTTCCAACCTTTCCCACAAAGACTACAGCAAGAAGGCATAAGACTCAGATGGCAAAAATTACTGCAGGTATCGGCTGTTCCCACGTTCCCGCCATTGGCGCTGCCTTCGATCAGGGCTTGACCCAGGATCCGTACTGGAAGCCCTTGTTTGACGGCTATCCGGCCGCACAAGAGTGGATGCGAAAACACAAACCCGACGTCGCCATCATCGTTTACAACGATCATGGCAGCGCCATCACCCTGGAAACGATCCCGACATTCGCGATCGGCGTTGCCGATGAATTCCAGCCGGCCGATGAAGGCTGGGGCCCGCGCAAGGTGCCGGTCGTCAAAGGCCATTCCAAACTGGCCTGGCATCTGACCGAAACCCTGATCATCAATGAGTTCGACATGTGCGTGATGAACAAGCTGGATGTCGACCACGGTCTGACCATCCCGATGAACATCACCTGCGGCCTGGTCGACGAATGGCCGTTCGCGGTGATCCCGATTGCAGTCAACGTCGTGATGTTCCCGGTACCGAGCGGCGATCGCTGCTGGCGTCTGGGCGAAACCATTCGCAAGGCGGTTGAGTCATTCCCGGAAGACCTGAAAGTAGTAGTGTTCGGCACCGGCGGCATGTCACACCAGATTCATGGCGAACGCTCCGGCATGATCAACACGCCGTTTGATACTGCGTTCCTCAACGATCTCACCAAAAATCCTGCACGCCTGCGCAAGATCAAGCACGAAGAGTACGTGCAGGACAGCGGCGCCGAAGGCATCGAAATGGTGATGTGGATGGCCATGCGTGGCGCGCTCGGCGACAACGTGCATGAAGTCTATCGCCATTATCACGTGCCGGCGTCCAACACCGCTGCCGCCGTGATCGTGATCGAAACCGACGACAAGAAGCCAAAGAAAAAAGCGGCAGCGAAGAAGAAAGCTGCTGTGAAGAAATCCGCTGTGAAGAAAAGCGCTGTGAAGAAAAGTGCCGTGAAGAAGAAGCTGGCGAAGAAAACACCTGCGAAAAAGAAATCGGTGGTGAAGAAGCCGGCGAAGAAGACCGCAGTAAAGAAAAAGACAGTGGCTAGAAAAGCAGTTGCGAAGAAAGTCGCGAAAAAAGTAGCCAAAAAAGCAACCGCGAAGAAGGCAGTCAAGAAGAAAGCAGCAAAGAAGTAACCTGAAGGGGAATTGTTTATGACGAAAGTATTGATGGTTGGGCATGGCGCCTTCGCCGACAAACACATGGATGCGATCAAGAACATCGCGGGCGTTGAAGTTGTGTCGATTTGCGGTCGTCGCGAAGATGCCACCAAAGCTGCTGCCGACAAACGTGGCATCAGGCATTGGGGCACTGATCTTGGTGAATGTCTCAAACAGGACATCGACGCCGTCATCATCACTTCCGCTACCCAGGTGCATGCCGCGCAGACGATCCAGTGTCTGCAAGCCGGCAAGCACGTGCAGGTGGAAATTCCAATGGCCGACAGCGTGGCTGATTCGCGTGCAATTCTGGCGGCGCAACAGGAAGCCAACAAGAACGGCAGGAAACTGGTGGCCATGGCCGGCCACACCCGCCGTTTCAATCCCTCACACCAGTGGATACACAAAAAAATCAAGGCCGGCGAGCTGAAAGTGCTGCAGATGGATGTGCAGACCTATTTCTTCCGCCGCACCAACCTCAATGCCGCCGGCAACGCACGCAGCTGGACAGATCATCTGCTCTGGCATCATGCCTGCCACACCGTAGACCTGTTCTCGTACCAGACCGGCGAGCCGGTGAAATACTGCCACGCGCTGGAAGGTCCCCATCATCCGGAGCTCAAAATCGCGATGGACATGAGCATCGGCATGAAGACCGCAGGCGGTGCCATCTGCACACTGTCGCTGTCATTCAACAACGACGGCCCGCTTGGCACCTTCTTCCGCTACATCTGCGACAACGGCACCTACCTCGCCCGTTATGACGATCTGTTCGACGGCAAGGACAACAAGATCGATGTGTCGAAAGTGGACGTGTCGATGAACGGCATCGAGCTGCAGGACCGTGAATTCTTTGCGGCGATCAAGGAAGGCCGTGAACCGAATGCGTCCATTGCCCAATGTCTGCCGGCGATGGAAACCCTGGACAAACTGGAACAGTCACTCAGCCGCAGCAAATAAATAAATTGGTGTCAGAGTCGAATTTCCATGACTACCGCAAAAACCATGAACTCCAGTCAGCGGAAATTCGACTCTGACACCAATTTACGCAAACTAGGCCATTTCACTGTCAATGCCATCGGCCTCGGCTGCATGAGCATGTCGCATGCCTATGGCACCCCCGATCTGGCGGAAGCAGAACGCACACTCGAAGCAGCGCTCGACATCGGTTACAACTTCCTCGATACCGCCTATCTGTACGGCTTCGGCAAGAATGAAGAGCTGATCGGCCGCGTGATGAAACCGCGTCGCCACCAATTCGTGCTGGCCAGCAAATGTGGCATCGTCAGAAGCCCGGAAGGCAAACGCGTGATCGATGGCACCCCTGCCAGTATACGTGCAGTGTGCGAAGGTTCGCTGCAGCGTTTGCAGACCGATGTGATAGACCTCTACTACCTGCATCGCCGCGATTTCAAGGTGCCGATTGAAGACAGTGTGGGAGCATTGAGCCGGCTGGTGGAAGAAGGCAAGGTGCAAGCCATCGGCCTGTCGGAAGTTTCAGCCGAAACGCTGCGCAAGGCGCACAAGGTGCACCCGATCACGGCACTGCAAACCGAATATTCGTTGTGGAGCCGCAATCCTGAAATCGCCGTACTCAAGGCCTGCCAGGAATTGCAAATCGCCTTCGTGGCTTTCAGCCCGCTGGCGCGCGGTTTTCTCACCGGCAAGCTCAACGACCCGCAGAACCAGCTGGAAGCCACCGACATACGCCACAACTTTCCGCGCTTCTATCCGGAGAATTATCCAAAAAACCTCGAACTGCTGCCCCGGTACAACGCGATCGCCAAAGAAGCGGGATGTACCCCGGCGCAACTGGCACTGGCCTGGCTGCTGGCCAGGGCTCCCCACATCATTCCCATCCCCGGCACCCGTCATCTGGACTATGCGAAAGAGAATTTCGGTGCAATCAATGTGAAACTTGATGCATCACAGCTAGCCAAACTCGACGCAATCATTAACCATCACACCGTGGTTGGTGACCGCTACAACCCACCAACCCAAACCGAAATAGATACTGAACAATTCCCCGCCTGAAACTGTGAGCACAGGCGCCTTGATACAACAGCGTCGGCTTGTATAGTGACCACTACTGAATGCGGAATTCACCATGCGGTTTTTGATTGCGTTAACCCTGCTAGTGGCCTCATCGTCTGCCCTGGCCCAGCGCCCTGATCGTCCCTCGCTGCCACTCAACGCCTATTCCCTGCCCGACTATCACGCCGTTGATGCGGCGGTGGCTTTGCATTTGCCGGCAGGTGTGGTGTTTGGCTCGGTTGCCGCAGTCACCATGACTCCCGACAACCATTTGCTGGTGCTCAATCGCGGTGAAGTCCCCTTTTACGAGTTTGCCACCGACGGCACCTTCATCCGCAGTTTCGGCAACAAGGAGCTGTTCAGGGTTGCCCATGGTCTGCGCTTCGGCCCCGATGGTGCGCTGTGGGTCACCGATATCGGCAACCACAGCGTTTACAAGATGGATGCCAATGGCAACGTGCAAATGACGCTGGGCACCGGCAAAGCCGGCGACTGGGATGAAGCCAAAGGCGAGCACATGTTCAACCAGCCCAACGAGACTGCGATCGACAGCCACGGCAATATCTATGTGGCCCAAGGCCATACCAGCGGCGAACCCAAAGTGCTGAAATTCGATCGCGACGGCAAGTTCATCAAGCAGTGGGGCCACAAAGGCACAGGTCCCGGCGAATTTTTCGCAGCCCATTCCATTGAAATCGACAAGAACGACACGCTGTATGTGGCTGATCGTGAAAACATGCGCATAGAACGCTTTGACACCGAGGGCAAGTTCCTCGGCGAATGGAAGTTCGGCGCCATGGTATGCGGGTTGTATCTGCACAAGGACGGCTTCCTGTACTTCACCAGCGGCTTCGATGGCGAATGGGCCAAGCTCGACCCGGACGGCAAGGTGCTGGGCTCGCTCGGCAGCCCCGGCAAAGCCAATGGCCAGTTCGGTGAAGCCCACTATCTGGTGCTTGATGCACAAAACGATGTCTTTGTAGCTGACGTGTCGAACCGGCGCGTGCAACTATACCGGCACGACCCCTGAAAGCAGGCCAGGAAGTGTCAAGGAGACCAGTTCATGCGTTTGACCAGTTACACTGACTATGCGCTGCGCGTGCTGCTGTTCGTGGCAGCCACCGATGAAGCAGTCACCATCAGTGTCATTTCTTCCGCCTATGGCATTTCCAAGGAACATCTGCGCAAGGTAGTGCACGCGTTGTCTCAACACGGCTATCTCCACACCACCCAGGGCCGCAACGGCGGCATCAAACTTGGCATTCCGGCAGAAAAAATCAATATCCGCGACGTCATCCTGCATTTCGAACATGCCGATCTGGTGGAATGCTTCGATGTGGAAACCAACACCTGTCCGATTCTCGGCATGTGCGGCCTCAAAGGTGTTTTGCAAAAAGCCCAGAAAAGTTTTCTTGACGTGCTGGGGCAATACCATCTGAGTGATTTGGTGAAGAATCCACGACTGTTGATCTTCGTCAAGAACGCTGCTGCCTGAACCTTGTTTGCATCTTTTGTACATTGACTTGTCGGTCGATTCCAAAAACAATGTACCCGTAATACATCAATTAGCTTCAATCCTCATTTACACCACAGCAAGGAGTAGTTGCATGGCCAGTGTATTCGAACAAATCGGCGGAGCCGCCGCCGTCAATGCTGCAGTTGACATCTTTTACCGCAAAGTACTGGGTGATCCGCTTATCAGCCACTTTTTTGATGCGGTCGACATGGACCGGCAGATCGGCAAACAGAAAGCCTTCCTGACCATGGCGTTCGGTGGTCCCAACCATTACACCGGCAAGGACATGCGCAATGCCCACAAACACATGAAATTGACCGAAGCCCATTTCAATGCCGTGGCTGGCCATCTGCAATCTACCTTGCAGGAACTGAAAGTCCCGCAACACCTGATCGACAGCGTGATGAGCATTGCTGCCAGCACTCATGACGATGTCCTGAACGTCTGATCGCCGGCAACCCCCATGTCATTGCTTAGCTTCCAGCATGAACACTACCTGTTGGAGCCGGGAGAAAGCGTGCTTGATTGCCTGTTGCGAAATGGGCAGGCGGTGTCTTACTCCTGCAAATCCGGTTTGTGCCAGGCCTGCCTGGTACAGGCGGTGGATTGCCAGCCCACCTCGCGCGCGATGCAGGGGCTGAAATCCACGCTCCAGCAAACCCGTCACGCTCTCGCCTGCCAATGGCAGCCAGAAGCCGATGTGAGCGTGCGACTGCCGGATGACGCTGCCGTGTCTGTGCATGGCAGCATTCATGCGTTGCAATTGCTGAATCCGGCGGTGATGAAACTGGTGGTACGAGCTGATGACAGCAAGGCATTGGCAGAATGCCGGCCCGGCCAATATCTGAATGTGGTCAATCCAGCCGGCATCATGCGCAGCTATTCCATGGCCAATGATTGTCGCGCCGATGGCTGTGCCGAATTCCACATTGCTGCCACTGCGCAGGGGCTGTTCAGCAACTGGCTGTTCAATGAGGCGAAGATTGGCGACAGTGTGCAGCTGCGCGGTCCGGCCGGCAATTGCTTCTATCTGAAAGAAACCAGCCAGCTGCAGCCGATGTTGCTGGTCGGTGGTGGCACCGGTCTGGCGCCGCTATACGGCATCCTCAACGATGCCCTTGACCAGGGGCATCAAGGCCCGATTTCCCTGTTGCATGCCGGCAGCACTGCCGAGCAGCTGTACTACCGGCAGGAATTGCGCTCGCTGGCCGCCACTTACCCCAATTTCAGCTACACAGCAGTTGTGCGTGAAGCCACTGCCGACAGCAGTTGCCAGCAAGGCGATGCGATACAGATTGCACTGGCTCAACTTGCTGCCCTGCCCGCTGCCGACACCAGGGTTTATCTGTGCGGAAATCCGGCCTTCGTGCAAACGCTGCGCAAACTGGCATTTCTGAAAGGCGTCAGGTCTGCCAATATCTATTGTGATCCGTTCATCGAACGTTCGACTGCCAGCGCCTGAGTACAGCCGTGCGTGGCCGCTTGAGTTTGCCACGAGGCTGAACTACCCTGAACACGTACTCTCTGCACGGAGTAGTGTCATGAAAACTGCCATGATTAGTGCCCTGAATAGAGCCCTGCAAACCGCAAACGATTTGCAGAAGCTGGCCGCAAGCTGGTTGGTTGCAACGCTGGCAATTCTGGCAGCCGCCAATGCCGGCGCCCAGGCAGTTACCGTCATCAGCAACAGCAGTTATGCCCAGGATTGTTACCGGGCCGCTGCTGCCACCGCTCTCAAACTTTCCGCCAGCCGCGATGACCTCGCCACCTGCACGCGGGCGCTGGAATACGAAAATCTCACCCGCAACGACCAGGCCCGCACCTATATCAACCGCGGCATCGTGCAGACAGCACTCGAGAAATACCAGGATGCACTGGCCGACTACAATGCCGCATCAAACCTGGTACCCGACATGCCGGAAGCCTTCATCAGCCGCGGCAATCTGTGGTTTTTGGCCGAGAAATACCAGCGCGCAGTCAGTGAATATACCCAGGCCATGCAGATGGATTTTTCCCGCATGCACATTGCCTATTACAACCGCGGCCTTGCCAACGAGAATCTGGGCAAGCGTGAGGAGGCCATGGCGGATTACCGGGAAGCGCTGAAACTGGCGCCTGATTTCAAACAAGCCCTGGACCGGCTGGACATTCTAGGCAAGCCACCCGCGCAGTAATAGCGGGCTGCAACCAGTGTCAGTCCATCACCAGCCGGTCACCGCCATCGCGGCGTGCCAGCGACAGATTGGCGGCAGCTTTGGTAATGAAGGCATCAGCTGTCATCTCACTGTAGATGGCTACACCAACGCTTATTGTGAATTTCAATGTAGTGCCCTGGTAATTAAACGTGAGTTTGTTGCATTCCGCGATGATGCGCTCAGCCAGGACTTTGGAGCCTTCAGGCGTGGTTTGCGGCATCAGCACCAGAAAACGCTGATCGTCCCAGCAGCCGGCAATATCGGTTTCACGCAGATGAGCCTGCAGCAGGCTGGCCAGTTTCAAATACATCATCTTGGCATAACCGCTGCCGAGGCGTGCAGCCTGCACACGCTGATAATCGGGCTCCATGAACATGATGCAGAACCCGGTCTGATAACGCTTGATGCGCGCCAGTTCCGCCACCAGCAATTTTTCCAGCAAGCGGCGATTGGCCAGACTGGTGGTGAGATCGCCATAAACCAGCTGGTTGAGATCATCAATGCTGACCAGCAATTCACGTTCGGCCTTGACCCGGAAATATTCGAACATCACTGTCAGCATGGCCACGATGCAATACACCGCCACGATCCGTTCAAAAAATATCGGGCTGTACCGCTCAGTCTGGAATCCGAACGCGCCGGCATCCACCGCCAGGGTCAGCCCCAGCAACACCGTCACCGAGCCCAGCCCGAAGTTCAGGCCCTGCAGAAAAATGGCTACCAGCGGAAACACAAAATAGAACAGCGGACCGGTGCCCTCGGTGCCGCCGGTATAGAACAGATACAGACACAGCAGCCCCATCAGCAATGTCAGCAGATGCTTGGTGAAGCCGTAGTGTTGCGAATACCAGGCGGTGGTGTAGACCAGTGAAGTAGCCACCGCAAAGCCGAATATCACATAGGCATAGCCCAACTCGCCACGAGAATACGCTGCCAGTCCAAACAGCACCAGAAAAGTGATGGCGACCACGCTGTAAAGACCACACATCAGGAAATGCTGGTACTCGCGGTCTTTCAGGCTTGCCTTAAGCCGGTCCTGAATCGGAGCCGGTATCGTCCAGAGCGGCTCCGTGGAAATTTCAAGATCTCTATCTGCCACAGTTGCACTCATTGAAAGACGTCAAGCCAGGAAAATGACGTCATTGGTTGTAGAGGTACTACGACGGTTTGCGTTGAAACTGACCGAGCATAATCAAAATGTGCGGGCTGGAACACATTTTTTACACGCTGCCTTGATGTGATATCAACACGATTGCACAAACAGGATCAATGAGAAGGCTGCGAAAATGCGGTCTGTTTCGCGGAAAACGTGAAATGAAACACCCAGCCACTGGCCAGCACGATCACCGCCAGCAGCGCCAGGATGTCGCTGTAAACAAAACTGAGGGCATTGCCGGAAAACGACAGCAAGCCGGTATGCAGCCAGCGTCCATCCAGGGTTCTGCCCACCAGCGTGGTGCCGAGCGCGCCCGACACGATGCTGATCAGATTGAAAATGCCCATTCCAATACCACTTTGTTCCGGCTCCAGTGTTTGCGACACTGAATTGATCATCGCGGTCTGGAACATCGTGAAGCCCACGTAGTTGCCCAGCATCGCCACCAGCACCACCCAGTAATTCAACGCGAACAGTGCCGACATCAACAGCATGCTGCCAGCCAGCAGCAGCACGCCGATGCTGGCCACATAGGCGTTGCCTTTCTTGTCGGCGATCTCGCCGGCTTTGGGGCCCATGAACACCGCACTGATCGCACCAGGAAACAACAGATAACCTATTTGTTCGGTGCCGAGCCCATGCACGTCAGTCAGCATCAGTGGAATCAGGAAGAACACCCCCATCACCACCGAGAACATGGTCATGCCCACAAAGATACCGTTGCAGAAACGACGGTTGGCGAACACTTTGGCATCGATAAACGGATTGCTGGCCTTGAGCATCCACACTACCATCACCACCGAAGAAATCAGCAATGCCACCATCAAGCCCTTCAGCATCAGGTTCAGGCACAGCACCAGCAAACCCACGGTCAGCGACACCAGCAACGCGCCAATCACATCGACCGTGCCGGGCCTGGAAGTTTCCTCCGGGATATAGCGCCGCAAATACGGCAACGCAATCAGGGTGGGCAACGGAATCACGAACAGCATTGACCAGTGCCAATGAGCCGAAACAAAACCGCCTATCACCGGCCCGATGCCGATGCTCACCGAGATCATTGATGTAATGAAACCAAATACCTTGCCGCGCCCCGCTTCCGGCACATAGCGCGCAATCACCACGAAGATCAGTGCCGGAATCGCCGAAGCCCCCATCGCCTGCAGCCCGCGCGCCACCACCACCAGCCAGTAGTTGTGCTGGGCGACAAATCCCAGCACCGAGGCTACACAGTAAATCCACGTGCCGATTTCAATCAGGCGCCGCAGCGAAAACAGATCAGCCAACTTGCCGTAGATCACCGAGCCGATGCCGAAGAACACCATGAAGATGGTCATCACCCAGCTGACAGTGGCGGCATTGAGCTGGAATTCTTCGGCAATTTTCGGAATCGAAACGTTGAACACCGTTTCGTTGAGCACCGCGAAGAAAATGAGATAGGTCAGCCAGAATACCAGCTGTTTGGTTTGCGACTTGTCTTGCATTGATTTTTCCATACAGCGCCTGCGGCGTTCGCAGCCATTGCCCAAGCACCGCGCCTTGGGTTTGCCAGTGGCAAAACGGCCGATTCATAAAAAAAAACAGCCCGCACCTTATGCAGATGCGGGCTGTTTGGCCAGCAGTTTTCAAGCCTGCGGCATTTGGTCTTCTCTTACCCACCAGCCATGGATCTGGCCGGGGTTGCGCACTGGCAGTTTCACGGTGGCCAGCGGGCCATCGCTCAGCCGCTGAGCATCAAGAATCACGAAATCAGTGCGGCCATTCTCGTTGGCACGGGTAACGACGCCCACCAGATAGCCTTCACCTTCCGCTGAATCCTTCGACTTCGGCGCAAAGCAGCACTCGGCCAGTTGCGCACCGGGGCCGGCATCCCAGAAATCCTGCTTGCCGGTTTGATGATCGAAGCGCACGTAGCAGGCGTTGCCGCGCGTCCCTTGCGGCGCATTGATGTTGCTGGAACCGAGAAAACCGTAACGGTAATGCTGCGTGTTGTAACGATCATCCTGGCGCGGCAATGCACCCACCCACGGTGCCAACTGCTCGATCTTGTAATCCTTGACGGTCTTGCTGTTCATGTCAGCCGACAAGCGGGTGATATGACTGCTGCCCTTGACCGGATCCCACTTGGAGCCGTCTTTCATCGGCATGAACGGGAACGGATTCGACATCGACATTTCCACATCCACATAGATCTTGCCCTTGTCGTCCCACGCGCCCATCACGTGGGTGGCACTGCGATGCGGACCTTCAAACCAGCGCACATCCTTGCCATCGCCGTCGCGGCGGAACGCGCCGAAGAAGGTGGTGAGTTTCGGATCCCACGACCAGTGGATGCCGCCCCTGGCCAATTGCTCTTTATCCATCGCCATTGGAATCACATACAGAATCACATAGTGATCCGTCACCGCAAAATCGTGCAGCATGCCCACATATGGCACTTTTACTTTGGCTTCCCACACTTTCTTGCCGGCCTGGGTGATCTCGAACGCGGTGACGATGTCGCTGCCGAAACCTTCGGATTCATAACCGAACGCCACAATATTGCCGGTCTTGGAATCGATCTTCGGATGCGCAGTAAAGGTGGCGCTGTTGAGCTGACCATCAAAGCGGTAAACCGGGTCCATCATTTCCAGCGTATTGAGGTTGATCGCACTCGGCGGGCTGTCTTCCTTGAAGCACAGCAGCATGTTCTTGTGGTTCATGATGTGGGTGTTGGCGGTGCTGCGGCTGAGGCCTTTCACGCTCGGATCATCCACCGACGGATTGCGATACATCGGGAACAGCAACTTGCCAGCCTTGTCCTGCGCTTCCCAGCGCTGGTTGCGCACAAAGCGGGTCTTGTAATCCACGCGGCCGTTCTTGATGCGGAACATGCCAACATGGCCTTCGCCATCGAACGGGATGTTGCCGGGACGCAGCGGGAATTGCGCATCGGGCCCAACCCGGTAGAACGCGCCATTCAGATCAGAAGGAATCTTGCCATCGATTTCGCAATTGCGTACTTCGACCTCGGCCTTGAACGTGCGCGGACCGGTGCCAGCTGCCGGCGGGCCACCGGGAGGGGGACCACCAGCACCAGCAGGCGGCGGACCACCCGCTGGCGGCTGCGCTTCAGCTGTGGAGGCCGCACCCAGCAAGGAGGCGCCCACACCGGCTGCGGCAACGCCCATGGCGCCGCCCAGGAATTTTCTTCTGTCTATAGTGTTCTCATTATTGTTGTCTGACATGGAGCTCTCCTCTCTGGATTAAGAATTGAGGCAGACGCCCATACGGCCTGCCTCAGCTTCGGTGGCAAGTCTATCATCGGGCCGGCAGCTTGGGCTGATCCAGATCATTGAAATAAGCCGCCGAACCAAGCGGTCTTGATGCGGACAAATCCAAAATTGTGTGGCTATAATCGGGCAAGACCAATAACAGCAACGGCCACCCCGGCCTTTCGAGGAGGAAACCCCATGTGTGACCAGGATACCCCGCAAGACTTCGCCGACCACATCAACGCCAACCCGCTCAGCCGCCGTCACTTTGTGGCCCTCACCGCCGGCCTCAGCATGGCCAATCTGCTTGCGTTGTTCCCGGCCGCTGCCAATGCCGCTGACGTCACCGAAAGCGAAGTGATGATCAAGACCCCCGACGGCACTGCCGACTGCTACTTCGTGCATCCTGCCAAAGGCGCCAGCGCCGCCATTCTGGTGTGGCCCGACGTACTCGGCCTGCGCCCCGCCTTCCGCGCCATGGGCAAACGCCTCGCCGAAAACGGCTACGCGGTTTTGGTAGTCAACCCCTTCTACCGCAAGATGAAAGCACCGGTAGTGCCCGATGGTGCCTCATTGCAGGATCCAAAAGTCAGCGGCGTCGTATTCCCGCTGATGCAAGGGCTCACCGCCGACGGCACCTTCACCGACGCCAAAGCCTTCATCAGCTGGCTCGACCAGCAAGCAGCCGTCGACAAGAAGAAAAAGATCGGCACTTCCGGCTACTGCATGGGCGGCCCACTGGTGATACGCACCGCCAGCGTCTCTGACCGCATTGGCGCCGGTGCCACTTTCCACGGCGCTGCGCTGGCCAACGACAAACCCGACAGCCCGCATTTGTTGCTGTCAAAAACCAAGGCCAGCTTCCTGATCGCCATTGCCGACAGTGACGACAAGACCGATCCGAAAGCCAAAGACATCCTGAAAGAAACCTTCGCCAAAAACGGCCAGAAAGCCACGGTGGAGGTGTACACCGGTTGCGCGCACGGCTGGACGGTGCCGGATTTCCCTGTGTACAACAAAGAAGGTGCCGAAAAAGCCTGGGCTGCCATGCTGGACCTGTTCAAGACATCGCTCGCCTGATATTCCACATAACGAAACAACGAGGGGATGAACCATGTGTGACCAAGATACCGACCGCGATTTACAGGAATACCTGAAGACCCAACCCATCAGCCGCCGTCATTTCGGCACCATTGCTGCTGGTGTTGGCTTGACCATGATGCTGCCGCCAGTGGCCGATGCGCAGGATGTCACTGAAAGCAACGTATTGATCAAAACACCCGATGGCGAAGCCGATTGCTACTTCGCACATCCAAGCAAAGGTGCCAGCGCCGCCGTGCTGGTATGGCCCGACATCTTCGGCCTGCGCCCGGCGTTCTATGCAATGGGCAAGCGCCTCGCGCAATCCGGCTATGCCGTGTTGGTAGTCAACCCGTTCTACCGTGGCATGAAAGCGCCGAAGCTGGGCGATAACACACCCACATCGTCCGACTTCAACACCTTCCGACCGCTTGCCGCCGCACTCAGTGCCACCACGCACGTAAGCGATGCCAAGGCCTTTGTTGCATGGCTCGATTCACAAGCCGCCGTCGACAAGAAACGCAAGATCGGCACCACCGGCTATTGCATGGGCGGCCCGATGGTTATGCGCACTGCCGCTGCCATACCTGACCGCATCGGCGCAGCCGGCATCTTCCACGGTGGCAACGGCCTTGCCACCAAGGATGCCCTAAGCCCGCATCTGCTGATCCCGCAAATGAAAGCCAGCTTCCTGGTAGCAGTGGCCGTCAACGATGACATGCAGGACCCCACCGTGAAGGAAACCCTGAAGACTACCTTTGCAGCCGCCAAACTCAAGAACGAAGTGGAAGTGTACGAAGCCCAGCACGGCTGGTGCCCGCCCGGTGGGAATGCCTACAACGAAGCCATGGCCGAAAAAGCCTGGAGCCGCATGCTGGCCATCTTCAAGCCTGCGCTGGCTTGAAGCTTTACCGTGATTGACAACAGGGGCCGAGAACATCCGGCCCCTTTGTTGTTTGGCTAGATCAAAGGGGTCTGTGGCAAGCCCCCGATATTCTAGACACTTGATAGCGTTACACT
>CAILUG010000030.1 GCA_903837345.1 uncultured Gammaproteobacteria bacterium | reverse complement strand
GGGGTGGAAATGGTCATGCCGGGCGACAACATCAAGATGGTGGTGGAATTGATCTGCCCCGTGGCGATGGACGAAGGCCTGCGTTTTGCGATCCGTGAGGGTGGCAGAACCGTAGGGGCCGGAGTGGTAGCCAAAATCATCCTGTAATGCTTTGCTGAATGGGTTTCTTCAGGAATTCAGGAAGAAACCCATTTTATGGTTGACAGGAAGTTGGCAAGCAATATAATTCGCGCTCTTTTTTAGAGGCCTAAAAAGGGCAAGTTACCGCCCAGGCTGCTTCAAGTTCTTTAACAATACGGGAGATGTTGGTCTCATGCAGAACCAGCGCATCAGAATTCGGCTTAAAGCCTTTGATCACAGGCTCATTGACAAATCCACCCAGGAAATTGTCGAGACTGCCAAAAGAACAGGGGCACAGATCCGTGGCCCAATACCGATGCCGACCCAGATTGAGCGTTACACCATTCTGATTTCGCCGCATGTGAACAAAGATGCGCGTGACCAGTACGAGCTGCGCACCCATAAACGTCTCCTTGATATTGTTGAACCTACCGAGAAAACCGTTGATGCACTCATGAAGCTGGATCTTGCAGCTGGCGTGGAAGTGCAGATCAGTCTCGGATAAGACAGTTTCCGGGCTTTGTCATAATGGCAAAGCCCAAAGAAGTGGTGTCTGTGTTTCATTAACGCCGGCACATTAAATACAGCACTTGTCGCAAAAAGCGGCAATTAACACGTGTAATGCATTAGCAGCCATAGTGGGTAAAGCCCCATACACGATGGAGTA
This sequence comes from uncultured Gammaproteobacteria bacterium, assembly GCA_903837345.1. Classification (GTDB taxonomy): domain Bacteria; phylum Pseudomonadota; class Gammaproteobacteria; order Pseudomonadales; family Pseudohongiellaceae; genus CAILUG01. The sequence continues at coordinate 49,055 of CAILUG010000030.1, read as the reverse complement.
GAACATGACGATTGGCTTAGTCGGTCGAAAAAGCGGTATGACCCGCGTTTTCACCGAAACAGGGTCTTCTATACCCGTAACAGTTGTGGAAGTGCTTCCAAACCGCGTTACTCAGGTCAAAACCACTGAGAACGATGGTTATTCTGCGATCCAGATTACTACTGGCAGCAAGAAGGCCAACCACGTAAGCAAGGCAGAGGCGGGTCATTTCGCCAAAGCCGGAACTGAAGCAGGCAGGGGTTTGTGGGAATTCAGAACCAATGCTTCTGAATCCGATACCTACCAGCAAGGTTCCGAACTGACGGTTGCCCTTTTCGCTCCAGGCCAGATAGTGGATGTTACTGGCACCTCCAAAGGCAAAGGCTTTCAAGGTGTTATCAAGCGTCACCATTTCACGATGGGCGATGCCACCCATGGTAACTCCCTGTCGCATCGCTCCCCTGGTTCCATCGGGCAGCGTCAGACCCCGGGCCGGGTCAAGAAAGGCAAGAAAATGGCCGGTCATATGGGTGATGAACAAGTCACTATCCAGAATCTCGAAGTCGTTCGTGTAGATTCAAGCAACAATCTTTTGCTGATCAAAGGCGCTGTTCCAGGTGCCACCGGTGGTGATGTGATTGTATTCCCTGCTGTAAAAGCTGTAGCTGACAGCAAAGCTGGTAAATAGGAGGCTTAACCGTGGAACTTCAAGTTATTTTGCCAGGGTTGAAGCCAGCTGATTCGAAAGTGTCAGTTTCTGACGACTCCTTCAACAAAGAATTCAATGAAAGCCTGGTACACCAGGTGGTAGTGACCTACCTTGCCGGCGCCCGTCAGGGTTCGGTCAAGCAGAAAACCCGCGCTGAAGTCCGTGGCGGTGGTCGCAAACCGCATCGCCAGAAAGGCACAGGCCAGGCAAGGGCGGGCAGTACCCGTAGCCCGCTCTGGCGTGGCGGCGGCAAAACTTTTGCTGCGGTGCCGCAGGATCATTCCAAAAAATCAACAAGAAAATGTACAGAGGCGCCATGCAGTGCATCGTCTCCGAGCTGATCAGGCAAGAGCGTCTGATCCTTGTTGATGAGTTCAAACTTGACAATCACAAAACGAAAAGCCTGATCGAAAAGCTTAACCAGCTTTCCCTGCAGGATGTGCTGATCGTAAGTGATCAGGTTGACGAGAATCTTTACCTGGCTGCCCGCAACCTGCACACGGTTGATGTGGTTGATGCTGATGCAGTCGATCCGGTAAGTCTGATTGGTTATGAAAAAGTGCTGGTTACTGTTTCTGCACTGAAAAAACTGGAGGGACTGTTGGCATGAATCAGGAACGCATATTCAAAGTGATTCTCGGGCCGCATCTTTCCGAGAAAACCAGCCGGATTTCCGAGCAGAACAACCAGGTGACCTTCAAGGTGCTGCCTGATGCGTCCAAGCCGGAAGTAAAACAGGCGATTGAGAAACTTTTCAATGTACAGGTTCGTGATGTTCAGATCATGAATGTCAAAGGTAAAACCAAGCGTACTGCGCAGGGCAAATCACGCAGCCGCAGTGACTGGAAAAAGGCGTATGTGCGTCTGGAGCAGGGTCAGGAAATTGACCTTGCAGACATGGGCTGATACGGGCTGAGAGAAATTTATGGCAGTTGTAAAATGTAAACCAACCTCACCTGGCCGCCGCTTTCTGGTGAAAATTGTTCACCCGGAATTGCACAAAGGCGCGCCATATGATCAGTTGACCGAATCGAAAGCCAAAACCGGCGGTCGTAACAGTTCGGGCCGATTGACCCAGCGTCATGTCGGTGGTGGACACAAAAAGAAATACCGCATTATTGATTTCAAGCGAGACAAAGACGGCATAACCGCAAAAGTAGAGCGTTTGGAATACGATCCAAACCGTACCGCAAATATTGCCCTGCTGCTTTATGCAGATGGCGAGCGCCGGTATGTAATTGCTCCTGAAAAAGTCAGCGTTGGTGATGAAGTGGTGTCAGGCCCTGCTTCGCCAATCAAGGCCGGCAATGCCATGCCATTGCGCAACATTCCGGTAGGCAGCAACGTTCACTGTGTGGAAATGAAGCCAGGCAAAGGCGCCCAGATTGCAAGAAGTGCAGGTACCTCCGTTCAGTTGATTGCACGTGAAGGCCAATATGCAACATTGCGTCTGCGTTCCGGTGAAGTGCGCCGGGTTCCTGCGGATTGCCGTGCCACCATCGGCGAAGTTTCCAACAGCGAACACAATCTGCGTTCGATCGGCAAGGCCGGTGCAATGCGCTGGCGCGGTGTACGACCGACCGTACGTGGTGTTGCCATGAACCCGGTTGACCATCCGCACGGCGGTGGTGAAGGTCGTACTTCCGGTGGTCGTCATCCGGTATCCCCTTGGGGAACTCCGACCAAGGGCTACAAAACCAGAACCAACAAACGCACCACTAATCTTATTGTTCGCCGTCGTAACGCGACCAAGTAACCGTTGGGTAACCAAGAGTAGGGTAATCAAGTGCCAAGATCGCTTAAAAAAGGTCCGTTCATTGACCTGCATCTGTTGAAGAAAGTGCAGGCCGCTGCTGACAAAAATGACAGAAGACCAATCAAGACCTGGTCAAGAAGGTCGATGATTTCTCCGGAAATGTTGAACCTGACTATTTCTGTACATAACGGTCGTCAGCACGTGCCGGTATTGGTAACAGAAGACATGGTTGGACATAAGCTGGGTGAATTTGTTCTTACCCGCACATATCGTGGCCATTCAGCAGACAAGAAAGCCAAGTAAACGGCTTGGTCGCCCTGGTTTCCGGAGGTGGCCGAAATGAAGATCGAAGAGGTATAGAGGATGGAAGTTTCAGCGGTATTAAAAGGCGCCAGACTCTCGGCTCAGAAAGCCAGATTGGTTGCTGACCAGATACGCGGCAAAAAAGTGGAAGAAGCACTTGAAGTGCTGTCGTACAGCACAAAAAAGGGTGCTCCTCTTATCAAGAAGGTTCTGGATTCGGCAATTGCCAATGCCGAGCACAACCAGGGTCTTGATGTTGATGAGCTGAGAGTTTCCACCATTTTTGTTGATGAAGGTGTATCTCTGAAGCGCATCATGCCACGTGCCAAAGGTCGGGCAGACCGCATTACCAAGCGTTCTTGCCATATCACGATCAAGGTTTCAGAAAGTAACAAGTAACTGCATAGTAACTGGATAGTAATCAGAGGAACTCATGGGTCAAAAAGTTCACCCAACTGGTATTCGCCTTGGCATTGTCAAACGCCATACATCCGTCTGGTATGCAAGCGGCAAAGACTATGCCCGCTATTTGCTGCAGGACCTGGAAGTGCGTGAGCTGGTCAAGAAAAAACTGGCGGCTGCTTCCGTATCTCGGGTAGAGATTGAGCGTCCGGCCCAGACAGCCAAAATTACAGTGTATACAGCCCGTCCAGGGATTGTGATTGGCAAGAAGGGTGAAGATGTTGAAAAACTGCGGACCGAGCTTGTCAAGAAAATGGGTGTACCGGTCAACATCAGCATTGAAGAGATCCGCAAGCCTGATCTTGATGCCCAGTTGGTGGCAGACAGTGTTGCCCAGCAGCTTGAGCGTCGCGTGATGTTCCGCCGTGCCATGAAGCGTGTAATGCAGAATGCAATGCGCCAGGGTGCAGAAGGAATAAAAGTACAGGTAGGTGGCCGTCTTGGTGGTGCCGAGATTGCAAGAACCGAGCGTTACCATGAAGGTCGTGTTCCCCTTCATACACTGCGCGCAGATATCGATTATGCAACAAGTGAAGCGCTGACTACCTTCGGGATCATCGGAGTGAAAGTCTGGATCTTCAAAGGTGAAGTACTTAATGCAGATGAAGTACTCACCAACGACAGCAAGAAGAAAGCACAGCCGCAACAGTGATTAGTGACCTGTAGACGGTTAAAAGAGGTAGTCAGAGATGTTACAACCCAAACGAACCAAGTTCCGGAAGCAGATGAAAGGCCGCAATCGCGGTTTGGCATTGCGGGGCAGCACAATCAGTTTTGGTGAATACGGGCTCAAAGCAACTGGTCGCGGTCGTCTTACCGCACGTCAGCTTGAGTCGGCACGCCGTGCACTTACCCGCCATATCAAGCGTGGTGGCAAAGTGTGGATACGCGTATTCCCCGACAAGCCGATAACGCAGAAACCGTTGGAAGTTCGACAGGGTAGCGGTAAAGGTAATGTTGAATACTGGGTAGCCAATATTCAACCAGGCAGGGTGCTGTTTGAGATCGAAGGTGTAACACCTGAAATTGCAAAAGAGGCATTTGCTCTTGCTGCAGCCAAACTGCCGTTTGCAACGAAATTTGCCAAGCGGGTGGTGATGTAATGGCCAAGTTAGAAACGAAAGATTTGAATGAAAAGACTGTTGGAGAACTCCAGGTGGTTCTGGCTGGTTTGCAGAAAGACCAGTTCAACAACTTCATGAAGAAAAGTACCGGTCAGTTGGGTCAGACCCATCTGCTGAAAGAGACGCGCAAAAACATTGCACGTGTTAAAACCTTGATTAGCGAAAAAGCGGGTTTGTAATCTATGTCAGATATCGAAAAGCGCTCGCGCACAATTACCGGCAAAGTTGTCAGTAACAAAATGGACAAATCGATCACGGTGCTTGTCGAGAGACGTGTAAAACATCCCGTCTACGGCAAATACGTATCCAAGTCATCCAAAGTGCATGCCCATGACGCGCAAAATGAATGCAGTATCGGAGATGTGGTCACGGTGAAAGAAGTCAGGCCCATATCCAAGACGAAGACGTGGTCGCTTGTCAGCATTGATGAAAAGGCAGCACAGGCCTGAACGACAGAACTGAACACAAGCAGTTGAACACAAGAAGTTGAACACAAGAAGTTGAACAGCAAGCAGAATTTCCAGGAGTGAGACCCTCCCAGGGTCCAGAAAAGCCACATGATACAAGTTCAGTCATATTTGGATGTTGCGGATAACAGCGGTGCGCGTCGTGTGATGTGTATCAAGGTGCTTGGCGGATCCCACAGACGCTATGCCCGTATAGGCGATGTAATCAAGGTCACCGTCAAGGATGCAATTCCGCGCGGCAAAGTAAAGAAAGGCCAGGTGCTTAATGCGCTTGTGGTCAGAACCAAGAGCGGTGTTCGTCGTCCGGATGGTTCGCTGATCAAGTTTGATGACAATGCAGCCATCCTGTTGAACAACCAGGATGCCCCGATCGGAACCCGCGTGTTCGGGCCGGTGACGCGCGAGTTGCGCAACGAAAAGTTCATGAGAATCATTTCTCTCGCTCCGGAAGTGCTTTGACCGGAAGGGAAATCCCCGGGACCGCGAACAGGTCCGTACCCCGGGTTGACTGACAAGAGGTTGAAATAGATATATGCAAAAGCTCAAACGCGATGATGAAGTCATAGTGACCACGGGTCGTGACAAAGGCAAACGCGGAAAGATCACCAAGATTCTGGACGGTGGCCGTGCCCTCGTTGCCGGGATCAATATGGTCAAGAGGCATACCAAGCCGAATCCGAACCTGGGCAAACAGGGCGGAATCGTGGAGAAGGAAGCCGGCATTGCCGTTTCCAACATTGCAATTTTCAACCCGAAAACCCAGAAAGCCGACAAGGTGGGTATCAAGGTTGGTGCTGATGGCAGCAAAGTGCGAATTTACAAGTCTGACCAGTCCCAGATTGGTTAATAGGCAATAGTTAATACAAGCTTTTAGAAAGCGAGTTCTATCATGGCGCGATTGAAAGAGTTCTACAAAGAAACGGTAACGAAGGAACTGGCCAAACAGTTTTCCTACGCCAACCCTATGCAAGTTCCCAAAATCACCAAGATTGTGCTGAATATGGGCAGCGGTGAATTCGGAGATAAAAAGATTCTGGATAATGCCCTTGGTGATTTGGTGAAAATCACCGGGCAGCGGCCGGTTGTTACCAAGGCCCGCAAATCCGTTGCCGGTTTCAAGATCCGTGAGGGTTGGCCGGTTGGTTGCAAAGTCACTTTGCGTGGCGAACGCATGTACGAATTCCTGGATCGCTTGGTCAACATTGCAATCCCGCGTATCAGGGATTTTCGTGGGCTGAACCCCAGGGCGTTTGATGGTCGTGGCAATTATGCGCTTGGTGTAACCGAGCAGATCATCTTCCCGGAAATTGATTACGACAAGATCGACAAGTTGCGCGGTATGGATATAACCATCACTACCACCGCAAAATCCAATGATGAAGGTCGCGCATTGTTGCGTGCGTTCAACTTCCCGTTCCGTGGTGAAGTTCAGTCAGCAGAAGGCAGGGGTTAAGTCATGGCCAAGACATCAATGATTGAAAGAGAGAACAAACGCCTGCGTATTGCCAAGCGTTTTGCAGCCAAACGTGCCGCTCTCAAAGCAACAATCTTGAGTGTTACAGCTTCGGCTGAAGAGAAATGGGAAGCGCAGATCAAGCTCCAGAAGCTGCCCCGTGATGCCGGTCCGACCAGACAGCGCAGACGCTGCCAGATTACCGGCAGGCCGCATGGTGTTTTGAGAAGATTTGGCCTGTGCAGGAACAAGTTGCGTGAACATGCCATGAAAGGTGATGTTCCCGGTCTGACGAAAGCCAGCTGGTAGTTTTGGACCAAGAGCAGTAGTGAATAGTGGTAGTGGATAAAAGGTGAATTGAAATGAGCATGTCCGATCCGATAGCAGATCTCTTGACCAGAATCCGTAATGCACAAATGGCCGGATTGCCTGTGGTTGAGTGTCCGTCTTCCAAAATCAAGATGGCCATTCTTGATGTTTTGAAGCAGGAAGGTTACATCGCCGGTTATTCCATCAGTGCTGATGTAACCAAACCGGAGCTGAAGATCGACCTGAAATATTTTAATGGTCGCCCGGTTATTGAAGAATTGCATCGCGGCAGCTCCCCCGGTTTGCGCATGTATAAAGGCAGTGAAAAGTTGCCGAATGTACGTGCAGGCCTTGGAATTGCAGTTATTTCGACTGACAAAGGTGTCATGACCGACAAGGCTGCCCGCAAGGCAGGTATTGGCGGGGAAGTCCTCTGCACAGTCTTCTGATCCGGAGCCAGAGAACAGTTTCCGGTATTGAATTGAGTTTGTTGCAGATTACATCCGGTTTACATAACGAACGATTTACATAACGTACGATACAAAGAGTAGGCATATGTCCAGAATTGCAAAAGCACCTGTGCTGTTACCGAAAGGCGTGGAAGCCACCGTTTCCGGCGGCGCTGTGTCTGTCAAAGGTGGCAAAGGCACTCTGAAAATCCAGTTGAATGACCAGGTTCTGGTTGTCAACGAGGAAGGTGCACTGAAATTGTCACCCAAAAACAACAGTCAGGCGGCCAACGCCATGGCGGGTACTTCCCGTGCGATCCTGCAGAACATGGTCAAGGGAGTCAGCCAGGGATTTGAGCGCAAACTGGAACTGGTTGGTGTGGGTTATCGTGCCAAGGCACAGGGCAAGTCAGTCAACCTGGTGCTTGGATACTCCCACCCGATTGACTACAAATTGCCGGAAGGTGTGACTGCAGAAACTCCTACCCAGACTGAAATCGTGCTGAAAGGTGCTGACAAGCAGGTGTTGGGTCAGGTTGCCGCAGAGTTGCGCCAGTTCAGGGCTCCGGAACCTTACAAAGGAAAAGGTGTTCGCTATGCAGGCGAGCAGGTATATCGCAAAGAAGCGAAGAAAAAATAAGTAATTGATCTGGAGTTTGGCGGGGCATCTGTTGGATGCCTGGTGCAGGAAACCTTCAGTGCACGAACATTTGGTAAAAAGAAAGATACTGGCAGTAGGCCGAGGTATATAGAGATGAACGAAAAAAAGACTTCCAGGCTGCGTAGAGCAAAGCGTGTACGCGCCAAGATTCGCGAACTTAAAGTGAATCGCCTGTGTGTGTTCCGCAGCCCGCGCCATATTTACGCCCAGGTCATCTCTCCTGAGAACCAGGTGTTGGCATCTGCCTCCTCTTTGGGCAGCGAAAAAACCGGCAATGTGGAATCTGCAAAAGAAATCGGAAAACTGATTGCCGAACGTGCTAAATCCGCAGGCATCAGCAAAGTGGCCTTTGATCGCAGTGGCTACATGTATCACGGTCGCATAAAAGCCCTGGCTGATGCGGCACGTGAAGGTGGACTGGAATTCTAATCGGATAATCAATATGGCATTCAAGAAAGAACAACCCAAAAGCAATGAAGACGGCATGCAGGAAAAGCTGATCCAGGTCAACCGCGTCGCCAAAGTGGTGAAAGGTGGCCGGATATTTTCCTTTACAGCGTTGACTGCAGTTGGTGATGGCAAAGGCCGTGTAGGTTTTGGTCGCGGTAAAGCGCGTGAAGTTCCACAGGCCATACAAAAAGCAATGGAAGCTGCGCGACGCAATATGATCGTGGTAAAGCTGGATGGAACCACCCTGCAGTATCCGGTTAAAGCGCACCATGGTGCGTCAAAAATTTACATGCAACCGGCTTCAGATGGTACTGGCGTTATTGCCGGTGGTGCGATGCGTTCAGTTCTTGAACTTGCAGGCGTTCACAACGTGCTGGCCAAATGTTATGGCTCAACCAATCCGGTTAACGTGGTGCGCGCTACATTCAAAGGATTGATGAATATGCGCTCTCCATCTGATATTGCTGCCAAGCGTGGCAAATCACTGGAAGACATAGCAGGTTGAGTTGAAAAACGGTTATAAGCCCCGATTTTCTGACAGTGAAGTGAATAGAGCGAAGTGTATAAAAGGTTCAAGCAATGGCTAACAAGACTTTGAAAGTGCAACAGATCAAGAGTTCCCATGGAATTCTTGCCAACCACAAGGCCTGCCTCACCGGTCTTGGCCTGCGCCGTATTCGCCATGTTGTTGAAGTGCAAGACACTCCATCTGTGCGCGGAATGATCAACAAAGTCAGTCATCTTGTTGTTCTGGTCCAGGAATAAACCGGTAAAAGATTCAGTAGGAGTTTGTCATGCGTTTGAACACATTAAGTCCTGCACCGGGTTCCACCCACGCCTCCAAAAGGGTTGGTCGTGGCATTGGCAGCGGTCTTGGGAAAACATCTACCCGCGGTCACAAAGGGCAGAAAGCGCGCAAGAGCGGCCATGTCCGTCCGGGCTTTGAAGGTGGCCAGATGCCTTTGCAGAAAAGGCTGCCCAAGTTCGGCTTTTATTCCAGGATGGGAAGTGGCACAGCTGAAGTCCGCACCTCGGAACTTAACAAGATTGAAGGCAATGTTGTAAATCTGGCTACGCTGGAAAAAGCCAACATCATCGACCGTAGTATCGCGCGTGCGCGCATCATGTTGTCAGGCGATGTAGGCCGCAGCTTTACGGTTGAAGGCATAGCAGTTACCAAAGGGGCCAGAGCTGCAATTGAAGCTTCAGGCGGAAAAGTTGCCTGATTTGCGCGAATTAAAGTTGCCTGAGTTGAAGCAGGTATCGGTTTTCACTAAGCAATGGTTGCGGTAACGAAAATGGCCCAAGCAATGAGTCCGGGAAAGGCGGATGGTCTGGCTGAACTGAAAGCCCGGCTGCTGTTCCTGCTGTTGGCCATTCTGGTATACAGGGTAGGTACCCATATACCGGTGCCTGGCATCAACCCCGACCAGTTGGCGTATTTGTTCAACCAGCAGCAAGGAACATTCCTCGGGATGTTCAACATGTTCTCGGGTGGCGCCATCCAGCGCATGAGTATTTTTGCACTGGGAATCATGCCCTACATTACGGCATCGATCATTGTGCAGTTGCTGACTGCAACGACGCCATCGTTGGAGCAGCTCAAGAAAGAAGGTGAGGCGGGCAGAAGGAAGCTCAGCCAGTACACGCGTTATGGCGCGTTGTTTTTTGCATCCGTGCAAGCGGTGGCAATTACAACCGGTTTGTTGGCCAAAATGGCCTTCCAGCCGAATTTCAGTTTTTACGTAACTGCGATTGTTTCGCTGGTTACCGGTGCAATGTTCCTGATGTGGCTGGGTGAACAGATCACCGAGCGCGGGGTGGGAAATGGCATATCAATGCTCATTTTCGCCGGCATTGTTGCAGGCTTGCCTGCTGCAGTAGGGCAGTCGCTGGAACAGGTGTCAGAAGGCTCGATCCAGCCGCTGGCCTTGTTTGTAGTGGTGATTATCGGGGCGGCTGTAGTTGCCGGAGTGGTCTTTGTCGAGAGGGCGCAGCGTCGCATCACGGTCAATTACGCACCCAGACAACAGGGCCGCAAGATGTACCAGGGGCAAACCAGTCATTTGCCGCTGAAAGTGAACATGAGTGGAGTGATACCGGCAATTTTTGCCAGCAGTTTTTTGTTGTTCCCTGCATCGCTGGGACAATGGTTCGGCCAGAATGAAGGATTCCAGTTTCTGGCAGATTTGGCGCTGATTTTGGGGCCTGGCCAGCCCTTGAATATTTTGTTGTTCGTGATTCTGGTTGTTGCATTCTGCTTCTTTTATACCTCGTTGGTGTTCAACCCCAAGGAGATTGCAGAAAACCTGAGACGTTCCGGAGCATTTATCCCGGGGATCCGTCCAGGAGAGCACACAGCAGCTTACGTTGACAATGTAATGACAAGATTGACCCTGTTCGGAGCTCTCTACATTACCTTGATCTGCCTGCTGCCCCAGTTTTTGCAGACTTCGGCAAACGTGCCATTCCAGCTTGGCGGAACCTCGCTGCTGATTGTGGTGGTGGTATGCATGGACTTCATGGCACAGGTGCAGTCGCACTTGATGTCCCATCAGTACGAGTCACTGATGAAGAAGTCGAATATAGGTTCGTTCAGAAGGTGATGTTGTAAGCAAAGCATTCTGAAGCTGTGTTTTGAGTGCTGCGGCAGGCGTAGAGCAAGTGCCTTGCAGCAGTGAAAAGTTATCGGGAGAAAGACAATGAAAGTAAGAGCATCCGTGAAGAGAATTTGCAGAAAATGCAAAGTCATCAAGCGTAATGGTGTTGTCAGGGTCATTTGCTCTGAGCCACGTCACAAGCAGAGACAGGGCTAACAGCGCGGTTGATTTTGTCGGCCTCGGAGTATAAGCTTGCCGCCCTTTTTCCACCGGATACAACCGGTTGGAACCTGAGCAGGCCAGACCCCTTCCGGGCGCTATAACTGATTGTTTCTGAAGGTTTTTTAATAAATTTGTTGGGTACGATGGTTGATCCCCTGTAAATCGGACAACCTGGAAAATCTAGAATTTTTGGAGTGAACTTATGGCCCGTATTGCCGGTGTCAACATACCAGATAACAAACACATAGTTGTTTCCCTCCGCTATGTGTACGGGATTGGCGCTACCGTTGCCAAAAATCTCTGCAAGCTGACTGGTATCAACCCGGCTGCCAAAGTAAGTGATCTCAGTGAAGATCAGCTGGATTCCCTGCGCGGTGAAATCAGCAAAATTACCGTTGAAGGTGATCTTCGTCGTGAAGTCTCCATGAACATCAAACGGCTGATGGATCTGGGTACCTATCGTGGTATCCGTCATCGCAAAGGTTTGCCGGTGCGTGGACAACGTACCAAAACCAATGCGCGAACCCGCAAAGGCCCGCGTAAACCGATTCGCAAATAATCAGGAAATACCGGCAAGAGTGCAAAACCAGGCGTGCCAAATCAAGAGTAATCAAGGTAACTAGTAATGGCCAAACCAGCTCCCCAAGTCCGCAAGAAAGCAAGATCCTCGGTATCCGATGGTGTTGCGCATATTCATGCGTCTTTCAACAATACAATCGTGACCATCACTGATCGTCAGGGCAACACACTGTCCTGGGCTACTTCGGGTGGATCAGGATTCAGGGGTTCACGCAAAAGTACTCCATTTGCTGCCCAGGTTGCTGCAGAAAAAGCCGGCAAAAGCGCCATCGAACTTTATAGCCTGAAAAACGTGGACATCCGCGTCAACGGCCCGGGCCCAGGCCGTGAATCAGCCGTACGTGCCCTTAATGCCTGCGGTCTGAAAGTCAGCAACATTACCGATGTAACCCCAATCCCTCACAACGGCTGCCGCCCACCCAAGCGCCGTCGAGTGTAAAAACCAAAGACGCGTGCTGACCCAGCAATGACGTACAGGAGAAATTGATATGGCCCGCTATATAGGCCCTAAATGCAAATTGGCTCGTCGTGAGCGAACTGACCTCTTCCTGAAAAGCGGTATCCGCTCTTTGGAAGACAAGTGCAAGTCCGAGACTGCACCAGGCCAGCATGGCCAGCGTCCGGGACGTTTGTCCGACTACGGCGTGCAGATGCGCGAGAAACAGAAAGTGCGCCGCATGTACGGCATCCTCGAGCGTCAGTTCCGCAATTACTATACTGAAGCAGCCCGTATGAAAGGGGCCACCGGCGAAAACCTGTTGCAGCTGCTCGAATCACGCCTGGACAACGTTGTATACCGGATGGGTTTTGGTACGACCCGTTCCGAGGCCCGTCAGTTGGTCTCCCACAAATCGATTCTGGTGAATGGCAAGGTTGTAAACATTCCTTCCTATCAGGTTCAGGCAGGCGACAAGGTGTCTGTCCGTGAAAAAGCCAGAAACCAGCTGAGGATCAAGTCTTCCCTCGATATCAACAGTTCACGCGCAGCCGTTGAATGGGTGGAAGTCAGCCATGAAAAACTGGAAGGTCTGTACAAACACAAGCCAGAACGCAGTGAGTTGTCGACCGAAATCAACGAGAGCTTGATTGTTGAGCTGTATTCGAAGTAAACCTAAACAGTAAGAGGGACTCCATGCAGATCTCGCTGGCAAATTTTCTGACACCACAAGACATCAAAGTAGAAGCTACTGACAAGTGGCATTCGAAAGTAATACTTGAACCACTTGAGCGCGGCTTCGGTCACACGCTCGGTAACGCACTGCGCAGAATTCTGCTGTCTTCCATGCCAGGTTGTGCAGTTGAAGAAGTGGAAATCGAAGGTGTAGTACACGAATACGGCGCAATCCCGGGTGTGCAGGAAGATGTATTGATCCTGTTGTTGAACCTGAAAGAATTGTCAGTTGTCCTTCATGGCGGCCAGTCCGTAGTGCTGAACCTGAAAAAAAGCGGCAAAGGGCCGGTAAAAGCAGGTGATATTACTCTCCCGCATGATGTTGAAATCATCAACCCGAACCATGTGATCTGCAATCTCACTGAAAATTCCACCATCAGCATGCAGATAAAAGTGGGGGTGGGTCGTGGCTACGTTCCTGCAGATACCCGCATTTCGCGCGACAGCGAAACACGCTCTGTCGGCAAGTTGATGCTGGATGCTTCCTATTCGCCGGTAAGTCGTGTCACCTACGCTGTCGAGAACGCCCGTGTCGAACAAAGAACCGACCTCGACAAACTGGTGATCGAACTGGAAACCAATGGCACCATTGATCCAGAAGAAGCGATTCGTCAGGCGGCTACAATCCTGCAACACCAGTTGAGCGTGTTTGTTGATCTCAAGAACAACTCGGTCAAGGAACAGCCGAAACACGAAGACAAGATTGATCCGATCCTGTTGCGTCCGGTCGATGATCTTGAACTTACTGTACGTTCCGCCAACTGCCTCAAAGCAGAAAACATTTATTACATCGGTGATCTGATCCAGAGAACCGAAGTGGAGTTGCTCAAGACTCCGAATCTTGGCAAGAAATCGCTGACGGAAATCAAGGATGTACTGGCTTCCAAAGGTCTTTCACTCGGGCTGCGGCTTGAAAACTGGCCGCCCGCAAGCTTGAAAGGTGATGATCGCGCTGCCTGATCCGGCAGCGTTCATCAGGGCTCTGATCCGGATTCCGTTTTAAAAAAGTTTTTTAACTATATTCACGAGTAAGCAGGTAGCTGTGTCATGCGTCATCGTCTAAGTGGCCGTAAATTAAACCGAACCAGTTCGCATCGCCATGCCATGTTCAGCAACATGACCTCGTCGCTGGTTGAGCATGAGATCATCAAAACCACTCTGGCCAAGGCCAAAGAGTTGCGGATGTTTGCTGAGCCGTTGATCACGATTGCGAAAGAAGACAGTGTAGCCAACCGTCGTCTGGTGTTTGATCGCACCCGCAACAAATCGACTGTAGGCAAACTCTTCACCAACATCGGTCCGCGCTATGCGAGCCGCGCAGGTGGTTACACCCGCATCATCAAATGCGGTTACCGCACTGGTGACAAGGCACCGATGGCGTACATCGAGCTGGTGGATCGCCCGGTAGTACCCGAAGACGCGACGGCGGAATAACACCAACAAAAAAAGCCGTTCATAACGGCTTTTTTTTTGTGCCCAAAGTTCGTATCAGAATATCAAGAATGGAATTCAGCAGATCATGATCAAATCTTTTCACCCCCCTCTGCGAACCTTGATGGGTCCAGGGCCATCAGACGTGAATCCGAGGGTCACCAGCGCCATGGGAGCTGCAACGATTGGGCATCTTGATCCTGCGTTCGTGACGCTGATGGATGAAGTAAAGCAGCTGTTGCAATATGCATTCAAAACCCGCAATCGTGCGACTATTCCGATCTCTGCTCCCGGATCAGCCGGTATGGAAGCCTGTTTCGTTAATCTGGTTGAGCCGGGCGACAAGGTAGTAGTTTGCCAGAACGGTGTTTTCGGCGGACGCATGAAAGAGAATGTTGAACGTTGCGGCGCAACAGCGGTGATGGTGCAGGATGCCTGGGGGGATGCGGTGGATCCCAACAAGGTGGAGGAGGCGTTGCAAGCCCATCCTGATGCCAAAATTCTTGCGTTTGTGCATGCTGAAACTTCAACAGGGGCCTGCAGTGATGTGCGCCTGCTGACCTCCCTGGCCCACAAATTCGGCTGCCTCTCGTTGGTCGACAGCGTTACCGGTCTGGCTGGTGTGGAACTGGATGTGGATGGCTGGGAAGTTGACGCAATCTATTCAGGCACCCAGAAATGCTTGTCGTGCCCGCCAGGGTTGGCGCCGGTCAGCTTCGGCCCCGCCGCTGTGGAAGTCATCCGGAACAGGAAAACCAGGGTTCAGAGCTGGTTTCTCGACATGCAGTTGATGATGGCTTACTGGGACGGCGATGCCTCACGTGCTTACCACCATACCGCCCCCGTCAATAACATGTATGGATTGCATGAAGCGCTGGTGATTCTGCAGGAAGAAGGGCTGGAAAAATCATGGGAACGGCATGCGCTCAATCACAATGCCCTGGCAGCAGGTGTTGAGGCAATGGGCCTGCAATTTGTGGTCAGCAAGGAAGCCCGATTGCCACAACTGAATTCGATCACGGTGCCAAAAGGAGTGAAAGAATCAGAAGTGAGGGCGCGTTTGCTGGCAGATTTCAATCTGGAAATCGGTGCCGGTCTGGGAGCACTTGCGGGCAAAGTCTGGCGCATCGGCCTGATGGGGCATGGTTCCAGCAAGACCAATGTACTTCGTTGTCTGGGTGCACTTGACGCAGTACTTTCCGACTTGAGAGCCCCCATTCACAGTGGCAACGCAGTTGCGGCAGCCATGGCGGTATATCACCAGCATCATTGATGATTGCCTGAACCAGAACACCCGGTATTGCCGGGTGTTTTGTTTTGCGTGGCACCTGTGCAAAATGGACTTCCGGCTTCAACACTCCATCCGAAAGTGAAAGGCATGCTCCGATTCCTGCGACAGCCGCTCCTGCACTTCTTCATCATTGGTGCAGTGTTGTTTGCCATTGGCGGTCGTCAATCCGGCCAGTCAGACACCCAAAGCTCCCTGTCTGCCGGGAGTCAGGGCCCCATTGTGGTGGACAGAGCCCGCTTGCTTGATTACATGCAGTATCAGGCCAAGGCTTTCGAGCCTGATGTTTTCAACAAAAAACTGGATACGATGAGCGTGCAGGAGCGTCAGGCTCTGATCTCGGACTATGTGCGGGAAGAGGCGCTTTATCGGGAAGCGCTGCGCCTGAAGCTGGAAAAAGGTGATTACATAATCAAGCAGCGGCTGGTACAAAAAGTCGAATTCCTGATTGAGAGCACGGCAGCAGACACCATCATGCCTGGAGATGATGAGCTCAGGAATTTTTACCAACAAAGACTCTCTGATTACAAGGTGGATCCGGTTTATACCTTTACCCACATTTTTTTTGATGCTGAAAATGGCGGAATGGATGCAGCCAAAGTGAAAGCGGAAAAACTGCTGCCCAAATTGTCCGGCAAGAATTTTGCTGATGCCAGCCGGTATGGCGACCGGTTTCCGTTTCTGCAAAATTACGTGGAACGTACCCGTGACTTCGTCGCCAACAATTTCAGCAGTGATTTTGTCAATGCACTGGATGGCAGTGCGCCTTCCGGTACGCATTGGTACGGCCCGCTTGCTTCGCGTTACGGTTACCATCTTGTGATGCTGGTAAAGAGAACGGAAACCACCACGCCATCGCTTGAACAGATTCGCGAGAGGGTGCTCGACGACTTTCGTTATGAATCCCTGGCCCGCAAACGCGAAGCCGCAGAACGTGCAGTGGTTGCAGGTTACGAGGTGCAAGTCCGGCTGGAGCCAGGGCAATGATGAGTCGCCGGGTTGCAGTACTGGCGCGGCTGCTGTGGGTGCCGTTGTGGTTTGTGCTGAACGCAACTGTGGCAAGTGCACATGATGCCAGGCCTGTGGCAGTAACAATCAATGAAGTCTCCACGGGTATTTATGATTTTTCAGTGCGGGTGCCTCCAACAGTAGAGGCAGATAACCAGCCCTCAGTGGTCTGGCCTGCAACATGCACAACTGTTCAGCAGTCCGCTGCCAGAGTCTCCAATCCCGTGATGCGATGTGCAGGTGATCTTGAAGGCCGGGAGTTCGCATTGAGCTATCCGTTATTCAATCCATCACTGGCTACTTTTTTCCGGTTGAACCGTCTGGAAGGTGGCAGCATCTCCGCAATGCTGGCTCCGACCGATGGCAATTGGACTGTCCCGCCGGCAGTGACTCCCGGACGTGTGGTGAAGGAATATACCTTGCTCGGCATTGAGCACATCATCGGTGGTTATGACCACTTGCTGTTTGTGTTTGGTCTCCTGGTGATTGCACGCAGTATGCGGCGGATTCTGCTGACAGTGACGGGATTTACCCTGGCGCATTCAATCTCATTGTCGCTGTCGGCCCTTGGCTTCGTGCATGTACCAGTGGCGCCGGTGGAAGCGACCATCGCGCTGTCCATAGTGTTTCTTGCACATGAAATTGGCCAGCAATCTGCGGAGAGTCTTACCTATCGCTATCCGTTGCTGGTTTCATTCAGTTTTGGATTGTTGCATGGCCTGGGCTTTGCCAGTGCGCTCGGCGAAATAGGGCTGGCGCAGAATGAAGCACTGCTATCGTTGTTGTTCTTCAATGTCGGGGTGGAAACCGGGCAGCTGTTTTTTATAGGTACAGTGCTGGGCTTGTTGTGGCTGGTCAGCGCCTTGCTGCGACTCCCGCCGAAACTGTGGGAAAGTGGTGCATTGCGCCAACGCAGTGATATTTGTGCTGCCTACGTGATTGGTATTCCGTCCGCCTGTTGGCTGATCGAACGAGTGGCCCAATTTTCCTGGTGAGCTGCCAGTTCTCTGATGCCCTGCCTTGTCTTTGTGCAGTCAGGCCTTGCGTTTGCGAGTGCCGGTTTTCACGAGATTGTCGAAATTCGAAACCAGTTGGAAAACCCGGATCAGTTCTTCAATAAACAGTTTCTGACCCATGAAAATCGGCCCCGGCTGATTGATGATGGTGGCATTGATGGTGCCAAGGGTTACCTGGAATGCAAAGGCGATATTGGATTCTTCCTCCTGGGTGAGATTGCGGCCGATTTCCTTTTTGACGCGTTCCACAAATCTGCTGGTAAATTCATGGCCGTGCTGGCGGATAGGTTCCCAGAATTCCGAATCACGCACACTGCGCACCAGCACAGCCCGCCAGAATTTCCTGTGCTCCCAGTAATAGCTGACAACGTTATTAATCAGTTCGCTGACAAGAATGTCCGTAGGCAAGGTTGCAAACAGATAAATCTGGGTACGAGTGCGTGTTTCCTTGTGCTTGGCAATGAGGGCGTCAAAAAATTCGTCTTTGCTGCGGAAACGTGAATAGAAGGCACCTACAGAATACCCCGCTTCACGTGTCAGCTCTGCGATCGAGATTTCCTGCAGTTCGGTCTGCTCAAGCATCTTGAACCCGGTCGCAATCAGCCGGTCATGCGTAAGCTGGCCACGTTCCTGCTTGATGGCTACACCGTGGGTTTGGGTGGGTATGTTATGGAACTTTTTCACTGGAAATAAGAACCAAAATTCTGATTATGTATTCGGGGCAAAGGCAGAATGGCAACTGCATGTAACATACCCGAGCCGTCAAGCATAAGACAAGTCTGGTCTGGACTTAATAAAATCAAGTTTAGGTGCTGAAAACATGCTGCAAAGACTCCATTGCACCAGACGTCACAGGAGTGGAGGCAGGAGTGGTGGCCTGTTGATGGGCACCGCTGCAAATCAAAGGAAATATGTACTGACAGTCCAAACTGAAAGCTTGACATTAAATTACGAATCTATATTCTTATTAACTGACCTTGCCGGGTCGTTTATGCAAAGCCAAAGCAGCAATGCCATGGCGTTCAGGTGAGTAGTTCCGGCAGTCAAGAAGTACAGCATTGTTTTACCCCCTGGTTCCCCTTGCAGTCAGTGGGCAGATATTGGATGTAATGCCCACTGGCTGTTTCTTTTTGCCCCCCCCCCCACAGACAAACTCCTGGGCGGCTGCAGATTTCTTGCTCTCATCAGCAGATGTTGCTGAAATGATGCCAGTCAAACCAACAGGGTCGACAGGCATGAACAACCAGTCCAGTGCGGTCAACAGTACCAGGCAAGCAACTGCAAGCCCCACCTTGCTGGGTCATCCGCGAGGCCTGGTGATCCTGTTCTTCACCGAAATGTGGGAACGGTTTTCCTACTACGGGATGCGCGGGCTGCTCATCCTCTACCTGACCCAGCATTTCCTGTTCAGTGATGAGCGCTCCAATATCATGTATGGCGCCTACAATGCCCTGGTCTACGTGATGACCATCATCGGTGGCACCCTGGCCGACAAATATCTGGGATCACGCAAAGCAGTTACTTTCGGAGCCATTTTGCTGGTACTCGGCCACTTTGGCATGGCATTCGAAGGCAGCGGCTCGCGTCAACTCATGCATTATCAGGGGCAAGACTATCAACTCACGCTGGATGGCAGGGGCGGAGATGCCCATCAGATCGTGGTGTCGTCAAAAGGAGTTTCGCGGCTGAAGTTCAATGAGGGGGCCACCACCATGCTGATTGAGGATCCCGCCTCAGCCGGCCTGCCCGCCAGTATTGCTGTCAACGACTACAGCGTTCGGGTCGAGACGGATGGTTTCTACCAGAATGTGATGTATCTGTCGCTGGCACTGATCATTGCAGGCGTCGGCTTCCTGAAAGCCAACATCTCCACCATCGTGGGCTCGCTCTATGGTTTTGGAGATCATCGCAGGGATTCCGGCTTCACGATTTTCTACATGGGCATCAACCTTGGTGCATTTCTGTCATCGATCCTGTGCGGCTATCTTGGCATTGCGTTTGGCTGGAAGTATGGGTTCGGTCTCGCCGGCATCGGCATGTTGCTGGGATTGGCCACTTTCCTGAAATACCAGCATTGGCTGGAAGGCAAGGCAGAGCCGCCTGATCCTGCCAGGCTGCGCGAAATCGTGTTTGGTTTCATCACTGTGGAAATGCTGTGCTATCTCAGCGGACTGGGGATCATTGTGGTTTCGATGTTGCTGATAATGAATGCACATCTGGTTGATGAAAATTATGTGGGCCTGCTTGGCATATTCATATTGGTGATACTGATCGGATTTTCACTCGTCAAATACAAAGGTGAAGAGCGCAGCCGCATGTTGGCCGGCATCTATTTCATCCTTGCACAAATTCCGTTCTGGGCCTTGTTCGAGCAGGCGGGATCTTCCCTCAATCTGTTCACTGACCGTCTGGTAGACCGTTCCTTGTTGGGCATGGCTGTGCCGGCACCGGTGTTCCAGTCGCTGAATTCAATGTACATCATACTGTTTGCGCCGTTGTTGGCCTGGTTATGGATTGTGCTGGCGAAACACAAGTTGAATCCGCCGGCGGCTGTGAAATTTGCAGTGGGAGTAGCGATGGCGGGATTGGGATTCCTGGCACTGGTAGCCGGCATGAAAGTGTCGGGAACCACAGGCATGACCGGTGTCGGATTCATCTTCCTGATCTATGGTATCCACACGATAGGTGAATTGATGGTGTCACCCGTGGGTTTGTCGACTGTGACCAAGCTGGCACCGGCAAGCGTGGCCGGCATGATGATGGGGGCCTGGTTCTTGTATACAGGCCTGGCTGATTATCTGGCTGGCGTCATTGCCAAAACCACGGGGGCCGAGACAATAGGCGGGCAACTGGTGGATGTCGCTGCTGCCAAGGCCAACTACATCACGGTGTATTCGCAGGTGGGCTATATTTCACTTGGGGTGGCAGCAGTAATGCTGCTGATTGCGCCTTTCGTGCGCCGGTTCATGCACGGGGCGGATTAGTTCAATTCGCCTGCAGTCCTGCAGATATTGCCAATGCCCGCAGTTGGGCTAATATCCTCCGCCGGGTTTGAAAAAGCCCGGATCAAACAATAAAACCAATGCAGGGCTTGCCCATGGCCACAATAAAATTTCTGGTAATTTCCGTTTTGTCCGCAATGTTGGTGGCATGTGGTGGCAATAATAGTGGCAACAAGCCAGCCACTGGGCCGGAAGCGGGTGGCGCCACTGCTGCGCCCACCACGGCAAAAGTGACACAGAGCCGTTTGAACAATGCCGACAAGGAGCCAGGCCAGTGGATGACCTATGGCGGCACTTACAACGAACAACGTTTCAGCGCACTCAAGCAGATTACACCCGACAATATCAAGGATCTGGGTCTCGCCTGGTTCGCCGATTTCAATACCAACCGGGGCCAGGAGTCGACGCCGCTGATGGTCGATGGCGTCATCTACGTGACGCAAGCGTGGAGCAAGGTGAATGCCTATGATGCCAAAACCGGCATGCTGTTGTGGGAATACGATCCGAAAGTGCCAGGCGAATTCGGTGCCAGAGGCTGTTGTGATGTGGTCAATCGTGGCGTTGCAGTCTGGAACGGCAAGATTTACGTGGGAGTCTATGACGGCAGGCTGGTAGCACTGGATGCTGCTACCGGCAAGGAAGTATGGAGCACTGTCACCACCGACCAGAGCAAGTTCTACACGATCACCGGCGCGCCACGTGTTGCCAACGGCAAGGTCTTCATTGGCAACAGCGGCGGCGAATACATCTATCGCGGATATGTATCAGCCTATGATGCCGAGACCGGCAAACAGGTATGGCGGTTTTATACGGTGCCAGGCAATCCGGCCGACGGCTTTGAAAGCAAAGCCATGGAAATGGCAGCCAAGACCTGGTCTGGCCATTGGTGGGAGAAAGGCGGAGGTGGTGCAACCTGGGATGCCTTGACCTACGATCCCCTTACCAATCTGTTGCTGATGGGTGTAGGCAATGGTGCTCCGTGGAACTCCAGGGCCCGCAGTCCTGAAGGTGGCGACAACCTGTTTACGGTTTCAATAGTGGCAGTGGATGCCGATACCGGTGAATACAAATGGCATTACCAGGAAATTCCGGCAGAAGAATGGGATTACGATGCAGTACAGCAAATCACGGTTGCTGATATCACAATCAATGGCGCCACCCGTCATGTAGCAATGCAGGCCACCAAGAGCGGTTATTACTACATGATCGATGCCACCACCGGTCAGTTGCTGGTTGCCAACAATTTTGTACCGGTAAACTGGACTACCGGTTATGACCTCAATACAGGCCGGCCCGTCATCAACGACAAGGCACGCTACACGCTGGCGGAAGGGCCGCGCATCGCCCAGCCTGGCCCGGTGGGAGCGCATGCCTGGCATTCAATGGCCTACAGTCCGCTTACCGGTTATCTCTACATCCCGGCACGTGAGAGCAGTATTGCCTACACTGTCATGCCGAATGGCAGCCCCGGCAATTTCAATCTCAATGTGAATTTCACAGGAGGCGACAAGGCCTATGATGAACCAGGCAACAAGATCCCGCGCGGGGGCGACACCAAAATAGTTGCGTGGGATCCGGTGCAGGCCAAGCCGGTGTGGAGTGTCACCACCGCCGGCTCGGCAGTCGGCATGCAAGTCACTGCCAGTAATGTGTTGTTCAGCGGCAACGGCGCCAAACGCGAGATGCAGGCATTCAAAGCCGATACTGGAGAACAGATCTGGTCCTATCCGGTGCAGGCGGGTATTGCTGCCGGTTCCATTTCCTATGAGCTTGATGGCGAACAATATGTGGCGCAGGTGGTAGGCGGTGGTGGCCCGGGCGGTTACTACGCCCCGACCTATGCGCGTCTGCTGGTGTTCAAACTGGGTGGCAAGGCGCAACTGCCTCCCAGCGCCGAGTACGCGCAGGCGCCGTTTGCACCGCCTGCGCAAACAGCATCGGTTGATGATGTAGCAAAAGGCGGCACGCTTTACAGTGGTGCCTGTGCGATTTGTCACGGTGATGGTGGCGCCAGTCGCGGCATGTTCCCGGATCTGCGCCGTTCACCGCTGCTGCAAAGCCAGGCAGCATTTGACCAGGTAGTGTTGGGCGGGATCCGCAAGGACAAAGGCATGACATCGTTCGAAGGCAAATTGTCGGCGGCGGATACAGCACTCGTACGTGCCTATATGGTTGATCGCGCGATTGCGGCGAAAAATGCACCGGCCTTTGCGCCACCGGGACAATGATGAACAACCTGCTGGAAAACTATTATCAGTGTTTCAACGCCGGCAATTACCCGGGCATGCTGGATCTGCTTGCTGAAGATGTCGTGCATGAACCCTGTCAGGGCGCGCCCAGACAGGGCAAACAAAAGTTCCGGGAATTCCTGCAGCATATGGAACGCTGCTACCGGGAGCAGGTGCACAACCCGTGTATATTTTATAGTTCCGATGGCAAACGCGCCGCAGCAGAATTTGAATTGACCGGTACCTATCTCGCCACCGACAGCGATCTGCCGCCAGCCCGCGGCCAGGTCTACCGTCTGCGGGTTGGCACATTTTTCGAAATCGGGGATGGCCGCATAAAACGTGTGAGCAATCACTATAATCTGCAGGATTGGCTGCAACAGATCAATCGTGAAGGAGAAGGTCGATGAGCATGACTTTGGTGGTAACGCTGGTAATCGTTGCAGTGGTGTTGCTGGGTGCAGTCGGCATCTACAACAAACTGGTGACGCTCAAGAACCGTTTTGAGAATGGTTTTGCGCAGATCGCGGTGCAGCTCAAGCGCCGCTACGATCTGATCCCCAACCTGGTGGAAACCGCGAAGGCTTACATGAAGCATGAAAGCGGTACTCTGGAAGCCGTGATCGCAGCCCGCAACAAGGCAGTCAGCGGGCTGAATGTTGCAGCGGCAGCGCCAGGCGCAGCCGGGGCGATGACCGGCCTTGGGCAGGCTGAAGGCCAGCTGATGGGAGCGATGAGCAGGTTGAATGTGGTGATGGAAGCCTATCCGGAACTGAAGGCCAACCAGAACATGATGCAGGTTTCCGAAGAGCTCACCAGCACCGAGAACAAAGTGGCATTTGCACGCCAGGCTTTCAATGATGCGGTGACTGAGTACAACACCTATAAACAAACCTTCCCGCCAGTGCTGCTGGCTGCAATGTTCGGTCATGCTGCCAATGCCACTCTGCTCGAGTTTGCCGACAGCGACAAAATCCAGGAAGCACCCAAAGTCAGTTTCTGATACTGACGCGAAGGCAGATTCCCGGTGAATTTCTTCGAGCATCAGGATCGCGCCCGCACTTCGACCACCAGGCTGTTGTTGCTGTTTGTGGTGGCCATAGCGACGCTGGTGGTGGGGACTAGCTATGTGGTTGCGCTGGCACTGGCAGCCATGCAGGCCAAGTCGGGAAGACATGTTGAATTCGGCATGGCCTTGCCGCCGGATATTCTGCTGGGCACCGCTACCGTAATTGTCAGTGTAGTGTTGCTGGGCGCGCTCTATCGCATCGCGCAGCTGCACAGTGGCGGACGCGCAATAGCCGAAAGCATGGGTGGACGCCTGCTCAGTCGCAATCAGCCTTCACTCGATGAAACCAAAATCCTCAATGTGGTGGAAGAGATGGCACTGGCTTCCGGTTTGCCGGTGCCGCCGGTCTATGTCATCGAGGATGATGCCATCAATGCGTTTGCTGCCGGCTATCGCCAGCAGGATGCCGTGATCGGCATCACGCGCGGGGCCATCAAATTCCTCAACCGTGACGAATTGCAAGGCGTGATTGCGCATGAGTTCAGTCACATCTTCAATGGTGACATGCGGCTCAATCTGCGACTGGTCGGCTGGCTGCACGGGTTACTGTTGATTGGCCTGATCGGCGCGCAGCTGCTGCGATTGCCGCAAGGCATGAGTCGTGAGCGAAGCCAGGCCGCGGGAGGCATCCTCGTATTGGGTCTTGCTCTTGCAGTGCTGGGCTATACGGGTGTGATGTTTGGCAACATCATAAAATCGGCCGTCAGCCGTCAACGGGAATTCCTGGCTGATGCTTCAGCCGTCCAGTTCACACGCAATCCGGACGGCATTGGCAATGCGCTGAAAAAAATCGGCGGTTATGCGCTGGGCTCACGCATGTTGATGAACGAGACCACTGAAATCAGCCATATGCTGTTTGGGGAAGGGGTGATGCGAAGGGGCATAGGCGGCATGTTTGCCACCCATCCGCCAATCGGCGACCGCATTCTCCGCATAGACCCGCGCTGGAATGGCGAGCTGATCAATCCCGAGCATCAGCGGGAAATAGCCTACAGCTCGCTGCCGGATGAACCTGTTGCTGCCGGTGGACTGCATGCAACTGCCGGCAAAGCCGCTGCTGCCGAGGCTTTGGCGGCCGTACTGGTCAGCGCTGTTGGTACTGCTACGGCACAGTCACTGGAGCTGGCACAGTCACAATTGTCAGCGGTGCCGGATGCAGTCAAACAGCATTTGCAGACAACGCTTGAAGCCAGCCTCCTGATGTACGGTGTAGTCATGGTCCAGTCGGAACCTGGAGTTGTCAGCAAGCAACTCAACATGCTGCAACAGACGTTGCCGCCTGCGTCGGTCCGGCTGCTGGCAAAGCAGCTGAAATTGCTGTTGCCAATGCCGCGCGAGCTTGATCTGGCACTGGTCGCACTGGCACAACCAGCACTCAAGCAGTTGTCGCCCGATCAGCTTGAACAGTTTTTGAAAATCACTGCCGATCTGATCAGCATGGATGGCGTGGTAACGTTGCCGGAATGGGGTCTTGGCAGATTGCTCAGACATTATCTCGACAGCACGCATGCAGTTGCCGCGAAGCTGGATCTGGATGAATGCAGCGAAGAGTGCCGGGTACTGCTGTCGGCCCTGGCTGAGGCAGGCAATGACAGTGCTGATGCTGTAGCGGCGTTTGCGGCTGCCTGCAGCAAGCTGGAGCTCACTCCCACCACCATGCTGCCTGCGGATACCACGTTGCTGGATAAGGCGATCGACAAATTGATACAGCTGAAGCATTTGCAAAAACCACGCTTGCTGAAAGCCATGGTTGCCTGTGTTCAGCACGACGGCAAGCTCACAACCACAGAGCTGGATCTGTTGCGGGTGGTGTCGGCACTGCTGGATTGTCCGCTGCCGCCACTGCAATGACTGCAGCAACTTTCTGCTGACTCATCCCCGGTTCAGGGAGCCAGCGCTTGCAACTGGTTTTGATAAGCCTTGTCGAAGAAAGCCATTTCGGCAGTTGAGGGGATTGCATCCTTCATCGCGGCTGCCTTGTCTGCAAACGACATCACGCTGTTCCTGTTGTTCGGGTTGTAGTCAGCCCAGGTGGGCAGCTCTTTGCCGTTGGGATTGCCGGTGGCTGCAAAATTGACCCAGTACCGGGCCATTTGGTCCGACAGCGCGTGATCGACAGCAGTCCACGCGGGATTCTGTTCGTGCTGGTTGAACATGTAGGCAAGTTCAGCCACGTGGGCAGCTCCGCGTTGTTCCTGGCCCGGCGGAATGTGGCTGAAATAATAAGCGTAGGCATGGTGACCGCGTTCAGACTGGTATTGGGCCAGTTTGCGCACGTGCCAGGCCATTTCGGCACTGAAGGCCTTGTAGTGCGTGGCTTGCGCCTTGCTGTCATCTGCTGCGGGATAAAGCCGGGCAAAATTTTCTGCCAGACTGCCAAAGCGGCTCGCGTATTCATGCAGAGCCTTGATTGTCTGCGGGCCGTTACCGAAAAACGCGGCTTCATTGCTGTTGGATCCTGCCAGCACATCCACCGGTTGCTGCGTACCGGCAGCGAAGATCTGCGAGGCATCCTTTGGCAGCAGATATCCATCCACATTGATGGTGCCAGTGTTGGGGAGTTTCTCGAAAATCTGCTGACTGCCGGCCTGGCGCAATTGGGCAATATTGGCTGCGCCGAATTTCTGCATCTGCTGAATGCCTTGCGCTTCCCTGTCTGCAAGTCGTGGTTGTGCATTGATATTGAAACCGAGCCAGCCACTGCTTTGCAGGATGCCGCGTTTGAACAAGCCGGAGGACAATGGTGAGGCAATCAGGACACCAACGGATTGAGCTCCAGCGGATTCGCCGACGATGGTGACGTTGTCAGGGTTGCCGCCAAATGCGGCGATGTTGGTTTTGACCCACTGCAGTGCGGCTATCATGTCGAGCAATGCATAATTGCCGGAACTGTGATTGGGTGATTCCGCAGTGAGCGCGGGATGGGCAAAAAATCCGAACACGCCGAGCCGGTAATTGATGGTCACCACCACCGCACCCCGACTGGCGAGGTTGGTGCCGGTGTAGGACATATCGCCGCCTGAGCCGCCGAAGAATCCACCGCCGTGTATCCACACCAGCACCGGCAAGGCGGCGGTGCTGGTTGATGCCGGCGTCCACAAGTTGAGGTAGAGGCAGTCTTCGCTGGTCTGGGGCTGGTCTGCGCCTGGCGCAAAACCGCGCTGCACACAGCGGGGTGCGAAACGGTCGGCAGGTCGCACACCGGCCCAGCTGGCCGCTGGCTGGGGTTCACGCCAGCGGTTTTCACCCACTGGCGGGGCGGCATAGGGCAGGCCCCGGAACACGCTCACATTGGTGCTGCCGGCCACCAGCTCGCCCTCGGCAAGCCCCAGCGTGGTCAGAACCGGTTGCGGCAACTGCGCCTGGGCAAAGTTGGCAAAAAAAAGGGATAATATCGTGGTCAGAATCAGTTGGGTTTTGGTCGTCATAAGGGCAGTCCACGGGGCGTATCGTTGCCGGATTTTCGGGCCTTTGGGGACCATAAAGGCAATTCAGGCCATATTAAGTTCACTTGCATTAAAGTTGCCGCGTGCCAAAAAACATTGTGCACCGTCAGACAAGAGTTAAGCTGATTTTCAGTTGGCATAACGGAGAAGTTACCATGAATAAATTACAACTGGCAGTTTGTGGGGTATTGGCCGTCAGCTTTGCGGGCTTTGCCAACGTTTCGCTTGCGACTACGACTTATGAAACTGCCCAGGTGATATCCACCACACCGATTTATCATACGGTTGAAATAGCTACCCCCACCCAGCAGTGTCATGAGGAAGAGGTTACCCGTCACGAGCGTACCCGCGATCGCAACGACTCGGCTACACCTGAAATACTTGGCGCAGTCATTGGTGGGGCACTCGGCAATGCCGTTGGTAACCATACTGTCAACTCCAAAGTGGGTACGGTGGTGGGTGCGGTATTGGGGGGAACTATCGCCCATGACATTGATAATGCCAACCATGAACATGACACTGTCACCACGCAAACTGTGGAGAAATGTCGTACTGTTTCTTCCGTTCACCAGGAAGATAAACTGGTTGGTTATGATGTACGCTATCGCTACAATGGTTCTGAACAGACCGTAAGAATGGATCGTGATCCGGGTCCAACGTTGCGCATTCAGGTCAACGCAGTGCCTGTTTTGTAAACCGTTTTTGGTGAAATGTGCTGATCAGCGCACTTGCCGAAGTCGAAGTAGTTGCAAGATTGGTCGCAACTTTGGTCGCAAGATTGGTCGCAAGATTGATGGTCGGCAATGATGAAAACCCTGCTCGCCCTGTTGCTTTCTAACTTCCTGCTGGTGCCTCTTGCCAGCGGGCAGGGCTTTGCCCAGTTCCGCGAGAAAATGGGTCATCAGAACGAGCAATTCCGCAAACACAGCAATGACGACAGAGGGGCTCAAACCCAGTTCGCAGCCCCGCCCCTGCAACTGCAGCAGGAAAACGGGCAGTCCTCCAGTGATCGTCGCAAAGCCTCCGATATGGCGCGTGGTGTCTATCCGGGCCGTGTGTTGAGCATCCGCCCGGATGGCGCCAACTGGCGTGTACGCATGGATCAGGGTGGAACTGTGTTCAATGTCATTGTCGACCCTGCCAACGGCTCTGTTGTCCGCCCCTCCGAATAACCTGTGAAATAATCCCTCATGCGCTTACTGGTTGTAGAAGACGAAGACCTGCTGCGAGCACGCCTTGTGAAGGCGCTTGAAGACAATTCCTATGTGGTGGACAGCGCCAGCAATGGCAAAACGGCGTTGTTCCAGGCTGTTGAGTACAGTTATGACGCAGCGATCATTGATCTGGGGTTGCCGGAACTGGACGGCATCTCGCTGATCAAGGCGATACGCGCCAAGGGACTGGTGTTTCCCATCCTGATCCTGACTGCACGTGACAAGTGGACCGACAAGGTGGCCGGGCTCGATGCCGGTGCCGATGATTATGTGGTCAAGCCGTTCCAGATAGAAGAAATCCGCGCCCGCCTCAACGCCTTGCTGCGACGCTCGGCCGGTTTTGCCAAACCCGCACTCGATTTTGCCCACATCAGTCTTGATACTACGGCCAAGAAACTCACAGTAAGCGGGGTGGAAGTCGAGCTCACTGCCTTTGAATACAAAGTACTCGAATACCTTATGCTGCATCCTGGCAAGGTAGTCTCCAAAACCGAACTCACCGAACACCTCTACGAGCAGGACCATGACCGCGACAGCAATGTGCTGGAGGTTTTCATACGGCGCCTGCGCCAGAAACTCGACCCCGACGAACAGCTGAAACCCATCGACACCATCAGGGGCCAGGGTTACCGCTTCAATGTACCAGCCAGCAAACGCTGAGACTTCCTATTCGATGCGCCGGCGGCTGGTGCTGGCGTTCGGACTGCTGTTGATCCTGTTTCTCGGCCTCGCCGGCTATGTACTGGATCGTGCCTATACCCGCAGTGTGGATGCTGCCGCAGAAGAACGTCTGCAGTTGCAGGTCTATGCATTGATGGGTGTAGCAGAGCCTGAAGGGGGAAAATTCTTTCTGCCCGATCTGGAAGAAGCCAGGTTCATGCAAATCAATTCCGGACTCTACGGTTTCATTTTCGATCGCAATGGCCATGAGTTATGGCGCAGCCCTTCTGCGCTTACACTCAAACTGGATGCAGCACCCTTGCTTGGCAGCAAGATGCGGCCGGGTCAGACCAATTACGGCAATGCCAGCGCCGGTGAACAGGGTGGTTTGTCATGGGCCAGTTACCGCACTTATTGGGAAGCATTGGGCCAGTATTTCTATTTCGTTGTGATGGAATCCACCGAGCCAAGAGCCGCAGAGATCAATGAGTTCCGCTCGACTCTCTACCTGTGGTTTGGTGCCCTCACAGTGCTGCTGAGCATAGCCCAATACGTATTTCTGCGTTGGGCATTGCGGCCGCTGCAACAACTGGCGCAGGATGTTTCGGCAATCGAAAGCGGTGCCCAGGACCAGCTGCAGCAACATTATCCGAGTGAGCTGGTACCGGTTACCGAAAACCTGAATCTGCTGATCAAAAGCGAACGTGAACGGCAGGACCATTTTCGCAGCATGCTGGGCGATCTTGCCCACAGTCTCAAAACTCCGCTGGCCGTGCTCTCGACCGCGTTGCAGGAAGCCAGACATCAGCAACAGTTCACGCCCGAGCACCAGCGCGACATGGCCGAACAGTTGCAACGCATGGACCAGATCGTGTCCTACCAGTTGAAGCGTGCTGTGAAAGGCAACAAGGCAGTGCTGGCTCGGCCGGTGCCGGTGGCACCCGTACTCGACAAGATCATCGGAGCCTTGCAGAAGGTTTATCATGACAAGGCCACCAGGGTGTTGCTGGAACTTGCTGAAGGTGTGCAGTTTTATGGAGATGAAAGCGATCTGATGGAGTTGTGCGGCAATGTGCTGGATAACGCATTCAAATACGGCAAAAGCCTGGTGCAGGTGAAAGCCGGCCAGAACGGCAAGGCCTTGCTGCTGGAATTCAATGATGACGGCAATGGCATTGCCGAAAGTGACCGCCACTATGTGCTGCAGCGTGGAGCCCGCGCTGACACGGTCAAGAGCGGACAGGGCATCGGTCTCGCTGTGGTTACCGAAATCGTCAGCGCCTATGGTGGTGAGCTGCAAATCGACTGCAGTGAATGGGGCGGCGCCAGTATCAGGATCCGGCTGGGCTAGAACAAAGTGAGAAACATGACAGCTACCACCACTGTCATCACCAGTGTGCACAGCCAGCCAAGCCCGGCCAGTTTGTTCCCGATCACCAGCCGGCCCATGATGTTCTTGTTGGTGGCCATCATCATCATCACCATCATGATGGGAACCGAAATCACACCATTGATAACGGCACTCCAGTAGAGTGTTTTGATCGGGTCCAGCGGCATGAAGCAAAACACAATGCCGATGGTGGTCGAAAGACCGATGATGCCGTAGAACTCCCTGGCTTTGCTGAAAGTGGCTTCCAGACTGTCATGCCACTGGAATGCTCCCGCCATTGCGTAAGCAGCAGAGCCTGCCAGCACCGGGATGGCCAGCAGGCCGGTACCGATGATGCCGGCGCCAAACAAAAAGAATGCAAAATCGCCGGCAATCGGTCGCAACGCAGACGCAGCTTCGGCTGAGGTTCGTATGTCGGTGAGGCCATGCGCATTCAAGGTCATGGCTGTGGTCAAGACTATGAAGAAAGCCACGATGTTGGAAAATCCCATGCCGATCAGCGTGTCGATTTTTATACGGCTCAGGTTGGCGCGCGCCTGGTCATAGGCAAACCTGAGTGGCTTGGCATCAGGATTTGCGGCCAGTTCCTCCACTTCCTGCGAAGCCTGCCAGAAAAACAAATACGGGCTGATGGTAGTGCCAAACACTGCCACCACTGTTGTGATGAATGCAGGACTCCATGACAACTGCGGAAATACAGTATGTGAGATTACTTCTGGCCACGAAATATCGATTACAAAAATGGTGCCGACATAAGCGAGCAGGGCGAGAGTGAGCCACTTCAGGATGCGTACATAACGCGAGTAGGGAATGAAAATCTGCAACACCAGCGAGAAGAGGCCGAATGCCAGCGCATACAAATGCGAGGGGCCTCCTGTCATCAGTTTCAGGGCGTCACCCATCGCCGACAAATCGGCTGCGATGTTGATGGTGTTGGCGACCAGCAGCAGGCCAACCACAAAATACAACAAGCCGCGGGAGTAATGCTGGCGGATATTGCCGGCGAGGCCCTGGCCGCTCACACGTCCGATGTGGGCACTGATCATCTGGATGCCCACCATCAGCGGATAGGTGAAAAACAGCGTCCATAACATGTTGGTGCCGAACTGGGCGCCAGCCTGTGAATAAGTGGCGATGCCGCTCGGGTCATCATCTGCCGCACCCGAGATCAGCCCCGGCCCCAGCTTCTTTACCCATGACACATTGTCAGTTCTGGTTTTGTCCTTCCTGGGGGAATTGCTGTTCATCTTGATTCAAAGGGGCGCAGGCTGATTCCTGAAAGGATAACACTCCTTGCGCCCCTCGTCTGAGGGCTGCCGCTCTTATCAGAATTTGTAACTTACACCTACCCTGAAAGTTCTCGGCTCGGTGGCGCGGCTTAAGCGACAGTTGACGGTAGCACAATCGATGTCTGCCGAAGTGAGGCCGGCCGGATCGAGTCCTTTCACATAGGCAGGATAGTTGTAGACGATTTCCTTTTTGTCGGTATCGAGCAGATTGATCACTTCGGCATAGACAGTCAGCGATGTCCAGTGATGGGCACCGCGCAGGCTGACGGTGGTCAGTGGTCCGGCACGATCAGAGTTGTCAGCCAACAGCGCATACTGTCCCATGTAGCGCACCCGCAGACTCGCATCCCATTTATCACGCGTAGCAGAAATGCCAAGCTCGGCGGCTTTTTCGAGCGAACCGTCCACATAAGGGCCATCGGGGTTGTTGAGGAAGCGGGCATTGCTGCTGGTATAGACAGCGTCCATCCCCAGCCAATCCAGCGGCTGCCAGAACATGGTCAGCTCGAGTCCTTTGCGTTTCGACGCACCTCTGGGTTCAACAGCGTTGGAGTCACCTATGAAGATCAATTCACTGCTCTCATGCATCCACCAGTAGGCGGCAGTAAATTTGAAAGCGCCCAGCTTGGTGCGGGCACCAACTTCATAGCCGGTGCCGGGCGAAAGCCCTTGTATGGGTGCAGTAGCATTAACCACACCGCGTGCATCATTGGAGTGAAAACCCTTGCCCCAGTTGCCATACAGCTCAAGGTTGTCGAGCACAGCATAGGCAAGCCCTACTTTCGGTGAGACTCTGGTTTCCGATACTTGCCCGGCATTGCTGCTGGCGGTGTGTGCGGTAACATCAAAATTGTAGTAATCACCGCGTAGTCCGCCCAGCACCCGCAGATCGCGGGTAGCGAACCACGTGGTTTCCAGATAGGCGCCGGCGGAACCTTCACTGATGGCGTTATCGCTGATCGGGGAGACAAACACTCCCTGGTTATAGTGGCTCACGCCAACCCTGGAGATGTCGTCATAGCGGAAAACACCACCGGCAGTGACCAGCCAGTCCTGATTATCAACAAGGGTCTTGTCGGCGCTGCCGCCCATGGTCCAACGTTTGTCGAATTGGCCGATCTGGTAATCGTAAGTGGGGTTGGAGGTCATCGCCCAGTTGTAATACTGGCCATATAGCGTGGCACTCCAGTCATTGCCCTGTAACTGGCTGGTCAGAATCCAGCGTGAGGTTTTGCCGGTGGCAG
Source organism: uncultured Gammaproteobacteria bacterium (assembly GCA_903837345.1). Taxonomy (GTDB): domain Bacteria; phylum Pseudomonadota; class Gammaproteobacteria; order Pseudomonadales; family Pseudohongiellaceae; genus CAILUG01. Next base: position 16,076 of record CAILUG010000030.1, on the reverse strand, counting down.
TGGAATCCAGTGAGCAAAAGGCATCAGCACAAACTGCTGTCCCGATTGCACGTTCAGGTATTTGCTCAGTCGGATCCCATTTGGCGTTGTAGCCCGAGAGGGTAATCAGGGCGCGGCCATAACTGGTGTCCTTCACGTATTTGGTCCATACCGAATAATGTTCGAGGTCTTCCGGTTTCTGCCACGGGCCATCGTACCGTTTGGTTTCGCCAACCACTGTCAGGGTGCCGCCATTGACGCTTTCACTGATACCCCCGGCATAGCGCATCCAGCCGTTCTGTCCGATTTCGGCAGAAACGAAGGGCTGTTCCAGCGAATCTATGGTCTTGATAAAAGAGGCCCCCACCATCGCAAAATCACCCAGATCAGCGCGGTAAGGACCTTTGCGGTAATCGATGCGATCAACGATTTCAGGGATGAGCCCGTTCACGTCCAGATAGCCCTGGCCATGGCCATGTGAACGCAGGTTCCACGGCATGCCGTCAATGAGAGCGGTGTAGTCGGTGCCATGATCGAGGTTGAAACCACGCAGGAAATACTGGTTGGCTTTGCCGCTGCCCGAGTGTTGCACGGCGACCATGCCTGGCATCGATTCCAGCAGCTCAGCGGTTTTGAACATCGGGCGAATCACCAGGTCAGCACCACCCACCGATCCTTCACTGGCGGCCTCGGCCTTGCCTTGCAAGTCGGTGTTGCGTCCAAATACCGCAATTTCTTCAATTTCGCCATTGGGGGCAGGGGTTGGGGTAGCCCCGGTATTCTGTTGGGCCAGCGCGTGGGAGAGCGCCAGCAAACTTAACGGGATGCAGCCAAACAGTGCCTTGGTGACTGATCTGGCCAGGCAGTGTTTGACAGAACTGTGCTTGAGGGTGTGTTCGAAGGTGATACTGTCGCTCATTCCAAAGGTTCCTTGTATCGCAAAGCGGGCCACGCCAAAAGCATTGCGTGATGGCCCGCGATTCTAAGGCAGGAAGTGGAATAACGGAGTTAATTAACAGCTAACGAACGGTTAGTGAGCGTTAAAACTGAGCCAATCCACCCATCACTGGCGTGGATTGGCCGGCAGGTTGTCAGAAGTTGCACATACCGGGATCAAGCTCGGTACGCTGCTCGTTACCGTTCTGATCATAGGTGCGTCGATAGCAGCGGCCTTGCAGATCGCGCAGCAGGCTGGTGCCGGATGCTCTGGGGGCAGGCACAGCGTCCCTGATAACTGTGGTGGTGCCATCCGACGGCTCCACGTAGGTGTTGTGCTCGACGATCACTTCCTGTGGCGGACCGTAATAATAGGGAGAGCCATAGTAGGGGTAGCCGTAATAGGGGTAGCCCAGAGCGAAGCCGACACCAACCCCCAGACCAAAGGAGCTGTAATAATGTGGACGATAGACGGGACCCCTGATGAAATGGGACGGGCCGCCAAAGCCGCCATGCCCGCCTACATAGCCTGGACGGGCCGCCATGGCCAATGCCGGGACCAGAATGAGCGGTAATAACATCGCACTTTTCAGCAGAAATTTCATAACATCCTCCTACAAGCAGATTGCCCAAAAGCAAACTAGCGCAAAGTGTAGACCTGAATCACTGAATAACAACTGAATATGCAGGGGCGCGTAAAACAGGCGCAATAAAGGCAGTAATATCCTGTTTTGCAATCGGCTTGCCAACCACAGGAAACTGAACATGCAAACCCTTCGCTGCTTGTTGAAACGGAGCCTCTGCCTTGTTTCATTGTTGCTCTGCCCCATGTTGCTGGCACAGTCGCCCAGGCAGCTGCACGACCTTGTTTATGCCACCATCGATGGCAAAGTGCTGAAGCTTGATCTGTATTTGCCGGCTACCGACACCGCCCCGCTGGTGATCTATGTGCATGGCGGCGTATGGCGCAATGGCGACAAAACCGCCGGCCGCAATTTTGCCACTGCACTGGCCAAGGAAGGTTTCGCGGTGGCAAGTCTGGATTTCCGGCAGACCACGGACGCGCCGTTTCCTGCGAATATCCATGACATCAAGGCCGGCATCCGGTTCCTGCGCGCCAATGCCGGCCAGTACGGCTATAACGCCGGACGCATCGGCATCACCGGTGAATCTTCCGGGGCACATCTGGCGTTGCTGGCCGGAGTGACCAATGGCGATGGAGAACTTGAAGGCAAGGTTGGGGACAATCTGGCCACATCTTCCGATGTGCAAGCCATCGTCAGTTATTTTGCCGCCACTGACCTCACCACGATCCTGGCGCAGTCTACGCCGTTCGGACTGAGTGTCAGGGAGCCGGGTCTCACATTATTGCTGGGCGCCTTGCCTGACAAAAAACCGGAACTGGCGCGTCTCGCCAGCCCGGTATTCCATGTGGATGGGAAAGACCCGCCCTTGTATTTGCTGCATGGCGACCGTGATCCGCAGATGCCGGTAAACCAGAGTCTGCAAATGCTGGGTGCCTACAAGGCGGCGGGTCTGGATGTCACCTTCGATCCGGTGCATGGCGCAGCCCATGGTGGCCCGTTATTTTTTGCTCCCGAGCATCAGCAAGCTGTGGTAATTTTTTTGCGCAGAACCCTGCAATCACCCTGACTCCAGGGAGAAGCCCATTAGCAATGTGCGAGTATTGGCCGGCACCCGTATGGGGCTTTCATTCTCAGTTCCGATGATGCCGGCGACAACTGGACAGCCATCGCGCGCGATCTGCCGCCGGTATTGTCGGTAGAAGTGCAGACGCTGCCTTACAAAATTCAGTTCAGCTTGTGCAAGGCCACCATCAGCCCGGTAACGGGTTCGCCATATTCCTTGCGCAGAAAACCTTCGCGCAAACCCGCCACGGCAAAGCCGCTGCTGGCAGCCACGGTGCGGACATGTTTTTCGCTGTGCGTGTAGCGGCCGGAATCGGTGAGTTTGAATGAATCGCCTTCGCCCAGTTCGCAGGTGAAGACCATCCACCCGTGCGAGTGGAGTCTGGCTGCAGCGGGCACCAGCACCTGCGACAAATCGCCAAAATAGATGAAGGTGTCGCAGGCCACGATCAGGTGATAAAGGTCGGCGCCGGCGCCAAGGAATGCGGTGATTTCCGCCATCTGCAACTGATCGTAATGGCCGGTTTTTGCAGCTTGATCGAGCATTTCCTGTGAAAGGTCGATGCCAGTCAACCGGTTCGCGCGCGGCCTCAGATAACCGGCAGCCAGCCCGGTGCCGCAGCCGAGCTCGAGGATATCGAGATTGCCCGTATCAGCAAGCGCCTCTTCAAGTATTTCATTGAGGCGTGAGGGGCCCTGGTATTCCAGATCCTCACACATGTTCTTTTCATAAAAGCCGGAAAAGCGCGAATAAAGTTGCCTGATGCAGTCATCAGGTGCGCGTGCCGGCGGGGCCTGATCCTGCAGGGCCACCAGGATGTGCGCGGCTTCGGCATTGTCAGGTCGCAGTTTCAGATATTCGGTATAGGCCTGCCTGGCCTGGTCACGACGTCCGAGTATGTGGGCCAGCTCGCCCAGCGCCAGCCAGTTGGCAGCCCGTTGTGGCTGCAGCGTGACCACATGTTCCTGACAAATGCAGGCAGCCCGAATTTCACCGTTATCACGCAATTTTTGCGCTGTTTTTGAAAATTCACTGACGGCAGGTGCAGTTTCTGAAGTGGTGGTAACCAGCAATTGTTCAGTGAGCGCTTGTGCAAGCCATTGTTGCCAGCCGGCAAGGTCACAGCCGGGAATCAGCTGCAGCCAGGCTTCAACATCGTGCGGGGTTCTTGGGGTGGAGCAGAATTCCAGCAGCAGTGAAGCTGTCGTATTCAGTTTGTGGAGCTGGCCTGATCGCAGATTGTAAACGAGATAGCCAGCCTCATGACAAGCTATGGCATTGAACGGGCTGGCACAAATTGGTGTGGCTGGAGAGCAGGGTGCGGATGGTGTGGAAAGTGACATGGAAGATCAGGCACCAACGACGTGGTGCCTGATTGCCTCGTTAATGTCCGAGCTTATTGGGGAGCGCCTTCGCCTTCGCCTTTGCCTTTTCCTTTGCCTTTACCCTTGCCTTTTCCTTTGCCTTTACCCTTGCCTTTTCCTTTGCCGTCGCCTTCTGGTTCATCAGCAGCCAGAACAGCAGAGGTTGGAGCGGCAATCAGTGCCATAGCACCGCCGACCATCAGTGCGCTTTTGAGAAAGCCGCGACGGGTGGGCTGCATGTCTTTGAGAAGAGAATCAATCAGAGTCTTGTCTGCCATTGCATCATACCTTTTAGTAATAGTTGGAAATGGAACCAGCATGCTGTCAGCTTTCCTTCAATTCTCTGCATGACAGAAAAATGATGATCCTGACGCGCTGACTTTAGGCTGGAGTTGGTCCGCAGGCCATAAAAATTTTATCAACAATCAAACTTTTTTTGTCCCAGAGCAAAAACCGGGCGTGTTCAGGGACTTATGCGTATTCAGGCCCCCGGCCAGAGTCGGGGCCATAAGCCAGCCATATGCAATACGGACGGTTAGCGCGGTTCAAAAGCTCAAGGAGATTCCGGCATACAGAGTCCGCCGCGCACCGTATTGCGGTGCCCCTACGCCAACTCCGCTGCCATCACGCAGCAAATACGACTGGTCAAACATGTTAAGCAGTGAAAGCCGGCTCTCAAGTCTGCCAGCGGCGGTATCCATCCATGTATGTGTCAAGGTCATATTGACAATCGTATGCTGCGGCAAGGTGGCAGAATTGGGGGCACCTCCAGCAGGTGTGCGGCGCAAACCGCTGCCATACAGAACATCGGAGCTGATCTGGGAGTCGCCAAAATCATAGTGAGCCCCGCCCGATATCGAATAGGTCTGGTCGTGATCAAGGTACACAAAATTGTTGGCGATATAGTTCAATTCGTTCTGCGCAAACAATGCTTGTCCCGAGATGATGTTGCGGGCTTGCGCTTTCTGCACCGTGAAGTTCAGGTATCCGCCCCACGGCTTCTCGTTGTAGATCGCCGACAATTCCAGCCCTTTGGCGTGACCCTGGGCGTAGTTGAACGGAGACAGGATCAGCGCCTGTCCAAACTGGCCTTCGTCAATAAGGTTGGCGACTTTCTTGTAGTAAGCGTCTGCCGTTAGCGTAAGGGTTGCACCGATCTTCCGGCTGGCACCAATATCGAAATATTGGGTTCGTTCCGACTTGACGTTGTCTGACAACATGATCTTGGGAGCGTTGGTGGTATTGGCGTAGAACTGGATGCTGGCTTGCGAAGCCAATTCCTGGGGTGGTGGCGTAAAGTAGCGCGAATACCCCGCGTGCAACGCAGTGTCTTCGTTCAAGGCATAGGCGAGGTTGAAACGCGGGCTCCATTGTTGCTCGTCAACAAATGCCGAGACCTGGTCATAGCGCAGACCATAGTTCAGCGTCAAAGGGGTTGTGATATGCCATTCGTCTTGCAGGTAAAGGCTGCCGAGGGTGCCGGTCTTGCCGGAATTGTCGATCACGGTGAACGGATCGGTACCCAGTTGCGCACCGGCATTATCGGCATGGAACACAACTACCGTGTTGTTGCTCTCGGTGGCCTGCCGCGTATATTCGAGGCCGGCGCGCACGGTATGCGTGTCGTTCAGCTTGAAGCTGGCGTCAAACTGCAGCCCGTTGGCACTGTTGGAGCGCAAGGTGTTGGAGGCGACACCGTTGAATATCAGGTCACCAGCGAGGTCGGGCCGGTAATGCAGTTCTGAATATTGATGAAAACCGGAAACCTGGAAGTTGAGGTCACCAAGGCTCTTCTGGTAGGACAGGACCACGTAACGGTTGGTTTCTGTCTGGTTCTCGTTGAGCTGTGACGAAGGCAGGCTGCTGGTATCGTTATTGGCGTTACTCATGGCGGTCAGCGAATAGCCGACAACCTGACCCGGGTTGTTGGGGATCTGGAATCTGCCGCTATATGTGCCGAACATGAGGCCGAATCGTGTGTCATCGTCGGTGAAATACGAAAGACTTCCGAAGGTTTTGGATTGACGGGTGTCGTCGTGAATCGGGGTCTTGCCGGAAACCGGATTCTCGATGCCGATTGAATCCGTGAGATAGCTGCCAGACAGGTAGTAATTGAAATTGCCTGAACTGCCGAAAAACTCTGCGCTGGGTTCAACATAATGGTTGCTGCCAGCCAGGATGCCCACCTGGCCGCCGGGTTTGGTGCCGCCTTCCTTGGTTTCGATATCAATGATGCCCGCAGTGCGCAAGCCATACTGTGCCGGCAGGGCCCCGGTAATGAAGTCGATTTTGTCGACCTGGCGGGTATCAATCGATTGCCCGAAGCCGGAAATGCTTTCCGGCAGTTGCACGCCATTGACGCGATACTGGACATTGCCGTGGTCGTCACGAATATGCAGCGATCCTGACGCCTTGGAATCTTCCGAAACGCCCGGAAGCCGCAACAATACTTCGTTGAATGGCGTGTCATCACCCTGGCCAAGGGTATTGATCATGTGCTCGTCCAGCGTATACACCGTTGTCCCGACTTCGGGCGACAACTCAATGCGGGCACTTTTGAGATGGGCGCCGATAATTTCAATAACTTCGGGTGCTGCCGCAGCGTTGCCGTTAACGGCAGAAGTATTTGCTGCACCCTTGATGTCTTGTGCCTGAAGGCCGGAAGCGAGGAGCGTACCTGTCAGCACGAGCGGCAGCGTGTGCCAGCGGGAATATGATTTCATTTTGAACCTGCAATACAGGAATAATAAACGGAACAGCCAGTCAGCTGTTGATTACGTTTATGAAAGCCCACTCAGTGCAGATTGCGAAATGCCGGATACGCATGGAATCTGAACGTCACTTCCGGCAACAGCCCAAGGCTGTCTGCAGCAAGTTCGCGGAACTTTCAGAAGGAGTGGCGTGGTGGTGCGCGGCCCTGATAGGGCGAGGCGAAGGCGATGAGTGGCGATGCAATGCTTGCAGTTGCCAGTACAGCAGTTGCTGCCACTGCCGGCAAGTTGATCGCTTGTTCATGTTCGGTGTCATCGCCCAGTGACTGCAGATGACACATGGCGCAATCAACCACTTCATGTGAGTGGTTGTGCAGAGGTGAGTGTTGCAGCAATTGCCCGCCGAGCAGCATCAATGCCATCAAGGCAATCAGCCGGATCCGGTGACAATTTTGCAGGAAAGGAATGCGCATCGAGGTGGTTCGGGTTTCAGGAACCGTCATGGTAGTGGGTGCAGGCGGAGTATGTAAATCTTTAATGCCGCAGTTTGACGCGATTCACACTGATTTTGCTGCAATGGCCAGTTTCAGTTCAGCAAGACCAGGACCTTTGAGTTCAACTGTTTTGAGGGCAGACGTATGCCCGGACACAATGGTGACCGCACTCGGTGGCAGTCCCAGTTTTTCAGCCAGCAACGCGATGACGGCTGCATTGGCGCGCCCTTTCTCCGGTGCGACGTTTACCTTGATTTTCAGTTTGTCGCCATACCATTCGATGCCGGTACGAGTTGCGCCCGGGATGACCTTGATCTGGATGCGCAAGATGGTTTGATCATTCATCCGGAAAGAATAGCACGGTTAAAAATGCCAGGTTTGAGGGGTTGCAGCACAGAAACTGCCATCGCATGTGCTTGTCCGGAATTGATGAAGGTTATGGAACCCCAAGAGCAAAACCATTTTGATGAAAATGGAAAGTTAATGAACGAAAATTCTCGTTGACTTTAATTACCAAGATGTTTTCAATCCGGCTCGAGTGGGGAAGTAACAAAAACAGGCAGAGTGCCAATGTAGTGCTCTGACCAATAAGTACCGAACTGTCCGGTTCGTTTTCTCGTGCAAGTTCGGCATACTCTGCAGTCCAGTATAATTTGCCAACATCGGCCGGTTCTGCCCGGCTACAGTAACAACACAGTCATCCTGCGTTGGCATTAAAGTTTTGCAAAAAAATCCCCCTCCTTGTCAGTACTGTTGTTGTATTTCCCGGATTTGCCGGGAGAACACCGGCCCTGCCAAATTCATTCATTCACATATCTGAGGGGATAGTTGATGAGATATTCCATATTAAAAAACTGCAAGGCCAAGGCCTTGGCAATCTCGGTGTCTGCCGCAACAGCGATACTCGCTGCAGCACCGGTATTGAGTGCACAAGATCCAGCAGTAGAAGAAATCCAGATCACTGGTTCGCGCGTGCGCATTACCAATGGCATGGCAACTCCAACACCTGTCACGGCGCTCACCGCCGGTGAGCTGAACAATTTCAATCCCGGCGGAACAGTGGCCGAACAGCTCGACAACCTGCCGCAGTTTTTCAATACCCAGACAGCCCAGCGTGGCGGCGGAGCACTGTTCGGTTCTGCCGGTGGCTCGTTCCTGAACATGCGTAATCTTGGCCAGCAACGCACGCTGGTTCTGCTTGACGGCTCCCGTGTGGTGCCGGGTGACAAAAGCGGTTCCGTCAACGTGGATACGCTTCCGACAGCCTTGCTGAAAACCGTTGACGTAGTGACTGGTGGTGCCTCGGCTGCCTACGGTGCCGATGCCATCGGTGGCGTAACCAACTTCATACTCGACCGCAAATTCCAGGGGTTCAAGTTCAGTGCCGGCACCGGCATTACCGACATGGGTGATGGCAAACGTTACAACTTCTCGGCGGCGTTTGGTCACAAGGTCAGTGACCGCCTCAATGTGATCGGATCAGTCGATGTCAAACACATTGACCAGATCGAACGCACTGAAAAAGACATGGACCCTGGTTTCTTCCAGCGCTGGGGTTGGGTAGCCAACCCCAGCTTCAAAGCGACTGATCCCGCGGGCACCAATCCGCAGTACCTGATCCGTCCCTGGGTGGCTTCTACCACCCAGTCACCTTATGGCTTGATTGTCGGTGCCAACGTGGGTCCGGCTCTCGCTTCGCCCAGTGCAGTTGCAGCCAGTGCATCAACCGCAGCGTTCAATGCCAGCGGTCTGGCCAACATGAAATTCACTCGTGATGGCACCGCCATCACCCCGTTTGTCAAAGGTGATTACTACACCACTACCGGGCAGGCCACGATGTCGGGCGGTCCTGAAGCTGATCTGGCCAATCAGGCCTTCAGTGTGGGTGGAGCCAATGGCAACGAAGTGGTGGGTCGGTCCATGTTTCTGGGCGCTGACTATCAATTGACTGACAAGATCTCGGTGTTTGGCCAGATCATGGAAGGTCGTTCAGAATCCAACTTTGCCAGTAACCGTGCCACCTATGAAATGGAAGCCCCGTGGACTGTCACGGTATTCCGTGACAACGCCTATCTGCCAGCAGCACTGGCAGCGATCATGGACGCCAACAAGTTTACCGCATTGCAGGTGAACAAGAACGGTGCCTTCATGAATGTGCCGGAAATCGGTACCGGCTCGCGTGACCATAACGTGCTGACCATCCAGTCATGGTCGGCGGGTTTCAACGCAGAACTGAATGACAACTGGTCCCTGAAGGGTACTTTCCAGGACGGACAGTCAGGACGTAAATCACAAGTAATCAACAAACTCCGCGCCGACCGTATGTTTCTTGCTGCCGATGCGGTGCGTGATCCAGCTACCGGCAAAATCGTGTGCCGGGTATCGCTGGTCAATCCGACGCCTGCCCAGCTGGCAGCGTCGCCTTCTCTCAAGGGTCTTTACACCTCGCGTTCAGACCAATTGAATTCGATCGACGGCGTGACTACGCGCGTACCGTTGTATTCGCCCATTGGCCTCGACAATACCGTAGGCGGTTGCGTGCCCTACGATGTGATGGGCAATGGCAACATCACCTCCGATGCTGTCAAATATGTAGGTACCGACAAATTCGGCCTCGGCAAGGTGTACCAGAACTTTTCGGAGTTGCTGCTGACCGGTGAGCTGTTCAAGGGTTGGGGCTATGGTCCGGTTTCTCTGGCGGCAGGTATGACTTATCGCGACCAAAGTTTCTTTGATGGTGCAACCCCGGCCGGTGTCGATGATCTGGGTCCGCCCCGCAATGATCCTGCCCTGGGGATCCAGGGCTTCCCGGCAGGTATTGCGTTGAACGGCAGTCCCAACCTGCATCAGTTCTCCACGGTGCCGTTGATCTATGGTGGTTACCATGTCACCGAGTGGTTTGGCGAGTTGGAGGCACCGTTCTGGAAATCCGCTTCCGGCAACCAGAGCGTTGGTGGTTCTGCAGCCTACCGCCAATCCGACTACTCCACTTCAGGCATGGTTCATACCTGGAAGTTGGGGGTCGATATCCAGCTTTATGCTGATCTGCGGTTGCGTGCCACGCGTTCGCGCGATGTGCGTGAACCCACCTTTGCCGAACGCTTTGATGCGCAAGGGGGCGGTGGTGCTGTCAATGATCCGAGCCGCAATAACCTGGCATCGCAAATCACGACAGTATCAGTGGGCAACCAGAAACTGACTCCGGAATTCGCCAACACTGATGTGCTGGGCTTCGTGTTCCAGCCGTCATTTTTGCCAGGTCTGCAAGTTTCTTCTGACTGGTACAAAGTGAGTGTGCAGAATGCCATCGGCCAGCTTGGTACACAGCGTATCGTCAATGATTGCGTGGCAGGGATCACCAGCGAGTGCCAGTACGTTGAGCGCGATGACCAGGGCATCATCGGTCGGGTGTTCAACCCCTGGCTCAACGTTGCTTCGGCGTTTGTGATGGGTGTGGATTCCGAACTTTCCTACCGTATGGAGCCCAATTTTTTCAAGAATGAAAAGGAAAGTCTGGCGGTCAGGTTCCTGTGGGGTCATGTGACTGAAAGATCCAACATCTCGTCAGTGGGTGCTGCCAGTATCGACATTGCCGGTGGTGTTGGCGCTCCCAAGGACACGGCTACCCTCTCTGCCAATTACAATGTTGGCAATTGGGGCTTCCAGCTGCAGAGCCGGTGGATTGATTCAGTGACGCTGGCCAAAATCAACGGTGGTGGTGTACTCGCTGTTTCCGGGGTTGATTTTGATGACGCTACAGTAGCGTCACATGCCGTGTTCAATGGTCAGGTGGTTTACAGCGGGCAGGCAAAGAATGGTGGCACCTGGTCGGTAGGACTGGCCGTGCAAAACCTGTTTGACCGCAACCCGCCAATCATCGCCAGCTTCAACTCACGTAGCGGTTCGCAGTTGATCAGTGATACCTATGATGCGGAAGGACGTCGCTACGCACTGAACTTCAACTACTCATTCTAGGCTGTAGTTGAAAAGAGGGTACGGCAGCATGCTGGAAATTGCTGCAGTATCATCAAACAACAAACGGGGCTGCGGCCCCGTTTGTTTTTCATGGTTTGCCGGAAACTGACTGGTCAAGTCAGACAGGCCGGATCGAATGCATATTGCCCCTGCAGCCACTCACATACTTCCAGCGCCATCGGATCCGGCAACCACTGTTGGTAAACAGCCAGCAGCTGTGATTTCTCGGTGGCAGCAAGTTGTTCCAGTCCTTGTCGCTGGAACAGCTCTGCATCCTGGGCCAGTCGGGCCAGTACTGTTTGTCTGGCAGAAGTTGCCGCCTGGGCGTGCTTGCCCTGTGTGTGTTGCTGATGCAGTGCAGCCAGACTTGCCAGCGGAATCTGTGACAGATAGGCCTGGTTCATCGGGTTCGCCAGCAAGCCGCTGCAAAGTTCGAGCACAGGCTGCAGACTGAATTGTCCGGAGTTGCCGTCATGATTGGCCTGTCGCAGTGCAAAGGGTTGCAAGTGCAAAAATGGGGTCAGCCGTTTGGCATCATTCACCGGATAGTTGTCCCACAGCAGCGGTTTGCGCTTCAGTCTGTCACCTACTTCCAGCAAATGGTCACGCGGGTAACAGTGGGAAATCACCTTGGGGCCGGTCCAGAACACCGCAATTTCCGGCGCCAGCGCCTGTCCCAGTTCATCCAGATAGCGCTCAGGTTGCCTGCCGAAATGTTTCACCAGCAACGGATCGAACGAATAATAAGTGGGGCAAAACGCCAGCTTCGACGCGTTGGTGTGTGCCCGGATGCAGTCAAGAATCTCAATCTGTGTGGCAGCAAGGCCAGGCAGCTCGCCCAGCATGTCATCAAACAAGACTGCCAGCAGCGGGGCTTGCAACTGGTTCAGTTGTTCCAGTTTCTGCAGCAGCAACTCGCGTTGCCGGGCCGAGAAATCACGATAAAGTTCGTAAGGACTGAGACCGATTCCGAATTCGACACCGAGACCTGCCGCGTGTCGCGCCAGCGCTTTCAGTTCGGTGAAGGTTTCTGCGGGGTAGGGTGTGAACCATTGCTTGCGCAAATAGACATCATTCTTGGGCGCATAGAGATAGGTGGTGAATTTCTGGGCTGCCAGGAAGCTGGCATGATCACGTCGCGCCTGCCAGCTCCATTGACGGCCAAAAAAACCTTCTACCGTTCCCAGCCGGAAATTTGCGTTCACTGAGCCGGGGATGTGCTGGCTTCGGCAAGTTTGCGCAGCTTGCGCACATCAACAATGCCGCCGGCATTGCTGACTTTGGTAAAGCCCGCTGCATCCAGCAAGGCTTTGGCTTCACCGGCTCGCTTGCCGCTGCGACAGTACAACATCAGCTCGGCATCCTTGCCGTATTTGGTAGCCAGTTCGTCCGGTTTTATCGTAGCCAGCGGAATGTTGGTATCACCCTTGATGTGATCGGCAGTGAATTCTTCGGGAGTGCGCACATCTATCCATACTTGTGCGGCCAGTGCCGAACTGCTCACTGCGAGTGCGAAGCACAACATGGCAAATTTTCTGATCAGGTTTGTCATTGGCAGAATCCTCTTGAAAATTGATGGGTTTTTGTCCGGACGTTTTGTGTTTACTTGCCGGGATTTCGAGACATCAGTTCCTTAACACGTCGCATCGCTTCCTTGATGTTGTCAGTGCTGCTGGCATAGCTGAAACGGATATAGCCTTCACCGAAGTTGCCGAAACTGGTGCCAGCCACAGTGGCAACCCCGGCCTCTTCCAGCAGCAACTCTTCCAGCTGTTTCGATTTCATGCCGGTGCCGGTGATGTTCGGGAACGCATAAAACGCGCCCTTCGGCACAATGCAGGAGAATCCGGGTATTTCATTCAGCAATTTCACGATCAGCCGGCGGCGTTCATCAAAGGTCTTGACCATCATGTCGACGGCATCCTGGGGACCGTTCAATGCCTCCACACCCGCACGTTGCACAATCGCCGAGGGGCAGGAGTTGCTGTTGATCTGCAATCGCTCGGCGTGATCGATCAGCGAAGCCGGCCACACACCGTAACCGAGCCGCCAGCCGGTCATCGAGTAGGTCTTGCTCCAGCCATCCAGCAGAATGGTGCGATCACGGATCGATTCATATTCGAGGAAGCTGACATGTTTCATGCCATCGTAAAGCAGGCGTGCGTAGATCTCGTCAGCAAGCAAGACCACCTGTGGATGTTTCTCCAGGCCTTTCACAAAGCGCTCAATTACATCCCGCTCCAGTACGCCGCCGGTAGGGTTGGCGGGAGTATTGATGATGATCAGACGGGTATTGGGAGTGATTTGCGCCAGCACACGATCAGGATCAAACGCAAAGCCGGTGGATTCGCGCAGTTCGATCGGCACTGCCTTGGCACCGCTGAACTTGATCATGGATTCATAGATCGGGAAGCCGGGATTGGGATACATGATCTCGGCACCGGGTTCTCCAAACATCATGATCGCAAAAAACATGGTCGGCTTGCCGCCGGGCACGATCATTACATTGTCTTTGTCAATCCGGACGCCGCGATATTTGAGAATGTCATTGGCAACAGCTTCGCGCAGTTCCGGCAGCCCTTTGGCTGGCGTGTAGAAATGAAAACCATCATCGATCGCTTTCTTGCCGGCCTCCATGATATTGGCTGGCGTGCGGAAATCCGGCGAACCGATGCCAAGGTTGACGATGCTGCGCCCCTGGGCCTCCAGTGCCTTGGCTTTGGCGAGAATTTTGAAAGCGGATTCCGTCCCGAGCCGGGACATGGCTTGCGCAAGTTGCATGAAGACCTCAGGGAATGAGCGGGAAATTTACAAAAAACAGGTTCTGATTATGCCAGACCACCAGTGAAGAAAGGCAAGGCAAAATCAGTGGAGAGCCAGCAGTTGACCATGCCAAACAAAAAACCCAAATAGTTACAAATAGTTATGATTTAACGCATCGCCTGCACAATACGTATTATTTATTGGAGTGATAGTGAGCGATAACCTGTGCCACCAGTGCACTGGTAGACGCATCAAAATCCGGCGAGGTGGATCCCGAGCTGAGGGCCTTGAATACGCCTGAACCCAGTATTTTTCCCAGTTCCACTCCCCATTGGTCAAAAGCGTTCATGTTGAGCAGCACACTCTGTACAAACACCTTGTGTTCATAGAGCGCCACCAGCGCGCCCAGTGTTTGCGGGTTCAGTTGCTGCATTACCAGGGTGTTGCTGGGGCGGTTGCCTGGGCAAACCTTGAACGGTGCCAGCCAGGCAGCTTCTGCTTCGCCAATACCCTGCTGCAACATTTCGGCTTTGGCCGATTGCAGGGTTTTGCCAGCCATCAATGCCTGACTCTGGGCAAAGCAGTTGGCCAACAGTTGCAAGTGCGCCTGCTTGTGTTCGGTGGGGCCGGCAATGGCGCAGATGAAATCGGCCGGTATGAAACGGGTACCTTGATGCAGCAGTTGGTGGAAAGAATGCTGGCCGTTGGTGCCGGCACTGCCCCAGATGATGCCGCCACTGTCACACTGCAGAGCCTTGCCTTCACGATCCACCTGTTTGCCAAGGCTTTCCATGTCGAGCTGTTGCAGAAAGGCGGGGAACAAATGCAGGTTCTGCAAATAAGGCAATAATGCATGGCTGTGGGCGTTATGGCAGTGGTAATACCAATGGGTCAGCAAGGCCATGATCACCGGCATGTTGTGTCCGGGATCAGCACTGCGAAAGTGTTCGTCCATCAAGTACGCACCATGCAGCAAGGCCCGGAAATTTTCCATGCCTATGCCGAGTGCCACTGGCAATCCTATTGCCGACCACAATGAATAACGGCCTCCAACCCAATCCCACATCGGGAATATATTGGCTGCAGCTATGCCGAATTCTGCGGCCTTGCCGGTATTTGCGCTGACAGCGACAAAGTGCTGTTTGAGTGCCGACTCCGGAATGCCGCTTTGCAGCACCCAGTTGCGGGCAGCATTGGCGTTCTGCATGGTTTCAACTGTAGTAAAGGTTTTCGAGGCAATTACAAACAGGGTTGATCTGGCATCCAGAGGGGCCAGTGTTTGTGCCAAATGCACGGGATCTACATTCGAAACGAAATAACACTGCAATTTGCTGGTATGGAACGGGGTAAGGGCAGCGTAGACCATCGCCGGACCCAGATCGGAACCGCCGATCCCGATGTTAACAACTGCCTTGATTTGGGTATTGTTGTGACCACGCCACAGGCCTTCATGTATTTCCGACACAAAGCGTTCCATGCTGGCCAATACGGCGTGGACTTCCTGCTCGTACACAGTAGTGCGGCGGGGTGAACGCAGCAGCATGTGCAGGGCGGGACGGTGTTCGGTGTTATTGACCTGATCACCCCTGAACAACGCTGCAATCTGCTGCTGCAGGCCCGCACGCGTGGCCAGATTCAGCAGGGCCTGCCTGATCTCGTCAGTCAACAGGTTTTTGGAGTAGTCCAGCTGCAACCCGGCCGCGCTCAGGTGGTAACGCTGTGCCCGCTCCGGGTCGTTAAGGAACAATTCCTTCAGGGAGGGCAGGGTTTTGGCGCCTAGTGCCAGCATCTGCTGCCATTCGTCGCTGTGGGTTAGGGAAACGGTGGTGTTCATGGTGCTGCCTGTGGTTCTGGTATGAAATCAAGTGTAACAAACATTGCCCGACCGGCCCTGTGGTTGATACCATGCCGCCGCTTTAAAGCCGGTATAGCTCAGACGGTAGAGCAACTGACTTGTAATCAGTGGGTCCCGAGTTCGATTCTTGGTGCCGGCACCATTTATGAAGAAGCTTACCTGCAATTGGTGAGTAATTGGCGCAGTTCTGGGGGCGGTGGCTTCGAGAGCCGCGGGCGCTTTCCATGAATAGACCGCCCTGCTACTGATGTGCAATTTGCGCAGTTCAGGGGCGGTGGCTACGAGAGCCGCGGGCGCTTTCCATGAATAGACCGCCCTGCTCCTGATGTGCAATTTGCGCAGTTCAGGG
>CAILUG010000029.1 GCA_903837345.1 uncultured Gammaproteobacteria bacterium | reverse complement strand
TTCTATTACTTGATCTCGTTTTTAAAGAACTGTTCCGGCTTGCCTGCTTGCTGCCTGCCTGAATCCCGCCAGACCCTCGTCGGTGGGAGCGCGCATTATACGCACCTGCCTCACCTTGGCAAGTTACATTGGTAAAAAAATCAGGAAGGTGTGATTAAGGTTTGAAAAGGACGAATTGACGGACGCCCGGGATGAATTTATGCAAGGCTCGATAGATCAACAGAGCGGCAACAATAGCCAGATAAAGCAAGGCCTCACCGAAATCAGATCGAACAATCCAGATCAGATGCATCACCGCCAAAACACCCGCGACATACACTCCGCGATGAAGACGCTTCCAGTGCCTGCCCAGCCATCTCTGTGCACGATTGAATGAAGTTACTGCCAACAGGAACAGAATGGTCCAGGCCATGAAACCAAGTGTTATATAGGGACGCTCTGACAGCTCTTTTGCCAACGCTGAAAAGTCCAGCTCCAGCAGCAAAAGCACAAACACGAGGAAATGCAATGAAACATAGAAAAATGCATAGAGACCGACCATGCGCCTCAACCGCCACAAATAGGGCGCATTCAGCAAGTAACGCAAGGGCGTGACTGCCAGTGACAGCATCAACATCCGTATCGCCCATTCTCCTGAAACCAGCTCCAGCATCTTGGGCGGATCTGGCCCAAGATAAGCAACATCACCCTGGTACGCCCGCCAGATAATGTAAGCCCACCACAAGGCTGGACCCAGCAGCACAACAAACACCAGCGGCTTCAGGAACTTCTGCATGAATTCTATTTCAGTGGGCAAGCGGGGCTACAAGCCGGATTGTCAGTAATTCTTGCGCAAGTCCATTCCGGCATACAGGGATTCAACTTCGTCAGCATAGCCATTGAAAGGTTTGGTCTCGATCCTGTGCGGCATAAACAGACTTGTTGGCAATCTCCTCTCGGTAGCCTGACTCCATCTTGGATGGTTCACTGCAGGATTCACATTGGCATAAAACCCGTACTCACTGGGCTGAAGATCTTTCCAGGTATTGGTGGGCATTTCGGAACGAAAGCGGATACGCACGATTGATTTGATACTTTTGAATCCGTATTTCCAGGGCACTACCAGCCGGATTGGTGCACCGTTCTGTGCCGGCATTGCATCCCCGTACAAACCAACTGCCATCATCGCAAGCGGATGCATTGCTTCGTCCATACGCAACCCTTCCATATAAGGCCAATGGATGGTTGCAAAACGGGAACTCTGTTCAGGAAACTGTTTCGGATCCTGCAAAGTCTGGAATTCAACAAATTTTGCATTGCCGTTTGGCTCGAACCGTTTGAGCAAATCACCCAGGGAAAAGCCAACCCATGGGATCACCATCGACCAGGCTTCAACACACCTTAACCGGTAGACCCTGTCTTCCAATGTATGGGGTTTCAGGATGTCCTCCAACGTATATTTGCCTGGCTTGTTGCATTCCCCGGCTATTTCAACCGACCAGGGATCTATCGCAAAATTCTTCGCCCGGCTGGATGGGTCCGTTTTGTCTGTGCCGAACTCATAGAAATTGTTGTAAGTAGTAGCATCATTGAACGGAGTCTTCTCGTCGGCTGCTGCGAACGGACCAGAAGGTGGTGCCGGCTTCCTCTGCGAAATTTTTTGAACAAGCCATGCCGGTTTGCTTGCCAGATTAAGCAATGCCGGACTCCTGTTGGCATCTTCAGCCATGGCATCCCCTGACATCAGCACGCCTGCAGCAGAACCAATTGCAATCCCGCCAACTCCGCGCATGAAATCGCGCCTGGAGAAATACACGGATGCAGGCGTAATCTCAGAAGAAGGAATGTCACTGGCTTTTCTGGTCTTGATCAACATAAACCCTCCGTAATCGTGCAGGTTAACTGCTTCAATGATTTTCCGTTTTCACAGGGGAGACCTTTTTTCGGCAGATTTCTTTTTACGCCGCAAATAAATTGCCATCAAGGGTCCGGAAGCGGCATAACAGAGAGCCATCAGGAACAATATGGTTTGAGGATGCAATGAGACTACAACTATCGCAAAAACAATGACCAGAGTAAGGAAAAAAGGAACCGGATTCTTGAAATCCAGCTCCTTGAAACTGTAATACCTGACATTTATAACCATCAGGACTCCGGCGATACCAGTGACCAGTGCTGCCATGATGGAAGTCAGTTTATTGACTTCTACTCCGTAAAAGGAAAAAGCCCATACCATGAACACAACCAGTCCGGCAGCAGAAGGACTGGCTAGACCGACAAAAAAACGCTTGTCAGCAGCTTCTCTTTGCACATTGAAGCGAGCCAATCGCAATGCAGCACACGCCACATACACAAAAGCGACAGTCCAGCCTATTTTCCCCAGTCCTGACAAGGCCCAACTGAAACAGATCAAGGCCGGCGCCACACCAAAGGCGACCATATCAGAGAGCGAGTCAAATTCTGCACCAAAAGCACTCTGGGTATTGGTAAGTCGGGCCACGCGGCCATCCATACCGTCGAAAAACATCGCAACCACGATAGCAATGCAAGCGCCGTCGAAGTTCCCCCCCATGCCGGCAATAATCGCGTAAAAGCCGGCAAACAATGCACTTGTAGTCAACAGATTGGGTAGCAGGTAAATCCCTTTGCGGCGGAACTTCCGGCCATCCTGGGAAATCTCCTCTTCAAGCTCTTCGATAAGGTCGGAATTATCATCCTGGCTGCCATAAAGGGGCACTGATTCTGACTTTTCCGGTTTCGGATCAATATCAGGACTCATGGTTTTTTTCCATATTGTATTGATTTGTTGATTATAACTTCTTATTGCCGGCAATTGATTGACGGGCAAGGGTCCAAAAGGCATTTATCAAGGCATTGCTGAGCTTTCTTTTCAATACACAAAGCCCGATCGTAATCGGCGGCATGCCATGCTTGATGTCAATCTGGCGGACCTTGGCGGCAAGCGGGCTGTTCTCCAGGACTATCTGAGGTACGACACCAAGGCCAAAACCAAGGCCTGCCATGCTGACAATGGCTTCATGGCCCGAGACCTGGGCATATATATCAGGCTTCACTTTCATCGTCTTCAGCCAACGATCAACCCGCTCACGCACCAACCCGCTTTCAGAGATGATCAAAGGCATTTCCTTCCATGCCTCCCTGGCTTTGCCGGTAACTTCTGTAATCAAGTTGCCACCCCGGGAGGCTGCGATGAAAACCAGCGGGGTACTGGTGAGCTCCAGAATGGAGAACTGGGAAGGAATGCGTTCCGGCAGGGCTGCAATGCCTATGTCTTCCAGTTCCGAATTGACACGATCCAGGGTTATTGCGGAATCGCCTGTATGCAATTTGATCTCAATACCAGGGTGTTGCTTGCGAAACCGTCCAAGGATGTCATCCAGAAAACTGTAACTTGCGGTTACCGAGCAAAACAGGCTGAGCTCTCCTTGCAGGGTGGCCTCCTGATTATGCAAGGCCTGTCTGAACATGGCCCAGCTGTCGCAGGTTTGCTCGGCATAGACACGGAAATTCCTGCCAACTGCTGTTAACTTGACCCTGCGACTGTCCCGCTCAAACAATTGCTGCCCTACTTCCTTTTCCAGCCGTTGAATTACCCTGCTCAGACTCGAAGGGGCCACATGGCAGGCTGCACTGGTTTTGGCAAAACTCAGTGTTTTGCCCAGATGCAGGAATAACTGGAGTTCGCGATGGTTCATTGACTGGGTCGCCGCTGATTGAACGTTGCATATTCCGGAATAGAGAGTTGCAATAATTTCATTTTACGCAACAAACCCACATGATTACTATGGCGTCCCGCACCAGCCACGCCAAATCTCCGGAGGAATCCTCATGAATTACTTCAATACCTTGCCACTGCGTCTGCAGCTCGATCAACTGGGCAAATGCCGCTTTATGGACAAATCCGAATTCACCAATGGTGTTGAGCGCCTGAAAGGCAAGAAAGTTGTGATCCTGGGTTGTGGTGCCCAAGGGCTCAACCAGGGTCTGAACATGCGTGACAGCGGCCTGGATATCTCCTATGCCCTGCGTGAAGAAGCCATCAAGAGCAAGCGTCAGTCCTGGCTCAGCGCCACGCAGAACAGTTTCAAGGTTGGCACCTTTGAAGAACTCATCCCCACCGCCGATCTGGTCCTTAACCTGACCCCGGACAAACAGCACACCCCTGTAATCAACAAAGTCATGCCACTGATGAAAAAAGGCTCCTGTCTGGCTTATTCACACGGTTTCAACATTGTTGAAGAAGGCATGCAGATCCGCAAAGACATCACTGTCATCATGGTTGCGCCCAAATGCCCGGGTACTGAAGTACGCGAAGAATACAAACGCGGTTTCGGAGTTCCAACCCTGATCGCCGTGCATCGCGAGAATGATCCCAATGGTGACGGCCTCGAAATAGCCAAAGCCTACGCGGCTGCCACCGGCGGACATCGTGCAGGTGTGCTGGAGTCGTCCTTCGTTGCCGAAGTGAAATCGGATTTGATGGGTGAGCAAACCATTCTGTGCGGCATGTTGCAGACCGGCTCCATCCTTTGCTTCGACCGCATGGTCGTGCAAGGGATACAGCCAGCCTATGCCTCCAAACTGATTCAGCATGGCTGGGAAACCGTGTCTGAGGGCCTGAAACAAGGCGGCATCACCAATATGATGGATCGATTGACCAATCCCGGCAATATCAAGGCATTCCACCTGAGTGAACAACTGAAAACGATTTTGCGTCCGCTGTTTGAAAAGCACATGGACGACATCATGGAAGGCCACTTTTCCGGCGGCATGATGGCTGACTGGGCTGACAATGACAGGAAACTGCTGACCTGGCGTGAAGAAACCGGCAAAACCGCATTCGAACTTTCCAGCAAGGAAGGTGCCGACGAAATTTCCGAACAGGATTACTATGACAAAGGCTTGTTGATGGTCGCGATGATCAAGGCGGGCGTGGAATTGTGCTTTGAAACCCTGGTCGCAGCCGGCGTTATCGCCGAATCCGCCTACTATGAATCCCTGCATGAAGTGCCGCTGATCGCCAACCTGATCGGCCGCAAGAAGTTGTATGAGATGAACAAGGTGATTTCAGACACGGCTGAATATGGCTGCTACCTGTTCTCGCATGCTGCCGTACCCCTGCTGAAAGACTTTATGGCCAAAGTCGATACTTCCGTGATCGGCAAAGGCCTGCAGGTAAAAGACAATGGCGTGGACGACCGCGAACTGATCGCAGTAAATGCTGCCATCCGCAACCACCGTGTTGAACAGATCGGCCAAACCCTGCGCAGCCACATGACCAGCATGAAGAAAGTAGTGTAAATAAAGACGTGCAGTGTGCGCCCAACCGGGCGCACGCAGTACTCGTAATTCTCGAACCCGGCAAACGCCCGCGGCGTTCGAAACCCTCCTTACCAGAACAGCGCCAATCAGTTCCAAGTGACACTACAGCCCATTCATGAAAGTCGCGCCCGCAGCGTTCGAAGCAACTGCACAAGAACCGCGCCAATTACCTGCCAAGCGGACTAAATCCTGGACATAAAAAAACCAGGCTTTTTGGCCTGGTTTTATCTGTGCTTTTGCAGATTTGTAATCCGCAAGAGAATTGGTAGTTTTCGTGTACTGGTCGTTTGATTTGGGCAATTAATCCAGCCAACCATGGACTGGCAGCCTGTTAGAGACTCAGTACCTTTTCCCCTCTTGCTATTCCTGATACACCGGTGCGTGCAACTTCCAATATCGGAGTGCCAGCCAGTGCGGCGATGAATCCGTCCAGCTTGTCGCTGGTTCCCGTGAGCTGAATGGTATACATGGTCGGGGTAATGTCAACCACTACGCCCCGGAAAATGTCAGCCACCCGCTTTACTTCGGCCCGCTGGGCCCCGGTTGCCTTCACTTTGATCAGCATAAGCTCCCGCTCAATGTGGTTGCCTTCGGTCAAATCCACCAGTTTGGCCACATCGACCAGCTTGTTAAGGTGTTTGATGATTTGCTCGATCTTGCGGTCATCCCCCACTGTGGTGAGCGTTAAACGTGACAGGGTTGGATCCTCAGTCGGTGCCACTGTAAGTGAATTGATGTTGTAGTTGCGCTGCGAGAACAACCCGACCACCCGTGACAAGGCGCCAGGCTGGTTTTCCATCAGGACAGAAATAATGCGTCTCATGTTCAGGTCCTCTCGGTTTTGCTCAGGAACATTTCATTCATGCCGCCACCCCGGATTGCCATGGGGTAAACGTGCTCCTCGGGATCGACAACCACGTCGATGAATACCAGCTTGTCTTTCATCGCAAAGGCCTGCTGCAATTTCGATTTCAGTTCACTGAGTTTTTCAATCTTGATGCCCACATGGCCATAGGCTTCCGCCAGTTTCACAAAATCAGGCAGTGAATCTGCATAAGTGCTGTGTGAATGGCGGCCACCGTACTGCATGTCCTGCCACTGCTTCACCATGCCCAGCGCCTTGTTGTTGAGATTCACGATCTTCACCGGCAGTGAACATTGCTTGCAGGTAGCAAGCTCCTGGATGTTCATCTGGATCGAACCTTCGCCAGTCACGCACGCTACTGTGGCAGACGGAAATGCCAGTTGTACTCCCATCGCAGCAGGCAAACCAAAACCCATGGTGCCCAGCCCGCCTGAATTGATCCAGCGACGCGGCTTGTCGAAATGGTAATACTGCGCTGCAAACATCTGGTGCTGACCCACATCGGAAGTCACATAGGCATCACCCTGGGTGACTTCGTACAAGGCCTGGATCACTTGTTGCGGCTTGATCACGTCGTTGTCCGCGAGTACAACCTTGAGTGAATCCCTTGTGCGCCAGTGATTGATCCGTTCCCACCAGACTTTGAGGGCAGCGGCATCAATTTTGGATTTGCCGGCTTCAACCAGCTCCAGCATTTCCTTCAGAACAGGCACGACCGGACCGACGATCGGGACATGCGCCGTCACTGTTTTCGAAATCGACGCAGGGTCAATATCAACATGCAGGATGGTGGCATCCGGACAGAATTTCTTCACATCGGAGTTGGTGACCCTGTCATCGAAGCGCGCCCCAATTGCCAGAATTACATCGGATTCATGCATCGTCATGTTGGCTTCATAAGTCCCATGCATACCGAGCATGCCAACGAACTGTTTGTCGGTAGCCGGAAACGCGCCAAGCCCCATCAGCGTATTGGTCACAGGATAGCCAAGCTTGCGTGCCATTTGGGTCAACAGCTCCGAGCCTTCGCCCTGGATTACACCGCCACCCGCGTAAATGATGGGACGCTTGGCCGACAATAAAATGTCGACTGCCTTTTTGATTTGACCGGAATGACCTTTGGCCGGCGGACTATAGGATCGGATCTTCACCGTCTCCGGATACGAATATTCGAATTTTACGTTCGGATCAGTGACATCTTTCGGAATGTCGATCACAACCGGTCCGGGCCGTCCTGTGGTCGCGATATAAAATGCTTTCTTGATGATCTCGGGAATATCCTGCGGATTCTGGACCATGAAACTGTGCTTCACGATCGGACGCGACACGCCGATCATGTCGGTTTCCTGGAATGCATCCGAGCCAAGCGATTCACGCGCAACCTGACCGGAAATCACGATCATCGCAATTGAATCCATGAAAGCGGTGGCAATGCCGGTGATGGCATTGGTAGCCCCGGGACCAGAGGTAACAAGTACCACACCTGGCTTGCCTGTCGCGCGCGTATAGCCATCAGCCGCATGGGTCGCAGCCTGTTCGTGCCGCACCAGGATGTGTTCTACCTTGTCCTGCCTGAAAATTGCATCGTAGATATGCAGGGCGGCACCACCCGGATATCCGAAAATGAACTCAACACCTTCATCGTGCAGAGCTCGCAGTAACATTTCTCCACCAGACAATAATGCCATGGCTCTATCCTCCAGGTTCCAGTCAGGAACTATGTTTCAACAGTAATGTTGCCAACAGCAGCGGTCACCTTGACAAGCTGCCAACAGGATTCAACAAACCTGTACGTTCAACAACAAATTATGGGCCAATTTTTTACGGGCCAACTCTGCGGCACTGCCAACCAGTACAAACAACTACCAACCAGTTGATGCCAGCTCGTGCGAGACGGTTCGGTTCGAACCAGATGACCCTTGGCGTGTACGCCAGAGGAAGAATGCTTCGCGTCTTTGGTGAGCCGGATCCAGTGAACCGGATCAGTCTGACAGCAGACGGAGTATTCAAGCGGGTCGTTGACTGCACCAAACGGGGGTCCGCCAGTGCGTGGCTCTCTCGCAAACTTCTACGCAACCTGCCGCAGAAATCGTTACGGAAATCTGTCGATGGGTAATCGACCTTTCCACACGTCAAACAAGGGCGCAGATTATCGGGATAAATCGTTGTATGTCAAGGGATTACTGACGCCAGCACTGGTCAGTGACCGGCGCTTTGGAGCTGTACTGCCGTTTTTTCAGCCTGCTCCAGAATACGCAACACGTTGCCGCCCCAGATCTTCGCGATGTCCTGCTCCTTGTAACCGCGTTTCACCAGTTCCATTGTCACATTGAAGCTTTCCGCTGCATTGTTCCAGCCAATGATGCCGCCACCACCACCGAAATCGGAGGAAATCCCCACGTGGTCAATGCCGATCTTTTTGACGGCGTAATCGATATGGTCAACAAAGTTGCTGACGTTGGCATCGTCACCCTCTTTCAGATAGGACTTGAAGGCCACCAGCTGGATGACACCGCCATTCTGTTTGAGCACCTGCAATTGCTCATCATCCATGTTGCGCGCATGTACATAGACACCATCAACACTGGAGTGTGATGCAATCACCGGTGCTTTCGACAAGCGGGTAGCGGCCAGCATGGTCTTTTTGGACACATGCGAAACATCCACCAGAATTCCCAGACGATTGAGCTCGACAACCACTTTTTCCCCGAATGTACTCAGGCCGCCATGCTCTTCCGGCCCCTTGTCACCGAATTCAGTGCGGGGTTGTGCTGAATCGCCGATGTCGTTGTGACCGTTATGTACCAGCGTCAAGTAACGGGCGCCCTGATCACGAAAATCCTTCAGCACAGAGATATCCTTGCCAATCACGTAGCCATTCTCGATGCCGATGAATGCCACCAGTTTGCCGGCTGCATGGATCTGGCGAGCTTCAGCTGCAGTGGTTGCAAGTCCGATACGGTCCGGATAGAGCTTTACCATCCTGTGAATGGCATCAAATTTGGAAAGCGCATCGGCGCGGGCCTTCAGATAATTCTCCGGGGTGCGTGCACTTTGGCCCACATAAACGATGAAGAATCCGGCATCAAGCCCGCCGGCTTTCATCTTGTCGAGCGTGACTTGTGCTTCTGCCTTGTCACCCGGCATGAATTCACTGGTTGCGAAACCCAGTTCAATATCGTCATGGGTATCAATGGTGAAAACATGTTCATGGATGGCGCGGGCACGCGCTTCCATATCCTCGGCAGCTTGAAGCGAGGTCATACCCGCCATGCTGCCTGCAAGCAGCAAAGCACCCAACATATGTCTTGTCATTGCAGACTCCTGCAAAAATAACCGGATGGTGTAAAGCCGCAAATTCAATGAGTCATGGAATAAACGACGTAATTGACTGCGAAGCGGTAGGCCAGTGCTGTCATTTTCTCGGGATATTCCGGCAAATCAGCATTTTCCCAAGCGTCACCCATGTCCATGTTGTGATTGATGACTACCATCAATCGTCCATGGTCATCAAAGATGCAACGCCAGTCCGGTTTGTAGCCATCATACTCATAAGTCACGCCGTTATAGAGTGCTGCCAGTCCCGGAATCTGGGTTTTTTTGTCAAGGTCGTAGACGGTATGCAAAATTTCACTGTCGTCCGGCAGCTCAACCACCGGCCGGTCAGGAAATACTTTGCGCATTGATGCCATGAACACCTCCCATTCCCGGGTGCCATGAAAATCATCCACTATGAAAAAACCTCCGCGCAGCAGGTAATCACGCAGGATGGCAGCTTCTTCATTGTTGAGATTCCAATGACCAACTTCAACCGCGTAGAGAAACGGATAATCGTAAACATTGTCCACGCCCAGTTTGATGCGCTCACCACCTTGCCCGTTGGGGAGACTGACAGAGGTGACATCAATGTTGGTCAGGCGTTTGACTCCCTGGATGAAGAAATGTTCAGCTTCCGGCCAATCGGTGATCCAGCTGGATCCTCTGCCCGGAAATTTGTCGTTCATGCCGTTGCCACCATAGATCAATCGCACAAAATGGAACTCGGAGCCATCAAGATCCACCGGCAGATTGGGGTCAATCGGATCGGTTTTGCTGCGGAATGGCATCTGCATCAGCCTGCGTTGTGCCATTGTGGTATCGGGTATCAGCATGATAACCAGCAGCAAGACCAGCAATCCTGTACCCAGCTTGAACTGCATTGTTAAAACTCCGGCTTCACCTGGTATTCCCGCAGGAATATAAACCATCAAAACGCAAGCTGTAATTGAATTTCAGCAGCAACCCGCCTCAGCCATACACAAAGTGGACGCCCAATGCTGCCAACCAGGTGCGCTCCTGTTCGAGCCCGGCCAGAGTCAGCGGATGTGCAGCCAGCCAGCGCTTGTTGAATTTCAGATAAAAACCCTTGCCACGTTGTGACAAGCGCGGCAGAGGTGCCAGATTCTCCCGGCGCCGGTGCAACAGGATTGACAGCCTGAGACAAAGAATCAATGGTGTCAGCGCTGCCAGTGTCGCCTCGTCAAAATCATCGAAATCCCTGACATCCAACGCCTTGCGCTGACTGCGAACCAGCGCCGCCAGCATGAATTGCTCAAAACGACCGAACCCGGCCAGATCACTGTTGCGCAAAATGTAATAGCCATGATGATGATGGCCGGAATGGGAAATGCTCATGCCGATTTCATGCAACTGGGCAGCCCAGGTAAGAATCTTGGTACGTGACACTCGCGCCAGCAGTGGAGTATCGAGCCGGCGCCAGAAGGTCAAAGCGGTGGCCACCACCCGCTTGGCCTGCAACAGGTCCGCCGAGTATTGTTCCTGCAACTTGGCAACAGTGGCAAAGCGGGCATCTGCATGACTTTGACGGCCAATGATGTCGTGGAGCAGCCCTTCTTTCAGCGCAGCATCTTCAACATGGATCTCGTCAAGTTCAAACAAATCAAATACTGCCTTCAGGATGGCAATGCCGGCCGGCAACACACTCCTGCGGGTAGCCGGCAACTTGTCCATATCCAGCTTGCCGGCCACCAGTACTTTGGCCAGCAGGTGCAGTGATTCCCGGGTGATCACTGCACCTCCATCACGGTCCGCAACCAGCTCACCCACCGCCTTGATACTGCCGGAGGTACCGTAGGAAATTTGCCATCCTGCCTTCTGGTAACCACGCAGAATGGTTTCGATTTCAGTACATGCGGCGAGATACATCTTGCGAAAAGCAGCAGCAGTCAAGCGTCCGCTTTTGCCGACGAATTGCCGGGTGTAGGCAACACAACCCATGTTCAGGCTTTCCAGGCACTGGGGTACGAAATCCTGGCCGATGATGAACTCGGTGCTGCCGCCACCGATGTCAACTACCAGGCGCTTGCTATGGTCATTGGTGACGGAATGGGCCAGGCCGGAATAGATCAACCTCGCTTCTTCAAATCCGGATACGATTTGTATGGGCACTCCGAGCGCCGACTCCGCCAGCTTGATGAAACTCCCTGAGCTCTTGATGGCACGCAGGGTCTTGGTACCGACAGCGCGCACCTGTTCAGGCGGTATGTCCCTGAGCCTCTCGCCCAAACGCCGCAAGCAGGCTACTGCCCGTGCCTGGGCTTCCTTGTCGAGCTGGCCGGCTGCATTGATGCCCTTGGCCAGTTGCACCATCTCCTTCTCGCGGTCAATGATCTCGACCTGCTTGCGATGCACCCGAGCAATAACCATGTGGAAACTGTTGGAGCCAAGATCAACAGCAGCAAAATAGGGGGACTTGCCTTTCATTCAATTTCCAACCATAGGCTGATACCTGCATCTGTTTGCATCATATCTGTACGCGATTCTGACGACCAGAAATGCTTCATTTTGGTGTTAATCAGCGTGCAAAACTTTCCAGATTAGGGGTGGAAACAGCGTCCAATAGTTTCCACCTCCGTGTGTCATCCTCTGGCGTTTTAGCCGGAGGTATCTGGAGTGTATTACATGGATATT
>CAILUG010000028.1 GCA_903837345.1 uncultured Gammaproteobacteria bacterium | reverse complement strand
TCGGAGGCCATGGATGGCCGGAGGCGAGCCTACAGGGACGTACTCGTGGCGTGTTTCAGAAACCCTTATCGGCCCAAGGCTGTGCTCTGAACCGTAGCAAGGCACGCTACCAAACAATAAGGCAAGGGTGCAGTTGAAGCGGCACTCAGCTAGAATGCAGCCCTTTTCCGGAGTATTCCCATGCTAGAAGTCAACGGCCACCTGCAACGCATCAAAGACTGCTGCGAGCGCCTCAACGTGCTCCGGGGGTATCTTTGACTTCGAACAAAAGCAGGAACGTCTGGCCGAAGTAGAAGGCGAACTGGCCGAAGCCAACGTCTGGGACAAACCCGAGCATGCCCAGGCACTCGGCAAAGAGCGTGCTGACCTCGAACGCGTCGTCAAAACCATCCTCAAGCTGGAAACCCAGTTTGCCGATTGCAGCGAACTGATCATGCTGGCCGACAGCGACAATGATGAAGCGCTGCTGGCCGAGGCATTGGCTGATCTCGACAAGGCCGTGACCAGTCTGGAACAACTGGAATTCCGCCGCATGTTCTCGGGCCCGATGGATGCCAACAACGCCTACGTCGATGTACAGGCCGGCTCCGGCGGCACCGAGGCACAGGACTGGGCCGAAATGCTGCTGCGCATGTATCTGAAGTGGGCTGACAGCCATGGTTTCAAGACCGAACTGATGGAAGCCTCATCAGGTGAAGTCGCCGGTATCAAGAGTGCAACGATACACGTGCAGGGCGAATACGCTTACGGCTGGCTGCGTACGGAAACCGGCGTGCACAGGCTGGTGCGCAAATCACCGTTTGATTCCGGCAATCGTCGCCACACTTCCTTTGCATCAATATTTGTATCCCCCGAGATTGATGATGACATTGTGATCGATCTCGACATGAGCAAGGTAAGGGTGGATACCTACCGCGCCAGCGGCGCCGGCGGCCAGCACGTCAACAAGACTGATTCCGCGATCCGCATGACGCATGAACCTACCGGCATCGTCGTGCAGTGCCAAAGCGAACGTTCACAGCACAAGAACCGCGACAGTGCGATCAAACAGCTGAAAGCCAAACTGTATGAACTGGAAGCACAGAAGAAGCGCGAAAGTTTGCAGAAGATCGAGGATACCAAGGCCGACATCGGCTGGGGCAGCCAGATCCGCTCCTATGTGCTGGACCAGTCGCGTATCAAGGATCTGCGCACCGGCGTCGAGACTTCCAATACCGGTGTGGTGCTGGACGGTGATCTCGACAAGTTCATGCAAGCCAGTCTGAAAATGGGACTTTGAAAATCCAATGAAGAAGCCGAACCATGAGTGAACAAAACCTCGATAGTCAGCACGACGAAAACAAGCTTATCGCCCAGCGCCGCGAAAAGTTGCAGGCGTTGCGTGAGCAGGGAATAGCGTTTCCGAATGATTTCCGTCGTGACGCGCTGGCTGCAGAATTGCATCAGCGCTTTGCTGACGACAGCAAGGAAACGCTGGAAGCAGCACAGCATCCGGCCAGGGTCGCCGGCCGCCTGATCCGCATGCGCGGGCCGTTCATGGTGATCCAGGATGGCAGCGGCCAGATCCAGCTGTATCTCAATCACAAGGAATACAGTGAAGCCCAGAATGCACTCAACAAGAGCCTCGATCTGGGCGACATCATTGCGGTGAGTGGCACTGTGTTCCGCACCGGCAAGGGCGAATTGTCGGTATGGGCAAAGGAACTGCGTTTGCTTACCAAGGCACTGCGGCCCTTGCCTGACAAATATCATGGACTGCACGACACCGAAGTACGCTATCGCCAGCGTTATGTTGATCTGATCGTCAACGAAGAAACCCGCAAGACCTTTGTGCTGCGTTCGAAAATTGTCGACAGTATCCGTCGCTTCATGAATGCGCGTGATTTCATGGAAGTGGAAACCCCGATGATGCAATTGATTCCGGGCGGGGCCGTGGCAAAACCTTTTGTCACCCACCACAACGCACTCGACCAGCAAATGTACCTGCGCATCGCGCCGGAGCTGTATCTGAAACGACTGGTAGTGGGCGGCTTTGAACGCGTATACGAAATCAACCGCAACTTCCGCAACGAAGGCCTGTCGACCCGCCACAATCCCGAATTCACCATGCTGGAGTTTTACCAGGCCTATGCCGATTACCGTGAATTGATGGATATGACCGAACAGATGTTGCGCGGCGTGGCGCAGGAAGTGTTGGGGACTACAGTGATCCCGTATCAGGGTTTGCAGCTGGATTTCGGCCAGCCGTTCCGCCGGCTCAGCATTCCGGCCGCGATCCTGGCCCATGTGCCCGGCACTACTGCGCAAGAACTCGACAATATCGACAGTCTGCGTGCACTGGCCAAACGTCTCGGTATCGAACCCAAGGCAGAGTGGGGCAAGGGCAAACTGCAAATGGAAATTTTCGAACTGAAAGTCGAGCATGAATTGCTGCAGCCGACGTTTGTGATCGAGTATCCGACTGAAGTGTCGCCACTGGCGCGCCGCAATGACCACAACCCGGATATTTCCGACCGCTTCGAGTTGTTCATCGGCGGCCGTGAAATAGCCAACGGTTTTTCCGAGCTCAATGATGCCGAAGACCAGGCCGAACGCTTCATGGCGCAGGTGGCTGCCAAAGATGCGGGCGATGACGAAGCCATGCATTTCGACAGTGATTACATAGCAGCACTGGAATACGGCATGCCCCCAACTGCCGGCGAGGGCATCGGTATCGATCGTCTGGTGATGCTCTATACCGATTCACCTTCGATTCGCGATGTGCTGCTGTTTCCGCACATGCGACCGCAGCATGGTTGACAGCCCTGCCATGACGGGCAATCCGGAGCAATCGCGATCAGTGCAGCTGGAACCCTCGTGGCAGGCAGTGGTGGGGCAGGAATTCAAACTGCCCTACATGCAGCAATTGCGGGAATTCCTGTTGCGCGAGAAGCAGGCCGGCAAGCAGATTTTTCCGCCCGGCCCTCTCATTTTCAATGCGCTCAATTCCACCCCGCTGCCCAAGGTGAAGGTTGTAATCCTCGGCCAGGATCCTTACCACAATCCCGGCCAGGCCCATGGCCTGTGTTTTTCGGTGTTGCCAGGTGTCGATCCGCCGCCTTCACTGCTCAATATCTACAAGGAACTGCAGCGCGATCTCGGCCTGGTGCAGCCCAGACATGGACATCTGCAATACTGGGCCGAACAGGGAGTGTTGTTGCTGAATGCCGTGCTGACAGTGGAGCGCTCCAAGCCTGCCTCACATCATGGCAAAGGCTGGGAGCAGTTCACCGACAGGATTGTCAGCGTGCTGAATGAGCAGGGCGAGAGCCTGGTATTCCTGCTCTGGGGCAGTCATGCGCAAAAGAAGGGGCAGCACATCAGCCGCGCCCGACATCTGGTGCTGGAATCACCGCATCCATCGCCGCTGTCGGCACATCGCGGCTTTATCGGCAACGGCCATTTCTCCCGCACCAATGCCTGGTTGCTGCAACACGGCAAGGCGCCGATAGACTGGCAACTGCCTCAACTGCCGGCGTAAACACAGCCGCTGGTACAGGTTTCCTTGATAACGATGCGGCACAGCTCGGGCAGCAACGGTTTCAGTTGCTGCCACAGCCAGCGCGCAATCACCTCACTGGTGGGATTGTCGAGACCTGGAATGTCGTTCAGATAGTAATGGTCGAGCCGGGCAATCACCGGCTTCACGATAGTCTTGATATCGGCATAGTCCATCACCCAGCCCAGGGCCGGGTGCAGTGGCCCTGCCACATGTACTTCCACCCTGAACGAATGGCCATGCAAACGGCCGCATTTGTGGCCAGCGGGCACGTTGGGCAGCAGATGGGCAGCTTCAAAACCGAATTCTTTGTAGATTTCCATGGTTATTACAGGCCGGCAAAACAGCGGGCATGGTAAAGACTGGCGGCGCTGCTCCACAAGGGATTTCCGCTGTGCAGTGCGATAGATTACCGGCTTATAATCCGGGTATCCCCTGTTGCAAGATCCCCGCATGCAGCTGCTTGCCTTGCTCAAGAAACATCTGGACCGGTTCTGGAACTCCATGTTGCGGGGCTCGCGCCTGCCTACCTATCTGGGCATCCTGACCACCCTGTTCGTGCTATGGATCCACACCACCGAACAGCCCTTTGTGCAGTCGTTGCTGAACCGCTTCGAGAATGTGGTCTATGACCTGCGTTTCAGTGTGGCGCAATCCGCGCTGCACATGAGCGATACCAGTATTGTCATAGTCAACTACGATGAGCGCAGCCTGGAAGCAGAAGGGCAGTGGCCCTGGTCACGTTTCAAGATAGCAGACATGGTGAGAAAGCTCTCTGCGGATGGCGCGCTTGTGATCGGCTTCGACGTGTTCTTTCCCGAATTTGACCGCAATACCATCAAGGAACTCGGTCAGCGCATCAAGCAGGGCGCCGACAAGAGTGGCGCGGCTGCAGCCCTGTTGCCGGAACTGGAGAATCATCCCGAGCTGTTGGATGCCGACGCCGATTTCGGCGCAGCCATGGGCGGCGCTACCGATGTGGTACTGGGATTTTCATTCCGTCCAAAAGAAGAAATGCACGATGGCAGCACGCCGAAAGATGAGGTGCACAAAGGCATATTGCCCAAACCCCTGTTCAAAATAGCCGACCAGGACAAGGATGTCATCAATCTGAGGGAAATGGGGGGTTACACAGGCAACAATGATACTTTGCAAAAGGCTGCTGCCGGTGCCGGTTTCTTCGATACGATTCCTGATGTGGACGGGGTGATCCGGTCGTACTCGCTCATTGTCAAATACAAGGACCAGATCTATCCCTCGCTGGCACTTGATATGTTTCGCCGCTACAGCGTGCAGGACAACTACCAGCCGGCATTTGAGAAAGACAGCCAGGGCAGTCGCATATTCACAGGCATCAGGATAGAAAAAACGCTGATTCCGACCGATGAGCATGGCGCGGTCAAGGTGCCCTATCTGGGTCGGCAGAAAAGTTTCCCGTATATCTCTGCCACCGACATCCTGCATGACAATCTGACTGCCAAACAACGCCAGCAGTTGCAGAACAGTCTGGTACTGGTCGGTACCAACGCCACCGGACTCTATGACCTGCGTGCCACGCCGGTAGAATCAGTCTATCCGGGCGTGGAAGTGCATGCCAACGTGCTCAACGCCATCCTCAACTCGCCGCCACAAGTGACCATCGACGAAAACACCCACATCCAGGAAGGTGGCATCGCGGGTGTAATGTCAGTGCTGGACAAGTTCAAACTCAGTCCATTCCCTACCAGGCCGGATTGGGAATGGGCGGCGGTTGCAGTTGCGATTGTCATCATCGGTTTCGGTTTGTCTCTGGTGTACCCGCATCTCGGCCCGGCCTTGCTGGCGCTGTCCAGTTCGACTTTCATCATTGGTCTGGTGGCGCTCAACCTCTACATGTGGAACCACTACAACCTGGATTTCTCACTGGTGGTATTCCTGCTGCTGATAGTGCTGATAGCCGCCGCCAACATGACCTATGGCTTCCTGAAAGAGGGGCAGCACCGCAAAGTCATAAAAGGCATGTTCGACCAGTACGTACCGCCGGCCCACATCGACGCCATGCTGAACGACCCCGACAAATACAATTTCAGCGGCGACAGCAGGGATCTCAGCGTGCTGTTCTCGGATATCCGCAACTTCACCACCATCTCGGAAAAACTGAAGGCTACCGAGCTGAAGGCGATGCTGAACGATTTCTTCACGCCGATCACCGGCATCATCTTCGAGAACAGCGGCACCATCGACAAATATGTGGGCGACATGGTGATGGCGTTCTGGGGTGCACCGCTGGCAGACCCCCAGCACCGCAACCATGCCGTCAATGCCGCGCTCGACATGTTGAAAAAAGTGGAAGCACTGAAGCCGGTGTTCAAGGCGCAGGGCTTGCCGGAAGTGAACATTGGCGTGGGTATCAATTCCGGCATGATGAACGTCGGTGACATGGGATCAACCTACCGCCGTGCCTACACGGTTATAGGCGATGCCGTGAACCTGGGTTCACGTCTGGAAGGCATCACCAAGAATTACGGTGTCAAACTGCTGATTGGGGAACAAACCTATGACGGACTTTCCGGTTTCCTGTGCCGGCAGATCGACAAGGTGCAGGTAAAGGGCAAGGATCAGCCGATCCGCATCTATCAGCCGCTGTGCAAGGAGTCGGAAGCCAGTCCGCAATTGCGGGCGCTGGTCGATGCCTGGCACGCTGCCTACCAGCTTTATCTGCAACAACAATGGGATGTAGCATCCGTGGCATTAGAGCAGCTGCACCAGCAGGATGCTGACACTTATCTGTACACCTTGTACCTGGAGCGCATCGCCAGCCTGCGTACCATGCAGTTGCCTGCCGACTGGGACGGCACTTACCGTCATACCTCCAAGTAAGCGTCTGTATTCGCAAGCAAAACAGCATTGGTTACGGGCGGAAACTTTTATTGACTCCCCTAGCGTAGTGGGTAAAATGCGCAGCCTCGGCGCTTGGGTGAATAGCTCAGCTGGTAGAGCGTCGCCCTTACAAGGCGAATGTCGGGGGTTCGAGCC
The DNA here is from genome assembly GCA_903837345.1 of uncultured Gammaproteobacteria bacterium. Classification (GTDB taxonomy): domain Bacteria; phylum Pseudomonadota; class Gammaproteobacteria; order Pseudomonadales; family Pseudohongiellaceae; genus CAILUG01. The sequence goes on along the minus strand of CAILUG010000028.1, from coordinate 28,704 downwards.
CCTCTTCACCCACCAAGCGTTGTCGTTCAAGTAAAAGTTGTACCCTCTGCAATACTGACAGATGTATTTTGAAACCTGTCTATCTGTTTTCGGAGTGGCCTGGTAGTTCAGTTGGTTAGAATGCCGCCCTGTCACGGCGGAGGTCACGGGTTCAAGTCCCGTCCAGGTCGCCATTCCTCTTCATGTAGTTGTCCCGTTTTTACTTATAAGCTCATTTGCGCGGTTCGTGCTGGGTTGCTTTGAGCGCTCAAGGCTGCTCATTATTCCTTTATGTATTGCCACCAGTTACTTCTGTGTTGTTTGTGACGAACAGCCGTGCACTGCTTTTGGGTCAGCCACGATGAAATTATTTCAGGAATCAGGGCAGCTCGTGATTGATTAAAGTACTTTATAAATAAAAGTGCATTGCAAAATATAAATTTGCCGGATTCACAGGGTGGTGCGCCATGAATTTCTCCGATTTGCTGTTCAGTCCCTGCTATTTGGCATTGTCACTGAAGATATCGAGCTGCGCGTTGTAAATGCCGCTGCGCATGTCAAAGGCTCCCATAAGGCTGTGAAACACATTGGCCTGCGAGTGACTGCTTTGCGGAGCCAGTTGCGTCTCCGCAATGGTCTTCTGCTGTTTGAATGCATCCGACATCCAGACCAGGAACGGAATCTCCTTCTGGACATCGGGAGCAATGGCATAGGGAGTCCCGTGCAAATAGAGGCCATGTTCACCCAAGGACTCGCCGTGGTCAGAGATGTACATCAGCATGGCGGCAGTGTCGGGAATAGCTTCCAGCAAGCCAATTGCCCGCTGCAGGAAATAGTCGGTGTACACAATCGTATTGTCATAGGCATTCACCAGTTCTTCGCTGGTGCAATGATCCAGTTCGACTGACTGGCACGCCGGTTTGAATACTTCGAATTTTTCCGGGTAGTTACGGAAGTAATCAGGTCCGTGGCTGCCATGCAGATGCAGCACAACCAGGATTTTTTCGCTGGTCGACGCGTGGATGCGCTGATCGAGGCCTTGCAGCAGCACTTCATCGTAGTCGCAGCCGTCGCCCTGGCACTCTTGCCGCAGTGTTTCCCCGCGTTGGTAGGTTTGCACCTTGAGCGGGGGCTCGCCCCAATTGCGGGTTCGCCAGATCACATCGATGCCATGCCGCTGCAGATAACTTGGCAGCGGCTCAGCGGAGGAGAAGAACTGCCCGCCACTGTCAGCAGGGGACAGTATGCAAATCATCGATGCCGTAGTGTAGGTGGCGCAAGAGTGTGCATGCGGCAGTGCCACCGCGCCAGCTGCCGCCATCAAGGGATTGGTGAGGCGCTGGTAGCCGTACAGTGAAAAGTTCTGCGCGCGGGCGGCTTCCCCTATCACCAGTATTACGATGGTCTTGCGATTGGCTACAAAGCTGGCTGCAGGCAGCAAGCTGTGTTCACGCGAAGCCAACGCATGATCGGACCAATATCTGGTGGCGTTGATGACATAGGACCATGGCATGATCATCCCACCCAGTCTGCTGGCATTTTTGTCTATCCACAGCCAGGAGCGCGAGCTTGCATATATCCAGCCCGCCGTGATCAGCAAAACCAGCATCAGCAAGGTCACTCGCTGGCGGACGCCGGTTTTATGGATCTGGATTCTGGCCAGCAACCAGCAGGGCAGTGCCCCGAGTGCCAGCAAATACACCAGCAATTTGGGATGAAAAAAACTGCCGGCTTCAGCGAAGTCGGTGTTGAATACATTGCCCATCATGGTTTTATCCAGTACCACGCCATAGGTTTCGACAAAATACAGGGCGAGTGCATTGCCAAGGGCTGCAACCATGCAAAGCAGCTTGAGCAGACGCAGCGAAACCAGCGAGAGCAGCGAAAAAAACAGGATGGTGATGCTGGTTGCCAGCATGAACAGCGTGGCCAGGATCAGGGCGCCGCCTTGCGAGAGGTAGTCGAGGTTGGCCACTGCAAACGAGTAAAGGGGCAGGTGATAAAGCCCGGCATTGACCAGTGCAACCGTTACGATGAATCCGGTGACGCCGGGATTCCAGCGAAGAACATGGCCAATGGTCTTACTCAAGGTTGGCATTCAGAATTTGTGCTGGATTCCTACTGCCAGGGTATTTCCGTCAAAATTCGACGACAGCACCATGTGACCGGAATTGGTCATCAGCAATTCATTCAGAAAACGTCCCATGAAATTTCCCAGTGCGGCACCGACCATCACATCACTGGCGTAGTGTTTTTGGGCTTCTACCCGCGCCCATCCCGTTAACGTCGCGGCGGTGTACAGGCCTGCATCAGCCCAACCAGCGCGGGCATCGTCACCGAAGGCCAGATGAAAATTTTCGGATGCAAAGGTCGCCGAAGTGAATGCGGCGGTTGCATGTCCGGACGGGAAACTGTAGTTGTTGGACATATCCGGGCGCTCGCGTTGGGTAATATATTTCATGGTTTCTGAAATGCTGCTCGACAGTGCAATGCCACCCAGCACAATCCCCAAACGGTCACCATGGTCAATGGTTTCACCTGCGGCTGTTTGCACCGGTACCATGAAAGCACTGACGCCCGCTGTCACTATCAGCAGATCCTGCAGATCAGTGCTGGCTTTGTCGGCAGAATCACGACTGCCAAACACCGGCGTGTGGGCGGACAAACTTTTCGAGGTGCGATCATCCAGATTGCTGGCGGCAAACACACCTGCACCCAGTAACGGGCCCCACACAGAGGGATGCGTGGCAGCATCATAGGCTGCTTGTCTGCTGCGCTCCCAGGTAATGGGTTGATGGGCACAGGCGACCAGGTTAATGCAGATCAACAGGATAATTATCTTGCGCATAAAAAATCCCCTTTTGATAATCGCAGACATTGTCAGCTGTACTGGTGGTTTTGGACTTTCACCAGGTTTTTTATATTACTCTTCTGGCGGTATTTTTTTTATATTAAAACGCCAAGAGCCGGGATGATATTTGGTTTGGCTCAATCTTTTGGCTGATATTTGCGGGTAATCTGCAAAGATTGCCAGTGGTATCAAGCGTCATTGTTTTGACTTGCTGTTATTAATGACCAGGAAGAAAGCCATGTAACGATCCGGTTACATTGCGTTATTGCCTGGTACAAGGCCCATGCCGGGCAGGTGCAGCGCGTGAGTGTCGGCAAGTGCCCAGGAATTGTCTGAAAGACGTGGTAGCAGAGTCCATGGTTGAAATAGTCCCTGTTACCCCGGTCAACACAGAGTGGGTGCATCAGCACAAGGTATCAGTAGCAGTACTGCGCGCTGACCTGATCGACCCGCAAATTTCCGGCAACAAATATTTCAAACTGCTGCCCAATATCCGGCTGGCCCGCGCACAGCAGCATCACACGTTGCTGAGTTTTGGCGGGCCCTGGTCCAATCATCTGCACGCACTGGCTGCCGCCGGGCAGCGCTATGGTTTGCGCACTATCGGCGTGGTGCGCGGCGAGCAGGGCGGGCCATTGACGGCCTGCCTGCAGGATGCCGCAGACTTTGGCATGCAGCTCCACTTCATCAGCCGCATTGACTATGGCCACAAAACCGATCCCCTCTGGCAAGCCAGGTTGGTGGATCAGTTTGGGCCGCATTACCTGATTCCCGAAGGCGGTGCCAACCGGGCAGGGATTGTTGGCTGCCAGCAATTGTTGCCCAAAGATCACGATTACACCCATGTGGTGCTTGCGTGTGGCACCGGCGCCACCATGGCAGGGGTGGTGAGCAGCAGCCGGGTGCCGGTGACCGGCATTCAGGTGCTGAAAGGGGCAGGGTACCTGCAGCGCGAGGTGGCCGGATTGCTGCAGCAACACGGCCTGCAAGCCACTTGTGACTGGCAAGTGCTGGATGACTGGCATGGCGGTGGTTATGGGCGTTTTTCACCCCAATTGACCGCGTTTATGCAGCGTTTTGAGACCGAAACCGGCATCCCGCTGGATCCGGTTTACTCCGGCAAAATGCTGCAGGCAGTAGTGGCCTTGATCGCCCACAGCCATTTTCCGGCTGGAGCCCGCCTCTTGGTGATCCACGGCGGCGGTTTGCAGGGCCGACGCTCACTCGGCTGATGGTATACTGCCCGCCCGTTTTCACTCCAACTCCATATCCATGCAGCAGTTTCCGACCATAGGCCTGATCAGCCGCCGCGACAATCGCGACATAGTCGACACCCTCGCGCAGGTGGCAGACTTTGTTATCAAACACGCCGATACCTCACTGGTGGTGGACCGCTCCGTGGCGGCCTTGCTGGGCAATCACCAGCTGGAAGTCATAGACCGGGAAGAGCTGGGCAAGCGCTGCCAGCTGGTGATCGTGGTTGGCGGCGACGGCAGCATGCTGAAAGTGGCGAACCAGCTGGCCGAACAGAATGTGCCGGTCGTGGGGGTCAATCGCGGGCGCCTGGGTTTTCTTACCGACATTCTCCCGGATGACATAGAACACGCACTGGAACAGATTCTTGCTGGCCAGTATCGCGAAGAACCGCGGTTCCTGCTGGAAGTGCAAACCGGCGCAGGCAAGCAGGCACGCTTGCTGGGTGCTGCGATGAACGATGTGGTACTGCATCCCGGTATTGCCGCACAAATGATCGAATTCGACCTGTATGTTGATGGCCAGTTTGTATGCCATCAGGCCTCTGACGGTCTCATCATTGCTACGCCTACCGGCTCCACTGCGTATTCGTTGTCGGCAGGCGGTCCCATCATGCATCCGAAGCTGGATGTGCTGGCGCTGGTGCCGATGTATCCGCACAGTCTGAGCAGCAGGCCCATTGTCGTCGACAGCAACAGCGAAATAAGCCTGGTGGTAGGCGAACGCCACAACACCGCGCCGCAGATCAGTTGCGACGGCATGGTTGTGCACACGTCCAGTGTTGGCGAAACATTCACGATCCGTCGCAAAGCCAAACAACTCAAACTGCTGCATCCGGTTGACTACGATTATTACGCCACCTGCCGCAGCAAACTGGGCTGGGCCCAACGCCCGGTACGGGGCTGAGCCGGGGTAGGGCCATGTTTCTTGCACTGGAACTTTCAAGTTCACTGGATCTGACACAATTCAGACGCCTGCTCTGGCAGCGCAAACTTTCCCATCACATCATCGAGCAACCCGAACAGCAATTGGTGCTGGTAGCGCAGGCGGCGCAAGTCGAACAGGCGCGTGAACTGTTCCGGCAGTGGCAGCAGGGCGAAGTGCAGCCACTGGCGGATGATTCGAGTGCGCTGAGTGGTTACGTCAACACCGGAGTGCTGGCGAATACGTTTGTGCAGAGTTTGCGCCACTCGCCGTTGACGCTGATCCTGATAGCGGTATGCACCGTGTTATGGCTGGTTGCGCCGCTTGATCATCCCAATGCCTGGTCCAACGCGTTGCTGTATCCGGATTTCAGTTATGGCACCGGCCTGCTGGTGTTGTCGAAGATACTGGCCTCGTTCAGCATAAAGAAACTGGTGACGATGATTACGCCGATTTTGCTGCACGGCGGTTTGCTGCATCTGGTGTTCAACATGACCTGGCTGCTGGAATTGGGACGACGCATAGAGCGCGTGCAAAGCAGCTGGTCCTTTGCCCTGGCCATCATTGTGATCGCGTTGTTCTCCAACACGATCCAGTATCTGTATGGCGGCGGCAACAATTTTGGCGGCATGTCGGGTGTGATCTATGGCCTGTTTGCCTACATCTGGACCTGGCAATTGTTCGATCCCCGCAAAGGCATGGCATTGCCGGGGTCGTTGATCCTGTTCATGCTGGCCATGCTGGTGCTCTTTACCGTGCTCGGCCTCGAAACCATTGCCAATGCTGCACACATGGGCGGCTTCCTCGCCGGCATGGGCTATGGTGCCATCCTGGCTATCAGCAGCCGCGTTATGCGCAGCACCGTAACCGGGACAAATTCATGATCGAAAAACCGCAAAGCTGGCAGGCACTGGTGCACAACATGACGCCACAGATCCATCAGCAGCTGAAAACTGCAGTTGAATTGGGAAAGTGGCCCAATGGCGAACGGCTGACAGCGGAGCAACGCGACCACTGTCTGCAAGCGGTAATCGCCTATGATGAACTCCACCTGCCTGCATCACAGCGCACGGCCTTCATTGATCGCAGCGGCCTGCAAAAGAGCCAATGTGACGACTGACGAGACAAGATGATGCAGTACAGCGGCCCCGTACAGAAAATGACAGCCCGACTGGAAACGCCAGTGCGTTACCAGCTGGCCATGGGCGGTACGCTGGTCGACATGTCCGCACTGCTGGAACAGAAAATCAGCTTGCGCAGTACCGGCCGCATTTTTTGCGTCAACTGCAATCGTCTCACCAACAAGAGTTTCAACCAGGGTTATTGCTATAAGTGTTTCACCACACTGGCGCAGTGTGACAGCTGCATCATCTCGCCGGAACTTTGTCACTATGACGCCGGTACCTGCCGCGAACCGGTGTGGGCTGATCATTTCTGCATGCAGGATCACGTGGTTTATTTTGCCAATTCCTCAGGGTTGAAAGTCGGTATCACGCGTGCCTCGCAAGTGCCCACCCGCTGGATCGACCAGGGCGCCACCCAGGCACTGGCAGTGGTGCGCACCCGCAGCCGCCAGCAGGCCGGATTGTGCGAGGCGATGTTTCGCCAGCATGTTACTGACCGTACCAACTGGCGCACCATGTTGAAGGGTGAGCAGGAAGTGCTGGATATGCCTGCCGAACGTGAGCGCTTGCTGGGGCTGTGTCACGCCGGGTTTGCGCAATTGCAGCAGCGTTTTGGCTTGCATGCACTCAGTGTCGTGAACGGCGTCGAGCCCGTGAACATCAGCTATCCTGTGCGGGGATTGCCGGAGAAACTGGTCTCACTGGATCTGGAAACCGCCGGCCCGGTAGCGGGTGTGTTGCTGGGCATCAAGGGCCAGTACCTGATCATGGACAGCGGCGTGCTGAATGTCCGCAAATACACCGGTTATGAACTTGAATTGAGTTTTGGCTGAACAGCAACAGAGGCAGCAGCATGAAAGAATCCCATGGCAAGACCGTCTATCTGCGCGATTACCGGGTGCCGGATTTCCTGATTGACGATACCCAGTTGATTGTCGAACTGTATGAAACGGAAACATTGGTCAGCTCGCGGCTGAAAATGCGCCGTAATCCGGCGGCACAGTCCCCGCAGGCGCCGCTGGTGTTGTCAGGCCGGGCGATGGAACTGCTGGAAGTGAAACTGGCCGGAAAAATCCTCGGCAGTTCCGAGTTCCAGGTCGACAGCGAGCAACTGACCATTGCCAAGGTGCCGGCTGCCTTCATGCTGGAATGCAGAACCCGCATCCTGCCGCAGGAAAATACTTCACTGGAAGGGCTCTACAAATCACGCGTGATGTTCTGCACCCAGTGCGAAGCAGAAGGCTTCCGCAAGATCACCTATTATCTCGACCGGCCTGATGTGCTGGCGAGTTTCACGACCCGTATTGAAGCAGAGAAAGCACGGTATCCGGTGTTGTTGTCGAACGGCAACCTGCTGGCCAGCGGTGAGCTCGGCGGTGGTCGTCATTTCGCCACCTGGCAGGACCCGTTCAAAAAGCCGTGTTACCTGTTTGCACTGGTGGCCGGTGACCTGAAGCACATCAGTGACAGTTTCACCACCAGTTCCGGCCGCAAGGTCGAGCTGAAGATTTTTGTCGAGGCCAAGGATCTCGACAAATGCGCATTCGCCATGGACTCGCTTAAACGCGCGATGCGCTGGGACGAGCAGGTCTATGGCCGTGAATACGATCTCGATATCTTCATGATCGTGGCCGTTGATGATTTCAACATGGGCGCGATGGAGAACAAGGGTCTCAACATTTTCAATTCGTCCTGTGTGCTGGCCAAGCCGGAGACTTCCACTGATTTTTCGTTTGCTCGCATTGAATCCATTGTTGCGCACGAATATTTCCACAACTGGTCCGGCAACCGCGTTACCTGCCGCGACTGGTTCCAGCTGAGTCTGAAAGAAGGATTCACCGTGTTCCGTGACGCCGAGTTCTCGGCTGACATGGGCTCACGTGCGGTCAACCGCATTGAAGACGTGGGCATGCTGCGTACAGTGCAGTTCGCCGAAGACAGTGGCCCGATGGCGCATTCGGTGCGGCCGGAGTCCTACATGGAGATTGCCAATTTCTATACGGTGACGATCTACGAGAAAGGTTCGGAAGTGGTACGCATGATCGCCAACCTGCTGGGGCCGCAATTGTTCCGCAAGGGCACCGACCTGTATTTCTCGCGTTTCGACGGCATGGCAGTGACCACGGAAGATTTCGTGCAGTGCATGGAAGAGGCCAGTGGCATCAACCTGGTCCAGTTCCGCCGCTGGTATACCCAGGCCGGCACACCCGAACTGACTGTCAGCCGGGAATACGACGCCAAACAGCGTCGTTTCATGCTGACGATAAAACAGCAGTGTCCACCGACGCCACGCCAGCCAGCCAAGGAACCGTTTTTCATTCCGGTGACGGTAGCGCTGCTCGACAGCAAAGGGCAGGAATTGCCGTTGCAGCTTGACGCCGCCGACAGCCCGGCCACCAGCAAGGTATTGCGTGTTACCGAGGCCGAGCAGCAATTCACCTTTATCAATATCCCGGAAGCTCCGGTGCCGGCCTTGCTGCGCGGATTTTCCGCACCGGTGAAATTGCACTGTGACTACACACGGGAAGAGCTGAGTTTCCTGATGAGCCATGAGCGTGATGGCTTCGTGCGCTGGGAAGCAGGCCAGCAACTGGCGTTGGCGGTGCTGAATGAAGGCATGCAGGCGAGATGTGAGGGCAAGCAGTTCACAGTCGATCCGCTATTGATCAATGACTGTCGCAATGTGTTGCAAACTGCACTGGCCGATGCCAATGCCGACCAGGCCATGCTGGCCAACTTGCTGCTGTTGCCACCTGAAGCCTATCTGGCCGAACTGGCAGTGCCGGTGGATGTGGAGGGCATACATGCAGTGCGTGAACATGTGCGTCTGCAACTGGTGCGTGAACTGGCTGACTTGTTCGGCCAGGTCTATCACGCCAATGTCAGTGCCGGGCCTTATCGTTACGAAGCGAAAGCAATAGCCAGTCGCACCCTGAAAAACACCACACTCAATTATCTGATGCTGCTGGAGGACCCCAAGTGGTTCGCAGTGGCCAAACAGCAGTATGACACCGCCAACAACATGACCGACCAGAGCGCGGCCTTGCGAGCTTTTGTCAACAATCCCTGTGCCGGCAACAAGGACCTGCGCGAGTCACTGGTAGCTGCGTTCTACCAGCAATGGAAACATGAAACGCTGGTGGTGGAACAATGGCTGTCGCTGCAAAGTGCTGCGCCAGTTCCTGGTAACCTGCCTTCAGTGCAGGCACTCATCCGGCATGAAGCTTTCGATCTGCGTAATCCCAACAAGGTACGGTCAGTGATAGGCGCATTCTGCAACGCCAATCTGATCGGTTTCCATGCCAGTGATGGCAGCGGTTATCGCTTCCTCGCCGACTATGTCATCAAACTCAATGCCACCAATCCGCAGATTGCTTCGCGCCAGCTTACCCCGCTGACCCGCTGGCGCAAATATGACCCGTCGCGGCAAATGCTGATGAAGGCAGAGCTGCGGCGGGTTATGGCCGAGCCCAAACTGTCACCGGACGTGTTTGAAGTGGTTAGCAAGAGTTTGCAGGATTGAGCTAAGCTGCGACAATTGACCGCTCAGGTCTTCCGATAACAACAATAAGAGGCTTCCGATGAGCAATGATCCGCGCGCTACTCTCGATACTGCGGCCATGACCCGCCTGCAGTATGTGATCGTGGCACTGACCGTGGCGCTCAATGCGCTGGATGGTTTTGATGTGATGGCGATCAGTTTTGCCTCGCCCGGCATTGCCGTGGAATGGAAGACCACCATGGCCGGACTCGGCCTGATCCTGTCGATGGAGTTGTGGGGCATGTGTCTGGGCTCGGTTTTTCTCGGTGGCATGGCGGATCTGATCGGTCGGCGTCCAACCATTTTGGGCTGTCTGTTGTTGATGACTGCTGGCATGTTCATGGTGACCACCACCAGTGATCTGGTAGTACTGTCAAGCTGGCGTCTGGTCACTGGCCTGGGCATCGGTGGCATGCTGGCGGCGATCAACGCACAAGCGGCGGAATTCTCCAGCACCAAATCCCGGCCGATGATGATTGCACTCATGACGGCCGGTTATCCGATTGGTGGTGTGGTAGGCGGGCTGGCAGTCACCCAGATGCTGAAAGTGTTCGACTGGCGCTCGGTGTTCTACTTTGGTTGCGGCATGACCATGCTGCTGATACCGCTGGTGTACTTCATCATGCCGGAGTCGGTGCACTGGCTGGTGCGCAAACGGCCGGCGGGTGTGCTGGAACGTATCAACGCCACCATGACACGACTGGGCCATGCGGCAATTTCGGCATTGCCGGATCTGAAAGACGAAGTGCAGCGCAAAGCCTGGATCGACATCTTCAGCAAGACCATGCTGGCCACCACGCTGATAGTCACTGCTGCCTATTTCTTCCACATCATTACGTTTTACTACATCCTCAAATGGGTGCCCAAGCTGGTGGTGAACATGGGATTCTCGCCTTCAGCAGCCGGTGGTGTGCTGACCTGGGCCAGCGTGGGGGGTGCGGCCGGCTGCCTGACATTCGGATACCTCACCCGGTATTTTGATCTGAAAAAGCTGACCTTGTTCCTGTTCGTGTGTTCGTGGCTGACCACAATATTGTTTGGCCAGACCACCAATGACCTTACGGTGTTGTCAGCCCTGGTGGCGATTGCCGGCTATTTCATCAACTCCGGCATAGTCGGCTTGTACTCGCTGATTGCGCAGGTATTTCCGACTCATGTGCGGGCTTCCGGCACTGGCTTCGCCATTGGTGTCGGGCGAGGAGGTTCTGTACTTTCGCCGATAGTAGCCGGCCTGTTCCTGCAAGGTGGCATGGAGTTACCGCTACTCTCGACCATCATGGGCACCGGCTCCCTGCTGGCGTTTGCAGCGCTGGCCATGTTGAAGTGGACCCCTGGCACCGGCCAGCGCGCAATGAATTGATTCCGAATTTTTTTCAGGCAAGTGAGTTAAAAGAAGTTTATGGGCAGAGCGTATCAAAACCGCAAAGAGGCCATGGCCAAAACCTCGGCCAACAAGTCAAACATCTACGGACGTTACGGCCGCGAAATCTATGTTGCCGCCAAGACCGGCGGGTTTGATCCCAAGGGCAATCTGGCACTGCGCAGCCTGATCGAACGCGCCAAGCGTGACCAGGTGCCGACGCATGTGATTGAGAAAGCCATCGACAAGGCCAAGGGTGGCGGTGGTGAAGATTACTCCATAGCACGCTACGAAGGTTTTGGACCAGGCTCCAGCATGGTCATCGTAGAGTGCCTCACCGACAACCCCAACCGCACTTTTGTCGATGTGCGCCAGTGCTTCAACAAAACCAGCAGCAAGCTGGGTACTGTGGGTGTGGTCAGCCACATGTTCGACCACAGCATCATTCTGTCGTTCAAGGGGGATGAAGAGGCGGTGATGGAAGCACTGCTCAATGCAGATGTGAATGTGTCCGATATCGAGAACGAAGGCGGCAAGATCACCGTGTTCGCGCCCTATACCGAATATGCCAAGGCCAAGGCAGCGCTGGCCGCCGCCTTCGGCGAGATCGACTATGAAGTCGATGAAATCCAGTTCATACCCCAGACTTACGCCACCCTCAGCGGTGAAGATGTAACGATGTTTGAAAAATTCATGGACATGCTCAACGACGTCGATGACGTGCAACGCGTCTACCACAATGCCGAGTTTTGATTTTCCGCAGTGACGTGCCATCGCCCCGGCCAAGTAGCCGGGGCCCGCCATGCTTTCCAGGCCTGGCTGCGTGTGCCATAAAACTCAAGTCAACTCCCCCCGATGCCGTAATAACCCGCATTTGATGGATTCCTGCAACTGGATTGCGCCCCACCGTCCCTGCCACAAGAAACGAGGAGCCAAACCACGGGTTTTTTCAGCAATCGCCTTGCCGTTGACCGCAATGCAGTCGAAGTCGATTTGTCAAAGGTTGAAGCCAATGTGCAGCAAGAGCTGGCACACGCCGAAGAAATCGCAGGTTTGCGCAAGCAACTTGCCCAACTGCAATCACGGGTGAATGACAGTGATACCCGGTTGCTGGCCATCAGCAAATCACAAATCATGCTGGAATTTGCACTTGATGGCAGCATCCTGTCAGCCAATGACAATTTTCTGCAAGTCACCGGCTATACACTGCCGGAAGTGCAGGGCCGCAACTTCGCCATGTTCTGTGATCCTGTACTGCTGAAGTCGGCTGATCACCGTGACTGGTGGGCCAAACTCATGCGTGGCAATTTCGATGCGGCTGTTTACAAACAGTTGGGCAAAGGCGGGCGCGAACTCTGGATCAGGGGATCCTACAATCCGGTACTCGACACTGATGGCCGTGTGGTCAAAATCCTCAATATCGGTACTGACATCACCAGTTCACGCTTGCGCAACTCCGATACCGCCGGCCAGTTGAAAGCGCTCAACAAGGCACTGGCTGTGATCGAGTTCAACATGGATGGCTCCATCATCACTGCCAACGAAAAATTCCTCATGCTCACCGGTTATTCCCTGCCTGAAATCCAGGGCCGGCATCACAGCATGTTTGTTGATGAAAAGTTCCGCAGCAGCCATGAGTACCGGGATTTCTGGGCGAAATTGAACAGGGGCGAGTACGACGCAAGCGATTACAAACGCCTGGGCAAAGGCGGAGTGGAACTGTGGATACATGCCTCCTACAATCCGGTTTTTGACCAGTCCGGCCGCGTTTACAAAGTGGTGAAATTCGCTTCTGACATCACCGCCCAGCAGTCGTTGCAAACCGCGATCAAAACCGTGATGGAAGACACCATGCGGGTGATGGATTCGCTGTCGTCGGGCCAGCTCACCGACAGCATGTCGGGTCATTATTCCGGTGAATTCGAAAAACTGGCCGGCGCCATCAATGCCTATATCGATCATCTGGCCTCCATGGTCGGTGAAATCACGGAAGCCGCACATGCGGTCAAGCAGGGAGCGGCCGAGATTGCCATTGGCAACACCAATCTGAGCCAGCGTACCGAAGAGCAGGCTGCCACACTCGAACAAACCTCGGCCTCGATGGAAGAAATGATGAGCACTGTGCAGCAGAACGCTGCCAATGCCGACCAGGCTGCCCATCTGGCCAGGAGCGCCAAGGACACCGCAGAAAAAGGTGGCGACATCGTGCGCAAGGCGGTAGTGGCGATGCAGGACATCAATGTGGCCAGCAACAAGATCAATGACATCATCGGCGTCATCGATGAAATTGCATTCCAGACCAACCTGCTGGCCCTCAATGCGGCTGTGGAAGCAGCACGTGCCGGCGATCAGGGCCGCGGTTTTGCAGTAGTGGCGGATGAAGTACGCAATCTCGCTGGCCGCAGTGCGACGGCTGCCAAACAGATCAAGGGCCTGATCAAGGACAGTCACGAAAAAGTGAAGGAAGGCACCACACTGGTCAACACATCCGGCCAGACCCTGGAAGAAATCGTGGCATCGGTGAAAAAGGTGAACGACATAATTTCCGAAATCGCCACCGCCAGCGCCGAGCAGTCGACCGGGCTCAATGAGGTCAACCGCTCAGTGACTGAAATGGACATGATGACCCAGCAAAACGCCGCCCTCGTGGAAGAGGCTGCAGCAGCCAGTGAATCACTGGGAACCCAGGCAGACTCGCTGCAGCAGTTGATCAGCTTTTTCGATCTGGGCACCGGCAGCGACAGGTCAGCCCACCAGCTGCACGGTTGAAACCTGGGGGATTTGAGTGTCAGTTCAGGATTAGTGACCCTGACACCTTCAGACCTACATGCGAACTTCCGCGATGTTCTGCACTGGAATGTTCTTGGCGTGCTCTGCCCCTTTCATGAACGACGCCACTTCGTTGAAATTCAGGTAGCGATAGATCTTCGACGACATGGTGTCGAGCTTGCCCATGTAGCTCATGTATTCCTCGTGGGTCGGAATTCGTCCCAGCAGCGAGCACACCGCAGCCAGTTCGGACGAAGCCAGGAACACATTGGCGCCATCACCGAGCCGGTTGGGGAAGTTGCGGGTCGAGGTGGAGATCACTGTCGAGTTCGGCGCCACGCGTGCCTGGTTGCCCATGCACAAGGAACAACCCGGCATTTCAGTGCGGGCACCGCTGGCGCCGAAAATGCCGTAAATGCCTTCTTCGGTGAGCTGATGCTGGTCCATCTTGGTGGGTGGTGAAATCCACAAGGTGGTCGGAATCCTGCCTTTGCTTTGTGACAGCACCGTGGCAGCCGCGCGGAAGTGGCCGATGTTGGTCATGCAGGAACCGATAAACACTTCATCAACCTTGGTGCCGGCAACGAGAGACAACGGTTTGATGTCGTCCGGGTCGTTCGGACAGGCCAGCAGTGGTTCCTTGATTTCGTTGAGATCGATTTCGATGATGGCCTTGTATTCGGCATCAGGATCGGCTTCCAGCAACTGCGGGTTGGCCAGCCAGGCTTCCATCTGCGACGCGCGGCGTTCCAGTGTGCGCGGATCGCCATAACCTTCGGAGATCATCCAGCGCAGCAGCACCACGTTGGAGGTCAGATACTCGATGATCGGCTCTTTGTTGAGTTTGATGGTGCAACCGGACGCGGAACGCTCGGCCGAGGCATCGGAAAGTTCGAACGCCTGTTCAATCTTCAGGTCTGGCAGCCCTTCGATTTCCAGAATGTTGCCGGAATAGATGTTCTTCTTGCCTTTCTTCTCGACCGTCAACAGACCCTTCTGGATTGCCGCATAAGGAATCGCATTGACGAGATCGCGCAGCGTAATGCCCGGCTGCATCTTGCCCTTGAAGCGCACCAGTACTGATTCCGGCATGTCGAGCGGCATCACGCCGGTGGCAGCGGCAAACGCCACCAGGCCGGAACCGGCCGGGAACGAAATGCCGATCGGGAAGCGCGTGTGGGAATCGCCACCGGTGCCCACTGAATCAGGCAGCAGCATGCGGTTGAGCCACGAGTGGATGATGCCGTCACCAGGACGCAAGGACACGCCGCCACGGTTGCGTATAAAATCCGGCAGTGTGTGCTGGGTATCGATATCAACCGGTTTCGGATATGCCGCCGTGTGGCAAAACGATTGCATCACCAGATCGGCGGAGAAGCCGAGACAGGCGAGGTCTTTCAGTTCATCACGGGTCATCGGGCCGGTGGTGTCTTGCGAACCCACGGTAGTCATCTTCGGTTCGCAGTAAATGCCGGGACGCATGCCGTCAACGCCGCAGGCACGGCCAACGATTTTCTGGGCCAGCGTATAGCCTTTGGTGTTGGTCACGGTCGGCGACGGGCGCACAAATTCAGGCGATGGGCTGAGACCGAGGAAGGCGCGGGCCTTGTCGGTGAGGCCGCGACCAACGATCAGCGGGATACGGCCGCCGGCGCGGACTTCGTCAAGAATAATTTCGGTCTTCAGCGTGAAGTCACTGACCAGTTCGCCGGAACCGTGGCGGGTGATCTTGCCTGCATAGGGGTGGATGTCAATGACATCGCCGGTATTCATCCCCGCCACATTGCACTCAATTGCGAGTGCGCCGGCATCTTCCATCGTATTGAAAAAGATCGGCGCAATCTGGCTGCCGATGCAAACACCACCGGCGCGCTTGTTGGGGATGTGGGGAATATCGTCGCCCATGAACCACAACACGGTGTTGGTGGCGGATTTGCGCGAGGAACCGGTGCCGACCACATCGCCCACCAGCGCCACCGGATGGCCTTTCTTTTTCAGGTCGGTGATTTGCTGCTCGGCATTGGTGATACCTTCGCGCGGCATCTTGTACATGGCTTTCGCATGCAGCGGGATGTCGGGACGTGACCACGCATCGGGAGCCGGGGAGAGGTCATCAGTATTGGTTTCACCTGGCACCTTGAACACAGTGATGGTCAGTACTTCCGGTAGTTTCGGTTTGGAAGTGAACCATTCGGCATTGGCCCAGCTCTGCATGGTGGCTTTGGCATTGGCATTGCCCGCCTTGGCTTTTTCGGCAACATCATGGAATGCATCGAACATCAGGAGTGTGTGTGACAGCTGTTTGCCGGCTTCCGCGCCCAGCGTCTTGTCATCCAGCAGTTGCACCAGTGTGGTGATGTTGTAACCGCCCAGCATGGTGCCGAGCAGTTTCACGGCGTCCGGTTTGCTGATCAGCGGCGAAGTGGCTTCACCTTTGGCAAGCGCGCTCAGGAATGCGGCTTTGACATAAGCGGCTTCATCAACACCGGCAGGCACGCGGTTGCTGATGAGATCCAGCAGGAAAGCTTCTTCGCCCTTGGGGGGATGTTTCAGCAGTTCAACCACACCGGCGGTTTGCTCGGCATCAAGTGGTTTGGGAACAACTCCGAGCGCGGCCCGTTCGGCCACGTGCTTGCGATAGGCTTCTAACACGGTAACTACCTCATGGCAGGAAATGTAAGCTTAAACTGGGGGGTTATTTTACGGGAGGTATGTGGGCGAGTCACTGAACTTGTGCTGATTTGGATGCCGTCATATTCCGGTGCAGGTTGCCGTTGCAAGAACTGGTTACAATACCCCTATGAAACCTGTTCGTACTCCCTGTATTGGCGTCTGCTCAACTACTTCGCTCGGCGACAAGATCTGCCGCGGCTGCAAGCGTTTCAGCAGCGAAGTCATCTACTGGAATGCTTTCACCGAGCCGCAGAAACAGGCGGTTCAGGCCCGCATCAACCTGTTTACCACCCAGTTGATGAGCAACAAGTTCCGGATTGTGTCACAAGCCAGGCTGGAGCAGGTGCTGCAGGACTTCCGGGTGTTCTACGACCCCGACCTGTCGCCGTTTTTCTGGCTGCACCAGTTGCTGCAGAAGCATTTGTACCGTCTTCACAGTCTTGATGAGTTAGGGGTTGAATTGCTGCCAGCCTGGCGAGGTCAGGATGTGCGTGATCTGCTGCTGCGGATCAATGAAGAGCTGCAGGTGCTGAGTGAAGCCCACCACGAACGTTATTTTCCCGAGACCCCTGGTCTGTAGTGCGCCGCTGAATGCCGGAGGCGATGAGATCAGCAAGCCATCCCGCCAGCGCGAAAAAGGGGGAATTTTCATTGTTATCCTCAATAAACAACGATAACTGCCGTAATAATGAAAAATTGGCAAAGAAAGGCAGGCTATGCCGTCCCCGGAAAGCATCAACAAGATTCGCGACATCAACTTCTTTGCCCAGAATGCGGCGATAGGGCAGTTTATTAGCGTTGAAATCGCCAATTCCAATCGTGAGAGTTTCAAAACCCATCTGGTTGGCTGCAAAACCGGCAGTTACCTGATTCTGGAAATCCCCAGTCTGCTGGATGCCGGCAATGTGAAGGATCTGCTGGTGCTGGACCGCAAACTGATTATCCGCACTATCTGTGAGCGTACCACTGGCGATTGCATGGGCTTCTATTCAACGGTGCAGGGCATCCTCAAGGTGCCTTATCCGGTATTTTTTGCCTCCTATCCCGAGGAATTGGAAACCCGTGAACTGCGCGCGGAAAAGCGGTTGGTCACTTCAATACCCTGTGTAATGTTCAAACAGGAGAATGGCGACAAAATGCCCGGGTACATCACCGATCTTTCCAATGGCGGCTGCCGTTTCGATCTGGTGGTGCAGGAGGAAGTCGTCAAGGTTAAAGTCAATTCGATCTATCTGCGTTATGTGGATCCTGCCACCAATGTCGAAGTCACCCGTCTGAGCGAGGTGTGTTCACAGCGCAAGACTGGCAACGTCATGTCGATCGGATTTTCCTTCACGCAGGAGATGCAGCAAACCGGCTGAACTCACGGCTGAATCGCAAACTGCAAGAGCGAAGCCTTGCCGTTTTCGAGCGTTATCTGCCAGCCGGATGTACTCCAATCGCCCAGCACCAGCCGCTGGCAGTGCCGGGATCCGATAGCGAAATCATGCAGCCCGGGCCGGTGGGTGTGACCATGGATCAACGTGGTGATGTCATTGGCTTTCATCAGGCTTTCCACTTCGGTTTGCGTCACATCCATGATGTCGGCGGCCTTGTTGCTGTTCATGCTCTTGCTCTGGTTGCGCGCCTCTGCGGCGAAGGCACGGCGTTCACCAAGCGGTTTGCCCATGAATTGCTGTTGCCAAAGCGGATTGCGCACATGGGTGCGAAACTTCATGTAGTCGGCATCCCTGGTGCATAAGGCATCTCCATGCACGAGCAGGAAGCGCTGGCCTGCCTGTTGCAGTACCCAGGGATCGGCGATCAGCCTGGCACCACTGTGGTTGGCAAAGTCCTGTCCCAGCAAGAAATCCCGATTGCCGTGCATCAGGAATATGTCCAGCCCCTGATCAGCATGCTGGCGCAAAGCCGTACTGATGCGGGCGTTGAGTGGACGGTCGTCGTCATCGCCGATCCACACATTGAAGAAATCGCCGAGGATGTAGAGGGCGCTGGCGTTGGTGGCTTCGCGCTCGAGAAAGGCCAGGAAGGCACGCGTGAGATCCTCGCGTGCCTCTTCCAGGTGCAGGTCGGAGATCAGCAGAATGCGTGGGTTACGCGACATCGTGCCGGTCTCCAGGGCCGCAGCTCACGCCGGGATTTTGCTGTCGTCGATGCTGACAGTATTGATCACGATGTCTTCCACCGGCACGTCGCCGTGACCGTCCTTGCTGCCGGTCTTGCAGCCCTTGATCTTGTTGATCACATCCATGCCGGCCGTCACCTTGCCGAACACGGCATAGCCCC
Source organism: uncultured Gammaproteobacteria bacterium (assembly GCA_903837345.1). Lineage (GTDB taxonomy): Bacteria > Pseudomonadota > Gammaproteobacteria > Pseudomonadales > Pseudohongiellaceae > CAILUG01. The sequence goes on along the minus strand of CAILUG010000028.1, from coordinate 9,943 downwards.
AGCCTTGCGGGTTTTTGCCGGAATGGTTGAGAAAGCTGTTGTTGGCAACATTGATAAAGAACTGGGAGGAGGCGGAGTGCGGGTCGCTGGTACGGGCCATGGCGACAGTGCCGACTTCATTTTTCAGGCCATTGTCGGCTTCATTCTGTATGGTGGCTTTGGTCTTCTTCTGCTTCATCCCGACTTCAAAACCCCCGCCCTGGATCATGAAATTGTCGATAACGCGGTGGAAAACCGTCCCGTTGTAATGACCCTCTTTGGCGTACGCCAGGAAGTTGGCCGCTGATTTGGGGGCTTTGGCAAAGTCGAGTTCGAGGGTGATGTCGCCCTGGTTGGTGTGGAGAGTAATCATGGGGAAGCCTGGTCCGGGAGTGAGGAGTTAAACAAGGAATTTAGCGTGCATATTCTACTCGGCCAACCGTGCTTGGCCAGCTATAATGCGCTCCAATTTTGCAGTCCGAGCCAGAACCATCCCATGTCCGAGCCAGTCAGCACTATTTCCAGTTCGACCCCGATCAACTTCATCCACCAGCTGATCAACGATGATGTCGCCAGCGGCAAGAACCAGGGCCGGGTGCATACACGGTTTCCGCCGGAGCCCAATGGCTACCTGCATATTGGCCATGCCAAGTCGATCTGTCTGAATTTCGGCACGGCGCTGAAATACAACGGTCTGTGCAACCTGCGCTTTGACGACACCAATCCTGAAAAGGAAAACCTCGAATATGTCGAATCCATCAAGGCCAGTGTGAAATGGCTGGGTTTTGACTGGCAGGACCGCTTGTTCTATGCCTCCGATTATTTCGACAAGCTTTATGAATGCGCGGTCACTTTGATCAAACAGGGCAAAGCCTATGTGTGCAGCCTGACGCCGGAGCAGGCGCGACTTTATCGTGGCACCTTGACCGAGCCCGGCCAGCCCAGCCCCGATCGTGAGCGCACCATTGCGGATAATCTTGACCTGTTCGCCCGCATGAAAAGCGGCGAGTTTGCCGATGGCGCTTATACGCTGCGCGCGAAAATCGACATGGCGTCGCCCAACATCAATCTGCGTGACCCGGTGATCTACCGCATTCGCCACCAGCATCATCACCAGACCGGCGACAAGTGGTGCATCTATCCGATGTACGACTACACCCACTGCATCTCGGATGCGCTGGAAGGCATCACGCATTCGCTGTGCACACTGGAGTTTGAAGATCACCGTCCGCTCTATGACTGGACGCTGGACCAGCTTGGGCTGCCATGCCATCCGCAGCAGATCGAGTTTGCCCGTCTCAACATCAACTACACCGTGATGAGCAAGCGCAAACTGAAACAGCTGGTCGACGAGAAACTGGTAAATGGCTGGACCGACCCGCGCATGCCGACGCTGGAAGGCATGCGTCGCCGCGGGTATACGCCGGCCGCGATCCGCAATTTCTGTGAAATGGTGGGCGTAACCAAGTCAAACAGCCTGGTGGAAGTAGGCCAGCTGGAATATTGCCTGCGCGAAGATCTTGATGCCACCGCCCCGCGCGCGATGTGTGTGCTGCGCCCGCTGAAAGTGGTGCTGACCAATTACCCGGCAGCACAGACTGATGTGCTGCACCTGTCGCGTCATCCGAAAGATGCCGGCATGGGCGAGCGCGAAATTCCGTTTACCCGCGAGCTGTACATTGACCGCAACGATTTTGAGGAAGTGCCCCCACCCGGCTTCAAGCGCCTCACCACCGGCGGTGAAGTGCGTCTGCGTGGTGCCTACATCATCAAATGTGAACAGGTAATCCGGGACAGCAGCGGCAACATCACTGAACTGCATTGCAGCTGCGACATGAACACCCTGGGCAAGAATGCCGAAGGACGCAAGGTGAAAGGGGTAATCCATTGGGTGCCGGCACAACTGGCAATACCGGTGGAAGTGCGCATGTATGACCGGCTGTTCGACCATCCGGCCCCGGATGCCGCCGAGGGCGACTACCGCGACAATATCAACAGGAATTCGCTGGTGGTATTGAAGGCCCTGGCCGAACCTTCCCTTGCCAATAGCCCGGCAGAGTTTCGTTGCCAGTTTGAACGTGAAGGCTATTTCTGCACCGACCGCTTTGACAGCAAGCCCGGCGCGCTCGTCTTCAACCTGACCATCGGCCTGAAAGATACCTGGGCCAGGCAGCAATAATGATGAAGATCTACAACACGCTTACCCATCAGAAGGAAGACTTCAAGCCCATCGAGCCTGGCAAGGTGCGCATGTATGTGTGCGGTCTCACCACCTATGACTACTGTCATATCGGCCATGCCCGCATGCTGGTGGCCTTCGATGTGGTGGTGCGTTATCTGCGCGCGATTGGTTATCAGGTCACCTATGTGCGCAACATCACTGACATTGACGACAAGATCATTCGGCGTGCCAGCGAGAATGGCGAGGGTTTTGGGCAACTGACCGAACGCTTCATCCGTTACATGCACGAAGACGAAGCAATGCTGCACGTGCTGCCTCCCGACATTGAGCCGCGCGCCACCGGTCACATTGCCGGCATCATCACCATGGTAAAGACACTGATCGCCAACGGCAGCGCTTATGCCGCCGACAACGGCGATGTGTATTTTTCAGTGCCGGGTTTCGCCAATTATGCGCGGCTGTCACGCAAGCATCCCGACGAGCTGCTGGCAGGGGCCCGCATCGAAATTGACGAGACCAACAAGCACGATCCGCGCGATTTTGCGCTGTGGAAATCCGCCAAAGCCGGTGAGCCGGGCTGGGAATCGCCCTGGGGCTTCGGTCGCCCGGGCTGGCACATCGAGTGCTCGGCGATGTCCACCACTTGCCTCGGCCATACCTTCGATATCCATGGTGGCGGCAGTGACCTGATGTTCCCGCATCATGACAATGAAATTGCGCAGTCGGAAGCCGCCACCGGCAAGCATTTCGTCAATCTGTGGATGCACAACGGTCCGGTGCGGGTGAACGACGAGAAGATGTCGAAGTCGCTCAACAATTTTTTCACGGTGCGGGAAGTGCTCAAGAAATACCCGGCGGAAGTGATCCGCTATTTTCTGGTGGCGAGTCATTACCGCAGCTTCATCAACTACTCGGAAGAAACACTGCAGATTTCCTGGGATGCGGTCGAGCGTTTCTATCACGCACTGAAAGGACTGGACACCACTGGCGTAATCGCAGCATTGGACACCGGCTACGAAGCAAGATTCCATGCAGCCATGCAAGATGATTTCAACACGCCCGAAGCCATCGGTGTGTTGTTCGAACTGGCCCGCGAGATCAACCGTTTGCGCAACGAGGATGCAGGCAAGGCCGCGTCACTGGCAGTGTTGCTGCGCCAACTGGCAGGCTTGCTGGGATTGCTGGAATCGGATCCTGCCGAATTCCTGCGCACCGGCAGTGCAGTCGATCCGGCAGCTGTCGAAAGCCTGCTGGCACAACGGCTGGCAGCCCGCACAGCCAAAAACTGGGCCGAAGCTGATCGTATCCGTGATCAGTTGAAGGCGCTCAATGTGGTGGTAGAGGATCGTAACGGTGTTTCCGGCTGGCGTATTGAGCGGCCAGTACAAGATTGAATTACAAGCAATTTCCAATTGACCAATGCGGGGCAGCTCAGTAAGATGCCGCCCCGCTGGTTGGAGACAAATCGGGGTATAGCGCAGCCTGGTAGCGCGTCTGCTTTGGGAGCAGAATGTCGAGAGTTCAAATCCCTCTACCCCGACCAACTCCAGCATCACCCAGCGTCTGATTTAGCCTGTCCGTTATACTTTTAGCCCTTGGTGTTGACGTCTGGTGTTAGCGTCTGGTGTTAACGTCTAAAGGCAGGTTTATCAGAATGTTATGCCTGCTGGTTTCGGATTTGCGCCCGTAGCTCATTTGGATAGAGCATCGGCCTTCTAAGCCGGTGGTAGCAGGTTCGAGTCCTGCCGGGCGCGCCAATTTTTATCCTGGCATCCTGCTTTTCCCAAATTGTGGTGGCTGTAGCTCAGTTGGTAGAGTCCCAGATTGTGATTCTGGTTGTCGCGGGTTCGAGCCCCGTCAGCCACCCCAATACCCTCAAGTTTCCTCTTTGCTGACATTGTTGGTCGCGAGAACTGCCAAACGCATTGCGTGTAGCCTTGGGCAGAGAGACGCTTCTGAAACGCGTCAGACCAGTAGTAGATTCTAACTTCCCTCCAGCCACTCCGCAGGGCTCCGTGGCGTTCAGCAACGCACAAAGCTACGCTTTGTAACCGCGTTGCCTCACCCATGGCCTCCGACGGTTTCAGAAGCGTCTCTCTGCCCAAGGCTCTCGAGTTCAGTGCGTATTTCTTCCGTGTCGAATTGAACACGCTCAAATTTCGGAAGAGGGCTTCGCCATGAAGATGGAGGGGACCTCTGCGGCCATGGACGGCCGCAGGGAGCTACATGGATGTACTTGTGCGTGTCCCCGTAATCTTCATGGCGAAGCCCGACTGCTCGGAGTGGGTCTCCCAGAGGCTGTGCATGAAAGATTGGAACCGGCTGATCAAACCGGACGCTGATAGCGGTCTTGCAGATTGCTGTAGAGCTTGTGCTGGAAATCGGCGCTGGCGCTGTCGAGCTCCTGCATGATTTCCACCAGATGTTCGTTGTCTTCGCGGCCATCCTCCCACAGCTTGCGGTAAGTGCCGGCCTTGTAGCCGTTGTCCTGCCGGAAAAAGTTCAGCACATTCTTGCCCACGTACTGCAGATACAGTTCATTCCAGTCCATCTCGCAGTCGTGCAACAGCGCTGCAAACAGCGGGATGCTGATGCGGCGCGCTGCCGCCAGCCCGATATTGAGTTCGAGCTTGCCGACCAGGTCGAGTGACGCAATCGGGTAATGGGTGCCGTCAAAGCTGATGCTGACGGCCTCATCGCTTTGCATCAGTTCATGCAGGGAGGCGGTCTGGTCGCCGCCGTGCTGCAGCAGGATGTGCGACAGCGTGAAATGCCAGATGTCGACCAGTTCCATCTGCAGCTGCTTGAGATCGCAATCCTGCTTCTTCCACCACTTCCAGCCACGGTGTTCCATGGCTTCGGCGCCTTCAACCACCACGGCACGCAGATAAGGGTAGGCGGCTCTCACCCATTCGGGATTGACCTTGGCATTCATCTGCGCCTGCAGATTGAGCATGGTGATGGCTTGGGCGTGGCTTAGCATGGGAGCTCCGGAATCAGCCGTGTTTCTGCAAGGTACTCAGCAAATCCTTGCGGCTTTGCAACATGTCGCCATAGGTTTTGCGGGCAGCGAGGGATTCCGGATTGTCCTTGCGGGTTTCCTCAAGTTGCAACAGCCACAGCTCCAGAATGCGGATCTCGCTTTCGAGTTGTTGTTTGCCGCGTTGCACCAGCTCAGGCGCCAGCGCGGCGTTTTCCTGGGGTTGACGACGATCTTCCTGCATTCAATTACCAATGGGTTACAAGGCCAGCCTTGCTGCCAGCAATCCCTGCTGCCTGCACATCACAGCATTATGCCAGAACGCGGGCAAAATCAGCGGCACAGGTTTTCCCACAGTCCGGCCAGCACTGTTTCTGCATGCTGGTGCTGTGCGGGCTCGCCCCAGCGCTGTTCCAGCAGGCGCGTATCGCTTTTGCTGAGCAGTTTCAGCTGGCGGTGTCCCACTTCCTGATAGTGGAACTCATGGCTGGCCAGCCCCTTGAGGGCCTGGCGCGGGTTGGCGGGCTTGTGGGTGGCACCGGAGCGGAACAGGTCGGCCAGCACCGCGCAGCGGTAGAGGCGCACCAGCAGGGGATTGATGTCCTGTTGCTGATCCAGCATCTGCTTCATCTGCAGCCGCAGCAAAATGGCGGCCTGCTGGAAAGCCTGCGCCTTGGGGAACTGCTGTTGGCACAACACCAGCGCGGGCTCATATTCGGCAGCGTCTTTGAGTTTTTTGACTTGTTCCTGCCAGGCGTTGGCGGCCGGTTCGGGGCGGTTGGAAGGGGTTGAGGGCGGAGCGAGGGCAAAGCCGGCATCTGCCAGGGGTGCTGCCACCGTCGGTGCTGGCGCAGCATTGGCAGGAGGCGGCGGAGCAGCGGCTGGTTGCTGCAACCTTGCAAAGTCGGGCAGATCACTGGTGCTGAGTGCTGGCAGTTCTCCGCTGCGCTCCACCGATTCCAGCCGGTTCTGCCGTTCATGGCGCTGCAACCACCACACTGCCAGTGCCAGCAAGCCAACAGCGATGACGATTAGTCCGAACAACAACACAGGCAGTACACAACCACAGAAGGCGGGCCCGGGATTCTAGCAAGCCTTGGGGGGGCTACAAGTGCAATTTGCATGCACATGCCGCAATACAATTTCTGGCGAAATCGTAACTCCACAACTATGTTGCAAGTGTGCACACGGAAGTGCCGGCTCATGAGCACACGGCCTGGTCAGGGGGTGGCCGGCGCCCCTTGGCAGGGCCACTGGAAAGGCAGCGAATGCTGCCTTTTCTTTTGCTATGCTTGCCGGCTGTTATCAACAGCCGTGTTGCAGTCCATGACCCCCGCCATTTCGATCCGCAATCTCTACAAGACCTATGCCAACGGTTTCAAGGCCCTCAACGGCATTTCCCTCGATGTGCAGCAGGGTGATTTCTTTGCTTTGCTGGGCGCCAACGGCGCCGGCAAATCCACCACCATTGGCGTCATTGCCACGCTGGTGAAGAAAACTGCCGGCACTGTGGAAGTGTTTGGCCAGAATGTAGAGACCCATGTCTATGACACCAAGCTGAACCTCGGCGTGGTGCCGCAGGAAATCAACTTCAGCCTGTTTGAAAAGGTGATGGATATTGTCGTTACCCAGGGCGGTTACTACGGGCTGCCAATCAAGGTGGCGAAAGAGCGGGCCGAGAAATATCTCAGACAGCTGGGCCTGTGGGAAAAGCACAACCAGCAGGCGCGGGTGTTGTCGGGCGGCATGAAACGCCGCTTGCTGATAGCGCGCGCTCTGGTACACGAACCCAAACTGTTGATCCTTGACGAGCCCACTGCCGGCGTTGACATTGAACTGCGGCGTTCCACCTGGGAATTCCTGGAAGAAATCAACAAGGCCGGCACCACCATCATCCTCACCACGCATTATCTGGAAGAAGCGGAAAACCTCTGCCGCAACATCGCAATGATCGACAAGGGTGAAATCGTCGTGAACACCAGCATGAAGCAGCTGCTGCAGACCCTGAACAAGGAGCTGTTTGTGCTGGATACCTACAACCACATGACGACCGCTCCGTTGCTGAACGGCTTCGAGGTGAAATTGCTGGACGAAACTTCACTGGAAGTCGCACTCGACAAGGGCCAGAACCTCAACGAAGTGTTTCAACTGCTCAGCGACAACCGGATCAGCGTCAAGAGCATGCGCAACAAATCCAACCGGCTTGAACAGCTGTTTGTTTCGCTGTTGCACAGGCCGATCGACACCAGCGCCGCAGGAGCAGTGAAATGAGTACCTACGATGGCAAAACCCGGTTGATGCTGAATTCATACATCTTCATCGCCTACCAGACCATAGTGATCAAGGAAGTGCGGCGTTTCCTGCGCATCTGGGTGCAGACACTGGTACCGCCGGTCATCACGATTGCGCTGTACTTCGTCATCTTCGGCAACCTGATCGGTTCGCGCATCGGCAAGATGGGTGGCTACAGCTACATGGAATTCATCGTGCCGGGCCTGATCATGATGGCGGTAATCAACAATGCCTATGCCAACGTGGTGTCGTCTTTCTTCAGCCAGAAATTCCAGAAGAGCATAGAAGAACTGCTGGTGGCGCCAGTGCCCAATTATGTGATCCTGCTCGGCTTCGTCACGGGCGGAGTTGCGCGTGGATTGTGTGTCGGCCTCATCGCTTCTCTGATCTCGCTGGTGTTCAGTGGCGTGCATATGCACAACATATTCATCACCGCGATTGTGATCCTGCTGGGGTCGGTGGTGTTTTCGCTGGGCGGCTTCATCAATGCAGTTTATGCCCGCAATTTCGATGATATTTCCATCATCCCCACCTTTGTACTCACGCCGCTGATCTATCTGGGTGGCGTGTTTTATTCGGTGGATACATTGCCGCCGCTGGCGCGTCACATCTCGCAGTTCAACCCGATCTTCTACATGGTCAATGCATTCCGTTACGGCATACTGGGCATCAGTGATGTCAGCATCGGTTTGTCGATGGGTTTGCTGACGCTGCTCACTGTAGTCATGTTCGCATTTTCGCTGCGTCTGCTTTACACAGGCAAAGGGCTGCGCAACTGATGGCGGGGCCACTCGGCAAGCAGGTCGATTATCCGGAGTGCTACGATGCGTCACTCCTTCTCCCGATTGCGCGCGCAGACAATCGTAACGCGCTTGGCATCAAGGGTGATGCGCTGCCATTCTGCGGTGCCGATATCTGGAATGCATTTGAACTTTCGTGGCTGGATAATCAAGGCAAACCACAGGTCGCACGGGGGCGTTTCATTTTTCCGTGTACCAGTCCTTGCCTGGTGGAATCCAAATCACTCAAGCTGTATCTGAACTCGCTGAACCAGCACACCTTCAGCGACATCACGGCGGCGCGGGAGTGCATCAAACAGGATTTGTCGGTAGCTGCCGGCGCGGATGTGGAAGTATTGCTGCAGGATTTCAGCGGCATGCAGGAAATGCTGGATGCTCCCACCGGCACCAGTCTCGATCAGCTTGAGGCTGCCTGCGGACACTACGAGGTAGAGCCTGCTTTGTTGCAACTCGCCGGTAACCACGCCGCGTTTGAACAGCTGGTCGATGAAGTGGTGTACACCGATTTGTTCCGCTCCCGCTGTCCGATCACCGGCCAGCCGGATTGGGCCACCATCACTGTGTGTTACCAGGGTCCGCAAATCGAACATGCCGCACTGTTGCGTTATCTGGTGTCCTACCGGCTGCACAACGATTTTCATGAAAACTGCGTCGAACGGATTTTTTGCGATATCAAAAACCGTTGTCGTCCGCACAGTCTCAGCGTGGAAGCCAATTTTCTGCGCCGTGGCGGGCTCGACATCAATCCGGTGCGTGCTACCAGCGAAATGATGGATTACGTGCTGTTCCCCCGCTATAACCGTCAGTAAATCACCGAGGTCCCCATGGACGCACTTACCGCTTTGCAAACCCGCACAGCAGCTCCCCGCCTGACCGGGCCGGCACCTGATGCTGCCCAGTTGGAACAAATCCTCCAGGCCGGTTTGCGTGCACCGGATCACGGCATGCTGCGCCCCTGGCGTTTTCTGCTGATTGAAGGCGACGCGCGTCTCAAGCTGGCGCAGTTGTTTGTCGATACCACTTTGCCTGATACCGAGGAGCGAAAACAGAAGCTGCTCACCACACCGCTGCGTGCGCCGCTGATCATTGTGGCAGTGGCTGCCATCAAGGAAGGCAAGGTGAGGGCGAGTGAACAGGTGTGTTCAGTGGCTGCAGCCATCCAGAACATGTCAGTGGCCTGTCATGCACTTGGTTATGGTTCGATCTGGCTGACTGGCGGTGTCGCCTATGATCCGCGAGTCAAAGTCGCGCTGGGGTTGAAGGAAACTGATGAGATCGTAGGTTATCTCTACGTGGGGACCGCCACGTTCCAGGATCGCCCGATTCCCCGGCACAATCTGCAGGATTTCGTGCAGCACTGGAACGGCTGAAGGCCGGCTTGTTTCAGCAAAGTTGCTGTAACTCCCGGTAAACACGCAGGAATTTTCCTGGTTTCAGCTTGAGTTTGCTACCTGCTTGCTATAGAGTGCGCGGTCTTCGCAGCCGCGAGAATTTGAGTGCAGGACCCGGTTAACGGTGAGGTGTCCGAGCGGCTGAAGGAGCACGCCTGGAAAGTGTGTATACGCTAATAACGTATCGAGGGTTCGAATCCCTCCCTCACCGCCAGTACCTAGACCTCAAACCCGCTCAAGCGGCGTTGAGACCCCGCTTCCTGTAGGGCGTAGCGCGAAAAGCTCCTGACTGCGGCCGCGGCTTCTGCCGGAAAAAGCC